>NZ_CP170445.1:1202122-1803183 GCF_042473625.1 Kineococcus sp. DHX-1 | reverse complement strand
CGACAACCGCCGGCCCGTCGACTACGCCGACCGGCGGCGGCGCCTGCGGGCGCTCGACGACGGTTCGGCACCGGCGGACCTGGACGACGAGAAGCTGCTCGTGGTCTCGCGTGCGCTGCGGGCCCGACGGGACCACCCCGCGGCGTTCGCGGGCGGGGACTACTCCGCGGTGCCGACGTCCAGCGGGAACGCCCTGGCGTTCGCACGGGGCGCGGCGGACGCACCCGAGGTCGTCGCCGTCGCGACCCGGTTGCCGGTGTCGTTGCAGCGCAACGGGGGCTGGGGCGAGCACACGCTGACGCTGCCCGAGGGACGCTGGCGCAACGTCCTGGCGGGCGACGCCGTCGTCGAGGGTGGTGCGGTGCGCATCGCCGACCTCCTGTCCGACCTGCCGGTGGCGCTGCTGGTGCGCGCCGGCTGACGAACCCTCCGGTCGCCGGGCGCCCGCACTTCGGACAGGCTGTGGCCATGCAGTTCGGAGTGTGGGCGCCGCGTGCGCGTGAGGTGGAACTCGTCCTCGACGGGACGGCGGTGGCGCTGCAGCCGACCGGCTCTCCCCGGGAGGGCTGGTGGTCGGCCGAGGCCGACGCGGCCCACGGAGCGCGGTACGCGTTCCGGCTCGACGGCGGCGAGGAACGTCCCGACCCGCGCACGGGGTGGCAGCCCGGGGGCGTCCACGCGGCGAGTGCGGTGGTGGACCCCTCGACGTTCACCTGGACCGACCAGGACTGGGCCGGCCGGGACGTGCACGGGGCCGTGTTCTACGAACTGCACGTGGGGACGTTCACCCCCGGGGGGACCTTCGCCGCGGCCGTCGGGCACCTGGACCACCTCGTCGACCTCGGTGTCGACGTCGTCGAGGTCCTGCCCGTCTCGGCGTGGGACGGGCCGTGGAACTGGGGGTACGACGGCGTCGCCCCGTACGCCGTCCAGCACGAGTACGGCGGTCCCGACGGTTTCGCGGCCTTCGTGGACGCCTGCCACGCACGGGGTCTCGCCGTGGCGCTCGACTGCGTCTACAACCACCTCGGGCCGAGCGGGAACTACCTCGGGGAGTTCGGCCCGTACTTCACCGACAAGCACGACACGCCCTGGGGCGCCGCGGTGAACCTCGACGACACCGGGTCGGTCGAGGTGCGCCGCTGGATCTGCGACAACGCCCTGCGCTGGTTCCGCGACTTCCACGTCGACGCGCTGCGCCTGGACGCGGTCCACGCCCTCGTCGACGACTCCGACCGGCACGTCCTGCAGCAGCTCGCCGACGAGACCGCGGAACTGTCCGCGCAGCTCGGCCGGCCCCTCGGCCTGGTCGCCGAGTCCGACCTCAACGACGCCGTCATGGTGACTCCCACCGCTCAGGGCGGGCGCGGCATGACCGCCCAGTGGGACGACGACGTCCACCACGCGCTGCACGCCTGGCTGACGGGTGAGCGGCAGGGCTACTACGCCGACTTCGGCGACCCCGAGGTCGTCGCCACCACCTTCGAGGAGGCGTTCTTCCACGCCGAGCGGTTCTCCACCTTCCGCGGGAAGGAGTGGGGGAAGAAGGTCGACCGCGCCGCCGTGCCGGGCACCGCGTTCCTGGGGTACCTGCAGACGCACGACCAGGTCGGCAACCGCGCGGTCGGCGACCGCATCGGGCACCTGCTCTCCCCCGCCCGCCAGGCCGCCGGCGCCGCCCTGTACCTGCTCGGCCCGTTCACCCCGATGGTGTTCATGGGCGAGGAGTGGAACGCCTCGACGAAGTGGCAGTTCTTCACGAGCTTCCCCGACCCCGAACTGGGCAAGGCGGTCAGCGAGGGGCGCCGCGGGGAGTTCGGTCAGCACGGCTGGGACGCCGAGGACGTGCCCGACCCGCAGGACCCCGCCACCCGCGAGGCCTCCGTGCTCCGCTGGGACGAGGTCGACCGTGACGGGCACGCCCGCATGCTCTCCTGGTACCGGACGCTGACGGGTCTGCGGCGCTCCGTCCCGGCCCTCGCCGACGCCGACCTCCGGCAGGTGCGCGTCGACGTGCAGGGCAACGCCCTCGTCCTGCACCGCGGTGACCACCGGGTCGTCGTGACGCTGGGCGGCGGGGCGGACGTCGACGTCGAGGGCACGCCGGTCGAGGTGGTCGCTGCGTGGACGGAGGGCGCGGAGCCTGAGCTGCTCGGCGAGGGCGTCCGGACGCCGTCCGAGGGTGTCGTCGTGGTCCGCGTGGCGTGAGCGAACCGTCCGACCTGGTACGCGCGGCGGCGGTGCGCATCGCAGCACTGGCCCAGGACGGGCTGACCTACGCCGTCGGGGACGCGGCCAAGGACTACGACGCCGCTCGCTACCGGGAGCTCACCGAGCTGGCCGCCGACCTGCTCGCCGCCGTCTCGACGTCCCCGCGGGAGGTCCTGCGGGCCGTGCTGGACGCCGACACCGGGTACGCGACGCCGAAGGTCGACGTGCGCGCCGGCGTGCTGGACGAACAGGAGCGCTTCCTGCTCCTGAGGGAGCGCTCCGACGGGCTCTGGTCGTTGCCCGGCGGCTGGGCCGATCCCGGTGACCGGCCGGGGCCGGCCGCCGAGCGCGAGGTGCTCGAGGAGACCGGCTGGCCCGTCGAGGCCGTGAAGGTCGTCGGCGTGTGGGAGCGCGACGCCCGCGGCAAGCAGCCGCCCATGCCGGTCAGCGTCTTCCACCTGTACTTCCTGTGCCGGGTCACGGGCGAGCGGGTACCGCCGAGCGAGCTGGAGACCCTCGAGGTCGGCTGGTTCGGGCTGGACGAGCTGCCGGAGCTGTCCGGACGCCGGATCAACCGCTGGGAGCTCGAACGTCTGCTCGCCCACCACCGCGATCCCACGCTCCCGACCGAGTGGGACTAGTCGGGGTCTAGTCTCAGCTGTTGCAAGTGACCCGCAACAGGCTGGAGCCCTCGACGTGCGCTGGACCCGCGACGACTCGCGCAGACTGCTGCGCCTCCTCGGCGTCGTCCTGGCGCTCCACGTCGTGGGGTGGGGCGTGCTCGGCCTCTTCGTCGTCCCGCACGGCTACTCGGTGGGCCAGCAGGTGTTCGGCTGGGGGCTCGGTCTGACGGCGTACGTCTTCGGCGTCCGGCACGCCTTCGACGCCGACCACATCGCCGTCATCGACGGCACGACGCGCAAGCTCACCGGCGACGGGCAGCGACCGCTGTCGGTGGGGTTCTGGTTCTCCCTGGGCCACTCGACCGTCGTGTTCGCGATGGCGGTCGTCGTCGCCACCGGGGCCCGGTTCGCCTCCTCGCTCGTGACTGACGGGTCCGGGGCGCACGACGCGCTCGGGGTGTTCGGGACCTCGGCCGCCGGGGTCTTCCTGTGGGTGATCGGCCTGGTGAACCTCGTGTCCCTCGCCGGCATCCTGCGGACGGCGCGGCGGCGCCGGCGCGGCGAGCTGGACGACGCCGCCCTGCAGCAGCGCCTCGCCCTGGACGGCGCCCTGGCGCGGGTGCTGCGCCGGTTCACCTCCAAGATCCGCTCCCCGCGGCAGATCTACCCCGCGGGTCTGCTCATGGGGCTCGGGTTCGACACGGCCACCGAGGTCGCCCTCCTGGTCCTCGCGGGGACCGCGGCCGTGACCCTGCCCTGGTACGCGGTCCTCGTGCTGCCCGTGCTCTTCACCGCCGGCATGAGCCTGTTCGACACCCTCGACGGCGCCTTCATGAACCTCGCCTACGACTGGGCGCTGGCGAACCCGTTGCGGCGGTTGGCCTACAACGGTGTCGTGACGGGAGTCTCGGTCGCCGTGGCGCTCGGCATCGGCACCGTGCAGCTGACGTCCGTCCTGCACGAGGAACTCGGGCTCGGCGACGCCGTGACGACCTGGGTCTCGAACCTGGACACCGAGTACGTCGGCTACGCCGTCGCCGGCCTGTTCCTCGCCGTCTGGATCGCGGCCCTCGTCTGGTGGCGGGCCACGAACCGTTCGGCCGGCCCGCGGCGTGCGTCCCACGAACCCGTCTGACGGAGCTGCGGGTCAGCCCGCGAGCGCGGCCCCGTCGCGGGCCAGGGCCGACAACCGCGAGACGGCACGCAGGTACTTCTTGCGGTAGCCGCCGCCGAGGAG
Source organism: Kineococcus sp. DHX-1 (assembly GCF_042473625.1). Classification (GTDB taxonomy): domain Bacteria; phylum Actinomycetota; class Actinomycetes; order Actinomycetales; family Kineococcaceae; genus Kineococcus. The sequence goes on along the minus strand of NZ_CP170445.1, from coordinate 1,799,112 downwards.
CTCCTCGGTGAAGACACCGTCGAACGGCACGCCGGAGGCGACGACGGGGATGTCCCGGTCGTAGAGGCGGTCGGCCAGGACCACGAGCCGCAACCCGACCATCTGGTCGCTCACGGTTCCGACGCCCTGCAGGCACACCGCGGACGTCGAGCCGACCATCGCGCCGTACCGGCTGGGGTGGACGTCGGCGAGGTGGGACAGGACGCGCGAGAACGTGTCGAACGTCGCCCCCTCCCGGCCGGCCGCGACGCGGCGCACGTCCTCGTCCGACAAGGGTGCCGGGGCGGCGGGCAGCCCGCGGTGGCGGTAGTCCTCCCCGTCCACGCGCTGGACGGCGAACTGACCCGCGAGCGCCTGGATCTCGCGCTGGAAGTCCTGCGCGGCGAAGCGGCCCTCGCCCAGCGCCCCGGGCAGCGTGTTGGACGTGGCGGCCAGCCGGACCCCGCGGTCGACGAGCTCACGCATGAGGCGGGACATGAGCACCGTGTCGCCGGGGTCGTCGAGCTCGAACTCGTCGATGCAGACGAGGTGGTGGGGTGCGAGCGCCTCGACGGCCGGCAGGAACCCGAGCGCCCCGACGAGGTTCGTGTACTCCACGAAGGTGCCGTAGGCCGCCGTCCGGCCGCCCTCGGTGACGACCTGGTGGTAGAGCGAGGACAGCAGGTGGGTCTTGCCGACGCCGAAGCCGCCGTCGAGGTAGATGCCGGGCGGGCCGGACGGGACGCTGCGGCGGCGGAACAGCCCCTTGCGCCCGGAGTCCCCGCGCACCACGGCCTCCCCGAACGCGGACATCCCCGCGACGGCCTCGGCCTGCGACGGGTGCTCCGGGGAGGGCACGTAGGTGGAGAAGCGCACGTCGGCGAAGCGCGGCGGCGGCACCAGCTCGGCGACCAGCTGTTCGGGCGGCACCCGGGGGTTGCGGTCGGCGAGGGAGTCCAGTCCGGCGTCGGGCCGCGAGGGGGAACCGGTCACGACCGGCCAGCGTAGTGAACACGCGCCGGCGGCGCCCGGCAGGTCTGGCAGGATCACGGCGCTGGCGGGAACGAAGACCGCGCCTCCTCGGTTGAACGGGGAGCTGCGGTGGCCCGGACCGCCACTGCCCGCCGACCCGCTGGAGGACCGACCGTGAGCACGCCGCTGGACACCGACGCCAAGCTCGCCGCCTACGCGCACCCGGAGAAGCTCGTGACGACGGCCTGGCTGGCCGAGCACCTGGGCGAGGACGGCCTCGTGGTCGTCGAGAGCGACGAGGACGTCCTGCTGTGGGACACGGGCCACATCCCCGGCTCGGTGAAGGTCGACTGGCACACCGAGCTGAACGACTCCGTGACGCGCGACTACGTCGACGGTGAGGGGTTCGCCCGGCTCATGGCGGCCAAGGGCATCTCCCGCGACGACACCGTCGTGGTCTACGGCGACAAGAACAACTGGTGGGCCGCGTACGCCCTGTGGGTGTTCACGCTGTTCGGCCACCCCGACGTGCGCCTGCTCGACGGCGGTCGCGCCAAGTGGATCGCCGAGGGCCGCGAGACGACGACGGAGGCGCCGCAGCGCCCCACGACCGACTACCCGGTGATCGAGCGCGAGGACGCCGGGATCCGCGCGTTCAAGGAGGACGTCCTCGCCCACGTGCAGGCCCCCGGTGGCGGCAAGCTCGTCGACGTTCGCTCCCCGCAGGAGTACACGGGCGAGCGCACCCACATGCCCGACTACCCCGAGGAGGGGACCGTCCGCGGGGGTCACATCCCGGGCGCCGACAGCGTCCCGTGGGCCCGCGCGGCCGCGGAGGACGGGACGTTCAAGTCGCGCGAGGACCTGGAGGCCATCTACCAGGGCGAGAAGGGCCTGGCGCCGGACGACGACGTGATCGCCTACTGCCGCATCGGGGAACGCTCGAGCCACACGTGGTTCGTCCTGTCCCAGCTGCTCGGTTTCGGCCAGGTCCGCAACTACGACGGTTCCTGGACGGAGTGGGGCAACGCCGTGCGCGCGCCGATCGCGAAGGGGCCCGAGAAGGGTTCCGTCGGGACGTCCGCGTGAGCAGCGCTCCCGACGACCTCGACTCCGCCCCGACCGCCGGGCTGCCCGCGTCGATGGCGGAGATCGTCGAGGACTTCCAGGCCCTGCCGGACCGCGAGCGGCTGCAGCTCCTGCTGGAGTTCAGCCAGGGTCTGCGACCCCTGCCGGCCGAGTTCGAGGGGCACCTCGAGAAGATGGAGCGCGTCGACGAGTGCCAGTCGCCCGTCTTCATCTCCGTCGAGGTCGACGGCCAGGACGGCGACTCCCCCGTGCACCTGCACGTCTCCGCGCCGCCGGAAGCACCGACGACGCGGGGTTTCGCCGGGGTGCTGCAGGAGGGTCTCGAGGGCCTGCCTGCGCAGGTCGTGCTGGACCTTCCGGGTGACGTGTGCCACCGGCTGGGTCTGGACCAGGCGGTCAGCCCGCTCAGGATGCGCGGCATGACCGGGATGCTGGCGCGGGTGAAGCGCCAGGTGAGGGTCGCGACCGCGACCTGACGGAGGGAACGCACGTGACAGATCTCCAGGAGTCGAACAGCGAGCTGCTGGGGCACCACCCGTCGTTGCCGGTGGTCCGGGTCGGCGAGGCGACGTTGCCGACCACGTCGGGCACCTTCCGCGCGGTGGCCTACCGCCAGGCGGACGGGGCCGAGCACCTCGCCCTCGTCACCGGGGAGGTCGGCGACGGGCACGAGGTCCTCGTCCGCATGCACTCCGAGTGCATGACCGGCGACGTGCTGGGCTCGTTGCGCTGCGACTGCGGTCCGCAGCTGCACGCCGCCCTGGAGGCCATCACGGCGCAGGGTCGCGGCATCGTCCTGTACCTGCGCGGGCAGGAGGGCCGGGGCATCGGCCTGGCGGAGAAGATCGCCGCGTACGCCCTGCAGGAGCAGGGACGGGACACCGTCGAGGCCAACCTCGACCTGGGGCTGCCCGTCGACGCCCGCGACTACACCGGCGCGGCCGCCGTCCTGCGCGACCTCGGGGTGCGCGACGTCGAGCTCATGACGCACAACCCGGTGAAGGTCGAGGCGCTGGAGGCGCACGGCGTCCCGGTCGTCCGCCGGCGGGACCTGCCCGTCGCGCCCACGAGCGACAACCTGCGCTACCTGCGCACCAAGCGCGACCGGATGGGGCACCGCCTGCCCGGGGTGGGCTGAGCGGTGACCGTCGACGCGCGACCGCCCGCGGGGGCGGCCGGGTCGAAGGGGGGCCTGGACGACTGGGCCGCGCTGCTGGAGCTGGCGCGCGAGGAGGACCCCGTGCTGGTCGCCGCGGGCCTGCACGCCCGGGCGGGTGGTGAGCTCGTGGACCGCTACGCGCCGCTGCTGCTGGCGGGTCGTCGCGGGGTCGTCGCCCAGCTCGGCCAGAGCCTGGACGGCTGCATCGCGACGGCGTCGGGCGACTCCGCCTTCGTCACCGGGGACGCCGACCGGGAGCACCTGCACCGGTTGCGCGCCCTCGTCGACGCGGTCGTCGTGGGGCCCGGGACGGTCGACGCGGACGACCCGCAGCTGACCGTGCGGGCCGTGAGCGGGCCCAACCCCGTCCGCGTCGTGCTGGACCCGCGGGACAGCCTGCGCGACCGTGCCGTCCTGGCCGACCCGGCGACGGTGCACGTGCGCGGTGACGTCGCGCGGGACCCGTCCGCCGTGCTCGCCCTGCTGCGCGCACGGGGGCTGCGGCGGGTGCTCGTCGAAGGCGGCGGCGCCACGGTCAGCCGGTGGGTCGACGCCGGTCTCGTCGACCGGCTCTTCCTCACCGTCGCCCCGCTCGTGGTCGGCCGCGGCGGCCGGCGGGGGCTGGCCCTGCCCGACGTCGAGCCGCTGCGGGACTGCCTGCGTCCCCCCGCCCGTCGGCACCTGCTGGGCGAGGACGTCTGCTTCGAGCTGGACCTGCGCGCCGGCTGACGGGGGCTGCGGGCCGTCAGCCGGTGACGGTGAGCGCCACCGCGACACGACGGCCCGTCATCCGGCCCCGGCGCTGCAGGAGGGACTCGACCTTGCCGAAGAGCTGGAACTGCACGCCGTACTTGTCGGCCAGGACCCGTTCGACCTCCGGCAGCCGGTCGTCGGGCAGGACCTCGGCGGTCCCGTCGACCGGCCGGCCGTGCGGTTTGCCGCGCCGGCTGCACGGGGCCAGCAGGACGTGCGGCTCGCGCCGGATGCGCTTGACCTTGCCGGTGCCGTCCTGGGTCACGAGCACGAGCCGGCCGTCGCCCAGCGGGGCCGCCCACACGGGGGTCGGCACCAGGCGGCCGTCCTTGCGGAACGTCGTCAGCAGGACGTAGGACGTGCCGGCGAGCAGTTCCGCCACCCGGTCGGTCCGTTCGGCCTGGTCAGCACGGTCGGTCACGGTGGACCACTCCCTCTCTCGGCCTCCTGGTGCAGCACGCCGTCGAGGTCGCGCAGCCGGTCCAGGCCGCGCAGGGCCTGCGTCATCCGCCGGTTCCCCTCGAGCTGTTCGCGGTGCCCCGCCAGGAAGTTCCAGTAGCCGGCGGTGAACGGGCAGGCGTCCTCGCCGACCCGCACCTTGGGATCGTAGCGACAGCCCCCGCAGAAGTCGCTCATCCTGTCGATGTACGCGCCGCCGGAGGCGTAGGGCTTCGTGGCCAGCACACCGTGGTCGGCGTGCTGGGACATGCCGACCACGTTCGTCGTCATGACCCAGTCGTAGCCGTCGACGAAGTTGCGCCAGAACCAGTCCGCGAGGTCGGCCGGGTGGTAGCCCCGCTGCAGGCCCCAGTTCCCCAGCACCATGAGCCGCGGGATGTGGTGCACCCACCCCTCGTCGCGGACACCGGCGAGCACGTGGTGCAGGCAGTTCGCCTCGACCGCGTCCGCGTCGAGGTCGGCGAACCACTGCGGGAGCTCGGTCCTGGCGCCCAACGCGTTGCGGCGCTTGTAGTCCTCACCCAGGTGCCAGTACAGGTGCCAGGTGTAGGAGCGCCAGCCGACGACCTGCCGGACGAAACCCTCGACCGAGGCGAGCCGGACGTCGTTCTCGCGGCCGTGCTCCTCGGCCTTGCGAGCGACCTCGACGGGGTCGAGCAGTCCGAGGTTCATGGGGGCCGACAGCAGCGAGTGCGACATCCACGGGTCCTGCGCCATCATCGCGTCCTCGTAGACGCCGAACTGCTCGAGCCGGTCGGTGAGGAAGCGCCGCAGCCCGCTGAGCGCCTCGCGGCGCGTCACGGCGAACCGCCGGGGTCCGTCGACGCCGGTGAAGTCCACGCCCTCGTCCCGTTCCCAGCGGTCGAGGTCGGCGCGGACCTCCTCGTCGATCTCGTCCTCGGTCGGCCACCAGGGTTCGCGGACGTCGAGCGCGGTCCGCTTCTTGGGCGGGCCCTCGCGGTTGTCGTGGTCGAAGTTCCAGGTCCCGCCGACGGGCTTCTCGCCGTCCATCAGCAGGCCGTGGTGACGGCGGACGTCGCGGTAGAAGTCCTCCATCAGCAGGCGCTTGTCGCCGCGCTGCTCCGCCCAGTGCGCGAACTGGCCCTCGGAGACGACGAAACCGCGGGAGGCGAGGACCTCGACGTCGTCGAGGCGACGGACGAAGCGCCGAGCGACGTAGGAGGTGGGGTCGCACACGCTGACGGGTTCCCCCACCTCGGCCAGGCCCTCGCGGTAGGTGCGCGCGCGGACGAACACGGCCTGGTCCCCCAGCTCGGCGGCCCGGTGCCGCAGGGCGGACAGGATGAGGTGCGCCTTGCGGCGGTGGAAGCGGCCGCGGCGGAAGACGTCCACGGACTCCACCAGCAGCACCGGCTGGCGCGGGGCGTCGAGGAAGTGCGGACCGAGCTGGTCGGCGAACAGCCAGCGCCGGGTGTCCGGGGACCGTTCCGGCAGCGGCGTCGGCTCGTCAGGGGTCGGCACGACCTCACTCTGACGAGCGCCGGCCCCGTCGGCACCTCGGAACGGGTGTCAGAACCAGGCGGTCTCGCCCGGCTCGACGCACCGCACGACCGACCCGAGGCCTCGTCGGGCCATCTCGCCGGTGAAGTCGGACCGGGGCGAACGGAAGACCCCGTAGTCGTCGTGGTGGACGGGGACCGCCGCGACCGGCCGGACGAGCTCCACGAGGTCGGCCCCGGCCACCCCGTCCATCGTGACGACCAGGCCCCGCGGCGACCCGGGCGGCAACGTCGTCCCGCCCAGGTGCAGCACGGCGAGGTGCAGGTCGGGGAAGCGTCGCGGCAGCTCGCGCAGCTCGGGGACGAGGAGGGTGTCCCCCGAGACGTAGACGCGGCGCTGCACGGGCCCGCCGACGGCCCCGAACTCCAGCACGCTGCCCATGACGGGTGGGAGCAGCACCTGCAGCGGGCCGCGGGCGTGCCGGCCCGGGACGGCGGTGACCCTCACCTGCTGCCCGCCGGCCACGAGGACGTGCTCCCCCCACGTCCCGAGCCCGTGCACGTCCTCGAAGCCGTACCGGCGTTCGAGGCGGGTGCGGGCGTGCGGGGTCGTCAGGACGGGGACGGACGCGTCCAGCCCCCGGCGGGCGACCCGGTCGAAGTGGTCACCGTGCAGGTGCGACAGCACGATCCCGCTCAGCGGCGGGAGGTCCTCGACCGCGAGCGCCGGCTCGGTCCGCCGCCGCGACACCATGCCCTTTCCCAGGTACGCGTACTGGCCGGCGTGCAGGAAGTTCGGGTCGGTGAGCAGCGTCAGCGGCCCCCACCGCAGCAGGACGGTGGCGGTGCCGATGAAGGTGAGCGCGAGGCGGGGGCTGTCCACCCCGGGGGGTTACCCGCTCCGGGCCCGGGTAGTCGCCCCGTGTGGACGAACTCGCCCCGCACGACCTGCTGACCGTCTACCTCGGCGACCACCTGGCCGGTGCGAGCGCCGGCCTGGCCCGGCTGGCCCGGGCCGCGCGGGCGCACGCGGGGACGGAGACCGGCCGGGCCCTCGCGGTGCTGCACGCCGGGGTCGTCGAGGACCGGCGCGAGCTGCTGCGGTGGATGCGGGTCCTCGGCGTGCCGCGGCGGCGCCACCTGCAGGTGGCCGCCCGCGTCGCGGAGGCGGTGGGAGCCCTCAAGCCCAACGGTCGTCTCGTGCGGCGGTCGCCGCTGCGCACCGTGGTCGAGCTGGAGGGGCTGCTCCTGGGGGTGGAGGGCAAGGCCGCCGGCTGGCGCAGCCTGCGGGAGCTGGCCGGCGCCGGCGGCCCGCTCGGCTCCCGGCTCGATCTCGAGGCCCTGGACGTCCTCCTCGAGCGCGCCGAACGGCAGGTCGAGGTCCTGGAGCGGTTGCGCCGCACCGCCGTCCGCGACGTCCTCGCCGGTTGACGTGCGCGCCCGGTCGCTGGTGGCGGGTCTGCTCTGCGGGGTGGGGTTCGCGGGGTTCCTCGACGAGGTGGTGTTCCACCAGCTGCTGCACTGGCACCACTTCTACGACCGGTCGACGAGCACGGCGGGGCTGGTGTCCGACGGCTGGTTCCACGCGGGCAGCTGGCTGGCGACCGTGGCGGGGTTGTTCGTCGTCGCGGACCTGCAGCGGCGGCACGCGCTCGTGGGCCGGCGGGTGGCGGCCGGCGTCCTGCTGGGGTGGGGCGGTTTCCAGCTGTACGACGGGCTGGTGCAGCACGAGGTGTTCGGGCTGCACCAGGTCCGGTACGGCGTGGAGCTGTGGCCCTACGACCTGGTGTGGAACCTGACCGGGGCGCTGGGGGTGCTCGCCGGCGTCCTCCTACTGGTCCTGCGGCGGCGGCGCCGCGCGTGACCTGGACCGCGCTCCTCGTCCCCGCGGTCGTCCTGCCGGCGGTGCACCTGTCCGCCGAGCACGTCCTGCACCGGCGCGGCGACGCCTGGCCCCTCACCCGCAGCACCGCGGCCCTCGCGGCGGGTGCGCTCCTGGCCGTGGCGGCCCTGTGGCCGGAGACCGGTGACCCCCGCGTCGCCGAGACCGTGCGGCACCTGGTGGCCACGATGGCCGCACCGGTGCTCCTCGCGCTGTCCGGCCCGGTCGCCCTCGCTCTGCGGGTGCTCCCCTCCCGGCCGCGGCGGCTCCTCGTGCGGGTGCTGCACGGCCGGTGGGCGCGCACCGTCACGTGGTGGCCCGTCGCGACGGTCCTCGCGGCCTCCGGCGCCCCGCTGTTCTACCTGGCGCCCGTCCCGCACGCGCTGCACGGGCCGCTCATGGTCCACATGTCCCTCGCGAGCTGGCTGTTCGCGACGGTCGTCGCGGGTCCCGACCCCGTGCGGGGACGACCGGGGACCGTCACGAGCACGCTCGCCCTCCTCGTCGTCGCCGCCGTCCACGGGGTCACGGCCAAGCTCTGGTTCGCGGCCGGCGCCGGGCCCGCCGCGGAGCTGCTGTTCGTCGGGGGCGACGCCGTGGAGGTCGGCACCGCCGTCGCCGTGTGGTCGCGGTGGTACCGGCGGACCGCGCCGCGTGCCGCGCGCGGTGCAGCAGGGTGCGCCACTCTGGCGGGGTGACGGGGTCGGACCGGGTCGAGGTCGTCGACGGCCTCGTGCGCCGCCCCGCCCAGACCTGGACACCGACCGTGCACCGTCTCCTGGTGCACCTGGGTGGGCGGCTGCCTGGGAGCGTGCCACGGCCCGTCGCGGTGGACGGCTCGGTCGAGGTGGTGTCGTTCCTGCCGGGGGCCGCGGGGGCCGACTGCTGGCCGGCGCAGGCCACCGACGTGGGACTTGCGTCCTTTGCCCGGTTGCTGCGGCGCGTGCACGACGCGAGCCGCGACCACGTGCCCGGGCCGGAGGCGGAGTGGGCGACCCCGACGGTGGAACCCGCCGAGGTCGTCTGCCACGGCGACCCCGGGCCGTGGAACGTCGTCTGGCGGGGCGGGGAGGCTGTCGGTCTGCTCGACTGGGACCTCGCCCACCTGGGACCGGTCCTCGACGACGTGGCGTACGCGCTGGAGCAACTGGCCCCGTTCCGCAGCGACGCGGAAGCCCTGCGGTGGCGGGGTTTCACGGCGAGGCCCGACCGGCCGCACCGGATCCGGGTGTTCCTGGCCGCCTACGGCTGGACGGGGACGGAGGACCTGGTCGACGCCGTCGTCGCCCGGCAGAGGGCCACGGTGGACCGGGTCCGCCACCTGGCGGGCCGCGGCGTCGAGCCCCAGGTGACGTGGGTGCGCGACGGCCACCTCGAGGAACTGGCCGAGCGGGTCCGGTGGAGCGAGACCCACCGGCACCTGCTGAGTCCCTGACGGGTGTCGCCAACGGAGGAGTCCTGGTCGGCGCCCGTACGGGATGTCTGCAGGCCGGCCCCGGGAACGGGGTTCCCGGGGCCCAACAGGAGTCGGCGTGCAGACATCCCGTACGCGGCGGCTAGTCGTCCTTGCTGAGGCGGGTCGCGCCCTCGGCGTCCCGCGCAGCACCGGCGGCCTCCTCGCGGGCGCGCTTGAGCGCCTCGGCCGGGTCCTCCAGGACGACGTCGGGCAGACCGGCGTCGTGGGCAGCGTCGTGGGCGGAGTCGCCGTCCGGGGTCTCGCGGCGGCGGGGCGCGGCGGCGTCGGGGCCACCGTGCGCGGAGAACATCGATCCGAAACCCTTGAGAGCGTCGTTGAGCTCGCTCGGGACGATCCACACCTTGTTCGCGTCGCCGCGGGCGATCTGCGGCAGCGTCTGCAGGTACTGGTAGGCCAGCAGCTTCGGGTCCGGGTCGCCGCGGTGGATGGCGTCGAACACCTGGGTGATGGCCTTCGCCTCACCCTGCGAGCGCAGGATCGCGGCCTGCGCCTGCCCCTCGGCCCGCAGGATCGAGGACTGCTTCTCGCCCTCCGCGGTGAGGATCTGCGACTGCTTGGACCCCTCGGCGTTGAGGATCGCGGCGCGCCGGTCGCGTTCGGCGCGCATCTGCTTCTCCATGGAGTCCTGGACGCTCGCTGGCGGGTCGATCGCCTTGAGCTCCACGCGGTTCACGCGGATCCCCCAGCGTCCGGTCGCCTCGTCGAGGACCCCGCGCAGCTGGCCGTTGATCTGGTCGCGGCTCGTGAGGGTCTGCTCGAGGTCGAGCGACCCGATGACGTTGCGCAGCGTCGTGACCGTGAGCTGCTCGATGCCCTGGATGTAGTTCGCGATCTCGTACGTCGCCGACTTCGGGTCGGTCGGCTGGTAGTAGATGACCGTGTCGATGCTCACGACGAGGTTGTCGGAGGTGATGACCGGCTGCGGCGGGAAGGAGACGACCTGTTCGCGCAGGTCGACGTTCGCGCGGACCTTGTCGATGAACGGCACGAGGAAGTGCAGCCCGGCGTCCAGCGTCCGTGAGTAGCGACCGAGGCGTTCGACGATGACGGCCGTGGCCTGCGGGACGATCCGGATCGTCCGGATGATGACCGTCACCGCGAACAGGATGACGAGCAGCAGGACGATCAGGGTCACGACGTTGTCCATCAGCGTGCCTCTCGGTCCATCAGGGTTCCCCCGGGACCGCCGTCGGCGGCGGGGTTGCGGGCAGGGGTCCGACGACGGCCGTCGCGCCGTCGACCGCGGTGACCACCACGTCGTCACCCGCCGCGAACGCCGGACCGGCCGACCGCGCCGACCACGTCTCACCGGCGAGCTTGACCTGCCCGCCGCGGACCGTGACGTCGGCGAGCACGAGCGCGGGTCGCCCGACGAGCGCGGCCGCGTTCGTGGTGCCGACCGGCGGCATCCGCAACCGTCGCAGCAGGACGGGGCGGATGGTCCCGATGAGCAGGGCGGCGACGACGGCCGCCACGAGCACCTGCCCGACGAAACCCAGCCCCAGTGCATCGGCGGCGGCGCCCGCGAGGGCGCCGCCGGCGAGCATGGCGAAGACCAGGTCGATCGCGGTGATCTCCAAGATTCCCAGGACGAGCGCGGCCGCGATCCACAGCAACCAGCTGCGGTCGAGCACGGCGTCCAGGAACTCCACGGTGATCACCCCCTGGCGGGGATCCTACGCACCCGTCAGTACTCCGACAGCGGCGGGCACGAGCAGACGAGGTTGCGGTCTCCCGCCGCACCGTCGATGCGGCGCACCGGCGGCCAGTACTTGGTGCGCGGGTCCATCCCCGCCGGGTAGACCGCTTCGGCCCGCGAGTACGGGTGGTCCCACTCCCCGACGAGGGACGCCGCCGTGTGCGGGGCGTGCCGCAGCGGGGAGTCCTCCACCGCCCAGCGGCCGTCGGCGATCTCCTGCACCTCGGCCGCGATGGCGAGCATCGCGTCGCAGAACCGGTCGAGTTCGGCGAGGTCCTCGCTCTCGGTCGGTTCGACCATGAGCGTGCCGACGACGGGGAACGACATCGTCGGGGCGTGGAACCCGTGGTCGATGAGCCGCTTGGCGACGTCGTCGACCGTGACGCCCGTGGCCTTCGTCATGGGCCGCAGGTCGAGGATGCACTCGTGGGCGACGAGCCCGCCCGGGCCGCGGTAGAGGACCGGGAACGCCCCGGACAACCGGGCCGCCACGTAGTTCGCGGACAGGACCGCCTGGACCGTGGCGGCGCGCAGCCCGTCGGGCCCCATGAGCCGCAGGTACGCCCACGGGATCGGCAGGATCCCCGCGGACCCGAACGGCGCGGCCGAGACCATCCCGACGCCGTCCGTGTCCGGCGCGGTGGAGGGCAGGAACGGCGCGAGGTGGGACCGGACCGCCACGGGCCCGACGCCCGGGCCGCCGCCGCCGTGCGGGATGCAGAACGTCTTGTGCAGGTTCAGGTGCGAGACGTCCGCGCCGAACTTCCCGGGCCGGGCTAGCCCGACGAGCGCGTTGAGGTTCGCGCCGTCGACGTAGACCTGGCCACCGGCGTCGTGGACGAGCGCGCAGACCTCGCGGATCGACTCCTCGTACACCCCGTGGGTGGACGGGTAGGTGACCATGAGCGCCGCGAGGTCGTCGGCGTGCTGGGAGATCTTGGCGCGCAGGTCGTCCAGGTCGACGTTCCCGGCCTCGTCGCACGCGACCACGACGACCTTGAGCCCGGCCATGACCGCGCTGGCGGCGTTCGTGCCGTGCGCGGAACTCGGGATGAGGCAGATCGTCCGCTCGCCCTGGCCCTGCGCCACGTGGTAGGCGCGGATCGCGAGGAGTCCGGCGAACTCGCCCTGCGAACCGGCGTTGGGCTGCAACGAAACGGCGTCGTACCCGGTGACCTCGGCGAGCCAGCGCTCGAGGTCGGCGACGAGTTCGGCCGTGCCCGCGAGCTGGTCCGCCGGGGCGTAGGGGTGCAGGTCGGCGAACTCCGGCCAGGAGATCGGCTCGAGCTCGGTCGTCGCGTTGAGCTTCATCGTGCACGAGCCCAGGGGGATCGCGCCGCGGTCGAGGGCGTAGTCGGCGTCGGACAGCCGGCTGAGGTAGCGCAGCATCGCCGTCTCGGACCGGTGCTGGGAGAACACCGGGTGGGTGAGGAACTCCGACGTGCGGCGCAGGTGGTCCGGCAGGGCGGGTTCGGCGGCCACGTCGGCCGCGGCGAGGCCGAAACCGGTCAGGGCCGCGGCGACGTGCGCCTCGGACGTGGTCTCGTCGACGGTCAGCCCGACGTGGTCGGCGTCGACGCGGCGCAGGTTGACTCCCGCCGCCAGCGCGGCGGCCACCACCTCGTCCGCGCGACCGGGCACCCGGGCCAGGACGGTGTCGAAGAACGCGTCGTGCACGACCTCGACGCCACCGTCGCGCAGCCGCTGAGCGAGCGCGGACGCGCGGCGGGCCACCTGCAGACCGATGGCCCGCAGGCCGTCCGGGCCGTGCCAGACGGCGTAGCAGCCGGCCATGACGGCCAGCAGCACCTGGGCGGTGCAGATGTTGGACGTCGCCTTGTCGCGCCGGATGTGCTGCTCGCGGGTCTGCAGCGCCAGGCGGTAGGCCTTGTTCCCGTCCGCGTCCACGGAGACCCCGACGAGCCGGCCCGGCAGGGAACGCTCCAGGCCCTTGCGCACGGCCATGTAGGCGGCGTGCGGACCGCCCGCGCCCATCGGGACGCCGAACCGCTGGCTGGACCCGACCGCGACGTCGACGCCGAACTCGGCCGGCGGGACGAGGACGGTGAGGGCGAGCAGGTCGGCCGCGGCGACGGTGACGGCCCCCCGGGCCTTGGCGTCGGCGACGACGGCCGCGAGGTCGCGCACCCGGCCCGAGGTCCCGGGGTACTGCACGAGCAGCCCGAACACGTCCCCGACGCCATCGAGCGGCTCGGGAGCGTCGAGGTCGACGACGGCCAGCTCGATCCCGAGCGGGACGGCGCGGGTGCGCAGGACGGCCAGCGTCTGCGGCAGCACGTCGGCGTCGACCGCGAAGACGGCGCCCTGGGGTGCCTTGGAGGTGCGCCGGGCGAGCGTCATGGCCTCGGCGGCGGCGGTGCCCTCGTCCAGGAGCGAGGCGTTCGCGATGTCGAGGCCGGTGAGGTCGGTGACCGCGGTCTGGAAGTTCAGGAGGGCCTCGAGCCGGCCCTGGGAGATCTCCGGCTGGTACGGCGTGTACGCCGTGTACCAGGCGGGGTCCTCCAGCACGTTGCGCCGCACCACGGCCGGGGTCCGGGTGCCGTGGTAGCCCATGCCGATGAGGGAGGGGACGACGCGGTTGCGGCCGGCGAGGGCGCGCAGCGCGGCCGTCACCGACGTCTCGTCGAGGGCCTCGGGCAGGTCCAGCACCCCGTCGCGGATGCCCGCGGGGACGGCGCGGTCGACGAGCTCGTCCAGGGAGGACAGGCCCACGACGTCGAGCATGCGGGCCACGGCGGCCGCGTCGGGGCCGATGTGCCGGGCACTGAACGGCAGGGCGGCGGGTTCGGGGGTGAACTGCGGCAGTTCGCGGTCGACGGGCACGGACGGCGAGGTCATGGACGCTCCGGAGGTCTGGCGTTGCGCGGACGGACCTCCCCGTCTGTCACACGCCGCGGACGGCACGTTCCAGAGCGGCCTGCCCCACGTGGTCCTTCCGCCTGAGAGGTTCCGGGGATGTTGCCCCTTCGGCGCCCCGGCCCGGATCGGGTCGGAGTCTCTCCCACACGGGGTGAACGGCCGCGGTCAGTCTACGGGGTCGCGGGCCGAGGTCCCCGTCGGCGACGGCGCGGGGCGTCGGACCGGTCGCCTGGGCCCGTCGGCGCTAGGTTGTGCGGCGTGATCACCCTCGCCGTCTGCAGTGCCAAGGGCGGTGTCGGCAAGACCTCCGTCGTCCTGGGTCTCGCGTCGGCCGCCCTGGCCCGCGGCACCAGCACCCTGGTCGTGGACCTGGACCCGCAGGCCGACGCGACCTCCGGGCTGGACGTGACCGCCCAGCGCCCGCACGACGTCGCAGCGGTGCTGGCCTCGCCGAAGCGGCACGTCGCCGAGGACGCCGTCGCGCCGAGCGGGTGGGTCGACGACCACCCCGGGCTGCTGGACGTCGTCAGCGGGTCCGCGGACTCGGCCCGGCGCGACACCCCCGACGCCGACGAGGAGGAGCTGAAGGCGCTGCGCCGCGCGCTGCGCAAGCTCGACGACCACGACCTCGCGATCCTCGACACGCCCCCCTCCCTCAACGGCCTGACCCGCTCGGCGTGGCGCGCCGCGGACGCGGTGCTCGTCGTCTCCGACGCCAGCCGGTTCTCCGTCGCCGCCGTCGACCGGACGCTGCGCGAGGTGCGGTCGCTGCGGTCCGGCCCGGCCGTGGTGGGCGTCGTCGTCAACCGGTTCACCCAGCGCTCGGGTGAGCAGCGGTTCCGGTTCGAGGAACTGCGCGGCCTCTTCGGGGACCTGGTCCTCGACCCGCTGCCGGACCGCGTCTCCGTCCCGCAGTCCCAGGGCGCCGGCGTCCCCCTGCACACGCTGAAGACGCGGACGGCGAGAACGCTTGCGGCTCAGTTCGACTCGCTGCTCGACCGGGTCCTGCAGGCGTCCAGGGGAACCTCAGGGAGTTTCTAGACGTCACAACGTGCAGGAAGGTTGCGCTGCGCCTACCGTCAGTCGACGGGTCGTGCGCACAATGGTCCTGTTGGTGCCGCCCCCGCTCTCCCCGCGCCCGCCGCGGGTCCAAGGAGGTCTCGTGACGTCGTCCAACACCCCCCTCACCGGGTCCCCGCGCGCTGAAGCCCCCGCGCGCGTCGTCCGTCCCGCCCGGGCCGCCGCACCGCCGGCGACCGGCCGCCGCACCGTTCCGGTCGACCCCGAGGCCGACCGCATCAGCGCGCTGGTCCAGCGGCTCCGCTCGCACTGGACGCGCTCGGGCGCCGACATCGCCACGCGACTGCGTCCGGGCGTCGACGACGCCCAGCTCGACGCGGTGGAGCGGCAGATGGGCCTGCTCATCCCCCGCGCCGCCCGGGCGTGGTGGCGGGCCGTCGACGGGGTCGACCCCGTGCGGACGGCGTTCCGGACCAGCTCCCCCACCGTCGGCCCCGGCGGCTGGGTTCCGCTGCGGCTCGAGGACGCCGTCGCCCGCGCCGCCGGTCAGGGGCCGGGCCTGGCGGCGCCGCCGGCCCTGCTGCCGGTGTTCGCCCGCGACGAGGAGCTCATCGCCGTCCGCCTCGGCTCGAGCCGGGCCGTGGTGGAGCAGCTCGTCCTGGCCGACGACGGCGAGGGCTACCAGCACTCCTGGCGCGTCGGTCTCGACGAGCTGCTCAGCACGTGGGCGGACTCGCTGCTGGCCGCCGTCATCTGGCTGCCGGACGCCCACGACTGGGTCACCGACCCCTTCGCGCTGCAGGCGCTGCCGCGCGCCGAGCTGCTGGACTGAGGGGTCGGGAGCTGCACGCGCCCCACCCGGCCAGGCGCGCCGTGACGCAGGGTGAGGCCGGGAGGGGCAGAGGTCAGCCGGCTTCGCGGGCGGCGCGGCGGCGGGAGAGCTCGTCGGCCAGCACGACGGCTGGGTCGGCGGGGGCCTCGGGCTGCTCGCGGTCGGTGGGGCGCTCGCTCGGCAACGACGCCAGCTCACCCTCCACCTCGCGCCACACGCGGCCGACCGCGATGCCGAAGACGCCCTGGCCACCCTGGACGAGGTCGATGACCTCGTCGGCGGAGGTGCACTCGTAGACGCTGGCGCCGTCGGACATGAGCGTGATCTGGGCGAGGTCGTCCACACCGCGCTCGCGCAGGTGCGTGACGGCGGTGCGGATCTGGTGCAGCGAGACGCCGGTGTCCAGGAGCCGCTTCACGACCTTCAGGACCAGGATGTCGCGGAACCCGTACAAGCGCTGCGACCCGGAACCGGAGGCCCCGCGGACGCTGGGTTCGACGAGTCCGGTGCGGGCCCAGTAGTCGAGCTGCCGGTACGTGATGCCGGCGGCCTTGCAGGCCGTCTGACCGCGGTACCCGACTTCCTCGTCGAGGTCCGGGAGGTCCTCGGCGAAGAGCAGACCCTGTGCACGCACGGGTCGGGACACCTTCCGCGACGACCCCGCGACTGCGTCGCCACTGCTCACGCCGGCCTCCTCGTCATCGCCACCCGACGAGGATTCGTCCGGGAGCGTCCTGCACACCGACCGTAGAAGAGCACCCCCGGAGCGTCAACGAGGCGCGCGGCGCGGCGCGACCCGTGACCCTTCTGTGACCCACCCGGCGGTCGGCCCGGCGGAGGGACCGTCAGCGCTCCCCCGAGTCGGACTCGAAGTCCTCGGGGGTGATGTGGTCGAGGAACTCGCGGAACTTCTCCACCTCGTCCTCGTCCTCGTCGGGGACGGGCACGCCCCCGGAGTCGAGCACGCCCTCGGCACCGACGATGGGGCAGCCCACCCGCAGCGCGAGCGCGATGGCGTCCGACGTGCGCGAGCTGACCGTCAGGCCGCCGTCGAAGGCGAGCTCGGCGTAGTAGACGTTGTCCTTGACCGCGACGATCCGGACCTCCTCGACCCGGCGGCCCACGGCCTCGATGACGTCCTTGAGCAGGTCGTGCGTCAGCGGGCGCGGCGGGACGACGCCCTGCTGGGCGAAGGCGATCGCACTGGCCTCCGGCGCCCCGATCCAGATGGGCAGGTACCGGTCCCCGTCGCGTTCCCGCAGCAGGACGATGGGGTTGTTGGAGGGCATCTCGACCCTGACACCGACGACATCGAGTGCTCGCACCCGTTCACCGTACCCCTCGCCGGAGTCCGGCACCCCGCCGGAACCGACGCGCGGACACGTGCCGCCGGGTCAGCGGACGGTGCGTCCGAGGGCGCCCGCGACGAGGGCCGTGTGCAGCCGCAGACCAGCCGCGGCGATCTCCCGCGCGACCTGGTCGCGCTGCCCCGTCCGCTGCAGCGGCGCGGCGACCTGGTCGGCCAGTGCGACCTCGCGGTCGGCGGCCGTCCGGAACATCCGCAGGTGCCGCGCCTCGATGCCGTGCGCCGCGAGGGCGGACGCCGCGCGCAGCACCTCGAGGGCCTCGCCGTCGTACCAGGGGCCACCGGGGGCCGGCGACAGCACACCGAACCCTTCGAGGGCGTCGAGCAGGTCGGCTTCGACCCCGGACTCGCGCAGCAGCTCGCCCCGGGTCAGCCGCAGACCGGCGGCGTGGCCGTCGAAGCGCTCGACGCCGGCCGAGACGGGGGGTTCGGTCCCGGGGACCCGCGGAGCCGCGTCCACCGGGTCCGGCACCTGCAGGCCGCGGTCCATCGCCTCGAGGTGCTCACGGATGACCTTGAGCGGCAGGTAGTGGTCGCGCTGCGCGGACAGGACGTACCGCAGGCGGTCGACGTCGTCGGAGGAGAACTTCCGGTAGCCCGACGGCGTGCGCCCGGGCTCGACGAGCCCCTGCTCCTCGAGGAAGCGGATCTTGGAGATGGTGATGTCGGAGAACTCCGGCGACAGGATCGCCATGACCTCCCCGATGGTCATCCGGGGCCGGCTCGGGTCGAGCGCCCGGGCTCCGGCTGCGCTCACTGCCCCACCCGCGGGCTCGGGTGGTACTCGAGCCGGTACTTGCCGATCTGGACCTCGTCGCCCGCGCCGAGCAGCACGTCGTCGATGCGCTCGCGGTTGACGTAGGTGCCGTTGAGGCTGCCGACGTCGCGCACGCGGAAGCCCGGCCCCGTGACCGGGTCGGGCGCCCGGAGGAACTCGGCGTGCTTGCGCGAGACGGTGACGTCGTCGAGGAAGATGTCGCTCGTCTGGTGCCGGCCGGCCGACGTGCGCTCGGCGTCGAGGAGGAAGCGCGAGCCCGCGTTCGGCCCGCGGCGGACGACGAGGAGCGCCGACCCCGGCGGGAGCGCGTCGATGGCCTCCGTGTCGTCGGCCGTCAGCCCGCGGTCGGCGCTCTCGTGCACCTCGGGGACGGCGAGCCCGGCGAAGGACATCGTCGAGTCGACGGGTCGCTCCTGGCCCGGACGTCCGGGGGGCGTGCCCTCCTCCGAACCCGTCGGCCCGTTGGTCGGCTCAGAGCCCGGCGCGGACATCGACACCACCTCTCGCTGGCAGAGCACGTGACCACCGGTCGGTCGTCGGGCGGTCACGTTCGGATCTTCGGGAACCACAGTAGCCGGGACCGACCCCGCAGGTCAGCCTGCGTGTCGGCGGGTGCCGGCCCGCACCGGGTCCGGTGGGTCAGCCGGCGTGCGCGGTGTACGCCTCGGCGTCCAGCAGCGCCTCGACCTCGGACGGGTCGCTCGGGGTGATGGTGAACATCCAACCCTCGCCGTACGGGTCGACGTTGACGAGGTCCGGGCGCGTCTCCAGCCCGGGGTTGTGACCCGAGACCGTGCCGGAGACCGGCGCGGTGATCTCGCTGACGCTCTTGGTCGACTCGACCTCACCGATCGCACCGCCGGCGCTCACCTGCTCGCCCTCGGCCGGCAGCGAGACGTAGACGACGTCGCCGAGCTGGTCCTGGGCGTGGTCCGTGATCCCGACGCGGACGGAGCCGTCGGCCTCCACGCGCACCCACTCGTGCTCGCTGGTGTAGCGCAGGTCGGCGGGGACGTTCGACATGGGGCGCAGGACTCCTCACGGGGCGGGGTGCGTCCGCGGTTCACTGCTGCGGCGACGCCGGGCGAGCGTACTGAGGCGCCGAGACGGCGTGCAAGGCGGTCAGCGACACGCCGTCGTCACCGGGTCGCTGCTGCACGTCGAGGTCGGCACCTGCCGAGCGCAGGGTCTCCCGGACGCCGCCGGGGATGTCGAGGGCGGTGGCCAGCGT
Organism: Kineococcus sp. DHX-1; assembly: GCF_042473625.1. Classification (GTDB taxonomy): domain Bacteria; phylum Actinomycetota; class Actinomycetes; order Actinomycetales; family Kineococcaceae; genus Kineococcus. Next base: position 1,780,076 of record NZ_CP170445.1, on the reverse strand, counting down.
GGACGGGTCGCCGATGACCGTGACGACGTAGGGCGACCGCTCCAGGCGCCCGTCGACGAGGACGCCGCCGGAGCCGTCCGCGAACGCCGTCTGGGCGACGACCCGCGTCTGCCCGACCTGGATCCCCTCGGCCCCGGAGTCGCGCAGCTCCTGCACGAGCTGGATGAGGTTGGTCGAGCGCAGGGCCGCGCCGGGGTCGGTGACGGTCGCCACGATCCCCGGCCCGTGCGCCGGCAGCGTGCCGGCGAGCAGCCCGTACTCCTGGGCGCGCGCGGCCGCGGCCTGCTCGGCGGCGGCGGCCCGGTCCGAGCCCTCCGTGAGCTCGCGGCGGGTGGCCTCGAGGTCCTGGACCTCCCCGGCGAGGCGGTCACCGCGTTCGGTGGTGTCGTCGAGGATGCGGACGAGGTCGGTCTCGCGCAGGTCGGCCAGCCCCGAGGTGTCGGTCTGGCGGACCTGCACGACGACCCCGAAACCCAGTGCGGCGCACAGCACCCCGGCCAGCACCTGACCGCGCGTCGCGCGCGGGGAGGCGGCGCGCCACAACCGGCGCCAGGGGCCGGGGCGGGTATCCGTGACCGCGCCCATCAGGCGTTGAAGAGGTGTCGCCGGATGGCGGCCACGTTCGAGAAGATCCGGACGCCCAGCACGACGACGACGCCGGTGGACAGCTGCGAACCGACGCCGAGCTGGTCGCCGAGGTAGACGATGAGCGCGGCGACGACCGCGTTGGACAGGAACGAGACGACGAAGACCTTGTCGTCGAAGATGCCGTCGAGGACGGCGCGCAGGCCGCCGAAGACGGCGTCGAGGGCGGCGACGACCGCGATCGGCAGGTAGGGCTGCAGGACGACGGGCACCTCGGGGTGCAGGAGCACCCCGACGACGACGCCCACGACCAGTCCGACGGCTGCGATCACGTGGCCGAACCCTACTGGCCCGCCGCGTCGGCCCGGGCGAAGCGCAGGTCCAGCCGCGCGGCGGGCAGCTCGAGCGCGTCGACCGTGGAGACCTGCGTCCGGATGCCGTAGTTGTCGCGCAGGACCTGCAGGTAGCGGCCGGCGACCGAGGTCGCGAACGCCGTCTGCATCGCGGTGGGGTCCCCGACGGCGGAGACGGTGTACGGGAGGGTCAGCGGCCGGTAGTCCACGAGCACCGCCTCGCCCGCGGCGCGGATGGACGACAGGGCCCCGAGGCGCTGGCCGTTGATGGCGACGGCCTCGGCGCCGCTGGCCCACAGCCCGTTGACGACGAGCTGCACGTCGCGGTCGACGACACGACCGGACGACGCGGCCGCGCCCGTCGCACCGTCGGGGGTCGCGGCGTCGTCCAGGACGACCGTGAGTCCCGGTCCGGTGACGGGGGTCGCGGCGGCGGCGACCTGCAGCCCGGAGGCCGCGGCGTCGGCGGAGGCGACCGGGGCCCCGCCCAGGGAGGCCGCGAGGCGGGCGTTCTCGGCCTGGAGCGCGCTGGCGCGGGCGGCGAGGTCGTCGGCACGGGCCGTGCCGTCCTCGATGCGTTCGGTGAGCTGGGTGCGACCGCGGTCGGCGGCCGGTGCGGCGGCCGCGGCGCGCAGCCCGGCCACGGCGAGGAGCACCCCGACCGCGAGGAGCGCGAGCACCGTCGCGGTCCGGGCCGAGCGGGTGGACGGCCGCCCGGTCTGCGCGCGGCGGCGGGCCGCAGCCGCGTACCCGGGGTCCAGCGGACGCTCCATGACCTCGGTGAGCAGCCGGGTGCTGGCGGCGGGGTCGCGGTGCGGGTCGACGGGACGCTGCGGCGGGTGCAGCAGCAGCTTTCCCACGGAACGCAGGGAGGTCACCGGTGCTCGGCCCGCCACAGCTGGGCGACCTGCTGGACGTAGAGGATCCCGGCCCACCAGTACAACCCCGTCCCCCACAGGGCGAACGCCCACCCGAGGGCGCCGGCGGGCAGGGCGAGGGTCGTGGAGACCTGCCCGAGCAGCAGGAGGGGGAAGGCGTAGAGCAGGCAGAACGTGCCGGCCTTGCCGAGGAAGTGCACCGGCAGGGCGCTGTGGCCGAGCCGGGCCAGGACGGGCAGCGTGGCGACCATCGTGAGGTCGCGGGCGACGAGGACGACGACCAGCCACCACGGGACCAGCCCGCGGTACCCCAGGCCCAGCAGGGTCGTGAGGATGTAGAGGCGGTCGGCGAAGGGGTCGAGCACCTGGCCGAGGCGGGTGACCTGGTTCCACCGGCGCGCCAGGTGGCCGTCGAGGTAGTCGCTCGCGCCGCTGACGGCGAGCACCAGCAGCGCCCAGCCGTCCTGCCCCTGGACGATGAGGACCGCGAAGACGGGCACGAGCAGGAGCCGCAGGAAGCTGAGCGCGTTGGGGACCGTCACGACGCGGTTGCTGACGACCTGACCCTGCGCCGTCGCCACGCTCGACCCCGCCCCTCGATCCGCCACTGCTTCCGTCCCCGCACGGGGACCTGCAGCCTACGGCCCCGCGGCCCGCGTCCGGTTCGTCCGGCGCATCGTCGGAGCGTTGTCCGACGCCTGTAGAACACCACGCCGAGCAGGTCCCCGCGCCCACCTGAGCCTCGCCGACCGTTCCGCCCTCGTGACGGCAGCCGGCTCCGTCGGTGAGCGCTCCACGGAGTCGTGGCTGCGCGTCCTCGACGTGGGCCTCACCGCGGTCCACCTCGGCCTGCGCGCGCGGATCCCGGCGGTGGTCACCGCCGGTTGCCGGTCGGTCGTCAGCACGGCCTCGGTGCTCGACGGCGTCGGCATCGCCGGGTCGTCGGCCTCCGTCGCCTCCCAGCACGCCGTCGTCGGGCTCACGAAGTCCGCGGCTGGGGAGCACCCCGCGCAGGGCGTCAGCGTGGACGCCGTGGGCCCGGGTTTCGTCCGGACGCCGCTGCTCCACGCCGACCTCGAGACCGCGGCCACCACCGCCGCCCTCGCCGCCCAGCACGCGGCCGGGCGGCTCGGGACGCGGGAGCAGGTCGCCGCGCTGACCGCGTTCCTCCCCGGCGACGCGGCCTCGTCCAGCACCGGCCCCACCACCTCGTCGACGGCGGGTGCTCGGCGCACTGAGGCGCGCCGAGCACCCGCGCGCCGCCACGGGCCGGGGGCGAGCGCTCCCGGCCGGTGGGTCGGCGGACCACCGGCCGCCTCCGCAGCCGCAGGACGCGGAGACGGGAGGGGACGGGGCTGGTCCCGTCCCCGGCGTGGCAGCGGGTCAGCGTGCCGGTCGTCGGCTCGAGCCGGGCCACGACGGACCAGAACTCCGCGTCCCAGTCCCTCGTCGCGTCCGGGTCGTCGTCCGGGGCGTCGTCCGGGACGTGCGCGGTGACCGCTGCGAGCACGACCGCCGCCACGGTCAGGCCCCGATCGCCTGCTGCCGGTCCTCGGCGGTCCGCACCTCGATCCGGCGCGGTTTCGCCTTCTCCGCCACCGGGACGCGCAGCGTCAGCACGCCGCCCGCGTAGCCCGCGGAGATGTGCTCGGTGTCGAGGTTGTCGCCGAGGATGAGCTGGCGGCTGAACACCCCGCGGGGGCGCTCGGCGGCGATCATCTCCTCGGTGCCCTCGTTCACCGGACGGTGCGCCCGCACCGTGAGGACGTTGCGCTCGACGTCGAGCTCGACGGTCGAGGGGTCGACCCCGGGGAGGTCGAACTCCACCACGAACTCGTCGCCCGAGCGCCAGGCGTCCATCGCCATGACGGCCGGCCGGGCCGACGTCCCGAGGACCTGCTGCGTGAGCCGGTCGAGCTCGCGGAAGGGATCAGTGCGCATCAACATGGCCACCACCTCCAGTGCGAGAGAAGGAGATGCGCTACCAACCGGGAACCGGGCCGAGCCGGTTCCCACGACAATGATGTAGCACTCCCCGAACGGGAGTGCAAGAGGTCTAACCGAACTCCGCGAGGGCCTTCAGGACGCGTTCGTCGCTCACCGGGTGGGCCGTCGGGACCCCCTGCGCGAACTTCTGCAGGCGCAGTTCCTCCAGGGTCCAGCGCAGGCGGGCGAGTTCAGGGGGAACCTGTCCCCCGGCCCGTCCGCCCGCCCGCCGGACGGCGGCGCGCCACGCGTCGCGGACTCGGGTGAACTCCGCCATCCGCACCCGGTCGCGCTGCGGGTTGTCCGGCATGGTCGCCAACCGGCGGTCGATGCCCTGCAGGTAGCGCAGCAGGTCCGGCAGCCGGTCGACGCCCGTCTCGGCGACGAAACCCGCGTGGACGAGCCCGGTGAACTGCTCGCGCACGTCCGCCAGCGACGGCACCAGGGCCAGGCTGCTCGTCCGCGAGATGTTCCGTTCCACGGCCGCGGCCGTCCGCAGCACGCGCAGGGTCCGGTCCACCGTCGTCGCGGTGAGGTCGGTGGAGCGGGGGCGCGCCGTCGCGACGAGCGCGTCGAAGGCCGCCCGCGTCCGGACGTCCGCGCCGTGCCCCTCCTCCAGCAGCAGGGCCGCGGCGGCGTGGGCGGCGTCGGCCACCACGGCGGCCGCGTTCCCGTGCGGAGCACGGGCCAGCAGCAGCTTGGCGTCGTTGGCCAAGCCGTCCTGCACCGCGCGGGCCGGGGACGGAAGGGCCAGCAGCAGCAGCCGCAGCACCCCGTCGCGGTGGGCGGTGCGCGCGGCGGCCTCGGTCGGGAACGTCCGCAGCCCGACGGCCTCCCCCTCGTCGACGAGCGCCGGGAAGGACGTGACGTCGGTGCCGCGGACGACGCTCGTGTGCGTCGTGGGCACGGGGTCGGGCAGGTCGTCCCAGGACGTGGCACCGGTGCGCTGGACGTCGTCGGCGGCCGCGGTGAGCGTCTCCTCCACGGTCTCCTCCAACTGCGCCCGCAGCCGGGGGAACTCCTTGCCCTGGGCGATGACCGACCCGTCGGCGCCGCGGACCCGGAACGTCGGGCGCAGGTGCGCCGGCACCCGGGACCAGTCGACGTCCTGCTCGTAGATCTCCGTGCCGTCACCCAGGGCCGGCAGCTCGCGCTCGAAGGCCGCCCAGAACTGCTCGCGACGCGGTTCGACCCGTTCCAGGAAGCGGGTGGCCTTGTCCGGCGCCGGGGCGAGGTTCTTGCGCAGCTCCTTGGGCAGGGACCGGACCATCGCCGTCACGAGGTCGTGCCGGAACCCCGGGACCTGCCACAGCAGGTCGCGGTCGTCGAAGCGGTTGACGACCTCGACGGGCACCTCGACGGTCAGGCCGTCGGCCGCCGACCCCGGGTCGAAGACGTACTCCAGCACCAGGTCCAGGTCGCCCTGGCGCCAGGTCCGCGGGAACTGCTCCTCGCTCACCGCGTCGTCCTCGGTGACGAGCATCGCCGGGTCGAACGTCAGCAGCTCGGGGTCCTCGCGCCGCGCCTGCTTCCACCAGGCGTCGAAGTGCCGGCCGGAGACGACGTCGGCGGGAACCCGCGCGTCGTAGAAGGCGAACAAGACCTCGTCGTCCACGACGATGTCGCGCCGCCGCGCGCGGTGCTCCAGCTCCTCGGCCTCGGCGAGGAGTTCGCGGTTGCGGTGGAAGAACGCGTGCCGCGTCTCGAAGTCACCCTCGACGAGGGCGTGGCGCAGGAACAGGTCCCGCGACAGCTCCGGGTCGATGCCGCCGTAGGCGACGGTGCGGCCGGCGACGACAGGGACCCCGTAGAGGGTCACGCGTTCGGTGGCGACGACGGCCGCGCGCTTGCGGGACCACCGGGGTTCGGAGTACGTCCGCTTGACGACGTGCTCGGCCAGCGGCTCGATCCAGCGCGGGTCGATGCCGCCGACGACGCGCGCCCACAACCGCGACGTCTCGACGAGTTCGGCGGCCACGACCCAGTCGGGGTTCTTGCGGCCCAGCGCCGAGCCCGGGGAGACGGCGAACTTCGCCCCCCGCGCGCCCAGGTACTCCACCTGCGGACGGCGCTGCTCACGCCGTCCGCCCCGGTCCCCGGTCCCGGACTTCTCCTCGCGGACGTCCTTGAGACCGATGTTGCCCAGCAGACCGGCGAGCAGGGACCGGTGCACGGCGTCGGCGTCGTACCCGGGATCGGGGAACACCTCGCCCTCGGCGAGCTCGGCCGGCGCGGGCCGGTCCACCTCGAACTGCAGGTCGCGCACGACCCGGCGCAGCTGGGAGAACGTGTCCTGCCACTCCCGGATGCGCAGGAAGTGCAGCATCTCGGACTTCACCCGGCGGCGGAACGCCGAGCTCGACAGGTCGGCCTGCAGGTGCTGCAGGTAGGACCAGAGGTTCAGGTAGGTGAGGAAGTCGGACGTCTCGTTGCGGAACCGCGCGTGCAGCTGCGCGGCCCGGTCGCGCTGCTCCAGCGGACGCTCCCGCGGGTCCTGGACCGACAGCGCCGCGACGACGACGAGGACGTCGCGCAGGCAGCCGTTGCGCTGGCCCTCGAGCACCATCCGGCCCAGCCGCGGGTCGATGGGCAGCCGGGCGAGGTCGCGGCCGGTCCGGGTCAGCCGGGGAACTCCGCGGTCGGTGGGCCGGGGGGTCTCCAGCGCCCCGAGCTCGGCCAGCAGCGCCAGGCCGTCGGCCACGGCGCGCGCCTCGGGCGGTTCCACGAAGGGGAACCGCCCGATGTCGCCCAGTCCCAGCGACGTCATCTGCAGGATGACGGCGGCCAGGTTGGTGCGCAGGATCTCCGGGTCGGTGAACTCCGGGCGCGACTCGTAGTCGGCCTGGGAGTACAGCCGGATGCAGATCCCGTCCGCGACGCGTCCGCAGCGGCCGGCGCGCTGGTTCGCCGAGGCCTGCGAGATGCGTTCCACGGGAAGGCGTTGCACCTTCGTCCGGTGGCTGTACCGGGAGATGCGGGCGGTCCCGGCGTCCACGACGTACCGGATGCCCGGGACCGTCAGCGACGTCTCGGCCACGTTCGTGGCCAGGACGATCCGCCGGTTCCCCGAGGTGCGGAACACCCGGTGCTGCTCCTCGGCCGACAGGCGGGCGAACAGGGGCAGGATCTCGGTCCCCCGCAGTTCCCGGGTCTTCACGAGGTCGGCGAGGGCGTCGGCGGTGTCGCGGATCTCCCGTTCCCCCGGCAGGAACACGAGGACGTCGCCCGGCCCCTCCGCCGCCAGTTCCCGCACGGCGTCGAGGATGCCCTCGGTCTGGTCGCGGTCGTCGCCGACGAGGGCGGTCAGGTCGTCGCGGTCGTCGAGGGAATCGCCGTCCTCCCCCTCGCCGAGGTCGCCGAGGAGTTCCTCGGCCAGTTCCGCGGCCAGCAACGGCCGGTACCGGACCTCGACGGGGTACGTGCGCCCCGAGACCTCCAGGACGGGAGCCCCGCCGAAGTGCCGGGAGAACCGCTGCGGGTCGATGGTCGCCGAGGTGATGACGAGCTTGAGGTCGGGCCGGCGCGGCAGCAGCTGCGCCAGGTACCCGAGGAGGAAGTCGATCGTGAGGCTGCGCTCGTGCGCCTCGTCGACGATGAGCGTGTCGTACTGCAGGAGTTCGGGGTCGCGCTGGATCTCGGCCAGCAGGATGCCGTCGGTCATGACCTTGACGAGGCTGTCCTCGCCGACGGTGTCGGTGAACCGCACCGCGTACCCGACGGTGCCGCCGAGCTCGGTGTGCAGCTCCTCCGCGACGCGTTCGGCGACGGCGCGGGCCGCGATCCGCCGCGGCTGGGTGTGCCCGATGCGGCCGCGGACGCCCCGGCCGACCTCGAGCGCGATCTTCGGCAGCTGCGTCGTCTTGCCCGACCCGGTCTCGCCCGCGACGACGATGACCTGGTGCTCGGCCAGGGCCCGCGCGATGTCGTCCTTGGCCTGGCTGACGGGGAGCTGCTCGGGGTACTCCAGGGCCGGGACGGACGCGGCCCGGCGCGCGGTGCGGGCCTCGGCGGCCGTCGTCAGCACCTCGAGCTGGTCGAGGTCGGCGGCGAACGCCTCCGCGGGGCGGCGGGCCAGGGCGGCGAGCCGGCGGCGCAGGCGGTCCTCGTCGCGCAGCGTGACGGCCGCCAGGCGTTCGGCCAGGGCCCGCGCGCGAGGGTCGTCGGGCAGGGCCCGCGCCTCCGGACCGGGCCGGCGGCCCCCGGGACGCCCGGAGCGCCCACGGGGGGAGGACGGGCGGGAGGTGCGGGAGCGCTGCGGGGTGCGGGACATGACCCGCCGAGTCTAGGTCCGCCCCGGCCCCGCCCGCCCCCGGGATTCCGGCCGCCTCACGGCCGGCGGTGAGCGGCGGCGGGGTGCGTGCGGGGCAGGACGGGCGAGCCCGACCCCGTGAGGCGCTCGCGCAGCGTCGCGCCCTCCCGGTCCCCGTCGGCGAGGACCCCCCGCGCCCGCAGCAGGGGCAGCACCTCCTCGACGAACTCGAGGGTCGAGGTGGGTTGCAGGACCGGGGACAGCAGGATGCCGTCGAGGTCGGCCCCCTCGGCCAGGGCGCAGATCTCGTCGGCCACCTCCTGCGCCGTCCCCACGATCGGCTGCGCCCCGACGCCGTGGGTGCGCCAGGCGTCCAGGACGTCCCCGACCGTCAGGTCCGCGAAGCGCTCGAGCTGCGTGCGGGACAGCTCGGTGCGCAGGTCGGCCATGGGGGTCCCCGGGGGGTGGGCCGACAGGTCGATCCCGGTGAACATCGCGTAGCTCGCCACCGTCGCCTCCGGGGTCTGGCACTGCAGCACCGACGTGTGGCGGCGCCGGGCGTCACCGGGACTGGCGCCGATGACGCAGGAGACGGCGGCCATCACCTGCACGTCCGAGGCCGCCCGTCCCGCCGCCACCGCCTCGGCGCGGACGGCGGAGGCGTGCCGGCGCAGTTCCGCGGCCGGACCGCTGCCGATGAAGACCGCCTCCCCGTGCCGGCCGGCCAGCCGCCGCCCCGCGGTGGACGCGCCGGCCTGGAACAGCACGGGGGTGCCCTGCGGGGAGTAGGGCGCGTTGCCGTACCCCTGGGAGCGGAAGAAGCGGCCCGCGTGCTCCACGGGGTGCACCTTCGCCGGATCGGCGAACCGTCCCCGCTTGTCCCTCGTGAGGGCGTCCGGCTCCCAGGCGCCCTCCCAGTACGCGTAGGCCACCTCGAGGAACTCCTCGGCCATGGCGTACCGCTCGTCGTGGGCGACCATGTCCATGCCGAAGGCCCGCACCGCGGTCTCCGCGGTCCCGGTCGTCACGATGTTCCAGCCGAGCCGGCCACCGGACAGGTGGTCCAGGGTCGCCATCCGGCGCACGAACGCGTACGGGGGTTCGACCAGGACGGACCCGGTGACCACCAGCCCGAGGTTCCTCGTGGTGGACAGCAGCGCCGAGGCGACGACCACCGGGTCCAGCCGGGGCAGGTCCAGGCTCTCCTCGGTGGCGACGGGCGGCCGGACACCGTCGACCTCCGCCCACCCCCAGGCGTCGCCCAGGAAGAGGAAGTCGAACCCGGCGTCCTCCAGCACCTCCCCGAGGTCCCGCCAGTACCGGAGGTCGTCGAAGCGGTGCCGCTGGTCGTCCTCGTGGCGCCACGTCACGGTGCCCCCGACGTTCGCGGCGACGTTCTCGAAGAGTCCGAGCCTCAGGTGCTTCACCGTTCGCGACCTCTCCTCAAGGGACCGGCCAGACCAGCTGGCCCTGGGAGTACAGCGAGGGCACCAGGTCCGGGACGACGACCTCCGTCAGGTCCGGCACCGCGGGGATCTGGCCCATCCGGACGAGGAACTCCCCCTCGGTGCGGGCCGAGGCGTCGTCGATCTGCCCGAGCACCTGCCCGGCCGGCAGGGAGGAGTCGACGAGCTTCGTCTCCGTCTGCCACACCTGCACGTTGTGCGCCGTGTCGTACCCGGCCTGCGAGAGCGACGCGGCGTCGGCGACGCACTCGTCGGCGTGCTCCTCGCAGTAGGCGTAGGCGCGCAGCTGGGCGCGCAGGAAGTCCTCGACCGCGGTGCGGTGCTCGGCGAGGAACTGCGGGTTGACGATCGTCGTCGCCATCGACCCGGGAACCCCGTAGTCCTCGGGGTTCCACTCGGTGATCTTCTCGCCCTTGGCCGCCAGCGTCAGGGGTTCGTTCGACTTGTAGCCCGTGAGCGACTGCACCTGCCCCCGCACGAGGACGGTCGGGTCGAACCCGACGGTGACCTGCTTGACCTTCGCGACGTCGACCCCGGCCGTGCGCAGCATCGCCTCGATCGTGACCGGCAGCGCGCCCTTCTGCCCCAGCGTCGTCCCCTCGAGCTGCTTGAGGTCGGTGATGTCGGGCTTCGTCATGAGCGTCGCCACGGGAACGTGCCCGAACATCGCGACGGCCTTCACGTCGACGCCGTTGGACACGTTGACGAGCACGTCGCCGTTGCCCGCGATCGAGGAGATCTTCGCGGTGCCCGCGGCGACGAGCTGGGCGTTCTGCGCCGTCTCGCCCGTGCCGGGCTGGATGTCGACGTCGAGGCAGACGTCGTCGAAGTAGCCGAGGGCCTTCGCCGCGATCGGGTCGAGGATGCTGGCCGACGCCTGGAACTGGTAGCCCGTGACGTAGGTGACCTTCCCGGCCGCCTCGTTCTGCCGGCAGCGTTCCGCCGAGACGGCGGACCCGCGGCTGCCGGTGGGGGTGGACCCGCCGTCGGGTTCCTGCGCCGAGCCGCTGCAGCCGGCCAGGAGCAGGACGGCGGCCGCGCCGACGGCGAGGGCGGTGCGGGTGGCGTTCACGGCGGCTCCAGGGCGGGTTCTCGGTCGGGGCGGGTTTCTCAGCGGTTCTGGGACTCGTGCCAGGCCAGGGCCCGGCGTTCCACGGTCGTGACGAGCAGCAGCATGAGGGAGCCCATGAGCGCCAGGCACGCGATGGCGGCGAACACGCGGTCGAGCTGGGAGTTCGAGCTGGCCACGCTGATGAGGGTTCCCAGGCCCGACTGCGCCCCCGCGGCCGCGAACTCCGCGACGACGGCCCCGACGAGCGAGAGCGGGAACACCACGCGCAGCGCGGCGAACAGGTACGGCAGGGCGCTGGGGAACCGCAACCTGACGAGGACGTCGAGGCGGGAGGCGTCCACGGTGCGGAACACCTGCAGCACGTGCCGGTCCACCGACCGCAACCCCGTCACGGTGTTCATGAGGACGGGGAAGAACGTGATGAGCCCGGTGACGACGACCTTGGGCGTCAGGCCGAACCCGAAGGCCACGACGAGCGCGGGCGCGATGGCCACGACGGGCGTGACGTTGAGGACGACCGCCAGCGGGGTGACCCCGCGCCGCACGAGGCCGGACTCCCCCACGAGCACCGCGAGCAGGACCGCGCAGACGGTGCCGGCGACGAGGCCGAGCAACGCCTCCTGCAGCGTCGTCCACGCGTTCACGAGGTAGAGCTCCGGCTGGTCCAGGAACTGCCGGCCGACGCTGGACAGGGTCGGCAGCACGTACGGGTTGTCCCGCGCCACCCAGGTCCACAGCGCGCCGACCACGACGACCGCCACCACCGTGGGCAGCCAGGTCCGGGGGTGCACGACCCGGGTCAGACCCCTCACGCCACGTCCTGCCCCGTAGGGGTCCCGGACACCGGGTCCCACGCCGTCTCCAGCAGGGCCCGGACGCGGTGCTCGTGCTCGTGCATCGCGGCCGTGTCGAGCTGGCCGTGGTGGCGCGGGCGGTCCAGGTCGACGTCCACGACGCCGGCCACGCGCCCGGGGCCCGCGGCCATGACGACCACGGTGTCCGACAGGAGCACGGCCTCGGCGATGGAGTGCGTGACGAACACGACCGTCGTCCGCAGTTCCTGCCACACGTCGAGCAGCTGCAGCTGGGCGGACTCGCGGGTGAACTCGTCGAGGGCGGAGAACGGCTCGTCCATGAGGAGGACGTCGGGTTCGAGGGCGAAGGCGCGCGCGAGCGCCGTCCGCTGCTGCATCCCGCCCGACAACTGCCCGGGACGGCGGCCCAGGACGTCGCCGAGGCCCAGCCGGGTCAGCAGTGCGACGGGGTCGGACGCCAGCCCCCGCCGGGCCTCGCCCCGGCTCGCCGAGCGGTTCACCTTCTCCAGGACCCGGACGTTGCCCAGGACGTCGAGCCAGGGCAGCAGGGCCGGGACCTGCGGGACGAAGCCGAGCACCTTGGCGGCACGGGCCTCGTCCGTCGTGCGACCGCAGATCCGGACGTTCCCGGCGTCGGGGGCCTCCAGGCCGGCGATGAGCCGCAGGAGGGTCGACTTCCCGCAGCCCGACGGGCCGATGACGCTGACGAACCGCCCGCGCGGCACCTGCAGGTCGACGTGGGCGAGCGCGCGGACGGCGGCCGCACCCGTCCCGTACGTCTTGCAGGCGTCGTTGACGGCCACGAAGGGACCGTCGGACGGCGGCTCGCTGGACATGCGGTGACCCTACTCAGCGACCGGCCCCGGGACCGCGAGGCCCCGACCGGTGCGCTTAGGCTCCGCAGTCCCAGACCGTGCGATCGAGGAGGATCCGTGTCCGAGCCGACCACCCCACCCGCCCCGCGCGTGCGCAGCCTCCTCAGCCCGGGTCGCTACGTGCAGGGCCCCGGCGCCCTCGCCCGCCTCGGCGGGCACCTCGCCGACCTGGGCTCCACGCCCGTCCTCGTCGCCGACGACGTGGTGTGGGGGCTCGTGGGCCACGACGTGACGGCGTCGGTGCGGGGCGCGGGCCTGCCGGTGCACCGCGACGTCTTCCGCGGGCTGGCGACGGCGGCCACGGTCGACCGCCTCGTCGGGGTGGTCCGCGAACTCGGAGCCGACGTCCTCGTCGGGGTGGGCGGCGGCAGCACGATCGACTCGGTCAAGGCTGCGGGCCACTCGGCGGGGATCCGGTGGGCCAGCGTGCCGACCGTGGCCTCGACCGACGCGCCCACGTCCGCGCTCGCCGTCGTCTACACCGCCGAGGGCGCGTTCGAGGAGTACCGCTTCTTCCCGCGCAACCCCGACCTCGTGCTCGTCGACACCCAGGTCGTCGCGAACGCCCCGGCGGCCCTGCTCGCCGCAGGGGTCGGCGACGCGCTCGCGACGTGGCTGGAGGCGCGGGCGACCGCCGCCTCCGGGGCGACGACGATGGCCGGCGGCGCACCGACGCTGGCCGGCACCGCCCTCGCCCGCCTGTCGTGGGACGTGCTGTGGGACAACGCGTTGCCCGCGCTCGACGCCGTCCGCGACCACCTGGTGACCCCGGCCGTGGAGAAGGTCGTGGAGGCCAACACGCTGCTGTCCGGGCTCGGGTTCGAGTCCGGTGGCCTGGCCGCCGCCCACGCCGTCCACAACGGGCTGACGGCGGCGCCGCAGGCGCACGGCCTCGCGCACGGGCAGAAGGTGAACCTCGGGTCGGTGACGCAGCTGGTGCTGGAGGGCGCACCGACGAGCGAGATCCGCGACTTCGTCGAGTTCACGACCCGGGTGGGGCTGCCGAACACCCTCACCGAGGTTGGGCTGGCCGTCGACGACGTGGACGTCCTGCGGGCGGTCGCGCAGGCCGCGACCGTGCCGGGCGAGACGATCCACAGCATGCCGTTCCCCGTCCGCGCCGACGACGTGGTGGCCGCGCTGCGGTCGGTCGAGCGCTTCTCCACCCGGGTGCGCGCCGAGGCCGGGTTGCCCGCCCCCGTCCGCCACGTCGCGCCGCACTGACCCGTGGACGTGCTGCGCTCCGTCGTCCTGTTCCTGCTGGCGGCGCTGCTGGAGATCGGCGGGGCGTGGCTCGTGTGGCAGGGCGTGCGGGAGCACCGCGGGCTGCTGTGGGTGGGCGCGGGCGTCGTCGCCCTCGGGTTCTACGGGTTCGTCGCGACGCTGCAGCCGGACGCGTCCTTCGGCCGGATCCTGGCCGCCTACGGCGGGGTCTTCGTCGCCGGCTCCCTGGCCTGGGGCGCCGTCGTCGACGGGTACCGCCCGGACCGCTGGGACGTCGCGGGGGCGCTCGTGTGCCTCGCCGGGGTCGCGATGATCATGTACGCCCCGCGGACCGGCGCCTGAGCGGACGGCGGGCCCTCAGGGCGGAGGTAGGGTCCGGCCATGGATGCGAGGGCGCAACGGAGCCTCGAACGCCTCTCGGCGGCGGTGCTGGAACTGGCGGCGGACAAGGCGCCCGAGACCCTCTCCGTCAGCGAGATCGCCCGCGCCGCAGGTGTGCACCGCTCCACGTTCTACGAGCACAGCGACTCCCCCTCGACCCTCCTGCGGACCGTCCTGCGCGACGAGCTCGACGACGCCAGGCAGCGCCACCTCGAGGGGCCGGCCGACCGCGACTGGTCCCAGGCGGTCGCCGCCGTCACCCGGGAGGTGCTCGACCACTTGGAACGGCACCGGGCCGTGTACCTGCGCAGCCTCGCCAGCCCGGCCGACGGGACCCTGCGCACGTTGCTGGCCGAGCACTTCCGCGCCTCGATCCTGCTGCTGTCCGAGCGCGGTGTCCTGCACTCCCCCGTCCGCGACGTCGACCTCGCGGCCCGGTTCGTCTCCGAGGGGACGGTCGGTGCCGTGTCGGTGTGGCTCGCGCGGGACGAGCGCGACCCCGGGGCGTTCCTGGAGGCCTTCGCCCACCTCGTCCCGTCGTGGTGGCCCCTGCGCGCCACGGGCTGAAGCCCCCCGCACGCACCGGGGCGGGGCGCCCGGCGGGCTCGCTGGTGAACCCGCCGGACTGCGCCGTCCGTGGAGCCCGGGCTCGACGGGACGCCTGGTCAGCCTGACCGGTCGGGGCCCGGGACGACCACCCGGAGCCGCCGGAGGCGTCGCTGTGCGGCCGTCCGCTGCGTACTGTGGCCGTCCGGGGTGCAACCGGCCGCCCCACCACGTCGCACGCCGCAGGAGGCGTCGTGTCCGACCGTGCTCCCCGTCCGTCGTCCGAACCCGTGCAGCGCACCTCGTTCGCCTCTGCCGACGAGGTGGAGGTGACGGACTTCATCCGGCGGATGTACGCCGACCACCGCACCCGCTTCGACCGTGTCCGCCGCGGCGCCCGGTTCTCCGCCCACACCCACGACACGGGGGCGCTGGGGGCCGACCGGGTGCGGACCTCCATCGACTACCGCGGGGTGAGCGCGGACGGGTTCGCCGACCACGTCTTCTTCGTCGTCCACGGCGGCACCGTCCGCGTCAGCAGCCGCACCGCGGACGTGACCTGCGGCCGCGGGGACGCCTCCGTCTACCCGCTCGGGCTGCCCGTCGAGTTCGACATGCACGGCTTCGACGTGACGACGGTCCGGCTGTCCAGCGAGCGGGTCTCCCGGGTGGCTCGGGAGATGTCGGGGGAACCGGCCGTGCGGTTCCTGGGCACGACCCCCGTCTCGCCGGCGATGCACCGGTACTGGCGCTCGCTCGTCCGGCTCGTCGGCGGCGCCCTGGCGGACCCGGACTCCCCGCTGGCCTCACCCCTGCTGGCCGAGGACCTGGCCGGAACCGTCGCGGTCGCGGCGCTGCACACGTTCCCCAACACCGCCTTGACCCGCGAGCACGTGCCCGGCCCCGGCGCGACGGCCCCGGCGACCGTGCGGCGGGCCGTCGAGCACGTCGAGGCCAACGCCCACCTGCCGCTGACGCTGACCGACCTCGCGGCGGCGGCCGGGACGAGCGCCCGCGCCCTGCAGGCGGGCTTCCAGCGCCACCTGGGCACCACTCCCCTCGACCACGTCCGGCGGGTGCGGCTCGACCGCGCGCACCGGGAGCTCGTGGACGCCGACCCCACCCGCGGGGACACCGTCGCGGCAGTCGCGGCGCGGTGGGGGTTCGGGAACCCGGGACGCTTCGCGGCCGCCCACCGGGAGGCCTACGGCGAGTCGCCCGCGGTGACGTTGCGGCGGTGAGGGCTTGGCCGGGGGGAACGACAGAGCGGGTGCCCACCTGTCGGTGGACACCCGCTCTGCGATCCGGTCGGGCTGACAGGATTTGAACCTGCGACCCCTTGACCCCCAGTCAAGTGCGCTACCAAGCTGCGCCACAGCCCGAATCGACCCGCCCTCAACGAGCGAGCCGGGTAGAACCTTACCTCATCGCTTGCGCTTCTCCCGCACCCGCACGCTCAGCTCGATCGGCGTGCCGGTGAAGCCGAACTCCTCGCGCAGCCGGCGCTCGATGAACCGGCGGTACCCGGCCTCGAGGAACCCGCTGGCGAAGACGACGAAGCGCGGCGGCTTGGTGGAGGCCTGCGTCCCGAACAGGATGCGCGGCTGCTTTCCGCCTCGCACGGGGTGCGGGTGGGCGGCCACGATCTGGCCCAGGAAGGCGTTGAGGCGGCCCGTCGGGATGCGCGTCTCCCAGGACTCCAGCGCCGTGTCGATCGCCGGGACCAGCTTCTCCATGTGCCGGCCCGTCTGCGCCGACACGTTCACCCGCGGGGCCCAGGGGATCTGGACGAGCTCCTTCTCGATCTCGCGCTCGAGGTAGTGCCGGCGCTCCTCGTCGGTGAGGTCCCACTTGTTGTAGGCCACGACGACCGCGCGACCGGACTCCACGACGGTCGAGATGATCCGGATGTCCTGCTCGGCGATCGGGACGCTGGCGTCGACGAGGACGACGGCCACCTCGGCCTTCTCCAGCGCCGTCTGCGTGCGCAGCGAGGCGTAGAAGTCGGCGCCCTTGGTGAGGTGGACGCGGCGGCGGATGCCGGCGGTGTCGACGAAGCGCCAGGTGCGGCCGCCGAGCTCGATCAGCTCGTCGACCGGGTCGCGGGTCGTCCCGGCCGTGGGGTGCACGACCACCCGTTCGGACCCGGCCAGCTTGTTCAGCATGGAGCTCTTGCCGACGTTCGGCCGGCCCAGCAGCGCCACGCGGCGCGGGCCGCCCTGCTGGGCGTACCCGCCGCCGACGGCCGAGACCGCGGGCAGGACCTTCACGGCGGCGTCCAGGACGTCGCCCGTCCCGCGCCCGTGCAGGGCCGAGACGGGGTACGGCTCCCCGAGGCCGAGGGACCACAGCGCGGTCGCGTCGGCCTCCTGGCGGGGGCCGTCGACCTTGTTGGCGACGAGGACCACGGGCCGGCCGGAGCGGCGCAGCAGCCGCACGACCTGCTCGTCGCTCGCGGTGGCGCCGACGGTCGCGTCGACGACGAACATGACCGCGTCGGCCAGTTCGATCGCCAGCTCGGCCTGGTCGGCCACGGCGAGGTTCAGCCCCTCGGCCTTGGCCTCCCAGCCGCCGGTGTCGACGAGCGTGAAGTCGCGGCCGGCCCAGTTCGCCGGGTAGGCGACGCGGTCGCGGGTGACGCCGGGGACGTCCTCCACGACGGCCTCGCGGCGGCCGATGATGCGGTTCACGAGGGTCGACTTGCCCACGTTCGGGCGGCCGACGACGGCCAGCACGGGCAGCGGCCCGTCGGGCGTCTCGTCCTCCACGGGGATGCCGTCGGCGTCGAGGAGGGCGACGTCCTCCTCGGACAGGTCGTACTCGTCGAGGCCGACGCGCAGCGCCTGCCCGACGTTCTCGTCCATCTCGTCCGCGGGGGCCGCCGCGTCGGTCTCGAAGGGTTCCTGCGGGTCGTCGGTGGGGGTCACCGGGTGCCTCCTGGCACGTCGTCGGACGCCATCTCGCCGAGCCCGAGCTCGTCGGCGGCGTCGTCATCGGGGAGTTGGATGCCGGTGCGCTGCAGGGAGTCCAGCACGTGACCGGAGAGCTTCACGCGCACCTGCTCCACGGCGGCGGCGAGGGCGACCCGGCCGGGGACGCCGGGTTCCTTGACGACCGTGAAGGGTTCGCCGAAGCAGAACGTCAGCCGCCGCCGCACGGGCGGCACGGACCGGCGCGGTTCACCGGGAAGGTGGGCGCCGAGGCACGCCACGGGCACCACGGGAGCACCGGACTGCAGCGCGATCCAGGCGATGCCCGAGCGCACGCTCGCCGCGTCGCCCCGCCCGCGGGTGCCCTCGGGGAACACCCCCGCCGCGCCGCCGGCGGCGAGGACCGCGAGCACCGACTGCAGGGCGTCCCGGTCGCCACGGGTGCGGTCGATCGGGATCTGCCCGGCCTGCAGGAGCGACCAGCCCACGAACCGGTTGAGCGGGGAGCCGGTGAACATCTCGCTCTTGACGAGGAAGTGCGCCGGCCGCGGGGTCACGCCGAACAGCAGCGGCCCGTCCATGATCGAGGCGTGGTTCGCGGCGAAGAGGACCGGGCCGGTCGTCGGCACGTTCTCGGCGCCCAGGACGCGGGAGTTCCACACGCCGTGCGCGAAGACCTTGCCGACGCCACGGGTCCAGGCGAACGGCTCCCCCGGCAGCGATCCGCCGGCGGGGGCGGAGTGGGGACGCAGCTTCACGCGGGGCCCCCCGTCCGGCCCGCACGCGCCTGGCCCTCGACGACCTCGAGCACGGCCGCGACGGTCCCCTCGAAGTCCAGCGCCGTGGAGTCCACGGTGACGACCCCGTCGGCGGCCGTCGTGAAGGCCGTCGTCCGGGAGTCGACGCGGTCGCGCTCGACGACACCGCGCCGGGTGGCCTCCAGGGCGTCGGTGTCCGCCGACCCGAGGTCCTGCCGGGCCCGGCGCGCGAGGCGGACGGACTCGTCGGCCGTGAGCAGGATGCGGACCTCGGCGTCGGGCGCGACGACCGTGGTGATGTCGCGGCCCTCGGCGACGATCCCCGGCTCGCGGCCGGGCTCGGGGTCGACGCAGGCGGCCTCGATGAGGGTGCGCTGGCGCAGCACGAGGTCCTGCCGGACCGCCTGCACGGCCGCGACGGCGCTGACGTTCGCGGTCACCCGGTCCGTGCGGACGGCCTCGGTGAGGTCGACCTCGGTACCGTCCACCACGGCCGCCACGGTCGGCGCCTGCGGGTCGGTGCCCACGACGAGGGGGACTGTCCGCACGTGGGCGGCGACGGCCGCGGCGTCGGACAGGTCGACGCCGGCCTCCAGCGCGGCCCAGGTCACGGCGCGGTACATGGCCCCGGTGTCGAGGAACGCGACGCGCAGCGCGGCGGCGGCCGCCCGGCTGACGCTCGACTTCCCGCTGCCGGACGGTCCGTCGACGGCGACGACCAGCGCGGTGGTCACGACGGACACCTCCTGGTGGACGGTCGGGGACGCGACGGGACCACGGGCAGCAGGGGTGGAGGACACCGGACGAGGTTAGTCGACGCAGGGCCCCGGCCCCGAACGCACGTCAGCGCGGAACCGTCCACCCGCGACCCCGCAGCGCGTCCACGAGCGGCTCGGCGGACGCGGGCACGACGTCGATGCTCGC
This sequence comes from Kineococcus sp. DHX-1, assembly GCF_042473625.1. Classification (GTDB taxonomy): domain Bacteria; phylum Actinomycetota; class Actinomycetes; order Actinomycetales; family Kineococcaceae; genus Kineococcus. The sequence continues at coordinate 1,761,034 of NZ_CP170445.1, read as the reverse complement.
CAGCGCCACGGCCTGCCCCTCGGAGTGCTCCAGGCGCAGGTCCTCGAGGTTGACCCCGGCCTCCCCGACGTCGGTGAGCAGGCGGCCCAGGGCGCCGGGACGGTCGGGGACGACCACGACGACCGTGCGGTACCGCGTCGGGGCGCTGCCGTGCTTGCCGGGGATGCGGTCCCGGCCGGCGCCACCGTCGGCGATGACCCGGGCGAGGCGGGCCCGGGCGCCGGGGGCCACGGGGTCCTCGGCCAGGGCGCGCAACGCGGTGATGACCTCCTCGAGGTCGGTGCGCAGGGCGTCCAGGACGTCGGCGACGGGGGCGGCGTTGCCGGCGAGGATCTGCGACCACAGGGCGGGGTCGCTGCCCGCGATCCGCGTCACGTCGCGCAGGCCCTGACCGGCCAGGCCCACGGCCGGTTCGGCGGCCTCCCGCAACCGGGCGGCGACCAGGCTCGCCGCGACCTGCGGGGCGTGCGAGACGAGGGCGACCGCCTCGTCGTGCTCCTGCGCCGGCATCGTCACGGGGACGCCGCCGCAGTCCGCGGCGAGGTCGCGGACCGCTTGCAGCGCAGACGGTCGGGCCACGTCGTTCGTGGCGATGACCCACGGCCTCCCGGCGAAGAGGTCCGTGCGCGCGGCGATCGCACCCGAGCGTTCCCGGCCCGCCATCGGGTGCGAGCCGACGTAGCGGGTCAGGTCCGCGCCGCGGGCGCTGAGTGCGGCGAGCGGGCCGCCCTTGACGCTCGCGACGTCGGTGACGACGGCCGCCGGGAAGCGCTGGAGCTCGTCGGCCACGACGTCGGCGACCACGTCCGGCGGGCACGCGACGAGCACGAGGGCCGGGTCGTCGTCCGCTCCGGCGAACCGGCCGGCCCCCAGGTCGCGGGCCAGCGCCACGGCCGTCGGCGAGGGGTCGGCGAGGACCACGTCGACGTGGCGCATCGTGAGCGCCAGGGCCGCCGACGTGCCGAGCAGCCCCGTCCCGACCACGCGGACGGTGCCGGTCGTGCGGGCGGGGGCCGCGGCGTCGAGGGTCACGGGGTCTCGTCCGGACTACTGCGCGATGTCGCGGCGCAGAGCCTGCGCCCCGTTGAGGTAGACGTGCTTGACCTGCGCGCGCGTGAGCGGGGTCTCGACGTGCGCCATGAGCCGGATGACCCGCGGCATGGACCGCTCGATCTCCAGCTCCCGTGCGCACATCAGCGGGACGTCGCCCATGCCCAGCTCGCGGGCCGCGACGGCGGGGAACTCCGAGACCAGGTCGGCCGTCGAGGTGAAGATCACGCTGATGAAGTCGTCGAGGGTGAGGTCGTTCGCGCGGATGACCTCCGAGACGAGGTCACGGGTGCGGGCCAGCACCTCCTCGCGCTCGTCGACGTCGACCTGCACCGCTCCACGGACCGCCCTCACCGACACGCGCGGAAGGGTACCGACCCCGGACGCAGCGCCGGGAACTCCCCCGCTCACAGTCCCGCGACCGCCATGAGCTGCTGGACCTCGCCGCGCGTCAGGCGGCGGTTCTTCCCGGGCTTGAGGTCGCCCAGGACGATCGGGCCCATCTGGACGCGGACGAGCTTGAGGACGGGGTACCCCTCGGCCTCCAGCAGGCGGCGCACGACGTGCTTGCGCCCCTCGTGCAGGACGACCTCGACGAGGGCGTAGCCCGGCTTGGAGTCGACGAGCTTGAAGGAGTCGACCGAGACGGGGCCGTCGTCCAGCTCGACCCCGGCGCGCAGGTTGCGACCGAGCTCGCGCTTGACCGGCCCGCGGACCTCGGCGAGGTAGGTCTTCTGGACGCCGAAGGACGGGTGCTGCAGGCGGTGCGTGAGCGCCCCGTCGTTCGTCAGCAGGATGAGGCCCTCGGTGTCGAGGTCGAGCCGGCCGACGTGGAACAGGCGCTGCTCGCGCGGGCCCACCATGTCGGCGAGGTTCAGCCGGTCCTGCTCGTCGTACATGGTCGACACGACGCCCTTGGGCTTGTTCACCATGATGTAGACGAGCTCGTCGTCGATGGTGAAGCGCATCCCGTCGACGTGGACGACCTGGCGGGTGGGGTCGATGCGGACCCCGAGCTCGGTGACGACCTCGCCGTCGACCGTGACCCGGCCGGCGGCGATCATCTCCTCGCACGCGCGGCGGGAGCCGGCCCCGGCCTGGGCGAGCACCTTCTGCAGGCGCACGCCCTCGGGGTCGTGGACGTCGGCACCCGGCCGTCGGATGGGCGCTGGACCGCGGCGCGGCGGCTGCGGCGCGGGCGCGATCTTGTCCGTCATGCGCTGCGCGGCACCGCGGCGGTTCACCGCGCCGCCGGTGCGCGGCTTGCCGCCCTGCGCCCCGGCGCCCTTGCCGCCCTGGGCGCGGCCGCCGGCGCCCTTGCCGCCGCCGGCCTTGCCACCACCGGCCTGGGGGCCCTTGCCGCGACCCGTCGCGGGTCGCTGGGGGCGGCCCTGCCCTCGGCCGCCGCCGCCGCGGGGTGCCTGCGGGCTCATGACTGGTCCTCCTGCTGCTGGGGTGCTGGGTCGCCGTGCTGGTCGTGGACGTGCTGGTCGGGGGCGTGCGGGTCCGCTGAGGTGCCGTCCGCCGACCCTCCATCATCTCCCACCGGGGCGGCGGCTTCGACCACCCGCTCGTCAGCGCCCTCGAGAACGGGCTCGAGGACGGGCTCGGCGAGGACCTCGGCGGGCTCGAGGTCGTCCAGCGACACCTCGTCGGGCAGGAACGGCGCGAGCGGCGGCAGCTCGTCGAGGCTGTCCAGCCCCATCCGCTGCAGGAACTCCTCGGTGGTCCGGTAGAGCGTCGCCCCCGAGGTCGCCTCGACCCCGGCCTCGCAGACGAGTCCACGGGTGAGGAGCGTGCGCATCACGCCGTCGACGCTCACGCCGCGGACGGCCGAGACGCGGGCCCGGCTGACGGGCTGGCGGTAGGCGACGATCGCCAGCGTCTCGAGCGCGGCCTGGGTCAGCTTGGCCGTCTGCCCGTCGAGCAGGAAGGCCTCGACGACGTCGGCGTGCTCGGCGCGCGAGTACATGCGCCAGCCCCCGGACACCTCGCGCAGCTCGAAACCCCGGCCCTGCTCGGAGTACTCCCCCGCCAGCTCGCGCAGCAGGAGGTCCACCTCGTCGGGCTGCTCCCCCGTCGCCCGCGCGAGCGCGCGGACGGCGACGGGTTCGTCGGCGACCATGAGCACGGCCTCGATCGCGGACCGCACGCGGCGACCGGCGTCCTCCCCGGCCCCGTTCTCGTCGGGCTCCTCCCTCACGTCCTCCGTGACGTCCTGCGTGACGTCGGTCACGACGCACTCCCCTCCTGGGCCGATCCCTCGAACTCGTCCAACCCCGACGGCACCGCCGCGGCCGCAGCCCCCTGGTTCGCCTCCGCGTCCGGGTCCCACCGGACGGTCAGCGTCCCGAGCGCCTCGGGTTGTTCCAGCCGGACGCGGCGTTCGCGGAACAGTTCCAGCACCGCGAGGAACCGCGCGACGATGACCAGGGTTCCGAGTTCCCCCTCCCCGGCGTCGGCCACGAGGTCGGAGAAGGTCGCGGTGCCGTTGCGCCGCAACCGGTCGACCATGAGGACGGCCTGTTCCCGGATGCTCACCGCACTGGCGTGCAGGTGGTCCAGCCCCACGACGGGGACGGGTTTCGGCGTCAGGGCGCGGGCTGCGACGGCGGCGAACTGCTCCGGGCTGACCGTGAGGACGAGTTCGGGCAGCAGCTTCTCGAAGTGCGGTTCGAGGGCGACGGCTCGCGGGACGCGCCGGGACGCCTCGGCGAACCGGTCGCCGAGGAGGGCCGCGACCTGCTTGTAGGCGCGGTACTGCAGCAGCCGGGCGAACAACAGGTCGCGCGCCTCGAGCAGGGCGAGGTCCTCGGCGTCCTCGACCTCGGCGGCCGGCAGCAGCCGGGCCGCCTTGAGGTCGAGGAGGGTCGCGGCGACGAGCAGGAACTCGCTGGCCTCGTCGAGGTCCCAGTCCGCACCGCCGTCCTTCGCGGCCCGCTGCGCGGCGCGGATGTGCGCGATGAACTCGTCGGTCACGCGCGCGAGCGCGACCTCGGTGACGTCGAGCTGGTGCTTGGTGATGAGCCCGAGCAGCAGGTCGAAGGGGCCGGAGAAGTTCGGCAGGGAGACGGTGAACCCGCGGCGGCCGGTCAGCGGGTTGACGTCCGCTGCGGGGGTCGGGGCGGGGGCGCTCACGCGGACACGGTAGCGACCGCCGGCCCCGGGTCGGCGCACGCGACCGTGCGCCTCACGGCCGCCCGGCCCCCTGGGGGGCCCCGCCCGGGTCGGCCGCGGACTGCGCGACGGCGTCGGCCGGCAGCAGCAGCGTCCAGCCGGGACGGACGAGGTCGGCGTCCACGAGGCGCGAACCGTCGGCCTGCACGCGGTCGCGGTTGAGTTCGAAGACCTCCCGGTAGCGCAGGGGGTCGCCGAGCGTCCGCTCGGCGATGTCCCACAGGCAGTCGTGGTGGCGTCCCTGGGGCGGCTGGACGACGTAGGCGACCAGCCCCGTGTCCGCGCCCGTTCCGGCGCCGGGCGTCGGGGGCGCCGTCCACGCCGGGTCCGGGGCCTCGTCCGCGGCGGGCGCTCCGGCGGTGGGCCGTGCCGCACCGGCCTCGTGCCCGCCACCCCACCCGGGGTCCGGTGCCGCCGTGGCCACGCCGACCGCGGCGGGTGCCGGCGTCGCCAGCGCGGGGGCGGCGAGGGGGATCCCGCCGGCCGTGACGAGGAGCGCGGCGGCGACGAGACGCCGGGCCAGGAGCTGCGCCGGGCCGCCGAGGGCGGGGCGGGGGGTGGGCGCACCCGTCGCCCAGGCGTGCAGTTCGGCGACGACGCACACCGCGAAGTGCAGCCACAGCAGCCAGAGGACGACCGCGAGGACGTCGAGCAGCGCGGACGTGGACAGTTCCGCGTCGAGCCACCCGCGGTGCGGCGCGGTGGTCGGCAGGGGGTTCCCGACGACCGTGACGAGGAGCCAGGGCACGCCGGCGAGGACGGCGAGGAGCACGGTGCCCGCGGCGGTCCCGCGCAGCAGTTCCGCGGTGCGGGCACCGCGGCTCGACGCGGCGCGCGGCAGCCGGTCGCCGGGGCGCCGCGCTCTCTCGTGCGGGGTGGTGGGGGTGGTCACGGGTTTCCCTCCGCTGTGACGGGGCTGACGGGGACGACGAGGGTCTGGACCTCGGTGACGCGCAGGTCGACGCGCACCGACCGGCGGACCTCGCGCAGGACGTCCCAGGTGGCGCCCTCGTCGGCGCTGCTCTCGATGCGCCAGGTCTCGGTGCCGGTGACCGCCCAGGTGTCGGGGGCCTGTCCCGTGCCGGCCGCCGACGTGCGCTCGTACCGGAACGAGCAGACGTCCGGGCCGGTGCGGTCGCCCTCCCCCGCCCGCAGTTCCCGTCCGGGTCCCGTGCACGTGACGGGCCGGCGGCCGGGTTCACCGGGCTGGACCTCCAGGGAGGTGAGCACTCCGCGCATCCGGCTGCGGCCCAGCGCGATCGTCGGTGCCGCCGCGGCGACGGCGGAGAACCCGACGGTCTGGCCGATGCGCGGGGTGCGCGAGGGCGTCGTCGCGAGGGTCCCCTCGACGATGCCGCCGCGGGCCTCGGCACGGGTCGCGTACCGCCGCTGACCCGCCGTGAGCTCCCACCAGAACCGCGGCCGTCCCGGGTCGCGCCGCAGGAGCGTCACGGTGGAGGTGAGCAGCGTCGTGTCCCACGCCGGCGCGAGGGTGCGCGCGTCCGGAGCGGGGCTGAGGCACACGCGCAGGAACTGCTCGGGCAGGTCCACGGGGGGCGGGACGACCGGTGCGGGGACCGCCGTGGGAACTCCGGTGGGTGTTCCGGTGGGTTCCGCGGTGGTGGTCGGGACCGGGGTCGGCGAGGGGTCCGGCGCAGGGACCGGCTCAGGGACGGCGGGGGGCTGCGACGTCGGGACGGGCCCCAGGTCGACGGGCCGGGCGTCGGCCGGGGTGAGGTCGTGCTCGCTGCCGGCGGGCAGCAGCCAGCAGGCCGGCACGGGCGCCCCGCCGAGGAGTTCGGCGTAGCTGCGGGCGGTCCCGCCCCCGGCGCAGCGCATGCCGTACGCACCCGCGGCGCTCGACCACAGCGCGCAGGAACCGGCCGTGCCGTGGACGTCGCCGCCGGCCGACCGCGACCGGGCCGCGCCGGCCTCGGCCGCCCGGGCGTCCCCCGGTGCGGCGAGGGCGCTGAGCCCGACCGCGAGCGCCACCACGAGGGTGCGGGCCCGCATCAGAACCGCTCCACGGTGACGTCGGCGGCCGCGCAGGTGCCGCCGTCGGCGGCCAGGTCGTCGACGAGCCAGCGCCCGTCGGCCTGGACGACGACGGCGGTCGCGGTGCCGAAGTGCGGGGCGTTCAGCGGGGTGCCGGTGGCGGCGTCGACCTGCCAGCCGCGGTCCTGCAGGCACAGGCGCAGCTCGACGCGGTCGGGTCCGGCGGTCCGCTGCCCGAGCACGCCGGAGGGGTACGGACCGGGCATCCGGTCGCCCAGGTTGGCGGCGAGCAGCGGCAGCGCCCAGGCGCGCGCCGCCGGGGTCAGGGTGGCCGTGAAGCCGGGGACCTGCGCCGGGTCGGCGGTGCCGGCGTTGACGGCGCGGGCCTGCTGGCGCAGGTGCTCGCGCACCGCGTCGACGGGTCCGGGCTCCCCGGCGCCGGCGGTCGGCACCGGAGCGGTGGCCGCGACAGGGCCGGCAGCGGCCGTGGCCGTCGGCGGGGTGGCGGGCGCGGTGGGCGGGGCGAGGGCGGCCGGCTGGCCGCACCCGGCCAGGACGAGGGCGGGGACCGCCGTCAAGGCCGGCCACCACCTCGTGGACGAGTGCCGGTTCACCGGGCGTCCTCCTCTCGGGTTCCTTCGAAGGGGCGGGCGCTGCCGTCGCCGGACGCCCGCAGTTCGTGGACGCCGACGATCCCCAGCAGCGAGGTGGGCAGGACGAGGTCGACGTGGGCGCGCACGACCGTGGGGCGCCCCGCGGGGTCCCCGACCGAGGTCGTGCCGCGGAAGCAGGACCCCGGGTCGACGAGGGGCGCGCCCGAGGCGGCGACCGCGGTGCAGTAGGCCGTGACGCGCGCTGCGACCTGGTCCTGCGGCAGCAGGCGCAGGTCGGGCGCGTCGAGGTCGACGGCCGAGGCGCCCGCACGGGCCGCCTCCTCGGCGTACGCCACGGCGCGGGCGCGGGCGGTGAGCTGCCGGCCCGCGTCGAGGACGAGGCCGGCCAGCAGGAGCAGGACCAGGGCCAGCACGGGCACGGCCGGGGCGATCGAGCCGCGGTCGCCTCCCAGGTGACCCCGCAGGTGACCTCGCAGCTCACCCCTCAGGCGCCTCACGACAGCTCCCGGTTGGGGTCCAGCGGTGACGAGAACGCGCTGGTGACGGTGAGGTGCCCGGGCATCCCGGGCAGCCCGAGGTCACCCACGGGGACGGTGCACCGCGCCGTGACCGTCACCGGCCGGCCCGCGACGAACTCCGGCAACGGGTCCACCACGAGGGAGTCGGCGCAGGCGCCCGGCGCGAGGGCGCCACGCACGACCGCGGTGGCGCGCTGCTGCGCGTCCGTCGCCGACCGGGACGTCGTGGCCGCGCGGGCCGCGTCGCGGACGCCGGCGTCGAGCGTCGCGCCGGCCGAGGTGTACCGGGCGCAGGCGAGCAGGAACGCCAGGAGCAGCAGGAGGGCGGGGGCGACGAGCGTGAACTCCAGCGCGATCGACCCCGCGTCCCGCGCACCGCCGGCCCGGGTCACCGGGCGCCCGCGAAGCGCTCGACGGTGCCCGACGCCTGCTGGCTCGTGCGCAGGTCCAGGCCGGGGACGAGGCTCACGACGTGCCCGCTGACGGTGACGGTGACGCGGTCGCGGGTCCAGGTCGTCGCCGCGCGCGGTTCCAGGAGGGACTCCCGGCCGACCGTGACGGCGAACTGCTCCACGTGGGCGCGGACGACGGGGTCGGCCGCGGCGGCGAACTGCTCGTCGGGCAGGACCCGCAGCTGGGCCACGCCCTCGCGGGCGGCGGCCAGCGCCACGGAGCGACCGTACGCCCACAGGCCGACCTGGATGCCGGTGAACACCAGGAGCAGGAACACGGGGGCGATGAAGGCCATCTCCAGCGCGGCGGAACCGCGGTCGCGCGCGGCGACGGTCGGGTTCACGTGCCGCAGGAACCGCCGACCGCGACGGTCGCGCAGGTCTGCAGGTCCTTGCTCTTGTCCTGGACGATCTTGTAGACCGCGCCGCCGATGAGCGAGGCGGCCACCACGACGACGGCCGCGATGACGGCCCACTCCAGGGCCGAGGCCCCCGCGTCGCGACCGGTCTGCGCAGCGCGCCGCACACGCTGCACCAGGAAGGCCAGCGGTGCAGGCCGTCGTGTCGTGGGGTTGCGGGTCGTGCGGGTCATGGGTCTCTCCTCCGGGGTTCTGGGTGGTGCGGGTCTGGGTGGTGTGGGTCTGGGTGGTGCGGGCGGTGCGGGTGGGGTTCACGCGGTGGCCAGCAGGTTGTGCACGGCCGGGAACGCGAGGAACACCATGAACGCGGTGCACAGGACGAGCTGGGCGACGAGCATCGACTGCGACTTCTCGCCCGCCTCACCCTCGACCTCGGCCATGTCCTTGCGGCGCAACGTCGCCGCGCGCGCGGAGAGGGAGCCGCGGATCTTCGCGCCGTCGTCCGCGGCCAGGGCCAGCGCGCCCGCGAGGTCCACCAGTTCGGGCACGGCGAGTTCCGCGCCGAGGTCCCCCAGCGCCTGCCACGGGGTGCCGCCGGCCAGCCGGGCGCCGGCGAGGGCCTGGCGGATCCGGACGAGCGCCCAGTAGTCGCTGACCGACGCCGATCCGAGCAGCGCCTCGGGCAACCCGCGGCCCCCGGCGAGGTTCATGGCGACGAGGTCGGAGAACACCCCGACCACGCGGCGGAAGTCCCGGCGGCGACGGGCCGCCTCAGTCCGCAGGGTGAGGTCGGGCACGAGGAACCCGGACACGCCGAGCAGGAGGGCGAGCGCGAGCGGAACCCCACCCGGGAGGGGTACCCCCCACGTGCGCAGGACGGCCCAGCAGACCGGGACGAGCAGCAGCAGGAGCAACCCGGCGAGCAGTTTGGTGGCCAGGAACTCCCCCGTCCCGCGGCCGAGGACGGCGAGGTCGGCGCGGGTCCGCCGCAGGCGCCAGCCGCGCTCGGCGGCCAGCACCTCGAGGCGGTCACCCAGCCGCGCCACGGTCCGCCCCAGCACGGTCGAGAGACCGAACACCCCGCGGTCGGGCGCGGTCGAGGCGGCGGCCTCGGCGTCGGACAGCACCCGCCGGTGGGCGGAACGCCGGGCGTCGTCCAACCGCGCGATGCGCACGCCCACGGACTCGCGCGCCGGGACGAGCGCCGCGGTCAGCACGACGAGGCCGGCCCCGGCGAGGGCGCCCGTCGCGAGGGCGGTCTGGAACTCGCTCACCGGAGCACCTCCCGGACGTCCGCCCGGACGGCGAGGAACCGGTCGTGCGGGTCGACGCGGGCGAGCCGGCGCAACCAGGCGAGCCCGGCCACCAGGAGCGCGGCGACGACGACCAGCGCGCACTGACCGGTGACCGACCCGTAGGGCGCGACGTAGTCCCGGTTGAACACCGCGAGCAGGCCCATGACGCCGAGGACGATGAGCAGGACGATCTGGACGCTGCGGCGGATGCTGCGCCGGCTGGCCTCGATGCGGCGGCGGACGTCGAGTTCTTCGCGGGTGGAGGCCGCGAGCGCCGTCAGCACGTCGCGCAGCCCCGGACCGCGCAACCGAGCGTTGAGGACGAGGGCGGCGACGACGACGTCGGCGCTCGGGTCGTCGACGTCGTCGGCGAAGCGCAGCAACGCGTCCGGGAGCGGTTCGCGCACCCGGAGGCGGTCGACCAGGAGGTTCAGGGCCGGTCGCAGGGCCGGCGCCGACGTGGCGGTCGTGGCCGGGATGGCCTGTTCGAGCCCGATGGCGCCGGCGATGGTGTCGCGCAACGACTCCGTCCACGTGGCGAGGGCCTCGATGCGGGCCGTGCCGCGCTGTTCCTGCGCGCTGCCGCCGAGCAGCCGGTGCCAGCCCGCCACGAGCAGCCCGATGCCGACCCCGGCGACGACCCAGCGGGTCAGGACGAGGGCGAGGACCCCGGCGCCGACGGCGAGCAGGACGCGCCGCCCGGAGCCGGACCACCGGCGGCCGGGACGGGAACCGGGACCGCCGGCCCGGCCGCGCACGCCGACGACGGCGAGGAGGACACCGCCGCCGGCGACGGTCGCGGTGAGGGCTGCGAGGAGTTCGGGCGCGAGGAGTTCCAGCACACCGCTCACGAGGCCCACCGCTCGACGGCCGGGGCGACGTAGCCGGCGGCGGCGAGGTCGTCGGCGCACTGCAGCGGGGCGTGCGCCCGGGCCGTCCCGTCCGAGCCGGACAGGAAGACCTCCGAGCTGAGCACCCGGCCGTCGACGCCGGTGACCTCGCGCACGCTCGCCACGACGCGGCGCAGCCCGCCGCCGAGGTGGTGGGTGTTCTGCTTGTGCAGGAACACGACGAAGTCGACGGCGCCCGCGACCAGCAGGTGGGTCGCCTCCACGGGCAGGCGTTCGGACGCCTGCAGGGCGTAGGTCGCGATGCGGTTGAACACCTCGGCGGAGGAGTTCGCGTGGATCGTCGACAACGAACCGTCGTTGCCCTGGCTCATGGCGTTGAGCATCGTGACGATCTCGTCGCCGAGGACCTCGCCGACGATGACGCGGCTGGGGTTCATGCGCAACGAGCGGCGGACGAGGTCGGCCATCGTCACCGCGCCCTGCCCCTCGGAGTTCGGCAACCGTTCCTCGAAGGCGACGGCGTTCGGGTGCCCGGGCTGGGCGTCGAGGCCGAGTTCCAGGGCGCGTTCGACGGTGATGAGCCGTTCGTGCGGGCCGATCTCGGCGGCGAGCGCCCGCAGCAGCGTCGTCTTCCCGGAGTTCGTGGACCCCGCGATCATGATGTTCTTCCGGGCGCGGACGGCGGCCCGCAGGAACTGCGCGAGGTCCTCGGTCATGGTGCCGGAGGCCACGAGGTCGGCGAGCGTGGCGGTCGACAGCCGCGCCCGGCGGATGCTCAGGGCCGGGCGGCGGCAGACGCCCATGACGGCCGACAGGCGCGACCCGTCGGGCAACCGGAGGTCCAGCTGCGGGTTCGCCGCGTCGAACGGCCGGCTGGCCAGCCCCACGGTCCCGGCCAGGACCTGGACGAGTTCGACGAGGTCCTCGTCGGACTCCGCGACGGGGTCGTGCAGTTCCTCTCGGCCGTCGGCGTAGCTGACGAAGACGCGGTCGCACCCGTTGACGTCGACGTTCTCCACGTCGGGGTCCTCCAGCAGCGGCTGCAGCCGGCCCACGCCGAAGAGGGCGGCGCCCACGGCGGCGGCCACGGACTCCTCCCCGGCCGGGGTGAGCGGGGCCCGGCCGGCGGCGAGCTCGGCGCGGGCGTGGTCCTCGAGGACCTGCACGACGAGGGACCGCGCGAACTGGCGCTCGTCGGCGGACGACAGCGGCGGCCGGCCGGCGGCGTCCTCGCGTCGGCGGAACGCGGTGAGCCGGTCGGCGACGGCCTGCCGGACGTGGCGGACGAGCTCGTGGTCGGGGCGGTGGGTGCTGCTCACGCGGCGCTCCCCCGCTCGGTCCCGGAACTCGCGGGCAGCGCGGCGGCCAGGCCGCCCACGAGGGTGCGTCCGGCCCGCACGAGCGCCGTCCGCTCCGGGCGCGACACGGGCGCCCCGGCGAAGACCCCGGCGCCGGCCGGGTCGTGGGGAAGGCGTCCGAGGTCCTCGACCCAGGGCCCCACCGCGCGCAGCACCTCGACGGCGGAACCGGCGTCGGCCGGGCGGCGTCCGGGGTCCCCGACGACGACCACCCCGGTGCGGGGCAGCAGACCGTCGCGACGGCGCAGCGCGTTCCCGAGGTGACGGAGCCGGTCCCGCGCGTGCAGGACCGCGGCGGCGTCGGCGCGCACCAGCAGGACGACGCAGTCGCTGGCGCGCAGCAGGTCCAGGTGGACCGGCGCGGCGCCGACCCGACCGGCGTCGACGAGGACGTCCGCACTGAGGACGTCGCCGTCCGTCGTCGACCCGTCGAGGTCGCCGACGGCGGCGGCGAGGGCCGCCCAGCCCCGGCCTGCGGCGGCCGCCTGCTCCGGGCCGGTCAGGCCGAGGACGACCCGGCTGCCGCCGGCGACGGGCTGCGACTGCTCCACGACGGCCGCGGCGTCCAGGCCCCGGCGGGCGGCGGTGAGCAGCGGGAGCAACCCCCGGGAGGTGTCCAGGAGCCCGCCGTCGGCGGCCGGGACGCGGGCGGCGACGTCACCACCGGCCGGGTCCGCCTCCAGCAGGAGCGCGGGCCGCGGCCAGAGCGCGGCTGCGAGCAACGCGGTCGTCGTCACGCCCGGGGACCCCTTGGCGGACAGGAAGGTCACGACACCCACCGGTCAGCTCCCGGCCAGGTCGACGGACGGGACGGTCGCCCCGGCGAGCCGGACGAGCGCGACCTGACCGGCGGCGGCCGCCGCCACGACCGCCGCGGCGTCGCCGTCGGGGACGAGGAGGGACACCTCGCCCGCCCCGGACGCCGTCACGTCACCCGCGCCGGGAGCCGCGCCGTCGGGTGCGCTGCCGCCGACGACGCGGGCGGCCTCGAGCAGGACGGTCCCCGCGGGCTCGCCGCTGACCGTGGTGGCCCCGTCGGCGGCGACGAGGTAGGCCCGCACGACGTCACCGGCGACGAGCGGCGTCGTCGGGCGCTGCTCGGGGCGCACGACGACGCCGACGACGGCCGCCCCGGCGGGCACCGTGCCGCCGGCGAGGAACATCGTCCGGTTGACGAGCGTGTCGGCGGGGATGCGGGTCGTGGCGTGGGTCCCGACGAAGTTCTGCAGCGCACCGGCCGGGACGACGGCAGCGCCGTCGGCCGCCACGCGGGCGGTGCGCAGGTCCGTGGCCGTGACGAGCTGCCCGGGCGCGATGTCGTGGCGGGCGACGAGGACGTCGACCCGCTCACCGGTCCGGTGCACCACGACGGCGCTGCCGAGCGCGCCCGCGACGACGAGCACGAGGCCGAGGGCCGCCAGTGCCGGACGGCGTTCCCGGACCGGTCCCGGCAGGCGGGGACCGGTCGCGGGACGGCCCGCGGGGACGGCGGGCACCCGGGCGTGCGGGAGCGACGGAGAGGCGGTGGGCATGTCCTCGACGGTGCCAGCGGCAGCCCGGCCGCGATGACGTTCCGCGAGGGGTTCCGCCGTCCGGAACAGCCCGTTCACCCGGCCGGCGGAACCGGCGGTGACCCTGTGCCCGCGCTTCGGGTGAGCCCCCGGATCAGTGCCCGGCGAGTTCCTCCGACGCCGCCCGGACGTCGGAGCGCTCGCCGGCGATCTCGCGCGAGAGCTCCCGGGCCACCGCGTCGACGCGCGGGTCGCGCAGGATCGACATGTGTTCCCCGGGGACCGGGACGATGTCGAAACTGCCGCTGAGGTGGGGTTCCCACTGCCGGCGCGCGGGCGCGTCGACGTCGTCCGCGGCCACGACGACGAGCGTCCGGCCGGGGTAGACGTCCGTCGTGTACCGGCGCTGCAGGAAGTTCCCCTGCCGGAAGAACCGCACGTAGTGCCCCAGGCCCGGGTGCGCCTTGATCCCCGTCAGCGCCAGCGACAGGGCCTCCTTCGCCTTGGCCTGCAGCCCGGGGTACTGGGGTACCGGCACGAGCGCCGGGTTCGGGGGGAAGGAGTCCAGCACCGCGAGGAGTTCGACCTCCTGGCCCGCCTGGCGCAACTGGTGGGCCATCTCCAGGGCGACGAGGCCCCCCAGCGAGTGCCCCGCGAGGCGGTACGGCCCCTGCGGCTGCTGCTCACGCACGGTCGCGACGTGGCGCTTCGCCATCCGTTCGACCGACCAGTCCGGCAGCGCCCGGTTCTCCAACCCGTTGGCCTGCAAGCCGAGGACGGGGAACCCGGGCGCCAGGCGCTGGGCCAGGGTGCGCAGGGCCAGGGCCGCGCCGCCGGCCCCCGCGACGAGGAACAACGGCCGGCCCTCGCCCTCCGTGCGCAGCGGGACGAGCGTCGGGCGCGCGCTGCGGGTCTGCGACCGCACGGCCACCGCGAAGGAGGCCACGGTCGGCGCGGCCGCCACGATGGACGTCCCACCGGTCGTGTTCACCCCGTCGGCGCCCAGGGACTCGATGCGGCTCACCAGCGCCTCGGCCGCCAGGGAGTCACCGCCGAGCTCGAAGAAGTCGTCGAAGACCGAGATGCCCTCGAGCTCCAGGACGGCGCAGAACTGCTCGTGGACGACCTCCTCCCAGCTCGAGCGCGGCACCTCGTACGGGGCGCTGCTGCGCGGGGGTTCGGGCAGCTGGGAACGGTCGAGCTTGCCGCGCTCGGTGCGGGGCAGGGCGTCGAGGAACACGACGTGCTCGGGAACCATGTGGGAGGGCAGGTTCTCGCGCACCACGGCGCGCACGGCGGAGGCCTGCGGCCGGGACCCCTCGGGGACGACGTAGGCCACCAGACCAGTCCGCCCGGTGCGGGGGTTCGGCCGACCCACGACGAGCGCCTCGCGCACGTCCGGCTGGGCGAACAGGAGCGCGTCGATCTCGCCGGGTTCGACGAGCAGCCCGCGGATCTTCACGCTGTGGTCGCTGCGGCCGAGGAGGCGCAGGCAGCCGTCCGGACCGAGGGTGCCGACGTCACTGGTGCGGAACGTCCGGGACCCGTCGGGGTTGTCGGCGAACACCTCGGCGGTCTTCTCCGGGTTCTGCCAGTAGCGGCCGCCGAGCCAGCGGGACGTCAGCACGACCCGGCCCGTCCCGGTGTCGGCGAACGTCCCGTCCTCCAGTTCGACCTGCAGACGCGCACCCGGGACGGCCCAGCCCACGGGGGTGGCCCCCTCGGGCGCCTCGTCGTCGCCGCTGATCGCGTACTCGGTCATGAGCCACGTCTCGGTGGAGCCGTAGCGGTTGCGCAGGACGCAGTCCGGCCCGACGGCGCGGCGCACGGCGGACAGCTCGGCGCCGTGCACCGTCTCCCCCGCCATCGTCACCGTCGTCAGCCCGGTCAGGCGGCCCGTCGGCCCCAGCGTCGTCACCATGCCGCGCAGGATGGCGGGCGAGGCCAGCAGCACGTCCGCCCCCACCTCGCGCAGGAACGCGGGCAGCTCGGTGACCGACCGGCGGCGGGGGTCGAACAGCTCCAGGCGGGACCCGGCGAGCAGACCGGCCAGCGTGGGGGTCGTGCCGGCGCTGAAGGCCATGGGCAGCAGGTGGGCCACGACGCTGCCCGCGGGGTAGGCGCCCGTGGCCTCGGAGTTGACCCACGTGTCGTGCAGGATCGAGCGGTGGTCGCAGGCGACGCCCTTGGGCTTCCCCGTCGACCCGGACGTGTAGACGATGACGGCCACGTCGTCGGGCGCGGCCGTGCGCGTCAGCAGCGCCGAGGCGGCGGCCAGGTGGTCCGAGGCGTCCTGCGCCCCGACGTGCGAGTCCGGGTCCACGACCGTCCCCGCGACCTCCGTCGCCGTCCCGCGGCGCTCCGCGTCGCTGACGACGAGCGTCGCGCCGGCGGCGTCCACGTAGTGCCGCAGCCGGACGGCGGGGGTGGTGGGGTCCAGGACCACGACGGGGTGGCCGGAGGCGACCACGCCCACGACGGCCGCGACGGCCCCCGCGTCGTGACCGCGCAGGACGGCGACCGGCACCTCCTGGGGATCGCGGTCGTCGGCGCGGTGGTGCGCCAAGACGGCCTCGCGCACGAGGGCGGCCCGCTGCAGCAGCCCGGCGCCGGTGAGGCGCGTGGCCGGGTCGGCCACGACCACCTCGTCGGCGCGCGCCAGCGCGACGTCGACGATCCGCGGCAGCAACTGCCCCTGCGCGTGTTCCTCGGAGAACCTCGTGAACCCAGCGCCCACGACGTCCGTCCCTGCGTGATCCCCCACGGGTGAGCCCCCTCCCCCGACCGGCCCAGCAGACCGGTCTCGTGGGCGGCACACTAGCCCGTCGCTACCCCCTCGGGCGGCCCTCTGCGGGGGTTCTCCGCAGATCAGGACCGACCGGGGGACGAACTGTCACCGACAGTCTCACGAACTGCACGGGGAGCCATCGAAGAGACCCGAAACCCTTACGCTGCGGGAGGTTTCAGGCCGCGTCCCCACGGCTGACGAGCTCGCGAGCGAGCTGCCGGTAGGCCTCCGCACCGGGGTGGTTCGCGGCGTACGACGTGATGGGTTCCGCGGCGACGGAGGCGTCGGGGAACTTCACCGTCCGCCCGATCACCGTGTGGAACACGTCGTCACCGAACGCGTCCACGACCCGGGTCACGACCTCCCGGCTGTGCAGGGTGCGGCCGTCGTACATGGTCGCCAGGATCCCGTCGACCTCCAGTGCCGGGTTCAGCCGCTCCTGCACCTTCTCGATCGTCTCCACCAGCAGCGCCACCCCGCGCAGCGCGAAGAACTCGCACTCCAGCGGGATGAGGACCCCGTGGGAGGCGGTGAGGGCGTTGACGGTCAGCAGGCCCAGCGACGGCTGGCAGTCGATGAGGACGACGTCGTAGTCGTTGAGCGCGGGCCGCAGCGCGCGGGAGAGGACGCTCTCGCGGGCCACCTCCCCGACGAGCTGCACCTCCGCCGCCGAGAGGTCGATGTTCGCCGGCAGCAGGTCGAGCCCGTCGACCGCGGTCTCGCGGATGACCTCGCGCACGTCCGTGCCGCGCTCCATGAGGAGCTGGTAGACGGTCTTGTCGAGCTCGTGGGGGTTGATGCCCAGCCCGGCGGACAGGGCGCCCTGCGGGTCGAAGTCGACGAGCAGCACCCGACGCCCGTACTCCGCGAGCGCCGCACCCAGGTTGATGGTGGTCGTCGTCTTGCCGACGCCGCCCTTCTGGTTGCACATCGAGATGACGCGCGCGGGCCCGTGCCGGTCCAGTGGGGCGGGGACGGGGAAGACCGGGACCGGTCGCCCCGTCGGGCCGTTCTGCGGACCGAGCTCGATCTCCTCCTGCACGTTCCGCGGTTCGGAGGCGGCCTCGACGGGCGCCTGCGCCGCGGGTTCCGTCACGGGTTCCGGCGCGGGCGTGCCGCTCGAGGCCACCGGAGCGCTGGGCGCGCTGGGCGTGGGCCGGGCCGTGGGCGGCTGCACCGACTGCTGCACCCGTTCACGGAACGCGTCGACGCCGGGACCGAAGACGGAGGGTCCGGACACGGGCGGCGTGGTCGGGGCGGACGACGGGAACTCGCTGGTCACGGGACGTGGCACTTCCTCGGGCGGTCGGAGGGACGGGCGGTCGGTCTGGCGCGACCTTAGTCGTCACCGGGGGCGGGTGGTGGCGACGGGTGGTGGTCGTCCGGCTGCGCCACGCTGCCGACGGGGTTCGTGAGCAGCGCGCGGGGGTGCGACTCGGCGTGGACCTCGCGCAGGTTGTCGGCCGTGACGAGCGTGTACACCTGAGTGGTCGTCACCGACGCGTGCCCCAGCAGCTCCTGCACGACGCGGACGTCGGCCCCGCCGCGCAGGAGGTGCGTCGCGAAGGAGTGGCGCAGCGTGTGCGGCGACACGGCGCGCGTGATGCCGGCCCGGCCGGCCGCGGACTGCAGGACGGCCCAGGCGCTCTGCCGGGACAGCCGGCCGCCGCGGGTGTTGAGGAAGAGCGCCGGGTTCCCCCTGCCCTGGGCCGCCAGGTGCGGGCGGGCCCGCACCACGTACCGCTCCAGCGCCGCCTGGGCGTACGAGCCCACCGGCACGACCCGCTCCTTGGACCCCTTGCCGCGCAGGCGCACGACGCCGGTCTCCCCCAGCACCTCCGGCGAGACGTCGTCGACGTCGAGCCCGACGGCCTCGCTGATGCGCGCGCCGCAGCCGTACAGCAGCTCCAGGAGGGCGCGGTCGCGCAGCGGGACCGCCGCCTGCGGTCCGTCGGCGCCGAGGCCGGCCGTCTCCAGGAGCCGCTCGACCTCCTCCAGCGTGAGCGCCGCGGGCAGCCTCCGCGGCGGCGCCGGCGGCCGGACGAGGACCGCGGGATCGGCGGCGCTGCGGCCCTCGGCGTGCAGGAAGCGGTGCCAGCCGCGCACGGCGGAGGCGGTGCGGGCGGCCGAGCTCGCCGTCAGGGGCGCGCCACCGTCCTCCCCCGAGCGCAGGGCGACGACGAAGGCGCTGACCGTCGCCTCGTCCACCTCGTCCGGGTCGGTGACGCCGCGGGCGGCGAGGAAGCGGACGTAGCGGGCCAGGTCACGGCGGTAGGCACCGAGGGTGTTCTCGGACAGGCCGCGCTCGACGTGCAGGTGCCCGAGGTAGTCGCGGACCGCGCGCTGCAGCGCGACCGGCTCCTCGCCCGCGGGCGGGGCCGGCCGCGGTTCGACGGAGGCGGCGGACACGCCGTCGACCCTAGGGGACCGGGACCTCCGGACGGTCGGACCCACGCGGAGCACCGCGCGGGTCGCTGCGCACGCTGCGCTCAAGCAGCTCCCCCGTCCGGCCGATGGGAGCACCATGCGCGCTTCTAGAACCTCGCCCACGGGCGTCGAGCGTCGGTTCGGCGACGACGAGCTCATCGTCACCAAGACGGACCCGCGAGGTGTCATCACCTACGCCAACGAGGTCTTCCTGCGGGTCTCGGCGCTGACCGAGGCCGAGGTCGTGGGGCAGCCGCACAACATCATCCGGCACCCGGGCATGCCGCGCGGGATCTTCGACCTGCTGTGGGAGACCCTGCGCGGAGGCAGCGAGATGTTCGCCTACGTCGTCAACCTGGCCGCCGACGGCGCCCACTACTGGGTCCTGGCCCACGTCACGCCGAGCGTCGACGCGCAGGGCAAGCTCCTCGGCTACCACTCCAACCGGCGCGTGCCCGACCCGTCGGCCGTGGCCGCCGTCCGCCGCCTCTACGACGACCTGCTGGCCGTCGAGGCGCAGCACTCCCGCCCCGCCGACGCCGTCAAGGCCTCGCGGGCGGCGCTGGCCGCCCAGCTCGCGGCCGCCGGCCAGACCTACGAGGAGTTCGTGTGGTCGCTGACGCCCGAAGGAGCCGCCGCGTGAACCCCTTCCGCCGCCTGCGTCCCGCGCAGCCCCCGCAGCGCGACCACGACGAGGTCCTGCGCGCCCTCGTCGACGTGGCCAGCCGGGCCGCGGCCGGCGACCTCGAGGCGCGCGTACCGCACCTGGGCGACGACGACCTGCTCGTCGACCTGCGCCGCGCCTTCAACCACCAGCTCGACATGACCGACGCCTTCGTCCGCGACGCGTCCGCGACGCTGGAGGCGGCCAGCGAGGGCCGCTTCCACCGACGCTTCCTGCTGGGCGGCACCCGCGGCGCGTTCCGGCACGGGGCCCGCGTCATCGACGCCGCCCGCCGGGCGAGCGCCACGGCCGGCGCCGAGCTCGACCAGGCGACCGCGGCGCGGCTCGCGCTGGCGGACGAGCTCGAGAGCACGGTGCTGTCGGCCTCGGAGCAGGTCTCCGCGGGCGCCACGAGCGCGGGCTCGGGCGCCGCCGAGCTGGCCCGGACCGCACGGGACGCCGTCACGGAGGTGCAGCGCGCCGTGGCGACCGTCGAGTCGTTGCGCACCGCCTCGGCCCGCATCGAGGAGGCCGTCCAGCTCATCGAGAAGGTCGCCGCCCAGACCCGGTTGCTCTCGCTCAACGCGACCATCGAGGCCGAGCGCGCGGGCGAGGCCGGACGCGGGTTCGCGGTCGTGGCCGAGGAGGTCAAGAGCCTGGCCGAGCAGGCCGCGCAGTCCAACGCCGTCATCGCGGCGCAGGTGGCCGCCAGCATGCAGGCCACCGAGGAGGCCGTCGCCGTCATCGAGGGCGTCGCCCGGCGCATCGAGGGGATGGACGCCGAGGTGGGCGCGATCTCGGACGCCGTCTCCGGTGGTTACGGCTCCGTCGGCCTGTCCGAGGTCGCCGGCCTCCTGCAGCAGCAGGTGACCGGCTTCGTCGCGACCGTCCGGGGTTCCTGACTCAGGACGGTGTCGTCAGGACGTCGGGCCGTTCAGCCCGGTCGGCCACGGCGTGCCGGCCGGGCGCAGGCTGGCCCACCCGTCCGCCCGGGCGGCCTGCAGCGCCAGGACCCCGATCACGCTGCCCGGGTTGGCCAGCCGGCCCTCCAGCACGGCCCGGACGGCGTGCGCCAGCGGGACGCGCACGGGCACGAGGTCCTTCTCCTCGTCCTCGCGCACGTGCCGGTCGGCCTGCGGCACCGCGGACAGCCCGCGGGCCAGGTAGATGCGGTTCGCCTCGCTCGACCCGCCCGGGGAGTTGAACCAGTCCGCCACGACGGCCCAGTCGGCGGCGACGAGGTCGGTCTCCTCGGCCAGTTCCCGCTGCGCGGCCAGCAGGGGTTCCTCCCCCGCCACGTCGAGAAGACCGGCCGGGAGTTCCCACAGCTCGCGCCGCACCGGGTGGCGGTACTGCCGGATGAACAGGACGTTCTCGTCGTCGTCGAGGGCGAGGACCGTCACCGCACCGGGGTGGCGCTGCAGGTCCCGCACGACGGTCCCGCCGTCGGGCAGTTCGACGCGTTCGCGCACGACGTCCCAGACGCGGCCGTGGAACACCGTCTCGCTCTCGGACACCGTCCGCTGGACGGGCGCGTCCGCGAGTTCCGCGCCGTCGACGACGGGGACGCCCAGCTCCTCGGGGAAGCTCACGCGGTCACGTCCGTCAGTTCCTCGCCGGTCACGTCGCTGGGGACGTCCGCGGTGCCCGCCGGCTCGGGGTCGACGTCGATGAGCTGCCCCTCGCGCTGGCGGCGCAGCGCGGCCGCGACCAGACCCGAGAACAGCGGGTGCGACCGCGTCGGACGCGACTTGAACTCCGGGTGGGCCTGCGTGCCGACGTAGTACGGGTGCACGTCGGCGGGGAGTTCCACGAACTCGACGAGTTCGCGGTCCGGGGACGTGCCCGAGAACACCAGGCCCTGCGCGGTCAGCTGGTCGCGGTAGGAGTTGTTGACCTCGTAGCGGTGGCGGTGGCGCTCGGAGATGCGCTCGCTGCCGTAGGTGGCGGCCACGACCGAACCGCTGGCCAGGACGGCCTCGTAGGAGCCCAGGCGCATCGTGCCGCCCATGTCGCCCTCCCCGGAGACGATCTCGCGCTGCTCGGCCATCGTGGCGATGACGGGGTGCTGCGCGTCCGGTTCGAACTCCGTGGAACTCGCGTCGGTCAGGCCGGCGACGTTGCGGGCGTACTCGATGACCATGCACTGCAGGCCGAGGCACAGGCCCAGGGTCGGCACGCCGTTCTCGCGCGTCCAGCGCAGGGCGCCGAGCTTGCCCTCGATGCCGCGCACCCCGAAACCGCCCGGGACGCACACGGCGTCGACGCCGTGCAACTGCTTCTGCGCCCCCTCGGGGGTGGCGCACTCGTCCGAGGGCACCCACCGGATGTCGACCTTGGCGTCCTCGGCGAAACCGCCGGCGCGCAACGCCTCCGTGACCGACAGGTACGCGTCGGGCAGGTCGATGTACTTGCCCACCAGGGCGATCTCGACGCGGCGGCGCGGGTTGTGCACGCGACGCAGCAGGTCGTCCCAGGTGGACCAGTCGACGTCGCGGAAGCTGAGGTTCAGCTTGCGGACGAGGTGGGCGTCCAGGCCCTCGCGGTGGATGACCTTCGGGATGTCGTAGATCGAGGGGGCGTCGACGCAGGCGATGACGGCCTCGTCGTCGACGTCGCACATCGAGGCGATCTTCCGCTTGACGCCCTCGGGGATCTCCCGGTCGGCGCGGCACACGATGGCGTCGGGCTGGATGCCGATGTTGCGCAGCTGGGCGACGGAGTGCTGCGTCGGCTTCGTCTTGAGCTCACCGCTGGGGCCGATGTACGGCACGAGGGAGACGTGGACGAAGAACACGTTGTCGCGGCCGAGGCGCTGACGCACCTGGCGGGCGGCCTCGAGGAACGGCAGCGACTCGATGTCGCCGACGGTGCCGCCGACCTCGGTGATGATGACGTCGATGTCCTCGCGGGCCTGCGCGCGCATCCGGTCGACGATCTCGTTGGTGATGTGCGGGATCACCTGGACGGTGTCGCCGAGGTACTCCCCGCGCCGCTCCTTGGCGATGACCGCGGAGTACACCTGGCCGGTCGTGACGTTCGCGGAGGCGTCGAAGCGGACGTCGAGGAACCGCTCGTAGTGGCCGATGTCGAGGTCGGTCTCGGCGCCGTCGTCGGTGACGAACACCTCACCGTGCTGGAACGGGTTCATCGTCCCGGGGTCCACGTTGAGGTAGGGGTCGAGCTTCTGCATGGCCACGCGGAGACCGCGGGCGCGGAGCAGGCGACCGAGGCTGGAGGCCGTCAAACCCTTCCCGAGGGAGCTGGCCACCCCCCCGGTGACGAAGACGTGCTGGGTCTGGGACTCGGGGGTGCTGCGGTTCGCCACGGGGTTCGATCGTACCGGACGCGGCGACGGTCCGGGATGCGCGGTCCCGCGCCGATCCCCTCAGCCGCGTGCGGCGCGGTGCACGCGGCGGACCTGCGCGACCGCGTCGTCCTCCGTCGGCAGTTCCGTCGCCCGTTGCGACGACCGCTGCGCCCGGACGGCGTGCTCGGTGCGGTCCTGGACGAGGCGGCGCACGGCGGCCGCGAGGCCGGCCGCGTCACCGACGGGGACGAGCAGGGCGGCGTCGCCGGTCACCTCGCGGGTCCCGCCGGCGTCGGTGGCCACGAGCGGGACCCCGGCCCGCAGCGCCTCCTGCACGAAGACGGGCTGGCCCTCCCACACGCTCGTGCTGAGGGCGACGTCGGCGGCGGCGAGCAGGTCGGCGACGTCGTCGCGGCGGCCCAGCAACCGCACCGGCAGGTCCTCGGCCCGGATCCGGTCCTCCAGCTGCGCACGCAGGGGGCCGTCCCCCGCGACGGCGACGGGGACCCCCGCACGCGCGGCGGCGTCGAGCAGGGTGCCGAGCCCCTTCTGCGGCGCGAGCCTCGCCACCGCGAGGACGACCGGCCCGGTCCCCAGGACCTCGCGGCCACGGGCTGCGTCCCCCCGTGGCAACGCGGGAGCGGGGACCAGCGCACGGTCGGCCACGTCGGCGCCGAGGCGGTGGGCCTGGGCGACGAGGTCGGCCGACACGCCCAGGACGACGTGGGCCCGGCGGCAGACGACGCCGAGCACCGCCGCGCCCAGACGCGCCCGCGCACCCGAGCCCAGGACGGCGTTGTGCAGGGTCACGACGAGCGGCACCCGCCGTCGGGCACCGCTGAGGGCGAGGGCGGCGACGAACCCGGCCCGGACGCCGTGCGCGTGCACGAGGACCCCCGGGACGCGCCCGACGGCCCGCCGCAGGGCGGCGGCGGCCCGCAGGTCGCGGACGGGGTCGAGGGAGGCCCCGATCTCCACCGCCACGGTGGGCACGGGGGCGGCCAGGCGCGCCAGCGTCTCGGCCGGTCCGGCGACCCGGACGTCGACGCCGCCCGCGTGCAGCCGGGCGGCCAGCGCGCCCACGTGGCGCACGACTCCCCCGGCGCTGCTGCCGAGCACGAACAGGACGGGGCCCTCGGGCGCCGCAGGGGTCACGTCTCCTCCTCGGGTCACCGGCGCAGGACCCGCCGGGCGGTACCGGTCAGCGTGCGCAGGTCGGCGGGGTCCGCCAGGCGCGCCACGACCAGCCAGACGACGGCGGCGAGGGCCGCCAGCAGGACACCCTGGCCGACGGCGGGCACCACGTGCGTCGTGCGCCACGCGACCGCGACGAGGGCGCCCACGGCACCGCCCACGACCCCGGCCACGACGGCCGCCACCGCGACGCGGGCCAGCCCGCCCAGGGCGCCGGGGACCTGCCGGTGCACCTCGCGCAGCAGCAGGGCCCCGGCGACGGTGAGGCCCGCGGTGTGGGCGAGCGCGAGCGCCGAGACGACGTCGTCGGCCGCCACCGCGCGCGGCAGGAGCAGGACGCCGGCCAGGACCACCGCCCAGCCGGTGACAGTCGCCGTCGCCGCGCTGCGCCCGGCGCCCAGCGTGTAGAGCGCTCGCGTGAGCAGCGCCACCAGGCCGTAGCCGAGCAGACCGGGGGCGAAGAGCACCAGGGCCAGGCCCAGGTCGCCGGAGCGCCCGGACCCGACCCGGCCGTGGACGAAGACGACGGCGACCGGCACGGCGACGGCCGCGAGCACGGCCGCGCCGAGGGAGCTCACGAGCAGGACGGCCCGCACGGCGGGGGCCAGGACGTGGGCGAGCTCGGCCCGGCCCGCGTCCGCGGCCCGCGCGAGCCGGGGGAAGACGGCCGTCGCCACGGGCACCGCCAGCACGGCGTAGGGCAGCAAGAACACCGCCCACGCGTAGCTCCAGCGGACGACCGCACCGGCCGAGGCGCCGTTGGAGACCGTCGTGACCGCGACGGTGACGACCTGCTGGGCCAGGAGGACGGCGAGCCCGGACAGGGCCAGCGTCCGCAGGCGGGCCCCGTCGCCGGGAGCCGGGCGCAGGGCCGGCCGCCAGCGCACCGGCCCGCGCAGCGCGGGCAGGTGGGTCAGCGCCAGGGCGACCACGCCGAGCGTCGTGCCCCCGGCCAGGACGGCGATGCCCGTCTGCGGGACGTCGCCCACGTCGCCCTGGACGACGGCGGCCGGGACGAGGGCACCGAAGAGCAGGTAGGTCGCCCCGACGACGAGGCTGGAGACGAGCGGCGCGGCCGCCGGCGCCGTGAACCGCTGCTGGGCCTGCAGGACCCCGGCGAAGACCACGGCGACCGCGTAGAGCGGGACCTGCGGCAGGAAGACCCACAGCATGACCGTGGCCAGCCGCAGCAGCGATCCGCCGCACTGGGCGTCCGAGCCGTCCGCCAGCAGCAGGGCCATGACCGGCCGGGCGGCGAGCGCGGTGACGCCCCCGACGACGACGAGCGCCAGCACGCTGAGGGTCAGGGCGGCGGACGCCGTCCGGGAGGCGGCCGCCCGTTCGGCGGGGTCGTCGGAGGCGAGCCGCGAGGACAGCAGGGGCACCAGCACGCCGGCGAGCGCGCCGCCGGCGACGACTTCGAACAGGACGTTCGGGACCTGGTTGGCCGTCGTGTAGGCCGTGCTGAGGCAGTTGTCGCCGACGGTCTGGCTGAAGGCGAAGATGCGGCCGAAGCCGGCGACGCGGGCCAGGACCGTCAGCAGGGCCACCGAGGCGGCCGCGGCCGCCACGGACCGGGCGCCCACCCGTCGGGGGGTCACCCGCGGCTCACGGACGGCCGAGCCGGTCCAGCTCGCGCAGCAGCGGCTGCGCCTCGATGAGCCGGCTGAAGCTCACCTTCTCGGACGCCAGCGTGAGCCCCACGACGGCGCCCAGGGCGACCGCCCGGCCCGTCCGGTCCCAGCGGGCGAGGGCCGCGACGCCCAGGACGGCGCCGAGCGCGTTCGCACCGGTGTCCCCGAGCATGCTCCGCCCGGCCAGGTCGTCGCGCAGGACGGCGGCGCAGGCACCCGTCACCGCACCGGCGAGCGGGCGGGCGTCCGCCGCCCCCGGACCGGCGGTCAGGGACAGCGCCGCCACGGAGGCGACCTTCGCGGCCCGGCCGGGTCGCAGGTCGAAGAGGTTGACGAGGTTGGCCGTGCCGGCGACGAGCGCGCCACCGAGCAGGACGTCGAGCGCGCGGCCAGGTCCGCCCCCGCTCCCGTGCGCGCGGTCGGCGACGGCGGCGGCCGCCAGCCCGGTGGCGCCGATGCCGAGGACCTTCCACGCGCCCGTCGTGAGCCGCCCACGCCGCAGCGCCGCGAGGTGGCCGCGCAGCCCCCGTGCGCCGCCCGAACGGTCGTCGGGACGTTCGGCGAGGTCGTCGTAGGCGCCCAGACCGGCGGCGCCGGCGGCGGCGAGCACGCCGGCGGCGCGCCAGCCGGGACGGGCGGCCAGGCAGCCCGCGGCCACGGCCAGGGCGGCGGTGGGACCCTCCAGGAGGGTCAGTGGACGACCGGCGTGGTTGGTCCGCTCCCAGCGCGCGGCACCGCCCGGGGGGGTGCGGCGCAGCAGGTCCCCGGCGCGGGCACCGGCCGTCGCGGCCCCGCCGACGGCGGCCGCCGTCCGCAGCAGCGCCGTCACGACGTGCTCGCCGCGGGCAGCGGCGGGCTGACCTCCGTCGCGGAGTCGGCCGTGCCGTACTGCCCGGCGCCCCCGGTGAGCTGCTGGCGCAGGGCGAGCACCACGTTGATCCGACCGATCGGGGAGTCCAGGTCGTCCACGCCGCTGACCGCGCGGGCGAGGTCGTTGTCCGAGCGCAGGACCGCGACGGGGCCGCCGTCGGCCGCGGCGTCCGGCGAGCCGGCGAGGACCGCCCCGGCGCTGGCCCCGTCCAGCTCGCTGAGCAGGGCCGTCCAGGCGGCCGCCGTGGACCGGCGGACGGCGTCGGTCGCGTCGGTGTCCCCGGCCCCGCCGACGACGAGGGCGAGCGTGGCGCGGGTGGGTGCGGTGCCCGTCCCGCCCTGGACGTCGACGAGGCCGGCGTCGGACAGGGTGGTCAGCACCGTGCGGGCGCCGTCGTCGGGGCCCTCGGCCTGCGCCAGCTCCGTCGTCACGAGGGCTCGCGCGAGCTCGGCGGCGAGCAGGTCCTCCGTGCCGGCGTCGGTGGCCGGGGCCGTCGTGAGCTGCCCGGTGAGCGAGGTGGCGGCCTTCTGCCGGTCGGTGACCGCCGCCTGACTGGCGTCGAACCACTTGTCCTGCAGGGTGACCTGCGAGGAGACGGTCGCACCGGCCGCCTGCAGCTCCTCGACGGTCGCGTCGACCTGGCTGGAGTCGGCGCCGGGGAGCTCGACGACGGCCACGCTGCGACCACCGAGCTGGCGCGCCACGAGGGCCGGCCCGACGGCCTCGGCCCAGGCGTCCTGCTGGTCGGCGGTCGCGAGGGCCTGGTCCCGTTCGGTGCGCAGGGTGTTCTTCTCGGTCGTCAGCTGGCGCACCTGGTCGGTGATGCCGGTCGAGATGCCCTCGTTGAGGGGCCCGGCGCCCAGCACGATGCCGACGGCGAGCGCCAGGAACACGGACACCAGCGAGACGACGTGGTACCGGAAGTCGATCACTGCTCATCCTGTCGTTCGGTGCTGCGGGCGGGGACGGCGGTGACGCTCACGGCCCCTCACCGGGCATGACGCCCACGACGGCCGCCCACGCGTCCTCCAGCCGCGCACCCGTCACCGCGAGGATGGCCTGGCCCGTGGGCGTCACGAGCAGCGCGGCCACGAGGGCGAGCACGCCGGCGAGGACGAGGACGAGGACCTGCACGTCGGAGACGCGCGAGCGGTACAGGCGCGAGACGCCCTTGGCGTCGACGAGCTTGCCGCCGACGCGCAGCCGGGTGAGGAACGTGCTGGCCATCCCGGCGCGCCCCTTGTCGAGGAACTCCACGAGCGTCACGTGGGTGCCGACGGCCGCGATGAGGGTGGCGCCCTTGTCGTCGGCGAGGAGCATCGCGACGTCCTCGCTTGTCCCCGTGGCGGGGAAGACGACCGCGTCGATGCCCAGGGACCGGACGCGCTCGAGCCCGGGAGCCCGGCCGTCGCGGTAGGCGTGCACGACGATCTCGGCGCCGCTGCGCAGGGCCGAGTCCGAGACGGAGTCCATGTCCCCGACGATGAGGTCCGGTCGCCAGCCGGCCTCGAGGATCGCGTCCGCGCCGCCGTCGACACCGATGAGGACGGGTTTGTACTCGCGCACGTACGGACGCAGCGTGACGAGGTCCTCCTTGTAGTGGTACCCGCGGACCACGATGAGGACGTGCCGGCCGTCGAGGTCGGTGCGGATGTCGGGGACGCCGACACCGTCGAGCAGCAGTTCCCGCTCGCGGCGCAGGTACTCCATGGTGTTGGCCGCGAACGCCTCCAGCTGCAGCGACAGACCGGCGCGGGCGACCTCCATGTCCGCCGCGACGACGTCGGCGCTGAGCCTGCGGCCCGAGGCCACGTCGGCGCCGTCGACCTGCAAGCGGTCGCCGACGACCGTGGCCGTCGTGCCCTCGGCCAGCTCCGCCATGAGCTCGGTGCCCACGTCGTCGAGGACGGGGATGCCCGCGTCGACGAGGATCCCGGGGCCGAGGTTGGGGTAGCGACCCGACGTGCTGCGGGAGGCGTTGACGACGGCGGCCGGCGCACACGCCACGAGGGCCTCCGCCGACACCCGGTCGAGGTCGAGGTGGTCGATGACGGCGATGTCGCCCGGCTTCAGCCGCTTCGTCAGCCGCTTGGTGCGCCGGTCGACCCGGACCGTCCCGCGGACGACGTCCGCCTCGAGGGGCCCGCCGGCGGATCCGTGCGCACCGACGCCACGGTCACGTCGACGCCTCACCACTCGCCCGTTCTCCTCAGCTCTTCGACCGCCGCGCCCCGCTGGTGCCCGGGGCGGAGGTCGATCGTCCCACGCGGGGAGCAGCGCCCCGTGCCGCACGCGCCGTCCGGGTCCGTCCTGCGCGAGGCGTCGACGGTTCCGCCACGGCCTCCGCGCGGCTGGACCGCAGGAGCTCCTCGGCGTGCGCCCGCTCGGTCCCCGACCCGCGTCCGGACAGCATCCGGGCCAGCTCCCCGACGCGGCCCTCGTCGTCGAGGCGGACGACGCCGGACTCGGTGACGCTGCCGTCGTCGGTCTTGACGACCGTCAGGTGGGAGTCGGCGAAGGCCGCGACCTGGGCGAGGTGCGTCACGACGACCACCTGCGTGCTGCGCGCGAGCCGGGCCAGCCGGCGGCCGATCTCCACGGCCGCGCGACCGCCCACGCCCGCGTCCACCTCGTCGAAGACCATGGTGGGCACGGGGTCCGCCCCGGCCAGGACCACCTCGAGGGCCAGCATCACGCGGGACAGCTCGCCGCCGGAGGCCCCTCGCGCCAGCGGCCGCGGGGCGGCACCGGAGTGCGCGGCCAGCAGCAGTTCGACGCTGTCGCACCCCCAGGGCCCCAGCTCGTGCCCGGTGTGGACGGCCACCTCGAGCCGGGCGCTGGGCATGGCCAGCGCCGCGAGCTCGACCGCCACGCGGTCCTGCAGGTCGGCGGCCGCCGCGCGGCGCGCGACCGTCAGCCGCCCCGCGAGCCGGCGCAGCTCGTCCTCCAGCTCGTCCCGCTCCTTGGCCAGGGTCTCCAGCCGGCCGTCGTCGTCGAGGTCGAGCAGCCGCGCGGAGGCCCGCTGGGCCCAGGCGAGGACCCCGGCGACGCCGGCGTCCGGGTCGTCGGCGTGGCGGCGCACGAGGGCCGCCAGCTGCGCCCGGCGTTCCTGGACGGTCTGCAGCCGCAGCGGGTCGGCCTCGAGGGAGTCCGCGTAGGCCGCGAGGTCGCTGCCGAGGTCGGCCAGCAGGTAGGACACCTCGGCGGCCCGGGCGGCCAGGGCCGCCAGCGTCGCGTCGTGCTCCCCCGCCTGCTCCAGGGCGCGCCGGGCCGCGTCGACGCGGGCGTCCGCGCCGCCCTCACCGACGACGTCCTCCCCCGCCCCCTGACCCGTGACGGCCGCGTGGGCGGTCGCCGCCGCCGTGCGCAGCACCTCGACGTGGGCGAGCCGTTCGGACTCCTCGCGCAGCGCGGTGTCCTCGCCGGGCTGGGGGTCCACCCGCTCGACCTCGTCCAGGCCCAGCCGGAGCAGCTCGGCCTCCCGGGCGCGTTCGGCCTCGTGGCCGGCCACGTGGTCGTGCTCGGCGCTGACGGCGCGCCAACGCGTGTGGACGCGCTGGTAGGCGGCGAGGTCCTCGGCGACGACGGGACCGGCGAAGGCGTCGAGCACGCGCAGCTGCTGCGCCCCGGACCGCAGCCGCAGCTGGTCGGTCTGCCCGTGCACGGCGATGAGGTGCTCGGAGATCTCCGCGAGCACCCCGACGGGGGCGCTGCGGCCCCCGACGTGGGCCCGGCTGCGACCGCCCGCGGACAGCGTCCGGGCGAGCAGCAGCTCCCCCTGGTCCAGCTCGCCGCCGGCTTCCCGGGTGCGAGCCGCGACCGCACCGTCCTCGGCCACCTGCAGCCGGCCTTCGACGACGGCGCTCTCGTCACCGGCGCGCACCGCCCCGGCGTCGGCGCGCTCACCCATGAGCAGGCCGAGCCCCGTGACGACCATCGTCTTGCCCGCGCCCGTCTCCCCCGTGATGACGGTGAGCCCGGGACCCAGCGGTAGCCGCGCGTCCCGGATGACGCCGAGGGAGCGGATGTGCATCTCCTCGATCACGGTCGACCTCCCGCGTCGCGCGGTCCCTGCGGTTCGCGCGGTCCCCGCCAACCCGCGACGGGCAAGCCGAACTTGGCGACGAGCCGGTCGGTGAAGATCCCCGTGCTGAGCCGGGCCAGCCGGACCGTCTGCGGGGACCGGCGGACCTCGACCCGGGAGCCCGCGGGGGCGGCGAAGGTCCGGCGTCCGTCGCACCACAGGACGCCACCGTCGCCCGTGCCGGGGAGCACCTCGACCCCCACGACCGACGTGGGGGCGATGACGAGCGGGCGGGCGAAGAGCGCGTGGGCGCTGATGGGCACGACGAGCAGGGCCTCGACCTCGGGCCACACGACCGGGCCGCCCGCGGAGAACGCGTACGCCGTCGACCCCGTCGGCGTCGCGGCGATGACGCCGTCCCCGCCGAAGCTGCTCAGCGGCCGGCCGTCGACGTCCACGACGAGCTCGAGCATGCGCTCGCGGTTGGCCTTCTCCACCGACACCTCGTTGACGGCCCACGAGGACGCCAGGACGACGCCGTCGTGGACCACCCGGACGTCGAGCGTCATGCGCTCCTCGACCCGGTAGTCCCCCGCGGCGACGCGGGCGACCGTCCCGACGATCTCCTCGCGCTCGGCCTCGGCGAGGAAGCCGACGTGCCCGAGGTTCACGCCCAGCAGCGGGGTGTCGCCCCCACGGACGATCTCGGCGGCCCGCAGGATCGTGCCGTCGCCGCCGAGGACGATGACGAGCTCGGCGGTGTCGACGGCCCCCTCCAGTTCGCACTGGACGACGCGGTCGCGGTCCTGACGGCTCAGGGCCGACGCCTCGTCGGGGGTCATGACGGTCTGGATGCCCGCCTCCGCGAAGCGGTGCACCACCTTCGTCAGCGCCGCCACGGCCTCCGGGCGCCCGGTGTGCGCGAGGACGAGGACGCTGCGCCCGGACTGCGGGACGACGCACCCGGCGGGTGCCTGGTCGGCGCTCACGCCAGCCCCGCCTGCGGTCCGGCCGCGATGGCCTCGGTCAGCGCCTCGTCGTCCAGGGGCGGGGCACCGGCGGCGAGGTGGAGGAAGTACTCCACGTTGCCGCTGGGACCGGGCAGCGGGCTGGCCGCGACGCCGCGCACGCCGAGGCCCTCGGCGACGGCCGCCGCGGCGACGTGGCGGACGGCGTCGGCGCGCAGGTCGGCGCTGCGCACGACGCCGCCGGCGCCGAGCGCCTCGCGGCCGACCTCGAACTGGGGTTTGACCATGAGGACGTGCTCCGCGTCGGGGGTGACGCACCGGACGAGCGCCGGCAGCACCAGGGTGAGGGAGATGAACGAGAGGTCGGCGACCACGAGGGAGGGGGCCGGCGCCACGACGTCGGGCTCCAACGTCCGGACGTTGGTGCGCTCCAGGACGGTCACGCGCTCGTCCGTGCGCAGCGACCACGCGATCTGCCCGTACCCGACGTCCACGGCGACGACGTGACCGGCACCGCGCCGGAGCAGGACGTCGGTGAAGCCGCCGGTGCTGGCTCCGGCGTCGAGGCAACGGCGCCCCGTGACGTCGACGCCGAACGCGTCGAGCGCGCCCACGAGCTTGTGGGCCCCGCGCGAGACGTACTCCTCGCCCTCACCCGCGTCCTCGACGACGATGGCGGCCGCGAGGTCGACCTGGGTGGCGGGCTTGGCGGCGGTGGCCCCGCCGACGCGGACGCGACCGGCGCTCACGAGCTCACCGGCGTGCTCCCTGGACCGGGCCAGCCCCCGGCGGACCAGCTCGGCGTCGAGCCGGAGCCTGCGGGCGGCCACCTCAGGACTCCGCGCCGGCCAGTCGTTCCCGCAGGGCGCGGTCGACGGCGGCGTAGACCTCGACGTGGTCGTGGACACCGAGCGCGTCCAGGCCGTCGAGGCGGTCGAGGACGTCCTGCAGGGCGCGGTCCTGCTCCGGCGAGGGGCCGGCCTCGGTGCGGGGCGGGGCGGGGACCCGCGGAGGAGTGGGGACGGGGGTCCTCGGGCCCGCGGGTTCAGTCACGGGCGTCACGCTACAAGCCACCCCGGACATCGCCCGACAGGCTGTCCACACCCGCGTGTTCGACGTCGTGTTCGAGCGGCTCAGCCCGCGTGCACGGGTCGCGGGCCGTCCGAGGACGGTTCCACGAGCGTGGCGGCGACGGCGTCGACGGCCGCCTCGAGCGTCTCCCCGGCCAGGCCGTCGCCGCGGTCGGCGACGGCCCAGCACGCCTCTGCAGCGGCGCGCAGGACGTCGAGCCCGTCCGCCCCGGCTGCAGACGACGCCACCGCGAGCCGGCCCGCGGCGACCTCGACGACCGCGCTCCGGCACGTCGCCGTGACGGTCCCGCCCGTCGTGCGCACCTCGACGCCGGGGTGGGGGTCCGTCAAGGACCGCAGGTCGTGCCCGACGTGCGTGGGGCGCTCGTGCGTCGCCGCGCTCAGGAGTTCCCGGACGCCGGTGACACCCGTGAGGACGAGCAGTCCGTCGAGGCCCGCCGTCCGCGCACCCTGCAGGTCGGTGTCGAGGCGGTCCCCGACGACGAGCGCACGCCGAGCGCCGAGGCGGCTCACCGCGGCGTCGAACAGGGCACGCTCGGGCTTGCCGCACACGACGTCCGGAGCCCGCCCCGCGGCCCGCGCCACGAGGTCGACGAGGAGCCCGTTGCCGGGAGCGGGACCACCCGGGGTGGGGACGGTGGCGTCCAGGTTGGTGGCGACCCACGGCAGCCCGGACCGGACAGCGTGCGTGGCCTCGGCGAGCTGCTGCCAGCCGAGGTCCGGGGAGAAGCCCTGGACGACGGCAACGGCTTCCCGGCGGTCGTCCGTGGGCCGCAGGCCGACGTCCGTCAGCGCCTCCCGGAGACCCGTGGTGCCGACGAGGAGGACGGGCGATCCCGCCGGGAGCTCGCGCGCGAGGTGGTCCGCCGCGGCCTGCGCCGAGTTGACGACGTCCTCGTCCGCCGCCGGGACGCCCAGGTCGCGCAGGTGGGCGGCCACCGTGGCCGGCGGCCTGGAGGCGTTGTTGGTGATGAAGCCCAGCCGGTGCCCGCTGTCGGCTGCCGCCTGGAGGGCCGCGGGCGCGTGCGGGACGGCGTCGGGCCCCACGTAGACGACGCCGTCGAGGTCGAGCAGCAGGACGTCGTGGTCCTCCAGCAGCGTCCCGGTCGTGGCGAGGAGGGCGGTGGACGAGCGGGTGGGCTCGGGGGTGCTCACGGGTTCTCCGGGCTCTGCCGCGCCCGGATGGTGGCGCGGACCTGTCGCAGGCGGTCGGCGTACTCCGGCCGGTCCGGGCGCATGGCGTGCGCCATCGCCAGGTGCTCGGCCGCCAGCCCGAACCGTCCGAGGCGGCTGAGGCTCAGCCCCAGCCCGAAGTGAGCGTAGTCGTCCGCGGGACGGGCGGCGGCGAGGTCACGGAACGACTCCGCCGCCCCCGGGATGTCGCCGGAGTCGTACCGGGCCCGCGCCAGCGCCTCGAGCACGACCGTGGACCCCGGCTCCTCGGCGTGGGCCCGCGCCAGGAGGGTCGCCGCAGCGGCGGCCTCGCCGGCGGACAGGAGCGCCAGGCCTCGCTGAAGCCACTCGTAGGGTCCGCCTGACGGTCGGCCGGACGGTTCCGGGCCGGGCACGGGGTCTCCTCTCGGATCGGGGACGGGGTCCGCCGAGCCGTCGAGGCTGCGGACACTCCCGACCGTAGGATGCGACGGGTGGACTCGGCACGCACGGGGGCGCGCGCCCCGGTGGGCGGGTGGCCGACCCTGACGACCTTCGACCTCCTCGGTGACGACCACCGGGAACCGTCGGGAACTCCTCTGCTGCGGCCGTTCCCGGGGTTGCGCTACGTGCCCGACGTCGCCGGCCCTCTGGACCGCCTTCTCGCCCCTCCGCACACCGAACTGGACAAGACCCGGCGGTCCGCCTTCCTGGCGTCCTCCCCGTACGTGGTCACCCACCTCGAGCGCCCGGAGTACGGCGGCGGTTCGACCTCACCCCTGGTCCTGGACTGGTTGGACCGGGGAGTCCTCCTCCAGGACCCGGCGTCCTTCTACGTGGTGCGACAGCCGGGGGTGTCCTCCGGAGCCCACCTCGGCGTCCGGCACTTCCTCCTCGGGACCCTGACGGTCACCCCGGACGATCCGCGGGTGCACCCGCACGAAGGTGTGTTCGAGCAGGCCGTGGTCGCCCGGTTGCAGCGCCTGGAGGACACTCGCGTCGACTCCGAACCCGTCCTCGTCGTGGACAGCGACCCGTGGCCCGTGCCGTGGACGCAGCCGGGACCGTTGGGACAGCACGTGGCGGGCTCCGGCGAGAGCGGTGTGGACGTCTGGCGGCTCCGCGATCCCGAGGTCGTGGGAGCCCTGGCGGAGGCGTCTCGGACGCACCGGTTCCTCATCGCCGACGGCCACCACCGCTACGCCGCCGCCGTGCTGGCTGCGCACCGCAACGGGCAGCCCCAGGACCTGCTCGTCGCCGTCGCCTCGCAGCCCGTCGAACCGGTGGATCTCCGTGCGTTGCACCGCATCGTCCCCGTCCGGGCAGCCCAGGCGGTGCTCGACGCCGCGACCCGGCGACGGCGGCTCGTCGTCGCCGATCCGTCTGTGCTGTCGAGGGTGCAGGCGTCCCTGGGGGCTGACCAGGCCGTCGTCGTCCAGTCGTCGGGTGCGGAGGTCGTGGAGGGCCCACCGGCCGACGGTGCATCCGGGGCAGGCGCCTTCGTCGACGCGGCCATCCGGTCGGGTGGTACGCCGAGCGACCTGGTGCAGTACCAGGGCGACCTCGACGTCGCCCTGGAGGCGGTCGGGAGTCACGCTGCCGTGCTCCTGCCTCGCCCGACGGTGGAAGGCCTGAACCGCCTCGTGCGTGCCGGGGGCCTGATGGGGCGGAAGACGACGTCTTTCCGGCCGAAGCCCCTCGCGGGGACCGTGCTCCGCCTGCGCTGACGCGACAGCACATGGGGGCGCACCGGCGAACGACCCCACAACGCAGAAGAGGGGAGCGGCACCGCATCAGCGGTGCCACTCCCCTCAACCTCTCACAAGTGTGAGTGGCCGGCGGTGACCTACTCTCCCACCCAGTCTCCCGAGCAGTACCATCGGCGCTGGTGGGCTTAGCTTCCGGGTTCGGAATGAGACCGGGCGTTTCCCCACCGCTATGACCACCGGACCACAAAGGCCAGGATCCAACACTGAAACTTCAGTCACCTGAAGCTTCGGGTTCTCTCCCGAGAACCACACAATGGACGCGAAACACTGCAGCAGTGTCATCGTTGATCAGTAGATCGAAGTTCGTTCATGCTCGTGCACTCATCGCACACACCGCTCACCGCCACCCCACGAGGGGTCTTGGTGGTAGCTGGTGCGTAGTAGACAAGTGATCGGCCTATTAGTACCGGTCAGCTCCACAACTCTCTCGTCGTTGCTTCCACACCCGGCCTATCAACCCCGTCATCTCCAGGGAGCCTCCCACCCCACAAGGGGCACGGAAACCTCATCTCGAAGCAGGCTTCCCGCTTAGATGCCTTCAGCGGTTATCCCTTCCGAACGTAGCCAACCAGCCATGCCCTTGGCAGAACAACTGGCACACCAGAGGTTCGTCCGTCCCGGTCCTCTCGTACTAGGGACAGCCCTTCTCAAGTTTCCAACGCGCGCAGCGGATAGGGACCGAACTGTCTCACGACGTTCTAAACCCAGCTCGCGTACCGCTTTAATGGGCGAACAGCCCAACCCTTGGGACCTACTCCAGCCCCAGGATGCGACGAGCCGACATCGAGGTGCCAAACCATGCCGTCGATATGGACTCTTGGGCAAGATCAGCCTGTTATCCCCGGGGTACCTTTTATCCGTTGAGCGACCGCGATTCCACACTCCACGGCCGGATCACTAGTCCCGACTTTCGTCCCTGCTCGACCTGTCGGTCTCACAGTCAAGCTCCCTTGTGCACTTACACTCAACACCTGATTGCCAACCAGGCTGAGGGAACCTTTGGGCGCCTCCGTTACTCTTTAGGAGGCAACCGCCCCAGTTAAACTACCCACCAGGCACTGTCCCTGATCCGGATCACGGACCGAAGTTAGACATCCAGAACGACCAGAGTGGTATTTCAACGACGACTCCACCAACACTAGCGTGCCAGCTTCACAGTCTCCCACCTATCCTACACAAGCCGTCCCGAACACCAATACCAAGCTATAGTGAAGGTCCCGGGGTCTTTCCGTCCTGCTGCGCGTAACGAGCATCTTTACTCGTAGTGCAATTTCGCCGAGTTCGCGGTTGAGACAGCAGGGAAGTCGTTACGCCATTCGTGCAGGTCGGAACTTACCCGACAAGGAATTTCGCTACCTTAGGATGGTTATAGTTACCACCGCCGTTTACTGGCGCTTAAGTTCTCAGCGTCCCCACTTACGTGGGTAACCGGTCCCCTTAACGTTCCAGCACCGGGCAGGCGTCAGTCCGTATACATCGTCTTGCGACTTCGCACGGACCTGTGTTTTTAGTAAACAGTCGCTTCCCCCTGGTCTCTGCGGCCCTCAAACGCTAGCCCGCAAGGAGCTTCACGCCTCAGGCCCCCCTTCTCCCGAAGTTACGGGGGCATTTTGCCGAGTTCCTTAACCACGATTCACTCGCACGCCTCGGTATTCTCTACCTGACCACCTGAGTCGGTTTAGGGTACGGGCGGCTCGAACCTCGCGCCGAGGCTTTTCTAGGCAGCATGGGATCACCCTACTTCCCCCCAACGGGGTCACCATCAGGTCTCAGGCTCAGCATCAAAGCAAGTGCTGCGGATTTGCCAACAGCACGCCCTACACCCTTGGACGTGGACAACCATCGCCACGCGGAAGCTACCCTCCTGCGTCACCCCTGTTAACACGCTTGACTACTACCGGATCGGGTCGCACGCTCCACCAACACCCACCCGAAGGTGATGTGCGGCTTTGGGTGCTCAGCATCCCCGGCCTCGCCATGGACGGTTCTACACCGGTACGGGAATATCAACCCGTTGTCCATCGACTACGCCTGTCGGCCTCGCCTTAGGTCCCGACTTACCCAGGGCGGATGAACCTGGCCCTGGAACCCTTGGTCAATCGGCGGACGGGGTTCTCACCCGTCATTCGCTACTCATGCCTGCATTCTCACTCGCGTGCAGTCCACCGCACCATCACCAGGCGGCTTCACCCCACACACGACGCTCCCCTACCCATCCACACACCTGCAAGACGAGGCTAGACACGACCTGACGGCCGGCTACCTGCCCTGGGGTTGACATGTGAATGCCACAGCTTCGGCGGTGTACTTGAGCCCCGCTACATTGTCGGCGCGGAATCACTTGACCAGTGAGCTATTACGCACTCTTTCAAGGGTGGCTGCTTCTAAGCCAACCTCCTGGTTGTCTGCGCAACTCCACATCCTTTCCCACTTAGCACACGCTTAGGGGCCTTAGCTGATGATCTGGGCTGTTTCCCTCTCGACTACGAAGCTTATCCCCCGCAGTCTCACTGCCACGCTCTCACTTACCGGCATTCGGAGTTTGGCTGACGTCAGTAACCCGGTGGGGCCCATCGGCCATCCAGTAGCTCTACCTCCAGCAAGAAACACGCGACGCTGCACCTAAATGCATTTCGGGGAGAACCAGCTATCACGGAGTTTGATTGGCCTTTCACCCCTACCCACAGCTCATCCCCCAGGTTTTCAACCCTGGTGGGTTCGGTCCTCCACGCGGTCTTACCCACGCTTCAACCTGGCCATGGGTAGATCACTCCGCTTCGGGTCTAGAGCACGCGACTGATACGCCCTGTTCGGACTCGCTTTCGCTACGGCTACCCCCCACGGGTTAACCTCGCCACGCACCACTAACTCGCAGGCTCATTCTTCAAAAGGCACGCCGTCACCAGGCACAAGACCCAGCTCCGACGGATTGTAGGCACACGGTTTCAGGTACTATTTCACTCCCCTCCCGGGGTGCTTTTCACCATTCCCTCACGGTACTTGTCCGCTATCGGTCATCAGGAAGTATTTAGGCTTACCAGGTGGTCCTGGCAGATTCACACGAGATTCCACGAGCCCCGTGCTACTCGGGACATGCTCCCAAGGAGGCCGCAATGTTTCACCTACGGGGGTCTCACCCACTACGCCGGACCATCCCAGGCCCTTCGGCTACACCACGACTTTCTCACTCCCCGACCGAGTGGTAGCCCAGTCCAGAACACTCCCACAACCCCCACACCGCAACCCCTACCAGGTATCACACGATGCAGGTTTAGCCTCATCCGCTTTCGCTCGCCACTACTCACGGAATCACATGTTGTTTTCTCTTCCTGTGGGTACTGAGATGTTTCACTTCCCCACGTTCCCTCCACACACCCTATACATTCAGGTGCGGGTGACCGCCCATGACGACGGCCGGGTTCCCCCATTCGGACACCCTCGGATCAACGTTCGGTTGCCAACTCCCCGAGGCTTAACGCAGGCTCCCACGTCCTTCATCGGCTCCTGATGCCAAGGCATCCACCATGCGCCCTTACACACTTGCCCACCACACACCACCCACCACCACACACCCCGAAAGGCCGCGATAGCTTCAGTGTCAGTGCACAACGCGTGCAACAAACATAAACGAACCACAAAGACCACCACCACGCCAGCATCTCCAGAACACGAAGTCCCACAGACACCAACGAGAATGGTGATTAGAGGATCTACTCGACGAACACCACTACAAAGATGTTCGCGTCCACTGTGCAGTTCTCAACAGACAACCCGACACCCCACCCACAACAACCCACACCAGACCAGACTGTCCCGAAGAACACTCAGCGGTATGTGAATCAGGCAAGGCCCAGACCTCGAGGCTCGACCACCACACCAGTCGCTCACGCAACCAGCAAGGCCGGTTCCTCAGGACCCAACAGTGCGCCAGACACCCACCCTCACCCACCACTCCGTTCCACCCAAGACCAGGTCCTGAGGTACTGAGAGGAGTGCGTGACTCCTGATGCCATGTTGATGTTCCACCCTCGAGCACCAGCCGCCGAACATACGCCGGCAGAAACTGGTCCATCCACACCCCGCCAGCTGCAGACGAAGCTGCAGGCGGTTGAACGGGTGTGGTTGATGCTCCTTAGAAAGGAGGTGATCCAGCCGCACCTTCCGGTACGGCTACCTTGTTACGACTTCGTCCCAATCGCCAGTCCCACCTTCGACAGCTCCCCCCCTGACGGGTTGGGCCACCGGCTTCGGGTGTTACCGACTTTCATGACGTGACGGGCGGTGTGTACAAGGCCCGGGAACGTATTCACCGCAGCGTTGCTGATCTGCGATTACTAGCGACTCCGACTTCACGGGGTCGAGTTGCAGACCCCGATCCGAACTGAGACCAGCTTTTTGGGATTCGCTCCACCTCACGGTATCGCAGCCCTCTGTACTGGCCATTGTAGCATGCGTGAAGCCCAAGACATAAGGGGCATGATGATTTGACGTCATCCCCACCTTCCTCCGAGTTGACCCCGGCAGTCTCCCATGAGTCCCCACCACTACGTGCTGGCAACATGGAACGAGGGTTGCGCTCGTTGCGGGACTTAACCCAACATCTCACGACACGAGCTGACGACAACCATGCACCACCTGTACGCGACCAACTAAATGACACCCCATCTCTGGGATTCCACCGCGCATGTCAAGCCTTGGTAAGGTTCTTCGCGTTGCATCGAATTAATCCGCATGCTCCGCCGCTTGTGCGGGCCCCCGTCAATTCCTTTGAGTTTTAGCCTTGCGGCCGTACTCCCCAGGCGGGGCGCTTAATGCGTTAGCTGCGGCACGGAATCCGTGGAATGGACCCCACACCTAGCGCCCAACGTTTACGGCATGGACTACCAGGGTATCTAATCCTGTTCGCTCCCCATGCTTTCGCTCCTCAGCGTCAGTAACTGCCCAGAGACCCGCCTTCGCCACCGGTGTTCCTCCTGATATCTGCGCATTTCACCGCTACACCAGGAATTCCAGTCTCCCCTACAGCACTCAAGTGTGCCCGTACCCACTGCAAGCTCAGAGTTGAGCCCTGAGTTTTCACAGCAGACGCGACACACCGCCTACGAGCTCTTTACGCCCAATAATTCCGGACAACGCTTGCACCCTACGTATTACCGCGGCTGCTGGCACGTAGTTAGCCGGTGCTTCTTCTGCTCCTACCGTCACTTGCGCTTCTTCGGAGCTGAAAGAGGTTTACAACCCGAAGGCCGTCATCCCTCACGCGGCGTCGCTGCATCAGGCTTTCGCCCATTGTGCAATATTCCCCACTGCTGCCTCCCGTAGGAGTCTGGGCCGTGTCTCAGTCCCAGTGTGGCCGGTCGCCCTCTCAGGCCGGCTACCCGTCGTCGCCTTGGTAGGCCATCACCCCACCAACAAGCTGATAGGCCGCGAGCCCATCCCCAGCCGAAAAACTTTCCACCCACACTCGATGCCGAGGCAGGTCGTATCCGGTATTAGCCACCGTTTCCAGTGGTTGTCCCAGAGCCAGGGGCAGGTTGCTCACGTGTTACTCACCCGTTCGCCACTGATCCACCCCGAAGGGCTTCACCGTTCGACTTGCATGTGTTAAGCACGCCGCCAGCGTTCGTCCTGAGCCAGGATCAAACTCTCCGTCGAAAAACCTCGATGCCGAAGCACCTAGATTATTTCACTTCATAGTTGACCCTTGGACTCCAAAACCCTAATCCGAGCTGGCAAGCCAGACCAGGGATAGATCCCAAAGGAATCCCCCACCACCAGACACTCGGGCCCAGTGATGATTGGGGGTTGATACATATGGCATCAACATATTTCTAGCGCACTGTTGAGTTCTCAAGAACCGGACGCACCCACCCCGACAAACCCCGAAACATCAGGGCCAGCGGAAGAGGGGCAACTTTCCCACCCTAACCGACAACCAGGCCAAACCTCAACCCAGCCCCGCTCAAGGAGCTTCCGGCGCCACCCGTCCCAGACGCGGATCACCCTCGGCCAGAAGCTCCAGGTTTTCCGCCCCGCTCGGGGCGACATGTGGAACATTACGCGGCGACCGGCGCGAGAGGCAAATCCGCTCGGCGCCGGCCGCCGATCCGCTACTGCGGCAGAGGAAGTGCCACCGCCGCGAGGGACTTCTTCCCGCGGCGCAGCACGGCGTAGCGCCCGTGCAGCAAGGTCACGTTGCCCAGGGTCGCCTCTGGATCGGTCACCTTGACGTTGTTGACGTAGGCCCCGCCCTCGCCGATGGTCCGGCGGGCACCGCTGAGACTGGGCGCCAGGCCGGTGTCGGCGAACAGCTGGGCCAGGCGCACGCTCGACTCCTCCGGCGTGGCGGTGGGCAACTCCTCCAGCGCACCGCGCAGCGTCGTCTCGTCGATGCCGTCGAGCTCTCCCCCGCCGAACAGCGCCGACGACGCCTCTTCGACGGCGACGGCCGCCGCTTCACCGTGCACGATCGCCGTCACCTCGTGCGCCAGCGCCCGCTGCGCCGCCCGGGCCCGCGGGTTCTCCGCGACCTGCCGGCCCAGCTCCTCGATCTCGTCGGGGCTGCGGAAGCTGAACGCCTTGAGGTAGTCGACGACCTTCGCGTCCTCGGCGTTGAGCCAGAACTGGTAGAAGGCGTACGGCGACGTCAGCTCGGGGTCGAGCCAGACCGCACCGGACTCCGTCTTGCCGAACTTCGTGCCGTCCGCCTTGGTCAGCAGCGGCGTCGCGAGGGCGTGCACCGTCTGCTGGTCCACCCGGCGCACCAGCTCGCAGCCGGCGGTGATGTTCCCCCACTGGTCCGACCCCCCGAGCTGCAGGGAGCAGCCGTGGCGCCGGTGCAGCTGGAGGTAGTCGTTGCTCTGCAGCAGGACGTAGCTGAACTCGGTGAACGAGATGCCCGTCGTGGCGAGCCGCTTGCTGACGGCCTCCCGGTCGAGCATGCGGTTGACGCTGAAGTGCTTGCCGACGTCGCGCAGGAACTCGATCGTCGACATCGACTGCGTCCAGTCGAGGTTGTTCACCATCGTGGCCGCCGCGGGTCCCTCGAAGTCGAGGAACGGCGCGATCTGCGCCTGCAGGCCCGTCACCCATCCTGCGACGACGCTCGGGTCGTTCATCGTCCGCTCCGCCGAGGGCCTCGGGTCCCCCACGAGACCCGTCGCGCCCCCCACGAGGATGAGCGGGTGGTGCCCCGCCTGCTGCAGGCGCCGGGCGGTGAGCACCTGGACGAGGTGTCCGACGTGCAGGCTCGCAGCGGTGGGGTCGAAGCCGACGTAGTAGGTGAGCGGACCCGTCGCCAGAGCCTCCCGCAGCGCGGCCTCGTCGGTGGAGTGCGCCACCAGGCCCCGCCACTGCAGTTCGTCCCAGACGTCGTTCACGACTCGTCGGCTCCTCAGGTTGTCCGTGTGGGCGACCGTCGCCCGCCGACACGGTACGCGGACACGGTGGGCTCGTTCACGAGGGAAACGCGCCAGGGCGTCGGAGCCCCCGCGCCCGCGACGCCCACGCGCGGACCCCAGACGACGTCCCCGTCCCCCACCGGCTCCCCCGGCAGCACCGACAGGGCTCCCCCACCGCAGACGTCGGCTCCGTCCTGGGCGCGGTCCACGCCGAGGGCCTGCGTCAGACGGGCGGGCCCACGGGCGAGGTCGACGTCCCGGCGCGCGGCAGGGCGACGCGACCGGGCGAGGTCCAGCCCGTCGACGACCTGCCCCGCGCGGAGCAGGACGGCCGAGGCGGTCCCCTCGGGGCCGCAGACCAGGTTCATGCACCAGTGCATGCCGTAGGAGAAGTAGACGTAGGCGTGCCCGGGCGGGCCGAACATCACCCGCGTCCGGGGAGTCGGGCCGCGGAACGCGTGGGATCCGGGGTCCGACTCCCCCGCGTAGGCCTCGACCTCGGTGAGGCGGGCGGCGACGACGCCGTCCGGCGTCTCGTGGCGCACGACCCGGCCCAGCAGGTCGCGCGCCACCACCAGGACGTCCCGGTCGAAGAAGGACCGGTCGAGCGTCAGGGCCGCGCCCACGCCAGGTGTCCCGCCAGCGCGTCCTGGGCCGCCTCCAGCTGCTCGGCGACCCGCACGGGCGCCGTCCCGCCGATGCCGTCCCTCGAACCGAGCGAACCCTCCGTCGAGAGCACGTCCTTGACCTCGCGGGTGAGGTGCGGCGAGATGCCGGCGAGGTCCTCGACGGTGAGGTCCCAGAGCTCGACGCTCCGGTCCTCCTGCGCGGAACGCTCCTCGCAGCGGCGCACGCAGGCGCCGGAGATCTGGTGCGCCTCGCGGAAGGGGACGCCCTGCCGCACGAGCCACTCCGCGATGTCGGTCGCGAGCGCGAACCCCTGGGGGGCCAGGGAGGCCATCCGGTCGGTGTGGAAGTGCAGGGTCGCCACCATCCCCGCGACGGCGGGCAGGAGGAGTTCGAGGGTGTCGACGGCGTCGAACACCGGCTCCTTGTCCTCCTGGAGGTCGCGGTTGTACGCCAGCGGCAACCCCTTCAGCGTCGCCAGCAGCCCCGTCAGGTCGCCGATGAGCCGTCCCGCCTTGCCGCGCGCCAGTTCGGCGACGTCGGGGTTCTTCTTCTGCGGCATGATGCTCGACCCGGTCGACCAGGCGTCGTCGAGGGTGACGAAGGAGAACTCCTTGGTCGCCCAGGCGATGACCTCCTCCGAGATGCGGGACAGGTCGACGCCGATCATGGCCGCGACGAAGGCGAACTCGGCGGCCACGTCGCGCGAGGCCGTGCCGTCGATGGAGTTCTCGACGCTGCGGGTGAACCCCAGCTCGTGGGCGACGGCCAGCGGGTCAAGGCCCAGGGACGACCCCGCCAGGGCGCCGGAACCGTACGGCGAGACCGCGGCCCGGGCGTCCCAGTCCCGCAGGCGCTCGACGTCGCGCAGGAGCGGCCA
Organism: Kineococcus sp. DHX-1; assembly: GCF_042473625.1. GTDB lineage: Bacteria > Actinomycetota > Actinomycetes > Actinomycetales > Kineococcaceae > Kineococcus. The sequence continues at coordinate 1,717,055 of NZ_CP170445.1, read as the reverse complement.
CGCGTGCGCCATGAGGTGGTGCCCCAGCAGCACCGGCTGGGCGTGCTGGAGGTGCGTGCGCCCCGGCATGGCGGCGCTCGGGTGCGCGGCGGCCTGCGTCAGCAGCGCCTCGACGACGTCCAGCACGAGGCCGGCCACGACGCGGGCGTGGTCGCGCAGGAACATGCGCAGCAGCGTGGCGATCTGGTCGTTGCGGGAACGGCCGGCCCGCAACCGACCGCCGACGTCGGCACCGACCCGATCGACGAGCGCACGTTCCAGCGCCGAGTGGACGTCCTCGTCCTCGGGCGCCGGCACGAAGGCCCCCGACACGACGTCGGCCTCCAGCGCGTCGAGGCCGCCCAGCAGCGCCTGCAGCGTCGCGTCGTCGAGGAGCCCCGCCGTGTGCAGGACGCGGGCGTGGGCCCGGGACCCGGCGAGGTCGTACCGCGCGAGCCGGAAGTCGAAGTGCGTCGACTTCGACAGCGCGGCCATCGCCTCGGCGGGGCCGGTGGCGAAGCGGGCGCCCCACAGGCCCTTCTCGCCCTGCTGCGGGGGGTTCTGCGTCATGGCACGTCCACTTCGTCGGGTTGCTCGGTGGTCTGGTCGGAGGGGTGGTCGGTGGCTGCGTTCCGGCGCGCCAGCGCCAGGAACCGGGCGGCGACGGCGTCGCCCCCCTGGGGGTCGCGGGTGATGACCAGCACGGTGTCGTCCCCGGCGATCGTCCCGAGCAGCGAGGGGATGACCGAGTGGTCGACCGCGCTGGCCAGGAACTGCGCCGCTCCCGGCGGTGTGCGCAGGACGACGAGGTTGGCCGACGCCTCGGCACTCACCAGCAGTTCCTCGCACCAGCGGGCGAGGCGGGCGTCCAGGACCTCCTGCGCGACGCCGCTGCGGGGCGTGCGGTCGCCTCCCTCGGCGGGCAGGGCGTACACGAGCCCCCGGTCGCCGTCGCGGACCTTGACCGCCCCGAGCTCGACGAGGTCGCGCGACAGGGTCGCCTGCGTCACCGCGACGCCCTCCTCGGCGAGGTGGGTCGCGAGCTCCGTCTGGGACCGCACCGGGTAGCGGGCGAGGACCGCGGCGATCCGGTCGTGGCGGAACGCCTTCGTGCCCGCACCCGGCCCGGGGGCCGGGGTGGGGACGGAGGTCACCGGGACTTCTCGAGCAACCAGACCAGCAGCGCCTTCTGGGCGTGGAGCCGGTTCTCCGCCTCGTCCCACACGACCGACTGCGGGCCGTCGATCACCTCGGCGTCGATCTCCTTGCCGCGGTAGGCCGGCAGGCAGTGCAGGACGACGGCGTCGGGGGCCGCCTGCGCGAGGAGGGCGCTCGTGAGGGAGAACGGGCGGAACCGCTCGAACTCCTGCCCCTCCTGCCCCATTGAGATCCACGTGTCGGTCGCGACGACGTCGGCCCCGGCCACGGCCTGCGCGGCGTCGGAGGTCACGGTCACCGACCCTCCCGTGGTCGCCGCGACCAGCTGCGCGCGGGCGATCACGGAGGCGTCGGGGAGGTCGGTCTCCGGGGTCCCGATGCGCACGTGCATCCCGGCCGTCGCCCCGCCGAGGGCGTAGGAGTGGGCCATGTTGTTCGCGCCGTCGCCGACGTAGGCCAGCGTCAGGCCGGCGAGGGCGCCCTTGTGCTCCGCGACCGTCTGGAGGTCGGCGAGGATCTGGCACGGGTGGTAGAGGTCCGTGAGGGAGTTCACGACGGGGACCCGGGAGTTCGCGGCCATCTCGGCGAGGGACTCCTGGGAGAACGTCCGCCAGACGATCGCGGCGACCTGGCGCTCCAGCACGCGGGCGGTGTCGGCGACGGGTTCCCCCCGGCCGAGCTGGGACCCGGCGGCGTCGACCACCAGGGGAACGCCCCCGAGGTCGGCGACCCCGACGCTGAAGGACACCCGCGTCCGGGTCGAGGGCTTGTCGAACAGCAGGGCGACCGTCTGTGGTCCCGCGAGGGGCTTCTCCGCGAAGCGGTCCTGCTTGAGCCGCGCGGCGAGGGCGAGGACCTCGGCCTGTTCGGCGGGGGTGAGGTCGTCGTCGGCGAGGAAGTGGCGGACGGTCACGGGGTCGCTCCCTTCAGCGCGGTGTCGAGGATGTCGGGCAGGGCGGCCACGAAGGTGTCCGCCTGGGCGGCCGTGAGGACCAGCGGCGGGGCGAGCCGGACGGTGTCCGGACGCGCCGCGTTGACGATGAACCCGCGGGCCAGGGCGGCCTGGACCACCTGCGCGCCGACGGGTCGGGTGAGCGCGATCCCCAGGAGCAGGCCCTCGCCCCGGACGCCCTCGACGAGCGGGTGTCCCAGCGCCTCCACGGCCGTGCGCAGGTGCCGTCCGACCGACGTCACGTTCTCGAGCAGGCGGTCGCGCGCGATGGCGTGCAGCACCGCCAGCCCGGCGGCGGAGGCCACCGGGTTCCCGCCGAACGTCGACCCGTGCTGTCCAGCCCCGAGGAGGGTCGCGTTGCGCGGGCCGAAGGCGATGACGCCCCCGACCGGGATGCCACCGCCGAGTCCCTTGGCGACCGTGACGACGTCCGGGACGACGCTCTCGTGCCGGGGGTTCTGGAACGCGAACCACTCCCCGGTCCGCCCGATGCCGCTCTGCACCTCGTCGAGGACGAGCAGCGCGCCGTGCTCGGAGGTGATCCGCCGGGCTGCCGCGAGGTAGCCGTCGGGGGCCGGGACGACGCCGTTCTCGCCCTGCACGGGTTCGAGGAACACCGCGGCCGTGGCGCCGTCGACGGCTCGGCCGAGGGCTCCGACGTCCCCGTAGGGCACGAACTCCACCCCGCCCGGGAGCGGCTCGAAGGGAGCCCGGTAGGCCTCCTTGGCCGTGAGCGCGAGTGCGCCCATCGTCCGGCCGTGGAACGCCCCGTACGTCGAGACGACCTTGGTGCGTCCGGTGCGGCGGGCCATCTTGAAGGCGGCCTCGTTCGCCTCGGCACCCGAGTTCGCGAAGAACACCGCGGAACCCTCCGGCGCGCCGGCGACCTCCAGCAGCCGTTCGGCCAGGGCGACCTGCGGGGCGGAGGCGAAGAAGTTCGAGACGTGCCCGAGCGTCGTCAGCTGGGCGGTCACCGCGGCGACGAGCAGCGGGTGGGCGTGACCGAGGGAGTTCGTCGCGATGCCGCCGAGCAGGTCGAGGTAGCGGTTCCCGTCGGCGTCCCAGACGTGGCAGCCCTCGCCGCGGACGAGGACTCGCTGCGGGGTGCCGAAGGTCTGCATGACCGAGCGCGAGTAGCGCTCGATCCACGCCTGGCCGGTGCCGTCGGTGACGGGCAGGGCCTCGTTCCCCGTCACGCGTTCCGCGAGTTCCATCGGTTCTCCCTGCTGGTTCACGGCACGACCATCGTGCCGTTGCCGGAGGTCGTGAAGACCTCCAGCAGCACCGAGTGCGCCTGCCGGCCGTCGATGACCGTCGCCCGCGGCACCCCGCCGCGGACGGCGCGCAGGCACGCCTCCATCTTCGGGACCATCCCCGACTCCAGCGACGGCAGGAGGTCGGCGAGGTCGTCGGCCGCGATCTCCCGCACGAGGGAGTCGGTGTTCGGCCAGTCGCGGTACAGGCCCGCCACGTCGGTCATGACGACGAACTTCTGGGCGCCGAGGGCCACGGCGATCGCGGACGCGGCCGTGTCGGCGTTCACGTTGAGCACCTGGCCGGGCACGAGGTTCCCGTCGTCGTCGACCTCGGGGGCGACGGTCGAGATGACGGGGATGCGACCGGCGTCCAGGATGTCGACCACGGCACGCGGGTCGACGCCCACGACGTCGCCGACGAGCCCGACGTCGACGAGTTCACCGTCCACCACCGCGCCGCGACGGGTGGCGCGCAGCAAGCCGGCGTCCTCCCCGGACAGGCCGACGGCGAGCGGGCCGTGCGCGTTGAGCAGGCCGACGAGTTCGCGGCCGACCTGCCCCGTGAGCACCATCCGGACGACGTCCATCGTCTCCGGGGTGGTGACGCGCAGGCCTCCGCGGAACTCGCTGCGGATGTCGAGCTTCTCCAGCATCGTCGAGATCTGCGGGCCGCCGCCGTGGACGACGACGGGGCGCAGGCCCGCGGTGCGCAGGAACACGACGTCCTGCGCGAACGCACGCTTGAGCTCGTCGTCGACCATGGCGTTGCCGCCGTACTTGAGGACGACGAGGGCGCCGTGCCACTTCTGCAGCCACGGCAGGGCCTCGACGAGGACGTTCGCCTTGTCCTGGGCGCTGAGTCCCACGAGGTCGTTCACGGGGTCGCTCACGAGGAGTACGCGCTGTTCTCGTGGACGTAGGCGTGGGTCAGGTCGTTCGTCCACACCGTCGCCGTGGCCGGGCCCGCCTTGAGGTCGATGCGCACCCGCACCTCACGGGGGTCCAGGTCGACCGTCGCCGGGTCGGCGTGGGGAGTTCCGTCGACGCACACCGCGACGCCGTTCAGGCTCACGTCGAGCGTCTGCGGGTCGAACTGCGCCGACGTGGTCCCGACCGCGGCCATGACCCGGCCCCAGTTCGGGTCCTTGCCGAACACGGCGGCCTTGAACAGGTTGTTGCGCGCCACCGAACGGGCGACCTCGACGGCCTCGTCCTCGCCGGCCGCGCCGACGACCTCGATGGCGATGTCGTGGTCGGCGCCCTCGGCGTCGCCCACCAGCATGCGGGCCAGGTCGGCGCAGACGCGCCGGACGGCCTCGTCGAAGGCCGCGGGTTCCGGGGTCGTGCCGCTCGCGCCGGAGGCGAGCAGGACGACGGTGTCGTTGGTCGACGTGCAGCCGTCGGAGTCGACGCGGTCGAAGGTCGTCCGGGTGGCCGCACGCAGGGCGCGGTCGAGGTCGGCGGGGTCGACGGCGGCGTCGGTGGTGAGGACGACGAGCATCGTGGCGAGGCCGGGGGCGAGCATCCCGGCCCCCTTGGCCATGCCGCCGACGACGAAGCCCTCCCCGCTGGCGATGGCCTGCTTGGAGACGGTGTCCGTGGTCATGATGGCCGTGGCCGCCGCGGTCCCGCCGTCGGTCGAGAGCGCCGCGTGCGCGGAGCGGACCCCGTCGAGGACCTTCTCCCGCGGCAGTTCCACCCCGATGAGACCGGTCGAGCAGACGACGACGTCGGACGCGCCGGACCCGACGAGCTCGGCCACGAGCTCGGCAGTGGCGTGCGTCGTCTGGAAACCCTGCGGCCCGGTGAAGCAGTTCGCCCCGCCGGAGTTCAGGACGACGGCCGTGAGGTGACCGTCGGCGCTGGCGCGTTCGCTCCACAGCACCGGGTGCGCCTTGCAGCGGTTGGAGGTGTAGACGGCGGCGCCGGCGTCGAGCGGGCCGTCGTTGACGACGAGGGCGAGGTCGGGACGGCCGGACGCCTTGAGCCCGGCGGTCACGCCGGCGGCCCGGAAACCCTGCGCGGCGGTGACGCTCACGGGGCGACCCCCACGGCCGTCAGGCCGGCGTCCTCGGGCAGACCCAGGGCGGTGTTCACGGACTGCACGGCTCCTCCGGCGGTTCCCTTGACGAGGTTGTCGATGGCGGACACGACGAGCACGCGACCGGCGTGCTCGTCGACGGCGAGCTGGAGCGCGCACGTGTTGCTGCCGAACACCTGGGCGGTCGAGGGCCACTGCCCCTCGGGCAGGAAGTGGACGAACGTCTCGCCTGCGTAGGCGTCCTCCCAGGCGGACCGGACCTGCGCCGCGGTGACCCCGTCGGCGAGGCGGGCGGTGCACGTGGCGAGGATGCCGCGGGACATCGGCGCCAGGGTGGGCGTGAAGGAGACCGTCACGGGCGCCCCGGCGGCCAGACCGAGGTTCTGCTCGATCTCGGGGGTGTGCCGGTGGCCACCGCCGACGCCGTACGGGCTCATCGACCCCATCACCTCCGAGCCGAGCAGGTGGGGTTTGAGCGCCTTGCCCGCCCCCGACGTCCCGGAGGCCGCGACGACCACGACGTCGTCCGGTGCGAGGAGTTCGGCGGCGAACCCCGGCGCGAGGGCGAGGCTGACGGACGTCGGGTAGCAGCCCGGGACGGCGATGCGCCGGGTGCCGGCGAGGTGTTCGCGCTGGCGCGCACCGCCGGCCAGCGGCAGTTCGGGCAGGCCGTAGGGCCAGGTGCCGGCGTGGGCGCTGCCGTAGAAGCGTTCCCAGGCACCGGGGTCGAGGAGGCGGTGGTCGGCGCCGAGGTCCACGACGAGGACGTCGTCCCCGAGCTCGGCCGCGACGGCCGCGGACGCACCGTGCGGCAGGGCGAGGAAGACGACGTCGTGGCCGGCGAGGACGTCGGTCGTCGTCGGCTGCAGGACGCGGTCGGCCAGCGGCAGCAGGTGCGGCTGGAGCTCCCCGAGGCGGGTGCCCGCGTTGGAGGCGCCGGTGAGGGCGCCGATCTCGACGTGCGGGTGGTTCAGCAGCACCCGCAGGACCTCGCCACCGGCGTAGCCGCTGGCCCCTGCGACGGCGACCGTCAGCCGCTTCCCGGGTTCCATGTGCATGACCATACACCTGCTCGGCTAGGCATGCATGACAGGTCGGTGAACGGTGACTCCCCGGTGACGATCATCGTCACCGGGGAGTCACCGTTCACCCCCGGAGATCAGGCGAGCGGGTCGTCCGGGCCGTAGGGGGTGACGACGAGCTTGCGGGTGGTGGGGCCGAGGCGGGGCTCGGCGGCGCGCAGGGACTCCGGGGTGTCCGCGCCGACGCGCAGGAACCGGCCGGACCACGCGTCGAGCTGTCCCGAGGCGATGGCATGGACCATCTCGACGACGGCCTCCGGTGCGGTCCACTCGGTGCGGTCGGCGTGCTGGCTCATGCTCGTCGACATCGCCGTCCGCACCACGCCGGGCGACAGCTCGAACGCCAGCACCCCGTGCGGGGCCCCCGCGGCGGCGATCGCGCCGCCGAGGCGGAACAGTGCGGCCTTGCTCGCCGCGTACGCCGCGTAGGCGCCGCTGTCCTTGGACGCCGCCCCGGAGCTGAGGTCGACCACCCGGCCGGACCCGCGCGCCACCATGCCGGGCACCACGGCGCGGGCGACGTGGAACGGGCCGAGGACGTTGGCCTCCAGGACCGCGCGGACGTGCGCCGGGTCGGCCTCCCACGGCGGCACCTCCTGCGGCTCGATCCGGCCGGCGGCCTGGACCAGGAGGTCGAACCCGCCGAGCTCCAGCTCGAGGGCGTGGACGCCGGCGGCGACCGCGGACGCGTCGGTCACGTCGAACGCCGTGGCCACCGCCCGACCGCCGTCGGCGGTGATCTCCTCGACGAGCTCGTCGAGCGCGCGGGCGCTGCGCGCGACGACGGCGACCGTGAAACCGGCCTGCGCCAGGCCGAGCGCGACGGCCCGGCCGATGCCCTGGCTGGCACCGGTGACGAGGGCCCGGACCGGCTGGACCTCGGGCACGTCGGCGTCGTGGCCGGAGTGGTGGTCAGGCACGCTGGGTGGCTCCCGTCCGCTCGGCGGCCAGGGCCACGGCCGCGTCGCGGGCCGCGCTGGCCTCCTCCGCCGTCAGCGTGCGGTCCGGCGCCCGGAAGCGCAGGGCGAAGGCCAGCGACTTGCGGCCCTCCCCCACCTGCGCGCCCGTGTAGACGTCGAAGAGGTGGACGTCCTCCAGCAGCGGCCCGGCGCCCTCGCGCAGCGCCTCCTGCACCGCCGCGGCGGGGGTGGCCGCGTCGACGACGAGGGCGACGTCCTGCGTCGCCGCCGGCAGGCCCGACAGGGACTCGACCTGCGGCGCCGCCCCGACGAGGGCGAGCAGCACGTCGAGGTCGAGCTCGAAGGCCGCCGCGCGGGCGGGCAGCTCGAGCGCCGCGACCGCGGAGGGGTGCAGCTCACCGGCGTAGCCGACCACGTGGCCCTGCGCCGTCGCGATCCGCGCGCACCGACCGGGGTGCCACGGGGCCTGCTCGGCGGCCTCGACGACGACCTCGACCCCGACGGCCGCGGCGACCGTGCGGGCGGCCTCCACGGCGTCGGCCCAGCCGGCCGGTTCGGCGGTGCGGGCGAACCCGTCCGCGAGCGCCCCCGGGCGACGGCGGACGCCGGACAGGACCCCGGCGACGTGCAGCGGCTGGTCCGGGACGGCCTCCTGCAGACGGGCGAGCTCGTCCTCGGTGGGACGGCGCTCCACCCCCAGCACCTCGGCCCGACCGGCTCCCGGCCGGGGGTGGGTGACCGACCCCAGCTCGACGAGGGCCAGGTCTCGCAGCCCGCGGGACACGTTCCGCCGCACCGTCTCCACCAAGGAGTCCAGCAGGCTCGTGCGCATGAGCGGCTGGTGCTCGGACAGCGGGTTGGCCAGGCGCACGGCGGTGCGCCGCGGGTCGTCGGACGGCAGCTGCTGCGCGTCGTGCACCGAGGCCGCGACGAACGGGTAGCTGAGCACCTCGACGAACCCGTCGTCCACGAGGGCGCGGGCGACCGAGCGGCGGGCACGCTGCCCGGACGTGAGCCCGCGGCCGGCCGCTGCCGGGGGCAGGACGGACGGGATGGCGTCGTACCCCGTGAGGCGGGCGACCTCCTCGACGAGGTGGACGCGGCCGGTCAGGTCGGGACGCCACGGCGGCGGCGTCACCGTCAGGGTCGACCCGTCGACGGTCACGGCGCAGCCGATCTCGGTGAGCGTGTCGACCACGTCGTCGGCCGGGTAGCGCACGCCGACGACGCGTTCGGGGAACCCGGCGTCCATCGTGATGGGCTGCGGCGCAGCGACCTCGCCGACGTCCGTGGCCGCGGTGTCCGCCGTCCCGCCGCCGTGCTCGACGAGCAGCCGGACGGCGAGCTCGGCCGCGGCGGCGCAGCCGGTCGGGTCCGTGCCGCGCTCGAAGCGCTTGGCGGCCTCGGACGGCAGCCGGTGCCGACGGGCCGTGCGGGCCACCGTGACCTGCGCGAAGTGCGCGGCCTCGACGAGGACGTCCCGCGTCGTGGCCGAGACCTCGCTGGACTCCCCGCCCATGACGCCGGCCAGGCTCAGCACGCGGGAGGTCGACGGGTCACCGGGGACCTCGTCGGTGATGAGCAGGTCCTCGGGGTGCAGGACCCGCTCGACGTCGTCGAGCGTCGTGAGGCGTTCGCCCGCGCGGGCGCGGCGCACGACGAGCTCGCCCTGCAGCTGGTCGAGGTCGTAGGCGTGCAACGGCTGACCGGTGGCGAGCATGACGTAGTTCGTCACGTCGACGGCCAGGGAGATGGGCCGCATCCCGACCTGGCGCAGGCGGTCGGCGATGAAGGACGGCGTCGCGGCGGCCGGGTCGACGCCCCGCACGACGCGGGCGACGAAGCGGTCGCACCCGACGGCACCCCGCACAGGGGCGTCGTCCTCGAGCCGGACGGGGTACCCCGGACCGGACGGGAGCGGCACCTCGACGGCGAGGGGGTCGCGCAGCACCTCGGCGACGGGTTGCCGGGTGCCGTGGGCGTACTCGCGCGCGATCCCGCGGATGCTGAAGCAGTAGCCCCGGTCGGGCGTGACGTTGACCTCGACCGTCTCCTCGGCCAGGCCCAGCAGGGCCAGCGCGTCCTGCCCCGGCGCCACCTCGACGCCCGGGAGGTGCTGCGAGAGCACGATGATGCCGTCGTGGTCCTCGCCCAGACCGAGTTCGCGGGCGGAGCAGATCATGCCGTCCGAGACGTGCCCGTACGTCTTCCGCGCCGCGATGCCGAACCCGCCGGGCAGTTCCGCCCCGGGCAGCGCGACGACGACGAGGTCGCCCTCGACGAAGTTGTGCGCGCCGCAGACGATGCCTCGGGACCCCTCGGCGTCGTTGTGCTCCGGGCCCACGTCGACGTGGGTCCAGTTGATCGTCTTGCCGTTCTTCTGCGGTTCCTTCACGAGGTCGAGGACACGACCCACGACGACGGGTCCGGTGACGCCGGCCGTGTGGATGCCCTCCTCCTCCAGGCCCACGCGGACGAGGGACGCCGCGACGTCCACGCCGGTGGCACCGGGTTCGAGGTCGACGTGCTCGGCGAGCCAGCTCAGGGGGATGCGCATCAGAGGTCCTCCTCCCCCGCGGCCACGGCCGGATCCGCGACCCGCGCCACCCCGGACGCGGACAGGTCCTCCACGCCGAACGCCCGGCTGAACCGCACGTCGCCCTCCACCATGTCGCGCATGTCCGTCACCCCGTTGCGGAACATCAGCGTCCGCTCGATCCCCATCCCGAACGCGAACCCCTGGTACCGGTCGGGGTCGATCCCCGCGGCCCGCAGCACGTTCGGGTTGACCATCCCGCAGCCGCCCCACTCGATCCAGCCGCGTTCGGCGTCCCGGCCGAGGGAGAACCGCAGGTCCAGCTCGGCGCTGGGTTCGGTGAACGGGAAGAACGCCGGGCGCCAGCGCGTCTCGACGGCGTCCCCGAACATGGCGCGCGCGAAGTGGTCCAGCGTGCCCTTGAGGTGGGCCATGGTCAGGCCCTCGTCGATGGCGATGCCCTCGAGCTGGTGGAACACCGGGGTGTGCGTGGCGTCCAGCTCGTCGGTGCGGAAGACCTTGCCCGGGCAGACGACGTAGAGGGGCACACCGCGCTGCAGGAGCGAGCGGCTCTGCACCGGCGAGGTGTGCGTGCGCAGCACGAGACCGGACTCGGCCCCGCCACCCGCGTCGGCGACGAAGAACGTGTCCTGCATCTGCCGCGCCGGGTGGTCGGCGTCGAAGTTCAGGGCGTCGAAGTTGAACCACTCGGCCTCGACCTCGGGTCCCTCGGCGACCTCCCAGCCCATGGCCGTGAAGACGTCGCCGACCCGCTCGACGAGCAGCGGGATCGGGTGCCGGGCACCGCGGTCCGGGCGCGCGACGGGCAGCGTGACGTCCACGACCTCCTCGCGCAGCACCCGCTCGGTGTGCTCGGCCTCGAGGACGGTGGTGCGCGCGGTGACGGCGGCGCCCAGACGGCCGCGGGCCTGGCCGACGCGCTTGCCGGCGGCCGCCTTCTCCGGTCCGGGGAGGGTGCCGATGGCACGGTTGGCGAGGGCCAGCGGGCTGCGGTCGCCGGCGTGCGCGAGCCGCGCGGCCTTGAGCTCGTCGAGGTCGGTGGCCGCGGCCACCGCGGCGAGGGCGGCGTCGAGGGCGGCCTGCACGCTCGCCTCGTCGACCGCGCCCTCGGGCACGTCGGGCTGGTCGGACATCGGGGGTGCGCGCTCCTCGGTCGGTTCGGTGCGTCGGTTCGGGTCGGTCTGTCGGTGCTCCCGCCCGATCTTCCCAGACGCGGGGACCCGGTCAGCCTGCGGTGGCGACCGGTTCGCCCGCCGGCAGCCGGACGGTGAAGCGGGCCCCGCCCGTGGGGGCGGAGTCGACGTCGACGTCCCCGCCGTGGGCCTCGACCAGACCGCGCGTCACGTACAGCCCGAGGCCCGTCCCACTGCGGGCACCGCCGTGCCAGAACTTGGAGAACACGTACGGGCGGTTCTCGACGGGGACCCCGTCGCCGTTGTCGTCGACGGTCAGCACGATCCAGCTCGCACCCGGTCCGGCGGGTGGGTCGCAGTCGACGGCCACGACCACGGTCCCGGCGCCGTGGCGCACGGCGTTGTCGACGAGGTTCGTCACGACCTGCGCCATCCGGTCCGGGTCGGCCCACAGCTCGGGCAGGTCCCGGGCCACCGTCAGCTCGAACCGCTCGTCGTCGTACCCGGCCATCCGCAACCGGTCGACGTGCTCGCGCACCAGGGCCGCGAGGTCCATGGGCCGGCGGTGCACCGTGAGCCGGCCCGCGTCGACGCGGGCGACGTCGAGCAGGTCCCCGACGAGCCGGCTGACCCGGTCGGCGTCGGCCTGGACGGTGCTGAGCATGAGGCGCTTCTGCTCGTCGCTGAAGCGGTCCCACCGGCGCAGCAGGCTGGCGGTGAACTGCTTGACCGACGTCAGGGGCGAGCGGAGTTCGTGGGCGACGGTCGCGATGAGGCTCGTCGTGTCCGTCTCGGCGCGGCGGCGCTCGTCCGGCGTGCGCAGGGCCAGGACCGCCCGCAGCAGGGCCCCCGTCTCGTCGCGCAGGAAGCGGGCCGTGACCAGCACTTCGGTGCCGCCCGGCAGCAGGAGGAGCCGCTCGGGGTGACCGTCGGGGTCGACGCCGTGGGGGCGGCGGGAGGAGTCCTGGACGACGTCCCACCAGCGACGGCCCGAGGTGTCCTGCAGCGGCAGGGCCCGGCGCAGCGGGGCGCCGACGAGGTCGGTGCGGGCACGACCCAGGAGACGTTCGGCGGCGGAGTTGAGGTCGGCGATGGCCCCGTCCCCGTCGGTCACGACGACGCCGTCGGGCAGGTCGTCGAGGTCGAGCGCGGGCAGCACGAGGGGACGGGCCGACGACGCGGCCTCGGCGCTCCCCCTCGCCTCGGGCACGGGGCGACATTAGGCCATCGGATGATCGCATCGCGCGCTCAGCCCGCCCCCAGGCTTCCTGTCAGTCGCCGGGCAGGACCGACCCGGCACCGGACCGAGTGCCGTGCGGGCGGTGCGCACGGGCGCTGGCGTAGAGGCAGACGACGGCCGCCGTGGCGAGGTTGAGGCTCTCGGCGCGGCCGTGCAGCGGGACGCGGACGACGGCGTCGGCGAGCGAGCGTCCCGCGTCGTCGAGCCCGGCCGCCTCGTTGCCGAAGACCCAGGCCGTGCGCCGTCGCAGGTCGACGCCGCCCACCTCGCCGCGAGCGGCCTCGTCGGCGAGGTCGTCGAGGTCGAGGTGTCCGGCACCGTCGGCGGCCAGGACGGTGGACCCGCTGCGCTGCAGCGCTTCCACCACGTCCTGCAAGCTCCGGTCCACGACGACGGGCAGGTGGAAGAGGCTACCGGCCGTCGAGCGTACGCACTTGGGGTTGAAGACGTCGACGCTGCTCGCGGTGAGGACGACGGCGTCGGCTCCGGCGGCGTCGGCGGCCCGCAGGACGGTGCCCGCGTTGCCCGGGTCCCGCACCCGGTCCAGGACCGCCACGAGCCGCGGGTGCCCGGCCACGACGTCGTCCAGGTCGGCCGTCGTCGTGGGGCAGACGGCCACGAGCCCCTGCGGCGTGACGGTGTCGCTCATGGCCGCGAGGACCTCGTCGGTCACGGTCCACGCCTTCGGCGCGTCGCGCACGATCTCGGGGTAGCGCTCCGTCGCCTCGGTCGTGGCGTACAGCTCGAGGGCGGCGCCGGCGGCGACGGCCTCGCGGACGGCCTGCGGGCCCTCGGCGAGGAACCGACCGTGCCGCTGACGCGCCGCACGCCCGGTCAGCGCCCGCACGGCACGCACCCGTTCCGCTCGAGGGTTCGAGAGGAGCGGGGCGTCGACGTGGGGCACTGCCGGGCGTCCGGGGTGTTCGGTGGGTCTGCGGATCAGGCCGCGGAACCCTCGGCCACCGGGGCGGCCGGGAGGGAGGCCTTGGCCGTCGCCACGAGCGCCGAGAAGGCGGCCGGGTCGGACACGGCGAGCTCGGCCAGCATGCGGCGGTCGACCTCGATCTCAGCGGCCTTCAGGCCCTGGATGAAGCGGTTGTACGTCATGCCCTCGGCGCGGGCGGCCGCGTTGATGCGCTGGATCCAGAGGCGGCGGAAGTCGCCCTTGCGCGCCTTGCGGTCGCGGTACGCGTAGACGAGGGAGTGGGTGACCTGCTCCTTCGCCTTGCGGTACAGGCGAGAGCGCTGGCCGCGGTAGCCGCTGGCCTGCTCGAGGACGGTACGACGCTTCTTCTGGGCGTTGACTGCGCGCTTGACGCGTGCCACGGGTACTCCTTGAAAGTCGGTCGCGGGCGGCCGGGTCGATCGGCGGTGACCAGGTGGTCACGCACCCGCTGGGTTCGGTCGAAGGGTGCCGGCCCGGGGGGCCGGCCGCGGATCAGATGCCGAGGAGCTTCTTGATCTTCTTGGCGTCCGCGGGCGAGACGACCTGGTCGACCGAGAGGCGGCGGGTGCGCTTGCTCGACTTGACCTCGAGCAGGTGGCGCTTGTTGGCCTGCTCGCGCATGACCTTGCCGGAGCCGGTGGTGCGGAACCGCTTCTTGGCGCCGGAGTGGGTCTTGTTCTTGGGCACGTCTTCTCCTGTGTTCGGAGCCGGAGGGGGTGCCCTCCGGCGTGGTCTGGCGTGCGACCCGCGGGAGCGTGCCTCCCGCGGGCCGTGTCAGTCGTGCGTCCGCCGTGCGGCGGCCGACGTCAGGACGCCGTGGCGGCCGTCTCGTCGGTAGTGCTGTCGACCGGCGCCGCCTCGGTGGGCTCGGCCGCCGGCGCCTCAGGCGCCGGGGCGGGGGCGCCAGCGGCGGCGGCCTCCGCTTCGGCGTCCTTGCGGCGACGCTCCTCGGCCTTGGCCTCGGCCTTCTTCTTGTGCGGCCCGATGACCATGACCATGTTGCGGCCGTCCTGGCGCGGCGAGCTCTCGACGCTGCCGAGGTCGGTCACGTCCTCCGCGAGGCGCTGCAGCAACCGGAAGCCCATCTCGGGCCGGGACTGCTCACGTCCGCGGAACATGATCATGACCTTGACCTTGTCACCCGCCTTGAGGAACCGCTCGACGTGGCCCTTCTTGGTGGCGTAGTCGTGCGGGTCGATCTTCAGACGGAAACGGATCTCCTTGAGGATCGTGTTCGTCTGGTTCTTGCGGGCTTCGCGGGCCTTCATGTCGGACTCGTACTTGAACTTGCCGAAGTCCATGAGCTTGCAGACCGGCGGCCGCGCCGTCGGAGCGACCTCGACCAGGTCCAGGCCTGCTTCGTCCGCCAGCCGCAGCGCGTCCTCGACGCGCACGATGCCGACCTGTTCGCCGTTGGGGCCCACGAGCCGCACCTCGGGAACACGGATGCGGTCGTTGATGCGGGGCTCGCTGATGTGCTGCTCCTTCGTCGTCGTGTGGGGCCGCCGGACACGAGGAAGGCCCCCGTGCTCGGACGCGCAACGGGGGCCACCAGATCCGACGACGCACCCACCGCGGCCCGTCCGCACGGGACGAGCGCGACGAGGGACGCCGCTGCACCCCTCCGGGGAGGAGCGCGGACCAGGACCTGCGGTGCCGTGGGCACCGAGGTGGGAGGAGGCCTCCGCTTCACGTGCCGGCCCTGTGGACGCCGGTCCCCGCGGTCGTGCTGGAGCGGGATCCGGTGACGTGTGCCGGTCGGTCGCCTGCAAGGGTATCAGCATGCAGTCACAGACCCCTCCCGACGCCGATCAGCCGGCCGCCCCGCAGGCTGAGCCGGTGGACCCGGGCGCGCTGGCCGCCCGCGACATCGCGGACGTGCCGGCGGCCGAGCTCATCACGACCACCGCCGTCCACCTCATGAGCGCGGCGGCCGTCAAGTGCGGTCTGGCCGACGGCCCCGACGCGGCCGACCACCTCGACCTGGCCGAGGCGCGCATCCTCATCACGGCGCTGGCCGGGCTCGTCGTCACCTCCGCCCCCGACGTCGGCGGTCAGCACGCCCGGTCGCTGCGCGACGGGCTGCGCTCGCTGCAGCTGGCGTTCCGCGAGGCCTCCGACGTGCCGGACGAACCGGGCAAGGGCCCCGGCGAGCGGCTCACGGGAAGCGTGGTCTGAGGTCGACGCGGGCGGCGACCACGGCGGTCGCCGCTCCGGCCACGGCCCCGACGGCGCCCACGACGAGGAACGGGGTGCCCACGCCTGCGGCGTCGCTGACGGCACCCGCCAGCGGTGACCCGAGCGCGGCCCCGACCGTCGTCGCGGCCGCGTGCCAGCCCATCGCCCGTCCCCGGACGGCCTCGTGGACGCCGTGGGCCACGAGGTCGACGGTCGCGCTGATGACGGGTGCGCAGAAGAGCCCCGCGACGAACGTGCCGGCGGCCAGGGCCACCGGTCCGCTGAGCAGGGCCAGCGGGGTCGTGGCCAGCCCCAGGCACACGACGAGCAGCCACGGCGGGACCGGCCGCGGCAGGACGCCGTGCACCAGACCGCCCACGACGGACCCGGCGGCCCACACGGCCAGGACGAGTCCGGTCCAGCGGACCTGCCCCTCCTCCCGCAGCTGGGCCACCACGGCGAGGTCGGTCGCCGAGAGCACCAGGTCGGCGGTGAACGCGCACGCCATGGCCAGCAGCAGCGCCGTCGTCCACACGGCGTGGCGCGGGGCCGTCCCCGTGGGCTCGGCGCCTGGGGCGGGGTCGCTGCGCAGCGGCGGGTCGAGGACGAACATGGCGACCGCCGCCAGGCACTGGCTCGCGCCCACCACGACCATCGCCGCGGTCGTCGACCAGGCCAGGGCCACGGCCGTCCCCGCCGCGGGCCCCACCATGTAGGAGAACTCGACGAGGACCGCGTCGAGGGAGAAGGCCGTGCGCCGCCGCTCGGCCGGCACCACGACGGCCAGCGACTGCCGCACGACGGTGAACACGGGCGGGCCCAGGGCCCCGGCCACGAAGGCCGTGACGAGCAGCCCGGCGTACGGCACGAACGGCGCGACCGACCAGCAGACCGCCTGCGCCACGATCGAGGGGACGAGCGCGCGCCGCAGGCCGTACCGGTCCACGACCCACCCGCGCCAGGGCGAGCTGACCGCCGTCCCGACGGTCGCCACTGCGCCCACGAGACCTGCTGCGCCGTAACCCATCCCGAGGTGCTGGACGACGTGCAGGATGCAGACGATCCCCGCCATGAACGCCGGGACGCGCCCGAGGGACCCCACGAGCTCGAGGACGACGACGCCGCGGACGGCCAGGACGTCGCGGTAGGGGCTGAAGGCGCGCAGGACCCGGGGCCCCGGGCGGGGTGGAGCGGTGGACACGTCCTGCACTGTGGCAGGAGGCACCGGCCCGACGCGCCCCGGTTCCCCCGGCGAACCACCCCCCGTGGCCGCTGCGGGACGGAGGTGGTCGAATGGCTGCTGACCTTGAAACCGCAAGCATCGGAGGAGACACCTCGTGGCGAACAACGACCTGGGCCTGCTGGCCCTGCGCCTGGGCATCGGCGGCACGCTCGTGGCCCACGGCGCGCAGAAGCTCTTCGGCGCCTTCGGCGGCGGCGGCATCGAGGGCACCGCGGGCGCGATGCACGCGATGGGCTTCCGCCCCGGCAAGCGCAACGCCGTCCTGGCGGGCGCGTCCGAGGCCGGCGGCGGCGCTCTGCTCGCGCTCGGGCTCGCGACGCCCGTCGGCGGCGCGTCGGCCGCGGCGGCGATGGCGGCCGCGTCCGTCGTGCACAAGCCGAACGGCTTCTTCGTGACCTCGGGCGGGTTCGAGTACCCGGCCGTCCTGGGCCTCGCCTCCGTCGCCCTGGCCGTCGGCGGCCCCGGGAAGTACAGCCTGGACGCGGCCACCGGCCACGTGTTCAACAAGCACTGGACGACCGTCCTGGCGCTGGCCGCCGCGGGCGTCGGGGCGTACGCGACGATCAAGGCGCGCCAGGAAGCGGTGGCGGCCGACGCCGCCGAGGCCGGGACCGGCGAGGCCGCCGAGGTCGCCGAGGGCGGCCGGGACTGATCCCCGGGTCCGGGTCGCCGACGTGACGTCGGCGGTCCGGACCGGGCCTCAGGCCGGTAGGACCTGGAACTCCAGCGACTCGGCGCGTTCGGCGACGACGCCGGCGGCCAGGCGCTCCCCCACCGTCCGCAGCAGGCCGTCGAGCCCCTCGCGGCCCAGGCCCGGGGTGACCCCCAGGACCACGCGCAGCTCGGCCCCTCGTCCCGGTTCGCACCGGGTGCCCCGCACGGCCGGCAGGTCCCGGACGGCGTCGGCGACAGCGGCCGCCAACGTCGCGTCGAGCGCCGCGGGGATCCACGCCTCCCCCCGGGCCAGGGCCCAGAACGCGCTGCGGCGCACGACGAACCGCACGGGCCCGGCGGGGTCGAGCACGAGCACGTCGCACTCCTCCTGGGCACCCGACAGCGCCGCCTGCTCCGCGGGCACCGGCACCGGACGGGCGTCCGGACGCCAGGTGCTCAGCGCCGCGAGGTCCGTGAAGAGCGGCAGACCGCGGCGGCCGTCGGGCTGGGTCAGCAGCGCCAGCGCCATGTCGGCGCTCTTGTCGCCGCCGTCGTCCCCGACCTCCCCCAGCTCCGCGACGACGGGGGCGAACACCCGGCTGCCCGCGAGCGCGGCGACGACGGCGCGTTCGGCGTGGACGCGGGCGAGCGGATCGTCACCGACGGTCCGCCACGCGTCCAGCGCCGCCGCCAGCTCCGGTGAGCGGGATCCGTCGTCGCCCGCGAAGGCGTTGGGCTGCAGCGTGCGCCCCGCCCACGGGACCCCGGCGGAGTCGGTCGTGCGCGGATCGTGAGCGGTCAGGGCCGGCCCGCCACGTCGAGGGCCTGCGGGAGCGTGAAGTTCCCCGCGTACAGCGCCTTGCCGACGATGGCGCCCTCGACGCCGGCCTCGACGAGGTCCCGCAGGACGCGCAGGTCCTCGAGGCTGGAGATGCCGCCCGAGGCCACGACGGGGGCCGTCGTCCGCGCGCAGACCTCGCGCAGCAGGTCGACGTTCGGGCCGCGCAGGGTGCCGTCCTTGGTGACGTCGGTGACGACGTAGCGTGAGCAGCCGTCGGCGTCCAGGCGCGCCAGCACCTCCCAGAGGTCCCCGCCCTCGCGCGTCCAGCCGCGCGCCGCGAGCGTCGTGCCGCGCACGTCGAGGCCGACGGCGATGCGGTCGCCGTGCCGGGCGATCGCCGACCGCGTCCACTCCGGGTCCTCCAGCGCGGCGGTGCCGAGGTTGACGCGGCGGCAGCCCGTGGCCAGGGCCGCCTCGAGGGAGGCGTCGTCCCGGATCCCGCCGGACAGCTCCACGGCGACGTCGAGACGGCCGACGACCTCGGCGAGGAGCTCGCGGTTGGACCCGCGGCCGAAGGCGGCGTCGAGGTCGACGAGGTGGACCCACTCGGCGCCCGCCTCCTGCCAGGCGAGGGCCGCCTCGAGCGGTGCGCCGTAGAAGGTCTCGCTGCCGGCCTCGCCCTGCACGAGGCGGACGGCCTGCCCGTCGGCGACGTCGACGGCGGGGAGGAGTTCGAGCCGGCGCGCGGCGGTGGCGGTGTTCTCGCTGGTCACGGGGGGCGAGTCTACGAGGGGCCGCGGGGTGCGGGTGGTCGTCGGGGCGGGGGTGGGCCAGGCGGTGAACCGTCGCGCGGTCGGTCCCACGTCGAGGACGGGTGGGACCGGGCGTGGGTGCGGGCGTGGGGCACGCACCGTGGAGGGAGGTGTGGGTGTCCGCAGGACGTCGTCCGGGCGACGCGGTCGGGACACCCACGGGTGCTCCCACGTGGTGACACCGGTGGGTGTCCCCGTGGGTGTCCCGACCGAGTCGTTGCGGTGCAGGTGGTGCAGGCCGTCAGGTGAGGGACTCGACCCAGTTCCGCAGCAGCTGCATCCCGGCGTCGCCGGACTTCTCGGGGTGGAACTGCGTCGCGGACAACGCGCCGTTCTCGACGGCCGCGACGAAGCGCGTCCCGTGCTCGGCCCAGGTGATCTGGGGCAGCGGCACGCGGCCGTCGGTGGTGTCGAGCATCTCGAAGCGCTGCACGGCGTAGGAGTGGACGAAGTAGAAGCGCTCGTCCTCCACGCCGGCGAAGAGGCGGGAGCCCGCGGGCGGTTCGACGGTCGACCAGCCCATGTGCGGGACGACGTCGGCGGGCAGCCGCTCGACGGTGCCGGGCCACTGGGCCAGGCCGTCGGGCAGGCCGTCACCGGGTTCGGTGGACGTCTCGAACATCACCTGCAGCCCGACGCAGATCCCGAGCACGGGACGGCCGCCGGCAAGGCGACGGTCGACGATCGAGTCCCCGCCGATGGCCTTGAGCCCGGCGTTGACGGCCGCGAAGGCGCCGACGCCGGGGACGAGGAGGCCGTCGGCCTCGAGGGCCTGCTTGCGGTCCGACGTCAGCTCGACCGACGCACCGACCCGTTCGAGGGCGCGGACGGCGGACCGGACGTTGCCGAAGCCGTAGTCGAGGACGACGACGGACGTCACAGCGCACCCTTGGTGGAGGGGATGCCGACCACGCGCGGGTCGGGTTCGACGGCGTAGCGCAGCGCGCGAGCCAGCGCCTTGAACTGCGCCTCCACCACGTGGTGCGGGTCCCGGCCGGCGAGGACGCGCACGTGCAGGCAGATCTGGGCGTGGAAGGCGAAGCTCTCCAGGACGTGCCGGGTCAGCGAACCGGTGAAGTGCCCGCCGATGAGGTGGAACTCCTGGCCGGCGGGTTCGCCCTCGTGGACGCAGTACGGCCGGCCGGAGACGTCGACGACGGCGTGCGCGAGCGCCTCGTCGAGCGGGACGGTGGCGTCGGCGAAGCGGCGGATGCCGGATTTGTCGCCCAGGGCCTGGCGGAACGCCTGGCCCAGGACGATCGCGGTGTCCTCCACGGTGTGGTGCACGTCGATGTGGGTGTCGCCGCTGGCCCGGACCGTCAGGTCCATGAGCGAGTGCTTGCCGAGCGCCGTCAGCATGTGGTCGTAGAACGGCACGGTCGTGTCGATCTGCGTGCGCCCCGAGCCGTCGAGGTCGAGTTCGACGAGGACGGAGGACTCGCTGGTGCTGCGCTCGATGCGCGCGGTGCGGCTCACTGGGTTGCCACCACTTCCTGGAGTGCGGTTCGGAACTGCTGCATCTCGTCGGCCGTGCCGATGCTCACGCGCAACCAGCCGGCCGGGCCGGTCTCGCGGATGAGGACGCCCCGGTCGAGCAACCCCTGCCAGACGGCGTGCCGATCGGCGAACCGGCCGAACAGGACGAAGTTCGCGTCGGACTCGGCCACGTCGAAGTCGTTGTCGCGCAACCAGACCACAGTCTCGTCGCGACGGGTGCGGAGTTCGTCGACGGTGGACAGCAGGGCCGCGGAGTGCTTCAACGCGGCCCGCGCGGTGGCCTGCGTGACCGCCGACAGGTGGTACGGGAGGCGGACGATCCGCAGGGCGTCGACGAACGCGCGCGAAGCCGCCAGGTACCCGACCCGCGCACCCGCCAGCGAGAACGCCTTGCTCATGGTGCGGCTCACCGCGAGGTTGCCGTGGTGCGGGAGGAGTTCCAGGGCGCTCGGGACGCCGGCCCGGCGGAACTCCCCGTAGGCCTCGTCGACGACGACGATCCCCCCGACGGCGCTCACCTCCTCCAGCACGGCCTCGACCGTGGCCAGCGGCAGGGCCGTCCCCGTCGGGTTGTTGGGGCTCGTCAGCAGGACGACGGAGGGCCGGTGGCGGCGGACCTGCTCGCGGGCGTGGTCGACGTCGACCGTGAAGTCCTCCTCGCGCCGGCCCGTGACCCACGTCGTGAGGGTGTCCCGCGCGTACTCGGGGTACATCGAGTACGTCGGGGCGAAGCTCAGGGCGGTGCGGCCGGGGCCGCCGAACGCCTGCAGCACGTGGAGCATGACCTCGTTGGACCCGTTGGCCGCCCACACCTGCTCGGGCTCGAGCTCGGCCCCGGACTCGGTGCGCAGGAACGCCGCGAGGTCGGCGCGCAGGTCGAGGAACTCGCGGTCGGGGTAGCGGTTCAGGCCCGCCGCCGCCTGCGCGACGGCGGCCGCGATGTCGGCGACGACCTCGGGCGCTACCGGGTAGGGGTTCTCGTTGACGTTCAGGACCACCGGCACGTGCAGCTGCGGGGCCCCGTACGGGTGCTCGTCCCGCAGGTCCTCGCGCAGCGGCAGGTCGGCCAGCGTGGTCGTCTCGGTCACGGCAGCAGTGTCCCAGACGCGCAGGACCGCCCGCCCCACCCGGGAGGGCGGGACGGGCGGTCGGGACGAGCCGCGTCAGACGCTGAGGACCTTGGCGATCGTCCCGGTCCGGGCGCCCTCGTAGGCCGCGAGCAGGACACCGAGGACGGCGATGCCCTCGGTCTCGGTGTGGATCGGGCGGGTGCCCTCGCGCAGGCAGTCGGCGAAGGCGCCGATCTCCTCGACGAAGGAGTCCACGTCCTCGAACTGGAACGTCTCCTCCTCCCCCGTGCGCAGCCGGTAGGTCACGGAGTTCGCGGTGCCCGTCAGGGACCCCAGCTCGCCCACCACGGAGAACTTCTCGGTGCCCGGCGCCGGGTCGTAGGCCCAGCTCGTCACCATCTGGCCGACGACGCCGTTCTCGAAGCGGACGAGCACCTGCGCGGAGTCCTCGCCCTCCATGAACTTCAGGCGGTGCGTGGACAGGAACGCGGTCGCCTCCGTGGGCTGGGCGTCCGCGAGGTGCAGCAGGAGGTACGTGGGGTGGTACCCCGTGTCGATGAGCTCCCCGCCGCCGCTCGTCTTGGCCGAGGCGCGCCACCCCATGTTCGAGGGGTCGAAGTCGTTGTGGAAGCTGTCCGTCGTCCGGACCTCGTAGACGGTCCCGAGGATCCCGGAGTCGAGCAGTTCCTTCGCCTTGGCGACGGAGGGGAAGAACAGCTGGTTGTGCGCGCACATCAGCGTGACACCCGCCGAGCGGACCGCTGCGGCGACGCGGGCGGCCTCGTCCGCGGTGAGGCACAACGGCTTCTCGCACAGGACGTGCTTGCCGGCCTCGGCCGCCGCCACGATGGCGTCGGCGTGCAGGTGGTGCGGCAGGCAGATGTCGACCGCGTCGACGTCGGCGGTGGCCAGCATCTCGCGGTAGTCGGTGAACGCCTGGGCGCCGAGTTCGTCGGCGCGGCTCTTCGCCGCCTCCTCGACGACGTCGGCCACCGCGGTGACCCCGATCTTGGCGGCGTGCTGGCGGTAGCCCTTGACGTGGGCTCGGGTGATGCCGCCCCCGCCGATGAGCCCGACCTTGACGGTTCCCTCGACGCGCTGCGCCATGCTCTCGTTCACTCCTTCGTTGCTGCTGCGTGGTTGGCCCGCACGACGAGGCGGGTGAGGTCGACGGCGCGCTGTAGGTTCTCGCTCGCCTGGGTCCCGGCGGCGGCGTGCTGCACCCACTGCGCGAACGCGTCGGGGGCGTCGTCGGGGACGGTGAGGTCCTCGGTGCGGCCGTCGGGGTACCGGCGCCAGAGGCGGTTCCCGGAGTCGGTGTAGTGCACCGAACCCTCCGTGCCGTGGACGTCGATGGTGAAGGCGTCGTTGCTGACGAAACCGGCCTCGACGACGCCGAGCCGGCCGTCGGCGTACCCCACGGTCACGACGGCGTGGTCCTCGACGTCGCGGGGGGTGACGTTGGCGTAGACCGCGCGGACCGTCTGCGGGTCGGCCCCGAGGAAGAGCTGCGTCAGGTAGACGGGGTGGCAGCCGAGGTCGGTGAGCGCGCCGCCGACGGCGGGTGCGGGGTCGAAGAAGCGGTCCGGCAGCCAGCCGCGGCCTCCGTCGCCGCCGTGGACCGCCCCGTCGTGGGACAGCCGGACCCGGCCGTAGGTCAGGGTCCCGAGCTCGCCGGAGTCCAGCAGGTCGCGGACGGCGAGGGTGTAGCCCGCGTACAGCCGCGGCAGGGAGACGACGAGGGCGAGCCCGGCGTCCGCGGCCTGGGCGACGAGGCGCTCGGACTCCTCGACCGTCGGGGCGAGCAGCTTCTCGGTGAAGACGTGCTTGCCGGCCGCCAGGGCGCGGGAGATGACGTCGGTGTGCGCCGTCGTCTCGGTCGTGACGGTGACGCCGTGGACGTCCTCGCGCGCCAGCAGCGCGTCGAGGTCGTCGGTCAGCTCGACGCCGAAGTCCTCCGCCAGCGGCCGGCCCAGCGCCGGGTCGGGGTCGTAGGCGGCGACGAGGGTCGTGTCGGGGTGGGCGGCTGCGGAGCGGGCGTAGTCCTTCGCGTGGACGTGCCAGCACCCGAGCACGGCCACGTTGAAGGGTGGGTTCGCGACAGGCACGAGGGGTGTTCCTCCGGACGCTTCATCGGGTCGTGACGTGGGTTCACGCTAGGACATCCGGGTGCGGGTGCGGAAGGTCTGGGGGCCTCCGATCTGGGAACGTTCGCAGGGGGCTTCGACCCGGCGGCCGTCACGGACCGTCGTGTGACGTTCATGTGACACGGCTGCAGATCCGCCGTCCGGGTGCCGAAGATGTCCGGTATGCGCGACCACTACGACCTCCTGGTCCTCGGTTCCGGCCCCGGCGGCCAGAAGGCGGCCATCGCGGCGGCCAAGCTCGGCAAGCACGCGGCCCTCGTCGACGGCGGCTCGATGATGGGCGGCGTCTGCGTCAACACGGGCACGATCCCGTCCAAGACGCTGCGCGAAGCCGTCGTGCACCTGACGGGCATGAGCGTGCGCGACGTCTACGGCGCGAACTTCCGCGTCAAGCAGGACATCACCATGGCCGACCTGTCGGCCCGCACCACCCACGTCGTGCGCCGTGAGGCCGAGGTCGTGCGCGACCAGCTCTCCCGCAACCGCGTGGACCTGTACGACGGCATGGCCCGCTTCACCGGCCCCAACAGCGTCGTCGTCGAGGCCCCCGGCGTCCCCGCCCGGCACCTGACCGCGGACAAGTTCGTCATCGCCGTGGGGACCCGCCCCGCGCGCCCCGCCGACGTCGACTTCGGCTCGGGCCGCGTCGTCGACTCCGACGGCGTGCTGCAGCTCGCCGAGATCCCGCAGACCCTCGTCGTCGTCGGCGCGGGTGTCATCGGCATCGAGTACGCCTCGATGTTCGCCGCGCTCGGCACCAAGGTCACCGTCGTGGAGTCGCGCCCGAACTTCCTCGACTTCTGCGACTCCGAGATCGTCGAGGCGCTGAAGTTCGAGCTGCGCGACCTGCGCGTCGCGTTCCGCCTCGGCGAGTCCGTCGTCAAGGTGCAGGCCGACGAGCAGGGCACCGTGACGACGCTGGCGTCCGGCAAGCGGATCCCCGCCGACACCGTCCTGTACTCCGCGGGCCGCCAGGGCGCCACGGACAGCCTCGACCTCGCCGCCGCCGGCCTCGAGGCCGACAAGCGCGGGCGTCTCGTCGTGGACAAGCAGTTCCGCACCGAGGTCGAGCACATCTACGCCGTCGGCGACGTCATCGGCTTCCCGGCGCTGGCCTCGACCTCGATGGAGCAGGGTCGTCTCGCGGCCTACCACGCGTTCGGCGAGCAGGTGAACTCGCTCATCGAGCTGCAGCCCATCGGGATCTACTCGATCCCCGAGATCAGCTACTGCGGTCACACCGAGGACGAGCTGACCCGCGCGGCCGTCCCCTACGAGGTGGGCGTGGCCCGCTACCGCGAGCTCGCCCGCGGCGCGATCGTCGGCGACTCGCACGGCAAGCTCAAGCTGCTCGTCTCGACCGAGGACCGCAAGCTCCTCGGCGTCCACGTCGTCGGGACGTCCGCGACCGAGCTCGTGCACGTCGGGCAGGCCGTCATGACGTGCGGCGGGACCGTCGACCACCTCGTCGACACGGTCTTCAACTACCCGACGCTGTCGGAGGCGTACAAGGTCGCCGCGCTCGACGTGACGAACAAGATGCGGGCCGCGGCGCGCTTCGACGTCTGACGCCCGCCTCCGGAGGGGGGCTCGTTGACGCATCCAGCTCTTGGGTCGAGCCGGTTGCGTCGACGAGCCCACCCCCGCGAGGCGCCCAGGAGGGTCAGGCGGGGTCGTCGTCGCGGCCGCGCAACCGCTTCCAGAACGCGCCCTTGCGGGGCTCCTCGGGCCCGACGGCGTGCTCGGCGGGGTCGGCCTTGCCCAGGACGAGGTCCTGGACGAGGTCGGGCCACACCGACAGCAGCAGGCCCGGCCTCGGGTCCTCGCCCCGGGTGCCGCCGGTCCACGTCTGACCCTCGATGGACTCCTCGCCGACGGTGAAGAGGACGAACTCGGCCTGCGGGACGGCGGCGGACAGCGTCTGCACGTCCTGCTCCCCCGTCGCCGGGTCGTGGGCCACGAGGACGGTGCCGATGCCCTTGACCGCCACGACGTGGGCGTTCACGTCGTGGGCGGGCAGGAGGTCGGCGAGCGCCCGGGCCTGGGCGACGCCGGCGACGATCACCGAGCGCACGGGCTTCTTCGGGCCGAACGCCTTGGCGAACTCGGCGTCGAAGTCGAACTCGGGGACGTCGGGGGTCTCGTCGGTCACGGGGCGGTCCCCTCGAAGCGGGCGGACACGGCCTCGCCGTGAGCCGGGAGGTCCTCGGACTGCGCCAGGGCGACGACGTGGGGGGCGACCTCGCGCAGCGCGCGCTCGTCGTACTCCACGACGTGGATGCCGCGCAGGAACGTCTGCACGCTGAGGCCGCTGGAGAACGAGGCCGTCCCGCCGGTGGGCAGGACGTGGTTGGACCCGGCGCAGTAGTCCCCCAGAGAGACCGGGGTGTGCGGCCCGACGAACACCGCCCCGGCGTTGCGCACGCGGGCGGCGACGGCCGCGGCGTCCGCGGTCTGCACCTCCAGGTGCTCGGCGGCGTAGGCGTCCACGACGGCGAGGCCGGCCTCGACGTCGTCGACGAGGACGATCGCGGACTGCGGACCCCGCAGCGCCTCCTCGACGCGGCCGGCGTGCTTGGTGGCCGCGACCCGGTCGCCGAGGACCGCGTCGACGGCGTCGGCGAGCTGCGGCGAGTCGGTGACCAGGACCGCGGCGGCCATCGGGTCGTGCTCGGCCTGGCTGACGAGGTCGGCGGCGACGTGCACCGGGTCGGCGGTCGCGTCGGCGAGGACGGCGATCTCGGTCGGGCCGGCCTCGGAGTCGATGCCGACGGTGCCCTGGACGTACCGCTTGGCCGAGGCGACGTAGATGTTGCCCGGGCCGGTGACGACGTCCACCGGCTCGACGACGACCACGCCGTCGGCGTCGCGGGCGCCGTAGGCGAACATCGCGATGGCCTGGGCCCCGCCCACGGCGTACACCTCCTCGACGCCCAGCAGCGCGCAGGCGGCCAGGATCGTGGGGTGGCCCGAGCCGCCGAACTCCTTCTGCGCCGGCGTGGTCACGGCGATCGAGCCGACGCCGGCGACCTGGGCGGGCACGACGTTCATGACGACGCTGGAGGGGTAGACCGCCCGGCCACCGGGCACGTACAGGCCCACGCGCCCGACGGGCACCCAGCGCTCGGACACCCGGCCACCGGGGACGACCTCCGTCGTCGTGGTGCCGCGCAGCTGGTCGGTGGCCACGAGGCGGGCGCGCCGGATCGACTCCTCGAGCCCGGCGCGGACGTCGGAGTCGAGGGCGGCGAGGGCGTCGGTGAGCGCGTGCGCCGGGACGCGGACGTCCTCGGCGTGGACGCCGTCGAAGCGCTCGGTCAGCTCGAGCAGGGCGGGGACGCCGCGGGCGCGGACGTCCTCGCAGATCGGGGCGACGGCGGCGAGGGCGGCGGCGACGTCGACGTCGGCGCGCGGGACCACCGCGCGCAGCGCCATGGCGTCGAGGACCTGCCCGCGCAGGTCGATGCGGCGCAGGAGCGGGGCGGGGGTGCTCACGGGGCAGGAGTCTACGAGCCGGAGGTCCTAGGGTGGCCCGCGTGCCGCAACGCCTCCCGCTGTTCCCCCTGGGCAGTGTCCTCTTCCCCGGACTGGTCCTGCCGCTCAACGTGTTCGAACCCCGGTACCGGCTGCTCGTCCAGGACCTCGTCGGCGACCTGCCGGACGCGGCCGGCGCGGAGACCGGGCTGGACGGTGGCGGCTCCGGGGACCCCGACGAGACGGAGGTGCGGGGCTTCGGCGTCGTCGCCATCCGGGCCGGGCACGAGGTCGGCACGGGCAACCTGCAGGCCCTGCACACCGTCGGCTGCGTCGCGCTGGTGCGCGAGGTCACCGAGACCGAGGACGGCGGCTACGAGATCGTGACGGTGGGCGCGAGCCGGTTCCGCCTCGTGGGCATCGACGAGTCCGCCGGGACCCCCTACCTGACGGGCCTCGTGGAGCCGTTCGGCGACGACGACGTCGAGGACGACGACAGCGACGGCCGCCTCACGGTGCTGGCTGACGCCGTGAGCCGCACGTTCGACGAGTACCGCGAGGTCCTCGACATCGGCGGGGCCGAGGCGCCGAACGACCCGCGGGTGCTGTCCTACCTCGTCGCCGCCGCAGCGGTCCTCGACCTCGACCAGCGGCAGCGGCTGCTGGAGGCGCCGGACACCGTCAGCCGCCTGCAGGCCGAGCTCGAGGTGCTGCGCCGGGAGATCGCCCTCATCGGGACGTTCGGGGCGGTGCCGGCGACGGAGCTGCCCGTCTGGCCGGTCAACTCGAACTGAGGGGGGTCACGCGGTGGCGAAGCGGGGCGACGCCGGGACCCCGGCGCTGAAGCTGCTGGCCGACCGGGGTGTCGTGCACACGCCCCGGCCCTACGCGACGTCGGCCCACGCGGGGGACGGGCCGGGTTTCGGCGACGACGCCGTGCGGGCCCTGCGGGAGGCCGGGCTGGACGTGGACGAGCACCGCGTCTTCAAGACGCTCCTGGCCGACGTCGACGGGCGCCTCGTCTGCGCCGTCGTCCCCGTCGCCGGGATGCTCGACCTCAAGGCCCTCGCGGCGGCCGCCGGCGGGAAGAAGGCCGCCATGGCCGATCCCGCGAGGGCCCAGCGCAGCAGCGGGTACGTCGTGGGCGGCATCAGCCCGATCGGTCAGCGCTCCGCCCTGCCGACGTACGTCGACACCTCCGCGGAGGGTTTCGCGACGGTCCTCGTCAGCGCGGGCCGGCGGGGGCTGCAGGTGGAACTGGCCCCCGCCGACCTGCTCGCGGTGACGGGGGCCCGGACCGCGCCGGTCAGCCGCCCGGTCAGCCGGTGAACAGCCGCGAGGCGCGCACGAGCGTCTCGACGACGCCGTAGGCCAACGGGATCCCGACGAGCGCCCAGCCGGCGAGCACCCGGCCCCGCGCGTTCACCGGGTCCCCCGCTGGCTCGCCGCGGGCCGGTAGGAGGGTTCGTGGAACCTCTCCGCCACGGGACGGACGAGCAGGTTGGCGACGAAACCCACCGCCAGCACGGCGACCATCGTCAGCAGCGCGGGCCGGTAGGCGCTCGCGGTGAGGCTGCCGGGGTCGCCCTGGGCGTCGAGGAACCCGTTGACGATGAGCGGCCCCGCGATTCCGGCCGCCGACCACGCCGTGAGCAGCCGTCCGTGGATCGCGCCCACCTGGAACGTGCCGAACAGGTCGCGCAGGTAGGCCGGGACGGTCGCGAAACCCCCGCCGTAGAACGAGAGGATGACGACGGCGAACAGGACGAACAGTGCCGTGCTTTTCTGGCCGAACGTCGCGAGCAGGAAGTACGCGACGAGACCGACGCCGAGGTAGCCCATGTACACCGGCTTGCGCCCGACGACGTCCGAGGTCGAGGACCACACGAACCGCCCGGCCATGTTGGCCATCGACAGCAGCCCGACGAAACCCCCGGCCGCGGCGACCGAGACGGTGGACGCGCCACCGGCGGACCGGAAGAAGTCCTGGATCATCGGTGAGGCCTGTTCCAGGATCCCGATGCCCGCGGTCACGTTGCAGAACAGGACGACCCACAGCAACCAGAACTGCGGGGTGCGCACCGCGTTGCGCGCCGAGACGCTCGCTGTCGTCACCAAGGCCTTGCTGCGGACCGACGCCGGGTCGAAACCCTCCGGCGTCCAGTCGGGCGCGGGAACCCGGACGGTCGCCGCGCCGTAGGCCATGAAGAGCGCGTGCACGACGGCGAAGGTGAGGAACAGCAGGGCCACGGCCGACCCCGCCGGCGCGCTTCCGGTGACGGTGGAGTCGTAGGACGGGTCGTACAGCGAGAGCAGCCGCGTCGAGAGCGGGCTGGCGATGAGGGCCCCGCCGCCGAACCCCATGATGGCCATGCCCGTGGCGAGACCGGGTCGGTCCGGGAACCACTTGATGAGCGTGGAGACGGGCGAGATGTACCCGATGCCCAGGCCGATCCCGCCGATGACGCCGTACCCGAGGTAGAGCAGCCACAACTGGCCGGTCGCGATGCCGAGCGCCCCCACGAGGAAACCCGTGACCCAGCAGGCGGCCGACGCCGCCATGGCCTTGCGCGGGCCGCTGCGGTCGACCCACGTGCCGCAGACGGCGGCGGACAGGCCGAGCATGACGATGGCGATCGAGAACACGAGGCCGATCTGCGTCTGGCTCACGTCGAAGTGGCTGACGAGGGCCGTCTTGTAGACGCTCGTCGCGTACACCTGACCGATGCAGAGGTGGACCGCGAGGGCGGCCGGCGGGACGAGCCACCGGTTGAAACCGGGTGGGGCGACGGTGCGCTGCCGGTCCAGGACGGCCGGCGCGGCGAGTGGCGACACCAGGAGCTCCTTCGCTGTGGGTGTGCTGTGCCCGAGCTGTCCGCTCGGACGCCGAGCGTAGGTGAGGACCCGCGGGACCGACACCCGGACGAACCGGGCGACCCGACCCGGCGGTGTCGCTCGCCCGTTGTCACTCCGCGGAGTCACGAGTCGACGTAGAGTTTCGGCGAGTGCGCTCGCCCGAGCGCTCCGGCCCCGGGAGACCCGATGCGCCCGCGTGTCCCCGTCGGTGCGGCCCTGACCGCCGCGGCGCTCGTCCTCGCCGGGGCGGCCCCGGCACCGGCCGGCCCGCCCGCTCCCGTGGTGGACCGCGGGACCCGCGTCGCACGGACCCCGGTCGTGGTGGGCGCCACCGCCTCTGCCGTCGCGGCGCAGGGGCC
Organism: Kineococcus sp. DHX-1; assembly: GCF_042473625.1. Lineage (GTDB taxonomy): Bacteria > Actinomycetota > Actinomycetes > Actinomycetales > Kineococcaceae > Kineococcus. Next base: position 1,686,720 of record NZ_CP170445.1, on the reverse strand, counting down.
CGGGACGCCCGCCCCGGTCGGCGACCTGCCCGGCTGGCGCCAGGTCCTCGTCGACGACTTCACGACCGACGTGCCGCTGGGCGGTTTCCCCGGGCCCGCCTACGCGGCGCGGTGGACGGGGTACGAGGGGTCGCACGACACCAGCGGGGCGGGGACGTACGCGCCGGACCGCGTCGTGTCCGTGCGCGACGGCGTCCTGGACCTGTTCCTGCGCACCGAGGCCGGGACACCGCTCGTCGCCGCGCCCGTTCCGCTGCGGGACGGGGCGTGGGGCGGGTGGACGTACGGCCGCTACTCGGTGCGGTACCGCGCCGACGCCGTCCCCGGCTACAAGACGGCCTGGCTGCTGTGGCCCGACTCCGACGACTGGACCGAGGGCGAGGTCGACTTCCCGGAGGGGGACCTCGACGGCACGGTGCACGGCTTCGTGCACCGCCCTGGTGCGCCGCAGGAGAACGCCCTCGCCGTCGACACCGGCGTCAGCGCCACCGGCTGGCACACCGCGACCGTCGAGTGGCTGCCGTCGGGGGTGCGGTTCCTGCTCGACGGCACGGTCGTCGGAGCGACCGACGTCTCCCCCGGCCGCCCGATGCACCTCGTTCTGCAGACCGAGACCTCGGGTGGAACTCCCCCGGCCGGCGCCGCCGGGCACGTGCAGGTCGACTGGGTCGCTCTGTACCGCCGGACCTGAGGGGCTCGTCAGCCGGCGTGCGGGAGGCCCGCCGGGGGCGCCGCGACGGGAGCGGGCACGGCGGGGGCCTCCGCGGGGGCCGACGGGTGGGCGTCCGGGGCGAGCCGCGGGACAGGCCCCGGCGCGGGCAGGAGGGGCCCACCGGACTGCACGGGGACGAGCGGCAGCACGTCGGCCGGGGAGACGGCCGGAGCCGCGCCAGCGGGGCGGCGCAGCAGCGCGGTGGTCCACAGCGCCAGGACGACGGCGACGAGAGCCGGGCCCCCGTCACCCCCGAGCCGGGGAGCGAGGTCCTCGACGAGCAGGACGGTGACGGCGGCCGCGGCGAGCGCGAGCACCGCCGCGGCGCGGGGGCGGTGGCCGGCCGAACGCAGGTGCCCGGCGACCGTGACGGCCGGCACCAGGGCGAGGACGGCCGCGACGGCCACGCGGGCGGGCAGCGCGTCGGTGGCGAAGGACAGCCAGGCGGCGGAGGCCGCAGCGCCGGCCAGAGCGGTTCGGGTCCGCACGGGGTTCACCCCTCCAGTAGAAGCCTCCCCACCGCCCCGGGAAGCGGTTCCGCCACCGGGTCCACCGTTCGGAGCACGGGGCGGGAGGGCTGTTCGGGGAGAGGGTGAGCCGTTGCGGGGCAACCGGTCACGAGACCCCTGCACCGCGACGGTGTCCGCCGGGGAACCACCCGGACGACAGCGGGCGCCGACCCGTCCTGCATGCCCAGGACGGGCCGGCGCCCGGATCGCGCAGCGCAGCCCGGCGGCGGGCGCCCACTCCCGGGCGCCGGTCGCTGCACTGCGGCCCGCACCAGCCGGTGCGGGAGTTCTCAGAGGTCGCCGCGTTCGCGGGCGCCCGCCAGGTCGGCCAGCAGCGCCAGCCGTGCGGGGACCACGGCCTCGGCGCGGGACCGGTCGCCGGGACGTTCCCCGGGCCAGGGCCCCACCAGGCTGACGGAGGTGTCCCCGACGGCCAGGAAGTCCTGCTCGCGCAGGGCGACCCGGGGTCCGGCCGACCGCAGCGCGACCCCCAGGACGGCGAGCTGGTCCGGCCTCGCCCGGAACGGGACCGGGTCTCCGGCGGCGGCGAACCCCACGACGAGGTCCGAGGGGACCCCCAGCACCTCCAGGCTCGTGAGGAGGAACACCTCGTCCCGGGGACGACGCGCCCCGCGCCGCCCCACGTCGGCGGGCCGGGCCAGCACCGAGGCGACGTAGGCCGTCCGCCCCGCGAACGGGCCCGTGAGGGCGAGCTCGGCGTGCGCGTGCTCGGCCAGCAGGACGTTCGGCGCGGGGAAACGCGTCGACACCTCCACGAGGTGGCCCTCGACGCGCCAGCCGTCGGTGACGTCCAGACCCCGCAGCCCGAGCAGGCGGCGGTCCCGCGCGCGGCGCGCGCCGGCCGCGGTCGTCCACGGGAGCCGGGGGCCGGACGGACCGAGACGCACGGACGACTCCTCGCGACGGGACGGACGGGCAGCCGATCCTCGCACGCGCCCCGGGCGGGCTCCGGCGCCGACGAGCCCGGCGGCGCGGTTCAGCCCGCGACCGCGGGGGCGGCGCCGGTCGGGACGTCGGTCGGGACGTCGGGCAGCACCACGACGTGCGGGAGCGACACCTCGACGACGGCTGCGCCGGCCAGCGGGCGGCGGGCCGGGACCTGCACCGGCGCCGCGGGACGAAGCCGCTCGGTGAGCAGCGCCCGCAGGACGCGGAAACCGTCGCGGAAGGTGTTGAGGTTGCTCTCGCCGTGGATGCGCTCGAACTCGTAGCTCGGCACCTCGGTGATGGTCAGGCCGGCCTTGGCGATGCGGGTGTTGATGATCGTCTCGATCTCGAAACCGTCACCCCAGTGCTTGGCGTCGACGGCGTCACCGCTCGCGTCGAGGTCGAGGGCCGGCAGGCAGTCGCGCCAGAAGGCGTTGTAGCCGTAGCAGAGGTCGGAGTACCGGGTGCCGAACAGGACGTTCGCGGCGAGGTTCAGGCCGGCGTTGCCGGCGCGGCGCAACCGGGTGATGTCGCTGCTGCCGCCGCCCGCCGCGAAGCGGGTTCCCTTGGCGAAGTGCGCACCGTCGACCAGGGCCTGGACGAACGCGGGGATCTCGCGCGGGTCGGCGGAACCGTCGGCGTCGAGCATGACGACGACGTCGCCCGTGGCGGCCGCGAAACCGCACGCCATGGCGTTGCCCTTGCCGCGCCGGTTCTGCAGGACGACCTTGACGTCCGGGCGCAGCGCGAGCGCCGTCTCGACGGTGCCGTCGACGCTGCGGCCGTCGACGAGGACGACCTCGTGGACGTCGGGCAGGAGCGCGAACACGTGCGGCAGGTTCGCAGCCTCGTTGTAGGTGGGGATGACCACGCTGACCGTCGGTGCGGCAGCGGGGGTGGGGAATGCGTTCGACATGATGCTCCCTGAGTTCCAGGGGCCCGGTTTCGCCTCTCGCTCCCCGCCGGGCCACGGCGACCAAGGACGCCCGGCGGATCTTCACGTGCCCTCACGTGCGGTCCCGTGGGCAGGACCGCTGTTCGACACCCCGATCGTAGGAGCGTCCGCACGGTGCGGACACGAACCTGACACGACCGGCGCACCGCGGCACCCGTCCGGGTCACCACGAACGCCTCACCGCCACGGTGAGTGACGGGGTGCAGCGCCCGGTGAACCACTTCCCGAGGGCCGTCCCCGAGCCGGCCGCCTCCCGCGGGTGGCGGGATCCGTTGCCGCAGCGCAGGCCTGCAGCCGGCACCCCCGTCCCGAACGGCGCAGTGCGTTCCGCCGTTCCGGTTCAGGAACCACCCCGTCGTGCACCCCCGGCCCTACCGTGAGTGAGGAGACGTTCCCCGGGTTCCACCGGCGGACGCACGACCACCAGGGAGGGGAACCCACCGTGACCGACGTCGAGAACCCCGCGGTGCTCCCCTGCGGGGACGGCGCGGTCCTCGTCACCTCCGTGGAACTCGGGCCGCACCGGGGGACGTGGGGCGGGGCCGTCGCGACGGCCGTGGAACGGGCGGTCCTGCAGCGGGGGGACACCGGTCGCTGCGCGGCCGCGTGGGTCCTCCTCTGGCAGGGCGGGCGCCCCTTCGCCACGCTGGACCTGCCGCTCCCCCCGGACCCCGCGGACGTCGCCGCCCGGCTGGAGGAGTTCCCGACGGACATCTCCCGCGGCGAGGAGGCGGAACCCCTCCCGTCGCTGCCGACGGTCACGGTCGTCGTCCCGACGGTCGTGCAGCGGGTGGCCGACCTCGACCGCTGCCTGACCGGCCTGGAGGCGCTGCACCACCCGGGTGGAGCCGCGGCCGTGGAACTGCTGCTGGTGGACAACCGGCCCGTCGTGCCCGCCGAGGACCCGTTGCCCGAACTCCTGGCGCGGCACCCGCGGGTCCGTCGCCTCCACGCCCCGCGACCGGGCATCTCCCAGGCGCGCAACGCCGGGACCGCCGCCGCGCGCGGCGACGTCGTCGCGTTCACCGACGACGACGTCCTCGTCGACCCCCGGTGGGTCCTGGCCCTCGCCACCCGGTTCGCGACGCACCCCGAGGAGGACGTCGTCACCGGGCTCGTCGTGCCGGCCGAACTCGAGACCGCGGCACAGCGGGGGTACGAGGCCCACTACGGCGGGTTCGGCGGAACGCGGCGGCTCACCCCCGCACAGGTGGTTCCCGTGCGGGGCCGACCGGGCCGGGTCCGGGAACTCGGCCCGGACGGGGACGTCCGGCGGGAGTTCCCCGTCTACGGGATCGGGGCGTTCGGCGCGGGGGCGAACATGGCGTTCCGGCGCCCGGCGCTGCGCCGGGGTTTCGACGTCCACCTCGGCACCGGGACGCCGGCCCGCGGTGGGGAGGACCTCGCCGTGCTCGTGGACCTCCTGTGGCGCGGTGGTCGCCTCGGGTACGAACCGGCCGCCGTCGTGCACCACACCCACCGGCGCGACCTCGCCGGTCTGGAGCACCAGCTGCGCGGCAACGGGGTCGGGTACACGGCGATGCTCACCGCACTCGTCCACCGGGACCCGCGGCACCTCGGGGCGCTGGCCGGCCTGGTCCCCGCGGCGGCGGTCGCCAAGCTGCGCTGGGCCCGCGACCGGGCCCGCAGCGGCCCGGCGGACGCCCGCACCAGCACCAGCACCAGCACCAGCACCAGCACTGACACCGTCGACCCGCGTCGTCTCGTGCGCCTCGAACTCCGGGGCATGCCCTGGGGTCCGCTCGCCTACTGGCGCGCCCGCGCCGCCGCCCGTCCCGTCCCGCAGGAGAACCCGTGAGCGACGCAGGCCACGTGCTGGCCCCCACCCCCTCCGCCCCGCCCGCCCGGACCGCCGGCGCCCCGACCGTGAGCGTCGTGGTGTGCGCGTACACCCTCGACCGCTGGGACGACCTCGTCGCCGGCCTCGCCGCCCTGCGCCACCAGACCCGGCCGCCGCTGGAGGTCCTCCTCGTCGTCGACCACGCCCCGGACCTGCTGGCGCGGGCCCGCACGGGTCTCGCGCCGGGGGTCACGGTGCTGGAGAACGTCTTCGAGCGCGGACTGTCCGGGGCGCGGAACAGCGGTGCGGCCGTCGCCGGCGGTGACGTCCTGCTCTTCCTCGACGACGACGCCCGGCCCGACCCCGACTGGGTCGAGGCGGGGACCGCCGCGTTCGCCGATCCCGCCGTCGTCGGGACGGGTGGCACCGCCGTCCCGGCCTGGGACGCGCCCGGACGCCCGGCCTGGTTCCCGGAGAGCTTCCTCTGGGTCGTCGGCTGCAGCTACGAGGGACTGCCCGGCGACGGCGCCCCCCTCCGCAACCCCATCGGCGCCAGCATGGGGTTCCGGCGCGCCGACTTGCTGGCTGCCGGGGGTTTCACGTCCGGCATCGGCCGGGTCGGTCGTCATCCCGTCGGCTGCGAGGAGACCGAGCTGTCGATCCGGGTGCGGCAGCGCCGCGGCGGGGCCGCACGCATCGTCCTTACGGGCGAGGCGGTGGTGCACCACCGCGTGCGGACCGACCGCGCCACCGTCGGGTACTTCCTGCGCCGCTGCTTCTGGGAGGGTTTCTCCAAGGCAGTGGTGGCCGCGGCCGTCGGGTCCGAGGACGCCCTGTCGTCGGAGCGTTCCTACGCCACGCAGGTGCTGCCCCACGCCGTCGTGCGCGGGATCCGTTCGACCGCGACGGGCGGCGGGGCGGCGGGAGTCCAGCAGGCGGCGGCCGTCGTCGTCGGGTTCGGCACGACCGCCGCGGGGTACGCGTACGGCCTGCTCGCCCGCCGGTCCCGCGTCGCCGGGACGGGGGTCCGCCGTGGCTGAGCCGACCGCTCTTCCCGTGTGGTGCACCGAGGTCGACCTCGCCCCCGGCGCCGCCCCCCTGCCCCCGGCCCCGGCGGACGCCCGGTCGGCGCGCGTGCTCGTGCGCCTCGACGGGAACCCCCTCGGGTACGTGACGGCCCCCGCCCACCCGGCTCCGGACGACGCCGCGCTCCTCGCCGGGTTGCCGGCGGGAGCCCGCGACCGCGTGCGCGCCCGCCGGGCCGGGTCGCCCGCCGTCGACGCCCTCGCCGACGTCCCGACCGCCCTGCGGGTCACCGTCGTCGTCTGCACGCGGAACCGGCCGGAGGTCCTGGCCCGCTGCCTGGAGCACCTGGGCCGGCTCGCCTACCCCGACCTCGAACTCCTCGTCGTCGACAACGCCCCCACCGACGACGCCACCCGGGACGTCGTGACCGCGGCCGCCGCCCGCGACCCGCGGGTGACGTACGCCCGCGAGGACGCTCCCGGGTTGTCCCACGCGCGCAACCGCGGCCTCGCCCTCGCCACGGGCGACGTCGTGGCCTACACCGACGACGACGTGCGCGTGGACCCGCTGTGGGTCCACGGCCTCGTGCGGGGTTTCTCCCGCCGTCCGGACGTCGCCTGCGTGAGCGGCCTGGCCGTCGCGGCCGCCCTCGACACCGAGGTCGAGGCGTACTTCGACGGGCGGGTCTCGTGGTCGACGCTGCGCGCCCCGCGCGTCTACGACCTGTCCACCGGGGCGGCCGGCGGGCCGATGTACCCGTACGCGGCGGGGCTGTTCGGGACGGGCGCGAACGTCGCGTTCCGGCGGGCGGACCTGCTGCGCCGCGGCGGGTTCGACGTCCTCCTGGGAGCCGGGACGCCGACCCGCGGTGGGGAGGACCTCGACGCCTTCGTCCAGACGCTCGTGCACGGCGGGGCGATCGCCGTGGAACCCTCCGCCGTCGTGTGGCACCACCACCGCAGCACGCAGGCCGACCTCGCGCAGCAGATGTACGGGTACGGGACGGGCCTGACCGCGTTCTACGCCAAGCTCCTCCTCGACCCCGCGACGCGGGTGGGCGTCCTGCGCGCCGTCCCCGCGGGGGTGGTGCGGCTCGTCGGCACCGTGGCCCGCATCCGCCGGCGGAACTCCTCGGTCCGGCCGACGGGTTCGGGCGGCAACCCCGCCGCCGGACTGGTGCGCCGGGAACTCACCGGGATGCTCGCCGGCCCCGCGCTGTACCTGCGCGCCCGCGCCGCCCGGAGCTGAGGCACCCGCGCCGGCCCCGGTCAGCGGGCCGGCGCAGTGGCGGCGTCGAGGGCGTCCAGCACCGGGTCCCCGGGGGCGAACTTGCGGGCCAGGAACCGGCCGCAGCCGAGCAGGTGGCCGAGGTCGTCCGCGCCGAACTCGTCGGGCCGCCCGGAGGCGGGGTCGCTGAAGCGGATCTCGTGCAGCGCGGCCCGTTCGAGGACCATGCCGGGTTCACCCGCCAGCAGCGTCGGGACGAAGGCCTCGGTCGGGATGACGGTCCGGCCGAAGAACTCCAGCAGGGCACCACCCTCGGGGGTGTCGATGCGGTCCAGCAGCGCAGCGACGGCACGGCGGGACAGCGCGAACCACGCCGAACCCCACCACAGCTCGTACCGGGCGCCGTCCGGGGCCGTCGGCGGCACCGCACGCCGGCCAACCTTCGGCGGCAGCCCCGTACCGGTGGGCATGAGGTAGAACCGCACGAACGGCTGGCTGCGCTCGACGAGCGCCGCCAGGAGTTCGGCGGCGCGCCGGACCGCCCGGGGGCTGCGGACCCCGCCCGGCCACCGCGGGAGCGTGGCGTACCGGAACGCGTAGCGACGGCGGACGTCGCGGGCCGTCACCGGGTCCGTGGTCCGGGCGACGGGTTGCACGTCGAGGACCGCCTCGGCGGGCGTCTCCTGCAGCCGGGCGCGCAGCGCGGCCGCGGTGGCCACGGGGTAGTCCTGCTCGGAGAGGGTGACGACCCAGTCGACGTCGAGTTCGGCCAGGACCCACCGCAGCACCCGGTGGCGTTCGCGCTCCAGGCTCACGTCGCCCCAGACGACAGGGGCGGTCACGAGGTGCAGGTGCCCGCCCACGGCCTGTACGACGGCGGGGTCCAGCGGGTTCTCGAAGCCGTTGTGCAGGAGCACGATCTCGGCGTCGGGGTCGTTGCGGCGCAGGGTCTGCAGCAACCGCCCCAGCTGGTCGCCGGAGCGGTAGGACGAGACGAGGTAGGCCAGTCGCACGTCCCGGTCCTTGTTCGAGTCCCTGTCCGTGTCCGCGTACGTCACGACAGGGCCAGGGAGAACCGGACGAGCGTCGCGACAGCGGCCCCGACCGCGCACGCGACGGTGGCGACGAGCAGCGCGCGCCGGGCCCCGACGGGCAGGACGGCGCCGCCCGGTCCCCCGGACGCGCGCTCCGCGACCGGGCGGGACGTGGCGTCGAGCGCGAGCGCACCGACGCCCGTGGCCGCCAGGAGCAGCAACCCCAGCCAGGAACTCAGGGCGCGCGCGGTCCCGCGCGGGAACCACGCGGCGAGCGAGCCGTCGAGGATCGGTTCGACGAGGTGGTGCACGGTGCCTCCGGGGGTTCCGCGGAACGGGGACGGGAAGGAGCGGACGGGTCGACGAGGGAGACCGTGACCGTCAGGCGTTCCGCTGGAGCAGGAGTGCGTCGTCCCAGCGGCCCACCACGTGGTACCCCGCGGTGGCGACGAGCCGGTCGCCGAACTGCCACAACCACCCCGGGTCCCGGCCCTGCTGGAGTTCGCCGACGGCCTCCTGCTCGGAGCTCAGCAGGACGAACGCGGGCGGGTCGTCACCGAAGCAGGTGGTGAACCCGTCGGACAGGCAGGCGTCGACGTCGAGGAAGCGTTCCCGGGGCGAGGCGATCGGGAAGCGCGGGGCCAACCCGGTGCCCTCGAGCGTCGTGGCGACCGCGTCCTGCGGCCCGGCCAGGGCGAAGTAGCGTTCGGAGGCGGCGACCAGTCCCGGCGCCGTCCGTTCGAACGCGGTGTTGAGACCGCGCGTGCCGACGAGCAGCAGGCCGGCGACGACGGCGAGGGCCACCGCCCCCGCCACGACCGGCAGCCCGGGCAGGGCGGCCTCGAGCGCGGGCGGCAGCAGGTGGTGGCGGTGCCGGCCCCGGCGGCGGGCGCCCCGTCCCGTCCGCAGGGCCGTCCCGGCCTCCCCCGCCGCGACCCGGCGCAGGGCCAGGACGGCCAGCGGGGCCAGGAGCGGGGAGGCGAAGAGGAAGCTCCGGATGACGACCTCGCCGCCGTAGCTCTGCACGGCCGACAACCCGAACGGTGCGGCGGCCAGCCCCGCGAGCAGCAGGACGCCGGGACGGCGCCGGAGGTGGAACAGGCCGGCGACGGCGAGGAGGAAGAGCAGCCCGGACCAGGCCATCCGCACGTACTGGGCCCGCTGGTAGGTCGGGTCGCCGGTGAGCCGGTCCGCGACGCCGGCGCCGAGGGAGGACCCCACCTGCCCGACGTCACCGAGGACCATCGGCAGGTGCCCGCGCCAGAAGTCCGTGGCGCCGTAGCTGAACCACCCCGCGAACAGGACCGCCGCCACGAGCCACAGCGACCGGAACCGGGCGCGTCCGGTCACGGTGAAGACCCCCAGGGTCAGCAGCAGGGTCAGCGGCGTCAGCTGGTGGGCGGCGACGATGCCCGCGACCACGACGACGAGGGCCACGAGGAGGGCCCGCAGGGAGCCCGGTCCGGTGCCGGCCGGTGGCGCCGGCACCCGCCGCAGCGCGACCCGGACGCGGTGGCGCCACGGTCCGCCGGTGGTCGTGGTCCCCTCCGGGCGCTCGAGGCCGCTGAGCCACAGGCAGGTCGCCAGCACCGCCAGGTGGCAGGTGAACGCGGCGGCCTGCGGCGAGAAGTAGTCCTGCTGGTACCAGTTCGTCAGCATGCCCAGCAGGACGGCCGCCCACGCCCAGCGCAGGGACCCCGTGACGAGCCGGCCGACGACGAGGAGCGCGGGGAGGTTCACCAGCGCCGAGAACAGCGGGGCCAGGACGAGGAACGTCCGGGCGTCGGGAACCCCCGCCAGGGCCACGAGCTGGGCCCCGGCCCCCCAGAACGCGGGCCAGCTGAACCGGGCGTCGACCCCCGTGGGAACGCTGCCGGTCGCCGAGACGTGCTCGATGAAGCCGACGTGCACCCACGCGGTCGGGACGCTGCCGTAGCCGTCGGCGACCGCCACCGTGCTGAACCCGACGAGCGCGACCAGGACGGTGACGCCGACCAGGACGAGGTGGTCGGGGGCCGGGCGCCGCAGCGCGAGCACGGCGACGACGGCGACGAGGACGAGGGCGCCCACCAGCTGCCAGCCGAGGTGCGGCAGCACGCCGAGGGAGCCGACGCTGTCCAGCGGGAGGACGCGCGTGCCCCACCACCACAGCCCGCCGGCGACGAGGAGCAGGGCCAGCGACACCGCGCGGAGCCGTTCCACCGCACGACGGGTGGCGCGCCGCGCGGGCAGGCCGAGGGCGCGGAGCCGGACGTGCGCGGAGCGGCTGCGGCGCAGCACGAGAGCGCTGGCCGCGAACGCGACGACGGAACCGGACCACGACGAGCCGACGGGGTGCCAGAACCCCGTCGTCAGCGCCACCGTCCCCTGCAGCAGGATCCAGGCGAGGCTGAGGGCGACCGCGAGCGCCGCCGTGACGAGGACGCCCGGCAGCCGCAGCGCGAGGGCGAGGGGAACCCCCGGGACGAGCGTGACGAAGAGGACGGCGGCCAGGGCCTGGCCGGGCAGGTGCCCGCCGAGGGCGGCCGTCAGGGGCACGGCCACGGCCAGCACGAGGGAGAGCAGCCACGGCAGCCGCAGTGCGTGCAGCACCCGCAGGGCGCGCACGTCCGGCCGGTCGTCGGTCCGCGAGTCCGGTCGCTCGCCGGCCGTGAGTGCGGGCCGCGCCGTCGAGGACGCCCGGCGCAGGCGGGAGCTCACCGGTCCCGGTCCCGCACCCGGGCGGTCGCCGGGGTGGGTCCGTCGGAACACCGGGGACGCGGTCGGGCCGGCGGCCACCGCCACACCCGTCGCCGTCCGCAGACGTCCGTCCACGACTCCCCCGTTCCCCGCGCCGGTGGGCCCGGTCCCGGACCCACCGTCGATCGTCACCCTGCGCAGCGACCGGGGACAGGTCCGCCCGGACGGGCATGGGCCGTCCGGGGACGCCGGGCCGGAATCCGACCCGGCGGGGTGCACCCGTCCGGGGCGGCCGCCGGTCCCGCGCCTCAGACGGCCCGGCGGGCGCGGCGCAGCAGGACGAGGCACCACGGGAGGCAGGCCAGCGCCAGCGCGAACCGCACGGTGTTCGTCACCGGGTCCTGCGGCAGCAGGACGGTGGCCCCCGCCACCGCGCTCACGAGGAGGATCTCGGCGTGGAGCCGGTGCGCCGCCCGCGGGAACGCGCCGAGCCCCCGGGCGCACCACCGCTGCGCGGCGCTCTGCCCGCAGAACGCGACGAGCGTCGCCACCGCCGCACCGAGCGCGCCCCAGACGGGGACGAGCAGCAGGTTGAGGCCGATGTTCGCCGCCGCCACGACCACCGAGACCGCGGCGAGCGGGCGGGTGCGGCGTTCGATCACGAGCATGCGCCCCGTCGCGCTCCCGGCGGCGCCGGCGTACGCGCTCAGGACGACGACGTACACGACGACGAGGAGCCCGGTGGGTTCGAAGGTCGCGGGCGCGATGACGCGCAGGACGACGGGGGCGCCGAGGACGATGCCCAGCACGACCGGGGACAGCAGCCGGTAGATGGTGTCGCGGGTCGCCCCGATGAGTTCCCAGCGCAGGGCGCGGTCGGCGACCGCCGCGAACCGGGGCGTCCAGGTCGCGCTCGTGAGTCCGATGACCTGCGTCGCCACGTACCCGACGGTGTAGGCGATCTGGTACCGGCCGACCTCGGCCGGACCCGACAGGCGCTGCAGGACGATGCGGTCGCCGGCGTTGAGGACGAAACCCGACAGCGAGTTCAGGACCAGCGGCAGGCCGAAGGCGACGGCCGGGGCCAGGGCCGGCCAGGACAGTGCGCCCCGCAGCCGGGGCCGGGTGAGGCACAGGCCCAGCACGGCCCCCAGCGCGTCGGCGACGAGGAGGCCGGTCACGTAGCGGGTCACGCCGGTGGGCCCGGCCGCGGCCACGTGCGCCAGGACGAGGGCGACGCCGAGGACCTGCCCGCCGAAGGCCGAGACGAGGGTCACGACGGCGTACGGGCGCAGCCGGTCGGCCGCGAGCAGGAGCCCGAGCGCCACGAACACCCCGGCGGTCGGCACCGTCCACAGCACGGTGAGCAGGAGCACCGGCCGGTCGGTGAACCCGAACGCGGGGGCCCACCAGGGCGCCGTCGACCACACCAGCCCCGTGGCGGCGGTCGCGACCAGCAGCGCCGCCGTCGCCAGCCCCCGGGCTGCGCGGTCGTCGCCGTCCTGGGCGTACCGCAGGACCACGGCGTGGTCGAGGCCGAGGAGCACGACGGCCATCAGCAGCTGGTGCAGGGCGATGGCCAGGGCGAGGGTCCCGAGCGCGGCGGGGTCACCGAGCACGTGGGCCAGGACGGGCGAGGCCAGAGCGCTCGAGACGAGCTGGACGCCCGCGACGACGACGTACAGCATCCCGCGGCCGAAGAGCGTCGACCCGCTCGCCTGGGCCTGGGCCTCGTCCTGGCGGGCCGTCGGGGTCTGCTCCGGGGGGACCTCGTCGCTCAGGCGGGCGGGGCTGGCGGCGCTCACTCGGTGGTCTCCTGCCGGGGTCCTGGACGGGGGGACGGGAGCGGGCGCGGGACGCGGGTCAGGTCCACGGGTGGCTCTCGATCCGCACGCTCTCGACCTCGACGAGGGCCTCGGCCGTGGGCAGGCCCCCGGGCTCGTCGGCCGTGCTCCCGGTCTCCGTCTGCAGCACGAAGTGCATCGAGGTGTCGGGCACGCCCGTCGTCGAGGTGCCGACGAGGGTCCCGTCGAGGAGGAACCGCACCCGGCCGGGGCTCCACTCGACGACGGCGGTGTGCCAGTCGTCGAAGGTGGCGTCGGTGCCGAACTCCTCCTTGCCGCCCGCCGCGTCGGCGTGGTGCAGGAAGGCCCCGATCGTGTGCTGCAGGTCGGCGTCGGGGAAGTCGATCTCGCCGTCGGCGGGCCAGCGTTCGCTGTCCGGCCACAGGAGGAACGCGAGCTTCCAGCCGGGGACGGGGTCCGCGCGCAACCGCACGGTGTACCGCCCGTACCGCTGGCCGTAGTGCGGCAGGCGCGGGACGACCGCGGCGGAGGCGGGTTCGGAGTCCACCTGCTGCAGGCGGAACCGCAACCTGCCGTCCTGCACGGACAGCACCTGGTCCGGCCGGTAGACCCCGCGCTTGGACGTGTCCCGCCACCCCGTGGGGTAGACGTCGAACCGGTCGCCGTAGACGCGGCGGAACTCGCCCTCGGCCGCGTCGGCGGCGAACTGCTCGTCGAACTGCACGGGCCCTCCCGGGGTTTCCTGGTCCGAGCACGCGGTGGTCGAGAGCACGGGGACGACGACGACCGCGGTCCCGAGGGTCGCCAGGAACTGCCGGCGGGTCCGACGCGTCCCGCTCACCGCCGGTCCCCCCTCCGTCGCCGCCCCGGGCCGTTCGCGGTCCCGGGGCCCGTCCATCGTGCGCGGCACGGGCCGCACGCCGGAACCGGGGGCGACGTCCGTGCGACCGTTCGGGGGACCGGGACGACCCGCCCGGCGCAACCGGTCGCGCCGGCCCCGAGCGAAGCCGTCAGGTGCGTTCCCAGGCGGCCACCCAGTCCACGAGGACGTGCGCCTGCGAACCCGCCGGCGGGACGGTCTTGCCGGTGATCGTCTGCAGGACGAGGTGCAGGGGGCGCGTCGGGACCGTCGCCGAGGTGCCCGTGCGCCGACCGTCGAGGAAGAACGTGACGCCCTGCGGCGTCCACTCCACGGTGGCGACGTGCCACTGGTCCCACGTGGCCGGGGTGAACACCGACAGCGCGTTCGCCGCCGGGTTCGCGAGGTCGTGGTTGTGCGCGTCGACGGTGGTCGCCGTCGTCATGCCCTCGGCGAAGTCGATCTCGCCGTCGTGCCAGTCGTCGGCGTCGGACCACAGCAGGAACGCTGCACCCCAGCCGGTTCCCGGATCGGCGCGGAACCGGACGGAGTAGCGGCCGTAGGTGCGTCCACCCCACGTGCCGTCGCCGTCCACGAGCGCGACGACGCCGGCACCGAGCGCCGTGCCGTCCTCGGTGCGCGTGTGCAGGTCCAGGACGCCGTCGTGGACGGAGGCGACGTCGCGCGTGCGGTACTGGAAGCTCCCGGAGGAGTCGGCGAAGCCGTCGTACCCGGCCCAGTGCGCGGAGTACGCCGGCCCCGGGAACCGCCCGGGGGCCACGTCGGTGTCGAAACCTTCGGCCAGGACCTGGCGCCAGCCGGGCAGGTCGCCCAGCGGGAGCGTGCCCGTCGCGCCCCCCGGGTCGGCCGGCGTGGTCGGTGCGGAGGGGGTCGCGGGGTCCGCCGGGGAACTGGTTCCGGAGCCGACCGGAGCCGCCTGCGCGGAACCTCCCGCGGAGTTCCCCGTGGCCCCGTCCGTGGCCCCGTCCGAGGCGGCCGGCGCGGTCGTGGCGGTGACCGCCGGTGATCCCGCCGCGACGACGAGTTCGCCGGAACTCCCCACGACGGACCAGACGCCGTCGGTGCGCACGCAGGCGGTGAACGAGTAGGTGCCCGCGGGCAGCTTCCCGGTCGCGGTGAGCGCCACGGGGTCCGGACCGACCTCGGCGCGACGGGTGAGCGGGAAGTCGACGCGTGCCCCGGAGGCGTCGGTGAAGCACACCCCGGCGTACTCGGCCGTCGTCGCGACGTCGGCGGAGACGGTGGCCTGCGCCGAGACGTCCAGCCCGCCCGCGACGACGAGGGCCGAACCGCGGTACGCGGCGTCGGCGCGGACCGACTGGCACCAGACGGCGACCAGGACGGCGGCAGCGAGGACGGCGGCGAGGACGACGCGCGCCCTGGCGCCGACCCGGACCCGGCGTCCGCCGTCCGCGGTGCGCCGCAGCAGGTCGTCGGCGGCGGCGCGGTGCGCCGTGGCGGTCCGCGCGGTCACGGGGTCCACACCTGGAACTCCGCCAGACCGACGTTGCGCGTCGACGCGCTCACCCCCGTCACCTCGAACCGCACAGAACGCGTCGACACCGCCGGGAACGACACCGTCGTCCCCGCCACCGACACCGCACCCACCGGAACCACCGACCCGTCCGAGAACACCAGACGACCCGACACCACCTCGTCGTCCCCGTTCGGCCGGTCGAACAACACCACCCGGTCCACCGTCACCACAGCACCCCACGACAACGCCACCCACGACCCCGCACCACCACCCACCGTCGCCCACTCCCGAGCGTGGTCCCCCGGGTAACCGTCCACCACACCGTCGACCACCTTCGCCGCCGTCTGCCCCGTCGAGACGTCCTCGCTCGACGCCGACACCACCGCCGACCGCGCCACGTCCACCGACCCCACCGGCAACGACCCCGTCGGGCTTGCCGTGGGGTTCGTCGTCGAGCTCGTCGTCGGGCTCGCCGTCGCGGTGGGAGTCGTGGTCGGGTTCACCGTGGGGTCCGACGTGGGAGTCGCCGTCGGCGTCATCGTGGGGGTCGCCGTCGGAGTCGCCGTCGGGGTCATCGTGGGAGTCGCGGTCCCCGTCCCGGTGGGTGTGGCGCCCACGGCCGACCACACCTGGAACTCCGCCAGACCGACGTTGCGCGTCGACGCACTCACCCCCGTCACCTCGAACCGCACAGAACGCGTCGACACCGCCGGGAACGACACCGTCGTCCCCGCCACCGACACCGCACCCACCGGAACCACCGACCCGTCCGAGAACACCAGACGACCCGACACCACCTCGTCGTCCCCGTTCGGCCGGTCGAACAACACCACCCGGTCCACCGTCACCACAGCACCCCACGACAACGCCACCCACGACCCCGCACCACCACCCACCGTCGCCCACTCCCGAGCGTGGTCCCCCGGGTAACCGTCCACCACACCGTCGACCACCTTCGCCGCCGTCTGCCCCGTCGAGACGTCCTCGCTCGACGCCGACACCACCGCCGACCGCGCCACGTCCACCGACCCCACCGGACCGGCCGTCGTGGTGGGAGTGGACGTGGGAGTGGACGTGGGGGTGGACGTCGGGCTCGCCGTGGGGGTGCTGGTGGGGGCGGGTTCGGCGGCCGCGACGGTGTGCTGACGTTCCATCCAGACGGCCTCGGGCCGACCGGGCGCCGAGCACGCGGCCTGCGTGGGGCACTCCTTCCAGTCCCACCGGGCGTACTGCAGGTAGGCGTCCCACTTCTCGCTCAGGTCCGTCCCGGAGACGGTGGCCGGCAGAGCGGCACCGGTGTACCCGAGGTACCCCACGAGACGGGAGCCGGGAGCGGACCGCTGCTGGGCGAGGCGGGTCAGGTACCCGACGGAGTGGTGGTCGCTGTGGTCGCCGTCGCCGTAGGCCCCGGCGAAGTCGAGGGTGCGCACGACGGTGGCGCCCTGGGAGGTGATGACGGCGCCGAGCGTGGCGACGAGGCCGTCGCGGCTGTAGCGCTGGGTCCCGTCGATCGTCTGCAGCGTCGCGAGGTCGCCCTGCCAGAGCTTCTGCAGGCTCTGGTACCCGTACGTCGGGAAACCCTGGCCCTGCAGGTTCCCGTCGGGCAGCTGCAGGAACACCAGCGACACCCGCGGCGCGGCGTCGAGGGTGGCGACCTCGGCGGTCCGGCCGGCGAAGGTCTGCGTCGTGGTCGTCCACCGGTTCGCGACGCCGGCCATCCGGGCGTAGGCGCTCTGGACCCCGGTCCGGCGGGACTGCCAGTACCAGGTGCTCCCGGCCTCACCGCCGTCCCCGGCCGTCACGTACGCCGTCCGCACGCACTGCCCGGCGCGGACCGAGTGCAGGACGTCGGGGTTCTGGAAGAACAGGTCGTCGTCGGGGTGGGCGTCCACCGTGACGACAGCCCCTGCGGGGCAGGCGGTCGCGGCACCGGCCGCGGTGGCGGGCGCCGCGGTCGACCCCAGCAGGGCCAGGCCGGCGCCGGCGCCGAGCACGACGCCCAGGACGGCACGCGCGCCCGCGGACCACCGGCGGGGGGCGGCGCGGCGGGCGGTCGGGAGCGGTCGGCTCGGACGCACGGTGTTCTCCTCCTGCGGTCGCACGGGACCCACGACCCCGTCGTCGCACCGTAGGTCGGTGGGGGACGGCGCACGACGCTCCGTCACGCGGTTCATCCGAACGCCGGGCCGACCCTGCCCGGTCGGAGCAGCGCGGTGACGGCGAGACGTGCGCGGCCGTCCGACGCGGAACTCCCGCACGGGACCGGCGCCTTGATCCGAACGGGTGCCCGCAGGCCTCCGGTGCGGTCGGGCGCCTCGCGCGGACCGCACGATGGTGGGGTGCGCATCGTCACCCAGAGCAGTGCCCTGCACCCCCTGGGCGGCGTCGAACTCTGCACGCTGCAGTGGACCCAGGGCCTGAGTTCCCGCGGCCACGCCCTCGCCGTCGCCCACGGGGCGGACGGGTCGCAACGCGCGGAGTTCACCGCGGCCGGAGCCGAACTGCACGGACCGGCGCACTTCCCGTTCGACCCCCGGACGGCTCCGCGCGACCTGTGGCGCATGGCGCCCTCGGTCCGGTGGGCCGCCGCGGAGGAACCCGACGTCGTGTGGCTGCAGCGCTTCGAGCACAGCGTCTGGGGTCACGCCGTCGCGGCCGCCGCCCGGCGCCCGCTCGTGGTGCACCTGCACCAGGCGCCGGAGTCGCGCCACGTCCGGCTGCTCGGCCGCGGCGTGTCCACGTTCCTCGCGACGTCGGACCACATGCACCGGCGGTGGACCGCGGCGGGGCTGCCGCCGGAGCGGGTCCGCACGGTGCGCAACGCCGTGCCCGAGGACGAGTACCCCGTCGGGAGCGACGCCGACCGTCGTGCCGCGCGGGCCGCGCTCGGCCTGCCGGCGCACGCGTTCACCGCACTGCACTACGGCCGGCTGTGGCGACCCAAGGGCACGGGGGTGGCGCTGGAGGCGTGGCGGCGGCTGGGACTCGGCGCGGAGGGGCACCTGCTGCTCGTCGGGCAGGTCGACGACGCCGAGGTGGCGGCCGAGGTCGAGCGGGGGCAGCAGGAGGGCTGGTGCACCTGGTTGCCGAGCCGGACGGACGTCGTGACGCTGCTGCACGCCTGCGACGTCGTGCTGTTCCCCACGCTGCTGCCGGAGGCGTTCGGCCGCGTCGCCCTCGAGGCGCTGCTCACGGCCCGGCCCGTGCTGGCGTCGTCGGTCGGCGCCGTCCCCGAGGTGCTCACGGGCCCCCTGGCCGGTCAGCTCCTGCCCCCGGGGGACGTGGACGCGCTCGTCGACGCGCTGCGCACGACCGCCACCTCCGCCGCGCCGGCGCGGCTCGCGGAGGAGGCCGCCGGCTGGGCCCGCCAGGAGTTCTCCTACGCACGGCACCTCGACGACCTCGAGGACGCGCTGCGGGGCGCGGCCTCGGCCGGACGCGGCCGCGTCCCGGCCCCGGGGACGGGGGTGCGGCCCGGGCGCGGGGTGAGGGTTCCCGTCTGAGCTCCGCGACGAGCGCGCGGTCGGTCAGGCCGCGAGCAGCGGCCGCCACCAGTCCGCGCGCTCGCGGTACCAGCGGACGGTGTCGGCCAGGCCGGTGGCGAAGTCGTGGACCGGGACGTAGCCGAGCTCGTCGCGGATCTTGCGGCAGTCCACCGAGTACCGCAGGTCGTGACCCTTGCGGTCCGGGACGTGCCGCACGCGGCTCCAGTCGGCGCCGAGCGCGTCGAGGACGCGCGCGGTGAGTTCGGCGTTCGTCAGCTCGGTGCCGCCGCCGATGTTGTAGACCTCCCCCGGCCGTCCCGAGCGGACGACGAGGTCGATGCCGCGGCAGTGGTCGTCGACGTGCAGCCAGTCCCGCACGTTCGCACCGTCCCCGTACAGCGGGACCGACCCGCCCTGCAGCAGGTTCGTGACGAACAGCGGCACGACCTTCTCCGGGTACTGGTAGGGGCCGTAGTTGTTCGAGCAGCGCGTCGTGCAGACCGGGACCCCGTGGGTCCGGCCGTAGGCGCGCACGAGCAGGTCCGCGGACGCCTTGGAGGCCGAGTACGGGGAGTTCGGCTCCAGCGGGCTGTCCTCGGTCCAGGACCCCTGCGGGATCGAGCCGTACACCTCGTCGGTCGAGACGTGCACGAACTTCGCCACCCCGTGCCGGGCGGCGGCCTCGAGGAGGACCTGCGTCCCCGCGACGTTGGTGCGCACGAAGTCCGAACCGCCGGCGATGGACCGGTCGACGTGGGTCTCGGCCGCGAAGTGCACGACGACGTCGGCCGCGGCGACCAGCGGGTCGACGACGGAGGCGTCGGCGACGTCCCCGCGCACGACCCGCAACCGGGGGTCGGCGGCGACGGGGTCCAGGTTCGCGGGGTTGCCGGCGTAGGTGAACTTGTCGAGGACCACCAGCTCGGTGACTTCGGCGACGTCCCGGGAATCCTGCGCGCGCGACAGCGCGGACCGCACGTAGTGGCTCCCGATGAACCCGGCCCCACCCGTCACGAGCACCTTCATGCGACCCAGCGTAGTGGCACAATCACGCCGCATGAGGGGGATCATCCTGGCCGGGGGGTCGGGCACGCGCCTGCACCCCATCACGCAGGCGACGAGCAAGCAGTTGCTCGCCGTCTACGACAAGCCGATGGTCTACTACCCGCTGACGACGCTCATGCTCGCCGGCATCCGCGAGATCCTCGTCGTGACGACCCCGCAGGACGCCCCCCAGTTCCGCCGGCTGCTGGGCGACGGTTCCCGGTTCGGTCTGCGGCTGTCCTACGCCGAGCAGCCCGAACCCGGTGGTCTCGCGCAGGCGTTCCTCATCGGCGAGGAGTTCCTCGACGGTGGCGAGGCCGCTCTCGTGCTGGGGGACAACGTGTTCTACGGCCCGGGGCTGGGCCAGCAGCTCGCCCGGTTCACCGGGGTGCAGGGGGCGACGATCTTCGCCTACCAGGTCCGCGACCCCAGCGCCTACGGGACGGTGGAGTTCGACGCCGCGGGGCGCGTCGTGGGGTTGGAGGAGAAACCCGCACGACCGCGCAGCAGCTACGCCGTCCCCGGGTTGTACTTCTACGACGCCGACGTCGTCGACATCGCCCGGGGTCTGCGCCCCTCGGCCCGCGGTGAGCTCGAGATCACCGACGTGCACCTGGAGTACCTGCGCCGCGGGCGGTTGCACGTCGAGGTCCTGCCCCGCGGGACGGCCTGGCTCGACACGGGCACGTTCGACCAGATGCTCGCCGCCAGCAACTTCGTCGGGACGCTGGAATCGCGCCAGGGCCTGAAGATCGGGTGCCCCGAGGAGGTCGCCTGGCTGCAGGGGTGGATCGACGACGCGGACCTGCGGGCCCGCGCCGCGGAACTGTCCAAGAGCGGGTACGGCGACTACCTCCTGGGCCTGCTGGACCGTCCCCGACCCCTCACCTGAGGGAGCCGGCCGCGGGCGCCCCCGCCGCCTCCAGGACCTCGGGGGCGGCGAGTGCCCACCGCGCCCTCCAGTCCGCCGGGGGTTCGACGCCGACGCGGCGCAACCCCTCGGTGTCGAGCACGGAGAACTCCGGCCGCCGGGCCGCGGTCGGGAACTGCGCACTGGTCACCGCGCGCACGGGGACGTCGGTCAGGCCCGCGCTGTCCATCACGTCGCGAGCGAACGTGCACCACGTCGTCCGGCCGGTCGCGGTCGCGTGGTAGGTCCCGGCGGGGGCCCGCGCGGCGACGAGCTCCACGACGACCCGGGCCACGTCGGCGGTCCACGTCGGCGAGCCCCACTGGTCGTCAACGACCGACAGCTCACCGCGCTCGCGGGCCAGGCGCAGGACGGTGCGGGGGAAGCAGCCGCCGGCCGCGCCGTACAGCCAGGCGGTCCGGACGACGAGCGCGTCCCCGCCGGCGGCCCGGACGGCCTGCTCCCCCGCGAGCTTGGTGCGCCCGTACGCGGACACGGGCCCCGTGGGGTCGTCGACGCGGTGGGGGCGCCGAACGGCCGCGGAGCCCTCGGTTCCCCCGTCGAACACGTAGTCGGTGGACAGGTGCACCAGCCGGGCTCCGGCAGCGGCTGCGGCCCGGGCCAGCGTCCCGGCCCCGTCGGCGTTGACGGCGTGGGCCGCGGCCTCGTCGGACTCGGCGAGGTCGACGGCCGTCCACGCGGCGCAGTTGACGACGACGTCGGCCCCGGCGAGGACCTCGCGGGCGCGCCGGGCGTCCTGCACGTCGAGGTCGGCGCGGCGCAGGGGGACGGCCTCGGCGGTGGGGTCGGCACGGCGCACGGCCCGCACGACGTCGGGGGCCAGCAGGCCGCCCGCCCCGGTCACCACCCAGCGCATGCGCTACCCCCTGTGACGAGTTTCTAGATCGTCGTGCGCCGACCAGCATACTGAGCGTCATCTGACCTGGTGCAGCTCTTGCTGATCAGGAGGAACTCTGCGGAACCGAGGAGTCACAGCGTGCACGTGGAAGAACTGGCCGTCCCGGGCGCCCTCGTCCTGACGCCGGCGCAGCACGACGACGACCGCGGGACCTTCCTGGAGTGGTTCCGCGCCGACGAGCTGCGGGCCGCGACGGGGCGCGACCTGGACCTGGCGCAGGCGAACTGCTCGGTCTCGGCGGCCGGCGTCCTGCGGGGGGTCCACTACGCCGACGTGCCGCCGGGGCAGGCCAAGCACGTCTTCTGCCCGTCCGGTGCGGTGCTCGACGTCGTCGTCGACCTGCGGGTCGGCTCGCCCGCCTTCGGCCGCTCGGCGTCGGTCCTGCTCGACGACGTCGACCGCCGCGCCGTCTTCCTGCCCGAGGGGGTGGGGCACGCCTTCGTCGCCCTCGCCGAGGGCTCGACCGTCGTGTACCTGTGCTCGACGGGGTACGCCCCCGGGCGCGAGCACGGTGTCGACCCGTTCGACCCCGACCTCGCCGTGGCGTGGCCCACCGCCGGGCGCGACGGGGCGCCGCTGGAGCTGCGGCTGTCGGAGAAGGACCGCAGTGCCCCCTCCCTGCAGGAGGCGCTCAGGTCGGGGGCGCTGCCGACGTGGGAAGCCTGCTCGTCGCTGCGGTGACCTCGCGCCGGGCGTACTCGGCGTAGGTCCACCCCCACGCCCCGCCCGCCATCCCGAGGCCCCGCGCGGCCGCCTTGGCCCCGCGGGCGTGCCAGCGGGGCCGGCGCAGCAGCGTCCCCGCCGCGACCCCGGCACCACCGGCCCCCGCGCGCACGACCCCGGCCAGGGTCAGCCGGGCGCGCCGCCGCCACCGCTGCCCCGGGTGCGCGACGAGCGCCAAGGACGTCCGCGACCAGCTGTTCCCGCTGCGCAACGCCCTGCGCAGCACCCACTCCCGCGTGGCCCGCGCCGCCGGGACGACGTCGGTGACGAGCGCCTCGTCGCACCACACGAGCCGCAGACCGGCCGCGGTGAGCGAGCGCGTGAAGAGGGTGTCGGACCCGCCGCTGAGGCCGAACCGCTCGTCGAAGGCCGTCGGCAGGTCGACCCCGGCCGCGCGCAGGACCCGCAGGTCCAGCAGGAGGTTGTTCGTGGCGGCGACCGCCACGACGGTGCCCGTCGGCAGCCGGCGCCGGGCGAAGAAGCTGCCCGCCGCGATCCAGGGGTCCAGGGGCCCCTCGAAGGCGGAGACGACCGGACCCACCACCCCCGCGAGGCCACCGGAGGCGGCGCCGCGCCGGTGCTCGGCGAGCAGCGCGTCGAGCCAGCCGTCGGCCGGGCGCTCGTCGTCGTCGAGGAAGACGAGCAGGTCGGCGGGCGCGACGCCCGGGACCCCGGGGGCGTCGGCCTCCGCCAGGGCCCGGTTGCGGGCGGCCGCGATGCCGGGCCGCGGTTCGTGGACGTGCCGCAGCGGTGCACCCGGGGTGACGGCGGCCTGTTCGACGAGCCCGCGCGCGGAGGCGGCGGGGTCGTTGTCCACGACGAGGACGTCCGCCGGCGGGTGGGCGGCGGCGGCCTGCGCCCGCAGCCGGGGCAGCAGCTCGGCGAGGTCCCCGGGCCGCCGGTACGTCAGGACGACGACGACCGTGCGCGACACGCCGCCGGACCGTTGGTCACCGTGCGCTGCACCAGGATCGCGGTTCGTGACGTCGGCGGACTCCCCTGTCGACTGCACAACGTGTACCGTCCGTCTCTCTCCGCAGTTCGTCGATCGGTGACCATCTCACCCGTGGGGACGCACCGTCACCACGATGTCTAGCAATTCGTACACGCAGCGTGACCAGCATGGCAGTCTGGACCCACGCACCACGAGGACCCGGGGGGGCCGCACGTGAACGCCGGAGGGACGACCCGGGAGGACTCCCGGCACCAGGGGACCGACGTCCCCACGCTCGCTGGACGACCGCGCTACGCCGACGCCGTGCGCCGGCTGTCCGGGGCCCAGAAGAGCGCCCAGGGCGCACCCGCCTACTCCCGCTTCGTCAACCGTCCCCTCGGCCGGCGGCTCGCGGCCGCCGCCCACGTCCTGGGCCTGACCCCGAACCAGGTGACGGTCCTGTCCGGGCTGAGCACCGGTGCGGGCATCGCCGCGCTCGCCCTCCTGCCCCCGGCCTGGTGGACCGGCCTGGTCGTCGCGGCGCTCCTCGTCCTCGGGTACGCGCTCGACGCCGCCGACGGCCAGCTCGCGCGGCTGCGGGGAGGCGGGTCCAGCGCCGGGGAGTGGCTCGACCACGTCGTGGACGCCGCGAAGACCGCGACCGTCCACCTCGCCGTGCTCGTCGCGGCCTACCGCGGCTGGGACCCCCGCCCCGAGGCGTGGCTCCTGCTGCCGCTGCTCTTCAGCGCGGTGTCGTGCACCTGGTTCTTCACGATCATCCTCAACGACCACCTGCGGCGGCGGGCCGGGACGCGCGACGGCCAGGCGACGGTGGCCGCCGGCGAGGCGCGCCAGCACTCCACGCTCCGCTCGCTCGCCTCGGTCCCCGTCGACTACGGCGTCCTGTGCCTCGTCGCGGCGCTGTCGGGCCTGCCGGCCGTCTTCGGCTGGGTCTACGGGACGCTGGCGATCGGGTTCACCCTCGTCACCGCCGCCTCGATGGTCGCCTGGTACCGGCAGGTCGCCGCGCTCGACGGGACCCCGTCGTGACGGGCGTGGACGGTGGGGTTCCCCGGACGCTGGACCTGCGGACCCCCGCCGGGGCGGGTCCTCGACCCACCACCGGCTACGTCCCGGGCGCGTGGGACCTGTTCCACGTCGGCCACCTCAACATCCTGCGGCGGGCCCGGCAGTCCTGCGACGAACTCGTCGTGGGCGCTGTGACCGACGAGGTGCTGGCCGCCACCAAGGGCCGCCGCCCCGTCATCCCGCTGGCCGAACGGCTGGAGATCCTCGAGAGCCTGAGCCTGGTGGACCGGGTCGTCGTCGACGACTGCACGAGCGACAAGATGCCCATGTGGCAGCGCCTGCACTTCGACGTCCTGTTCAAGGGCGACGACTGGCGCGGAACCCCCAAGGGCGCCGTGCTCGAGGCGAGCATGGCCGCCGTCGGCGCCCGGGTCGTCTACTTCCCCTACACGCACGGGACGACGTCGACGCTGTTGCGGCAGTTCATCGAGACGAACGGCTGAGATCCGTGGGACCCCGCAGACCCGTGGTCCTGCAGTCGTTCCGGACGCCCCGGCCCACCTCGAACCCGTACCTGGCCGCGTTCCTGGGATCGTTGCCGGCCGGCGGCCGGCTCGGCGTGGACGTGCGGACGTTCTCCTGGCGGCAGGCCCTGCTGGGCAACCACGACGTCCTGCACGTGCACTGGCCCGAACTCCTGCTCCGCAGCCGCCGCCGTTCGGGGCGCGTCCTGCGGGCCCTGGGGACCGGTCTCCTGCTGGCGCGGGTGCGAGCCCGGCGGACGCCCGTCGTCCGCACGGTGCACAACCCCTCGCCGCACGAGGACGGGGGCCGCGTCGAGCGCTTCCTCCTGGGCCGGTTCGACGCGGCGACGACGCTCACCGTGCACCTGACGACGCGCACGGTGGGCACGGTCTGCCCCGGGTCCGCCGCCGTGGTGGTGCCGCACGGGGACTACCGCGCGCACCACCGCGACGCCCCGCGGGCGGCACCGGTGCCCGGCCGCCTCGTCCACCCCGGTCTGCTGCGGCCGTACAAGGGCGTCGAGGCGCTGCTCACCGCGTTCGCCGGAGTCCCCGGCGAGTCGAGCCTGCACGTCCTCGGCCCGGCCCCCGACGACGACCTCGCCGGCCGCGTGCGTCGGGCCGCCGCGCGGGACCCCCGCGTCCGCCTGGACCTGCGCCACGTCGAGGACGACGAGCTCGTGCTGGCCGTGACGGCCGCCGAACTGGTCGTCCTGCCCTACGCCCCGCGGGGTGGGTCCGGGGCGCAACTGCTCGCGCTGTCCCTGGACCGGCCCGTCCTGCTGCCGGCCGGCCCCGCCGCCGCCGAGCTCGCGGCCGAGGTGGGGCCGGGGTGGGTCCACGTCTACGAGGGCGACCTGTCCGCCGAGGACCTCGCGGCGGCCCTGGCCGCGGTGCGGGCCGACGCGCGCACGGGGGCGCGGGCCGAGCGACCGGACCTGTCCGCCCGGGACTGGGAGGTCCTGGGCCGCGCGCACGCCGAGCTCTACCACCGGGCCGTCGGCCACCGCGCCGACCACCACACCGACGCAGGGCCACCTGTCGGCGCGGGCCGGGCATGAGCGCCCCGACCGTGGAGGCAGCCCAGCCCGCCCTGCGGCGCGGCCCGCGCGACGCCCTGCTCCTCCCCCTCGTCGGCCTCCTCGCGACCGCCGTCGTCGCCCTCGGGTCCTGGCGGCCCTCGCTGTGGACCGACGAAGCCGCCACGCTCAGCGCCGCCCAGCGCTCGCCGGCGGACCTGTGGCGGATGCTGCAGCACCTCGACGCGGTGCACGGCCTGTACTACGCGGCGATGCACGTGTGGACCCAGGTCGCGGGTACCAGCCCCCTCGCGCTGCGGCTGCCCAGCGCCGTCGCGGTCGGCGCATGCGCCGTCGGTGTGCTCGTCCTCACCCGCCGCCTGACGGGGTCCCCCTCGACGGCCCTGCTCGCGGCGACGGTCTCCACCCTCCTGCCGCGCACGGCCTGGTCGGGCACCGAGGCGCGCTCGACCGCCGCCGCGACGGCGCTGGCGGTCTGGGCCACGGTGCTCCTGGTCCGGGCCCTGGGCGCCCCCCGGGGTTCCCGGGTGCGCTGGTGGGCGGGCTACGCGCTGGTCGCGGCCGCCGGTGTCGTCGTCGACGTCTACCTGCTGCTCCTGCTCGTGGCCCACGGGGCGAGCGTCCTGCTGCTGCACGACGTCCCGGCCCGCCATCGCCTCCCCTGGGCGGTCGCGGCGGGGGCCGCGGGTCTGGTGTCGGCGCCCGTCGTGCTCGTCGTGCGCAGCCAGGGCGGTCAGCTGGGCGGGTCGGCGCCGGGTCCGCTCACGCTCGCCCGGCGGGTCGTCGTGGACCAGTTCTTCCTCGGTGAGACGCCCACCGCCGGCTCCGGGGCCGCAGCCGGGGGCTGGTCGTGGTGGCAACCCGCGGCCGTCGCGCTCGCCGCGCTGGGGTGGGCACTCGTGGCCGTCGCGCTGGCCCGGTCCCAGGTCACGGGAGCTGCGGCCCGCTGGTGCCTGCCCTGGCTGCTCGTGCCCTGCGGGCTCGTCGCCCTCGCGGCGCTCGCCGCCCCAGCGACCGCCGGCCCGCTCTCCAACCCCCGCTACTTCGCCTTCAGCACACCGGCCCTCGCCGTGCTGCTGGGTTGCGGTCTGGCGGCCCTGCCCGGGCGTCGGCGGGTCCTGGTCGGTGGGCTCGCGGTACTCCTCGCGGCGCCGGTCCTCGCCTCCCAACGCACGCCACACGCCAAGGACGCCTCGGACTGGGCGCAGGCGGCCGAGCAGGTGTGCCGCGGCGCCTCCCCCGGTGACGCCGTGTACTTCGGCGCCCGGCGGCCCCCCGTCGACGGCACGGTGACCTTGACGACGCGCAACGTCTCCGTGGCCTACCCGCGGTGCTTCGCCGACCTGGACGACCTGACCCTGGTGCAGACCCCGGCGGCCGCCGGCGACCTCACCGGACGCTCCCGGCCGCTGGCCGCCGCGACGGCGGGCCTGGCGGCCCACGCCACCGTCTGGGTCGTGCGGCGGCCGACCGACGCCACGGTCGCCGCCGACGACGAGACCCTGGCGCGGGCCGGGTTCACCGTCGCGGGGCGCTGGTCCGGTCCACTGGACGAGGTCGTGGAGTTCACCCGCGGCTGAGACCGGAGGTCCGGCTCACCTGACGGTGGCCGCCTCGGTGCGCGACGCCCTGCGACGGTGCAGGTCCCGGCGGACGAACCACACCCCGGGCGCGAGCTGGCACAGGGCGACCGCGACGGCCGACCCGACGACGGGGCCACCGGCCCCGACCTGCAGCGTCGCCCACCAGGACAGCCCGAGGTTGAGCGGGACCATGAGCAGGACCGGCGGCACCTGGAAGCGCAGACCGGCCGCGTCGGTCATGTACATCCCCAGCGGGTAGTTCGCCGCCTGCACCACCACCAGCGCAACGAAGGCCCACGTGACCCAGGCGTCGAGGCGGACGGCGCCGCCGCTGACGACGGGGACGACCCACGGCAGGAGCAGCGCCAGCACGACGGCGGCGAGCGCCGCGACCACCCCGAACGCGGCCCCCATCCCGAACGGGGAGCGCACCTCGCCGGTGGTGCGGGCCCGGGCGAAGACCGGCCACAGCGCGACTCCGGCCGCGCTGACCGTCTGGGACAGCAGGGAGAACAGCGAGAAGGCCAGGCCGTACTCGGCGAGCTCCGTCGGCGTCGACAGGTGGCTCAGCAGCAGGCGGTCGGTCTGCATCGCGACCGGCAGGGCCAGCGTCAGGACCAGCCAGGGACCGGCCACCGCCAGGACCGGTGCGCCGCGGACCGACCGGACCCGCCAGACGTCGTGCAGCACCCCGCGGGCCAGGCCGGGCAGGGCGCGGAAGGCGATGACGGAGCCGACCGCGGCGATGAGCGCGCCGCCGGCGTAGGAGAACGCGGCGAGGTACCCGCCGCCGCGACCGCCCGTCAGGACCAGCACGCCGACGGTCGTCGCGAAGATCGGCGAGGCGAGACCCTGGACGAGGATCCGCACGTGGTTCCGCCCCAGCGCGGTGAGGATCCGCTGCCCCACCGCCAGGGGCAGGGTCAGGCAGAAGAGGACCAGGCAGGTCAGGGCCGCCGCGGGCCCCGAACCCGGTCGCAGCCCGTCGCCCAGGAGCACGGGCCAGCCGCCGGCGAGCGTGACGGCGACGCCCGCCGCGACGAGCAGCGAGCCGGAGACCGCGACGACCCGGAAGACGCCGACGAGGGTGCGCCGGACGTGGTCGTCGCGGGCGGGGTCGCTCGAGCCGGACACGCTGTTGAGGACGGCGGCGCCCATGCCGAGGTCGGCGAACGGGAGCAGCGCGGCGACCGAGACGAGCAGGCCGTACTGGGCGTACGCCTCGACGCCGTAGTGACCCAGCACGAGCCGGATCGAGACGATCGAGACGAGACCCGAGACCCCCATCACGAGGAGCTTGGCGCCGGCGCTGCGGCCGACCGACCGCCAGACCCCGGCGTCCACTCCGGGTGCGGCGTCGGGCCGCCCGCGGGCAGCGCGTAGAACACTCCTCACCGAATGTGCTCCTCCCCCGGGTGAGGCACCTATATTTGCAGTCGCCCGACTGCGGAGGGCGACGGCCAGGGAAGGGGACCCGTGGACCTGTTCGCGTACCTCGCACTCCTGCGCAGGTCCTGGCTCGCGCTGCTGCTGTGCTTCGCCGTCGGCGGCACGCTCGGCTACGGCGCCAGCTACCGCACCGACCCGCAGTACCGGGCCACGGCGAGCGTGTTCCTCTCCCCCGGGCAGGGGCAGTCGATCGGCGAGCTCGCGCAGGGCTCGACCTACACACGCAGCCTCGTGCAGTCCTACGTGCGCCTGGCCACGACGCCGACGGTCCTGCAGCCCGTGATCGACCAGCTCGGGCTCGACACCACGCCGGGCGACCTCGCCGACCGCGTCAGCGCCGAGACCCAGCAGGACACGGTGCTCATCGACATCACGGCCGTCGCAGGCAGCGGCGCGAGCGCCGCGGCCGTCGCGAACGCCGTGGGCGACCAGCTCGCCAACGCCACGGAGTCCCTCTCCCCGCGCGGGACCACCGCCATCGAGGTGACGACGGTCTCGCCCGCGACCGCACCGTCGGCACCGTTCTCGCCGGACCGCCGGCTGGACGCCGGGATCGGCGCCGTTCTCGGCCTGCTGCTCGTCGTCGCGGTCGTGGTGACGCGAGAGGTGCTCGACACCCGCGTGCGGGACGCCGACGACGTGCTCGACGTCAGCGACGTGCCCGTCCTGGCGGCCGTCCCGCCGCGGGACGCGGTCCGCCGGCGTCGTGGTCGGGGACGGCAGCGGGGGGCCGGTCGCGCCGCGGCCCGCGGGGACCGGACGCAGGCCGTGCGCCGGCTGCGGGCCAACCTGCGCTTCCTCGCCGCGGACGGCACCGCCCAGCAGGTCGTCCTCGCCTCGGCGGCCGGCGACGGGGCACCGGACCTGGCCCTGGAGCTGGCGCGAGCCGTGGCCGACCACGAGACCCGGGTGCTGCTGCTCGAGGCGGACCTGCGCTCCCCGGTGCTGACTCGCACCCTGGGCCTGCGCCCCGGCCCCGGGCTCGTCGACGTCCTCCTCGACGGTCTGCCCGTCGCCGCCGCGCTGCGGCGCAGCGAGCTCGACGGCCCGGCCGTGCTGCCGGCCGGGACCCTGCGCCCCGGCGTCGCCGACGCGGTGACGCAGACCGACGAGCTCGTCGGTTCAGCTGCCCTGCAGCGGGTCCTGAGCGACCTGCGGGCCCAGTTCGACCTCGTCCTGCTGACCGTGCCGCCCGTCCTGGACGCCTCGGACGCCGCCGTGCTGGCGGCCCGCGTCGACGGCGTCGTCCTGCTGGCCGAGAGCCCGGCCACCCGCCGACGGCAGCTCGCCGAGGCGCTGCGGGACCTGGAGATGGTGCGGGCCACGGTCCTCGGCGTCGTGCTCGACCACTCCCGCCGCAGGGGCCGACGCCCCGGCCGCATCCGCCGGACGACGGACCTCGCGACCGCGACCGTGCGCCTGGACCCGCCCGGCGCCCTGGACGCCCCCACCGAGCCGCCCCGGGTCCGGTCCGGGCGCCGGTGAGCAGCGCTCCGGGTCGGACGACCGCGGGCCGGGGCGCCGGACGCGCACCGGGGGCGCACGAGCACCTGCTGCGCCAGGTGCGCGCCGAACTGGACGGTGGCGCCACCACCCGGCAGGCCTGCCGGCACGTCGGCGCGCTGGCAGGGGTCCACCCCGCGACGCTGCTCCAGTGGTGGCGCGCCTCGGACCGCACCGGTGCCCCGGTCCGCTCGGGCCCGAGCCGGCGCCATTTGCTGACCCTGCGCCTGGTCGCGCTCCTCGGGCTCGCCGTGCTCGGCGCCGACGTCACGCTCGGCAACGTCCTGCCGACGGCCGGGGTGCTCGCGGCCGGTCTGTTGCCCGTGTGGGCGGGGGCGCTGGCCCGGTTCCCCGGCGCGCGCGCCGTGGTCCTGCTGGCGGTCGCCTCCGTCGGCTGCGGGCTGCTCCTCGTCGCGCTGCCCGGCGCCCACGCCGTCGAGCTCCGGTTCACGGTCGCCACCTGCACCCGGACCCTCGCCCTCGTCCTGGGTCTCGGCTTCGTCCTGTGGTGCCGGGGGTTCCTGCGGGTGGAGACCGTCGCCCTGGGCTACGGGGCCGGGGTGCTGCTCGCGGCCCTGCCGCACGTGCCGGGCTCGCCGAACGCCTGGAAGTACCAGCTGGCCCTGCCGGTCACCCTGGTGGTGCTGGCGCTCGTCCAGCGCGTCCCGGGCCCCACCGGGTCCGTCGTCGTCCTCCTGGCGCTCGTCGGGCTGGGCGCCGTGAGCGTGGTCCGCGACTACCGCAGCTTCTTCGGCTTCACCGCCCTGACCGCGGTCGTCGTCGGCTGGCAGCTGCTGCGGGCCGGCGGGCGCGTCCGGCGTCGCCCGCGTCGCGCCCCCGTGGCCCCCTGGCTGGCCACGGGGGCGCTGCTCGCGCTCGCCGGCGCCGCCCTCTACCGGGGCGCCGAGCAACTGCTGCTGTCCGGTGTGCTGGGCCGGGAGCTGCAGCTGCGCTCGGAGGCGCAGGTCCGGGCCGCGGGATCGCTGCTGGCCGGGGGCCGGCCGGAGTGGGCCGGGACGCTGCGGCTCATGCGGGACACGCCCGCCGGGTTCGGCCCCGGAGCGGTGCCGAGCCCGCACGACGTCGTCGTCGCCCGTGAGGGCCTGGCGACCGTCGGCCTCGGCCCGGACAACGGGTACGTCGACAACTACATGTTCGGCGGGCAGTTCCGGCTGCACTCGACCGTGGCCGACGCCTGGTCGAACTTCGGCTGGGTCGGCGTCGCCTTCACCCTCCTGCTCGGGCTCCTCGTCGTGCACGCCCTGCTGACGCGGGTGGCGGCCGGCACGGCGTCGGCGCTCGTGGTGCTGCTGGGCCTGCGGGCCCTGTGGGACCTGGCGGTCGGCCCGATGTACACCGATCTGCCGGAGGTCGTCCTCGCCCTGGCCCTGGCCCTGCAGGCGCGTCCCGACCCGCCCCTCAGGTCGACGGGACGGCTCCGGACGGCGACAGCCCTGCCGGCCGCACCGCGGCGGACGCCGACCGGCGTCGCGGGCTGAGCGCGACCGCCCAGCCGGCCAGCGTCCCCCGGGCCGCGGCCCGGACCGGCGCCCGGTCGGTCAGCAGCCGGCGCCAGCCGTCCCGGCGCAGGACCTCCGCGGCGTAGCGCGGCGCGTCCAGCGACTGCCGCAGCGCCCCGCGCACGCCGAGGTGGCTCCGGGCGAACAGCAACCGGTTGCGGCAGTGGAACTCCACGTACACCGGCGACTTGTGCCGGCCCGCCTGCGTTCCCCCCACGGCGTGGACGGCCAGCAGGTCCCGGCGCACGGCGACCTCCCCGCCGGCGCGCTGGACGCGCACGCTGAGGTCCACGTCCTCCCAGTAGAGGAAGTAGTCCGGCGCGAAACCGCCCACCGCCTCCCACAGGTCGCGGTGCGCCGCGAGGCACGCCCCCGTCAGCCACGGCACCAGGCCGGGTCCGGTGAGGCGGCCGGTGCGGGCGGTCCGGCCGGTCCGCAGCGAGACCTCCGCACCGTCGAACCACAGCCGGCCGTCCTCGCGGACGATGCGCGGCGCGACGAGCCGGTGGGGGTGGGCACGGACCTCGGCGTGCAGGGCCGCGGCCACCGCGGGCTCCAGCCGGAGGTCGGGGTTGACGACGAGCAGCGCGTCGCAGCCGGCGGCCAGGGCGTGCGCCGCACCGGCGTTCACCCCGGCGCCGAAGCCGTCGTTGGCGGGTCGCAGGACGGCGTCCAGCCCGCGGCGCCGGCACAGTCCGTCCACGGCGTCCCGGTGCGCGGCCGTCGAGAAGTTGTCGACGACGACGACCCGGCCCAGGGGGCGCAGGTCGTGCCGCAGGAGGTGCCGTTCGAGCACCGCGGGGTCGCCGTAGTTGACGACGACGATCCCGAGCCCGCCGGGGGTCGAGGTGCCGTTCACCGGGACCCCGCCGGGACCGCGGACCGCAGGCCCTCCACGACGCCGGCCCGGAACCGCTCGGGGGCGAACCGGCCGGCCGCCACCGGCGCGTGCTCCGCGGCGCGCGCCAGCAGCTCCGGCAGCGCCGATGCCACCTCCACCACGGCCCGGGCCAGGGCGGCCGCGTCCCCGGCCGGCACGAGGCGGGCGCTGGGGACGCCCGCCACCGCCTCGGGCAGGCCGCCGACGTCGCTCACGACGACGGGCCGCCCGGCCAGCACACCCTCCACGGCGGTGTTGCCGAACGGTTCGGGCAGCACCGAGGGCACGAGGAGCACGTCGGCCCGGGCGAGGTGGGCGTAGACGTCCGGGTCGAAGCCGTGGACCGTCACCCGACCCGCGAACACGGTGTCGCGCAGTCGGTCGTCGAGTTCACGGCCGAACTCGGCGTGCTCGCCGAAGACGTCCCCGACGAGGTCGAGGTGGGCGTTGACCCTGTCGGCGAGCACCCGCGCGAACGCGTCGAGGACGACGAGGACCCCCTTGCGGCGCGAGAGGCGGCCGACGTAGAGCAGCCGCAGCGCGCCGCCGCCCCGGCGGGCCGGGACCGGTGCGGACGGGCCCTGGACCCCGTTGGGCAGCACGCTGGCCCGCGA
The DNA here is from genome assembly GCF_042473625.1 of Kineococcus sp. DHX-1. Lineage (GTDB taxonomy): Bacteria > Actinomycetota > Actinomycetes > Actinomycetales > Kineococcaceae > Kineococcus. Next base: position 1,653,510 of record NZ_CP170445.1, on the reverse strand, counting down.
CGCCAGCGCCGGCCAGGACTCAGCCAGCACGGCGAGGGAGTACTCGCTGTTGACGAGCAGGCGGCTCGCGGCGAGCAGCGGTGCCGCCAGCGCCCGCCGGACGGGCCCCGCGGCCTGTGACTCGGCCTCGTGGACGTGGCAGACGACCGGGACGCCCGCGGCGCGGGCCAGGAGCACCCACGTCGGCAGCGTCAGCGTGCTCACGTAGACGACGTCCGGCCGCAGCCGCCGCACCAGGGCTCCGTCGCGGGCGGTGGACACCGCCGAGCGCGCGGCGAGGCCGAGCAGCCCGCGCGGTGACAGCGCGGACTTGCGCAGCACGGGCACGGGCCGCACGAGGACGCGCGCGCCCGCCTGCCGGGCGAGCTCCACGAGGGGTCCGTCCTCCGGCACGAGGAGCAGGGCCCGGGAGCCGGCCGCGACGACCGCGCGGACGGCCTCGAGGAGCATGCGGTCGGAGCCGTACAGCCCGGCCCCGGGGTGGACGAGCAGGACGCGCAGGTCCTGTCCACCGGGGTCCCGCTCGCTCACGGGACCGTCCGGAGGGACAGGTCGTCGACGGAGACGGTCACGGGCGCGGTGGTGGCGCTGCCCGACAGGTAGAACGACAGCCCGACGGCGCCCGGCACCTGGAGGCCGGCGACGGCGTCGGTCGTGCTGACCTGCCAGGACGTCGGCTCCGCGGTGCCGGTCGCCCAGGCCCGGGCACGCAGGGTGGTCGGGCCCGACCCGACGGCCTGCACGCGGACCGACCAGCGTGTGCCGGGGGCGACGGTCAGCCCCGGGACGGTGACGGTCTGCAGCGTCGTGTCCACTCCGCCTGAGCGCCGGACGAGCGAGAGGGACACCTCGCCCGTGGCCAGGACCCGGGCGGTGGCGTGGTAGTCGTTCGAGGCGTCCACCCTCCGGGCGAGCGTGCTGACGTAGACGCCACCGCCGGTCGGCGCGGCGTCCAGGACGGCCGTGTGCGTCACGTCGGCCGTGGCCGCCCGCACGGACCCCAGCGTCGGCGCCGTCCAGGCACCCTTGCCGACCGTCGCCCGACCGGTCCCGCCCGCCACGGAGAACGTGCTCGCCCCTCCGACGAGCGACCAGACACCGCCCGTGTCCGCGCTGCCCCAGCCGCCGGAGACCGTGCGCCCGAACGCGTCCGCGGCCAGGACGGTCGGATCGGCGGGGGCGCTGACGGTCACCGAGCGCGTGGTGGTCGCGGTGGCGCCGTCGTCGTCGGTGACCGTGAGCCGCACCGGGTACGTGCCCGCCGCCGCGTAGGTCCGGGAGGCCGTGACCCCGGTCCCGGTGGTGCCGTCGCCGAAGTCCCACGCCCACCCGACCACGCTGCCGTCGGCGTCGGTGGACACCGAACCGTCGACGGCGACCGACAGCCCCGTCGTCGTGGCCGAGAACGACGCCGCCGGCGCGGCGTTGCCGCCGGGGGTGCCGAGAGCGCGGTCGCGGTGCGCGGCGACCTGGGCCGCCGTCAGCGCCGTGGGGTAGACCGCGACCTCGTCGAGGTCCCCTGCCAGCGACGTGCTGGTGGGGGCCTGCGGCCAGCCCGAGACCGCGTCCCCGCCGACGCGCCAGTACCCGTCGTTGGTCTCGGCCGTCGTGGTCGAGGCGTCGCCGGCGACGAGCGCACCGTCGACGTAGAGCTGCATGCCGGCCGGGCCGAGCGTGGCCACGACCTGGTGCCACTGCCCGTCGGCGTAGGAGGACGGCGACGTGACGGTCCGCACGGCACCGGAGTAGACGCCGAACGTGAGCCGACCGTCGGGCCGGACGTAGACGTGGCGGTCGTAACGGGTGCTGAGCCCGGTGCGGGCGTTGCCGAAGCCGATGACCTTCCCGCCGCGCGTCGACGTCGTCCGGAAGGACGCCTCGAGCGAGAAGGTCGACGGTGCGCTGAGCGCGCCCGAGACCGCGGGCGCCGTGCCGGTCCCCGGGAACGTCGAGGCGGACCCGGGGTCGCCGGCGACGGCGCGGCCGGTGCTCGCGGTCACCGACCCGTCGAGCGTGAGGTCGTTCGTGCCGGCCCAGTCGTAGGCCCGGTTCCCGCTCGTCGCCGGCCCGAGTGGCCAGTAGCTGCTCGCCCCGTCGGCGAGCACCGTGCGGGCGTAGTCGCTGTAGGCGCTCGCCGCGGGCAGGGTGACGTTGGCGAGTTCGCTGTTCGTCGAGTTCCCGTCCGCGTCGACGGCGTAGACGCGGTAGGTGTGCGAAGAACCGGGAGCCAGGCCCCTGTCCACGAACGTCAGGTTCGGCGTGTTCCACCAGCTCGAGGCCGCCGTCAGCGTCGCCACGGGCGCGGCGGTGGCCCCGTCCCGCACGACGCGGTAGCTGAGGTTCCCCGAGTCCGCGTCCCACGTGGTGCGCCAGGTCAGGCGCACGGTCCCGGGAGCGGTGGTGGTGGTCTGCGGCACCAGGTCGGCGGAGTACTTCGGGCCGGACTTCCCCGGCGCCACGGAGCGGATCCCGAGCCGGACGAGCCCCTGCTGCGCGACACCCTCCACCTTCGGGAACTCCCCGCCGAGGGAGACGTACTGGCTGTTCCCCGTCACCGACCAGGCCGCCTGGTTCTGGCCCGTGAACGACCCGATGTCCAGGGTCGGCGCCCACGGCAGCAGTTGCGGAGCGGGTTTGCCGGAGAACGCCCCGCTCGTGTTCGTCCGGCGGGCGTCGGCGGTCGTGGCGACGGCCCGCTGGTAGGTCCAGGGTTCCGTCTGCGGCCAGCCCCCCATCGCCGCGCAGTCGTGCGCGTGGCCGGCGGTGTAGACGACGCCACCCAGCGGCTGGACCGAGTAGACGTCCCCCTTGCAGCCCGTGACCCACTGCAGCGCACCGGTCTTGGCGTCCGCGGCGAAGCTCCCCTCGAGGTTCCCACCGCTCCCGTAGGTGTAGCCCGTGCCGTAGACACGGGTTCCGTCGGTCGCCAGGGAGTAGATGGCGGCGTTGGGTCCGGCGTTCCGGACGACGTCGCCGGCGGCCCACGGGACGGTGGCCCCGGTCGTCGGGTCGACGGCGCCCAGACCGTAGTGCGCCTCGTCGTCCAGCGTCGTGAAGCGCCCGGCCGCGACGACCGGCCCCCCGGCCGGGGCGACGAGTCCGAACACCTCGTTGTCGGCCGTCGGCGCCCAGGGCAGCAGGGAACCGTCAGTGGCGCTGAACGCCGCGAGCCGGCTCCGTGCGGTCTTGTTCGCCACCGAGAACTGCCCGCCGACGTAGACGGTCGAGCCGGTGGCGACGACGGCCCGGGCGCGGTAGTCGACCTGCGGGGCGAACCCGCTGACGAGCGCGCCCGTGGTCGCGTCGAAGGCGGCGATGCGGTAACGGTTCTGGCCGTTGGCCTGGGTGAAGTTCCCCACGACGTAGACCCGGCTGCCGTCCGGGGAACTCGTGATCCCCAGCCCGTCGGCGTTGAGCGCGGCGGTGAACGTCGTGATGAGGCGTCCGGTGGTGAGGTCGTAGGCGAGGATGTTGCTCTTCGGCGTCTCGCTCGTCCCCGCGGCCGCTCCCGCGGGCCGGGCGTTCGCGAAGCGACCCACGGCGTAGACGGTGTTCCCGATGGTCGTCTGCGCCCAGACCACCCCGTCCACCTGCACGGTGGGCAGGACGTCGGCGGTGACGGTCGCCGGCAGGACGGGGTCGGCCGCGCGGGCCGGACCCTGCCCCACGAGCACGGTCGCGAGCACCACGAGGGCTGCGGTCAGGGCCGCGCCGACCAGGCGCGCCGGTCGGCGGGCGAGCGTTCCGTCCATGCTTCCTCCACGTGCGGCCACCGCTGACGGTGGCCGCCCCGGTGTGTCGTCCGGTGTCGAACCGCGACCGGCGTCCGCCGGCCGCGCGGGTCAGACGTCGACGGTCACGACGTCGGTCGAGCTGATGGAGGAGATCTCGAGCGTCATCGACCGGGAACTGCCCTGCGGGACGGAGTAGACGAACGTGCCGCGCCCCTCGTCACCGGGCGCGAGGACGCCCGTGGGTGCGACGGCCGGCGGCCCGTCCAGGCCGGAGGCGGGCGTGCCGTCGGGGTGGGTGGCCGCGACGCGGATGCCGTCGAGGTCGACAGGCGCGGCGGACCCGTTGCGGAAGGCCAGCTCCACGACCATGCCGGGACCGCTGACCTCCCCGGGGTAGCGGGCCGTGACCTGCTGCTCCCGGACTCCCACGACGCGCACGGCGAGGCCCTCGCTGAACCGCTCCTCGGCCTGCACCGGCACGGGGGCCATCGTGCGCGCCGCCACGTCGCCGGCACCGGCCGTCGCCCCCTCGGAGGGGTCCGGGCCGCCCGTCGGAGGGCTCGAGGACGGCGGTGCGGTGCGCGACGGGGTCGCGCCGACCGTGCTCGACGAGGTCCCCGCACCGCGGGGGGACGCACCGACGGACGTCGGGTCCGAGGCACCGGTCGTCCCGCCCGCGGCGCCGCTGGTCGCCCCGGGTGCGGCGCCCGGTGCCGTGAAGCCGGGGACGGTCGTGGAGGTGGTCCCGGCCGGGGTGGAGGCCTGGGGGCCGCCGCCGGCCGGCAACGCCGTCGACGCACTGCCGGACGCCGAGCACGCGGTGAGCAGACCGGCGCCGAGCAGCACGGCCACCCGGACGGGGCCGGGGCCGCGGCGGCCCGGGCTCGGCCGCCGGCTCACCGTCGCCCTCCGCGCGCGCCGGCCACCTGCCGGCCCCCGGTCTCCCGGGCGTCGTCCTCCAGCGGCTCGGCCTGGACGGTCGTGACGGGCCGGTCGGTCAGGTCGACCACGACACCGGCGTCCCCGGACGGACGGGCGGCGGCCGCCCGTCCCGCGAGCGCCAGGCACAGGTCCTCGTAGCCGTCGGCGACCTCGTCCCAGTCGTAGTTCGCCGCCCGGAACCGGCTGGCCCGGCCCCGGTCGCGCACCCGGGCCTCGTCGGCCTCCGCGGCCTCGACGGCCACGGTCACGTGCGCGGCGTTCGACCAGTAGGTCCCGGCGGCGCCGAGCACCTCGCGGTTGAAGTCGACGTCGAAGGCGTCGACCGCCGTCCCGGCGCCGATGGCGCGCAGCAGCGAGGGGTTCGTGCCCCCGACGCTGTGGCCGTGCAGGTACGTCGCGGCACCGGCGTAGAGCTGGTCGAGCAGCTCCTGGTCCCAGACGCCGCCGACGAGCCGGACGCGGTGGTCGGCCAGCGCCCGCACCCGGGCCGTGTACGCGTCGGAGTAGGGGGCGGACCCCACGACGACGAGCGGCTTGCGGGCCCGGGAGGCGACGTACCCCTCCACGATGACGTCGACGTGGTTCTCCGGCTCGAAGCGGGCGACGACGAGGTGGTACCCCCCGGGGACGAGTCCCAGGGTCGCGAGCTGCCGCGGGTCGCCCCCGCCCTCGACGACGGGTGCGCCGTACCGGATGAGCGTCGTGTCGACGTCGAAGCGGGTCCGGTAGTAGTCGGCGATCCCTTGGGCATCGGCGATGAGGGCGTCGGAGTGCCGGACAGCGAAGGCCTCCGCCCAGCGGTAGTAGCGCTGCCCCACCGGTCCCCACTTGGCGCGCTTCCACTCCAGCCCGTCGACGTGGGTCGCGACAGGGATCCCGCAGGCGCGCAGGAGCGGCAGGAACGGCGCGTTGGCCGCGTTGAAGACGACGGCCGCGTCGACGGGACGAGCCTCGCCCCCTCCTGGCCAGGAACGCCGGAGCCGTCCCCCGGCGAGGTGCGCGGTGGCGAGCGCCGAGCGGCTGATGGTCTCCAGCGAGCGGCGGTGCACGGCCGGCAACGGCACGAGCTCCATGCCCCGGTGCTCGCGGACGGCCGGGCCGGGCCCGTCGGCGGTGGCGCCGTAGACGACGACCTCGTGCCCGCGCGCGGCGAGCCGGGCGCCGACCTCCTCCACGCAGGTCTCGAAGCCCCCGTAGCGCGCGGGGACCCCCCGGGTCCCGAGCAGAGCGATGCGCAGACCGTCGGCCGACGGTCCGCGGGCGTGCGTGATCATCGAGTTGTCCCCCCATCCGCGACCACCCCTGTACGCGGAGTGATGACGGTAGCCCACGCGTGGGGGTCTCGGGGAGGTCGTCTAGAACATTGCGGCGTGTCGCGGCGAGGAAGTCCCCCGGGAACGACGACCGCCCCAGGACCCGTGCGGGTCCTGGGGCGGTCGAGGGTCAGTCGTGACCGGTGGGGTCAGCCGGCCGAGTGGGTCAGCGTCTCCCAGTTCATGAAGATGCCGGACCCGGTCGGGCTGACCGTGCCGAGGAACTTCTGCGTCTCGGGCAGCGACATCCCGCCGCGGACGGCGTAGTTGTTGTAGCCCAGGGCGAACGTCAGCTTGTAGCCGGTCCCACCGAGGTTGAGCGGCTTGGCGCAGACCCACCCGCTCGCGGAGGGGTTGTTGACGAAGCGCAGGTTGTACTCCATCGCGGCGACGAGGCGGGTGCGCTGCTCGCCGTACAGGTCCAGGCCCTGGATGCGGGCGGTCTCGGCCCCGTCGAGCGCGGCGGCCAGGCCCATCGCGGTGTGGGACGCGTCACGGCAGGTCTCGGCGGCGAGGCCGTTGACGAACTGCTTCGGGCTCGACCAGTACTCGAGGTAGTTGCTGTCCTTCATGATCGTGTTCGCCGGGAAGTTCGGCTTGCTGCCGTCGGAGGCCAGGTAGAACGAGCCCTTGACGTGGTTGCGCCAGTCGCCGACGCCGTTGTCCCAGGTCGCCCGGTCGTTGGTGAAGACGCCGATGTTCATCGTCGCCTCGGCCATCGTCAGCTGCCAGTTCGCCGAGGTCCAGGTCCACCCGTTGATGACGCGGGGCAGGAAGGCGGTCTTGAGCATGGTCTCGAAGCGGGCGACGTCGGAGGCGCTCCAGCCCGCACCGCTGTAGCGGATCAGCTCGGCGGCCTTGGTGAACGTCTGTCCGGCCCAGCCGGCCTGCAGCAGACCGTTCTTGTAGACCTTCGTGTCGAACTTGTGGTCCTTGAGCGTGCCGGAGTAGGCGTTGAGGATCTGCTTGGCCTTGTCCGCGTAGCGCTGGTCGCCGGTGTAGTACCAGAGCAGCGCCTGGGTGTAGGCGGCCTGCGCGTCGTCCGTCTCGGCCGTGCAGCCCTCGTCGACGACGTTGTACGAGCCGCAGCCGACGTACTCGACGGGGTGCGGCGTCCACGAGAGGTTCGCGAAGCGGCTGCTCTTCATCTTGTCGAAGGCCGGCTTCTGCGGGGACTTGCCGGCCAGGACGGCGGCGCGGGAGGCCTCGAGGTTCGTCGTGCCGTTGAGGATCCCGGGGTGCACGAAGCCGTTGGTGACCACGCGCTGCAGGGTGGGCAGGCCACCCGGCGTGGAGGTCGGCGCGCTGGGGCTGGGGCTGGCCACCGGAGCCGGGGCGGGGTTGGTCGTCGCCGCGGGCGCGGGGGTCGGCTGCACCGGGCGGGGGCTCGCAGAAGCCACCGGGGTGGGCGCCGCCAGCGTCGTCGCCACGGCCTGGAAGGAGTTGAGCCCCAGGCCGGTGGGGGTCCCGCTGCTGGAGAGGAAACCGTTCAGGCCGACGGAACCGGCCTTCTTGACCGCGGCCGCGCTGGAGTCGGTGGCCGAGACCTGCCACCCCGGGGCGGTCGTGCCGGCCGGGTACACCCGGGCCTGCACCGTGACGGGCGACGTGCCGGAGACCTTCGTCTCGACAGTCAGCCACCCGTTCGAGGTGGCCTTCAGGGGCAGGGCGACCTTGGCCAGCTGCGTCGACTGACCGTCGACGGCGCGGTCGGCGCTCAGCGAGAGCGCACCTCCGGCGCCGACCGTCAAGGTCGCCTGGTAGCGGTCCCCGTCGGCCTGGCGGCGCATCTCGGTGGTCTCGTACAGCCCCAGCTTGGCCGAGGTGATGCTGGGCAGGCGCAGCCCGTGCTTGACGGTGACGTCGGCGGCCGCGACCGAGGGCAGGCCGGCGGCGAAGCTGCCACCGCGCGGGACGGTCGAGACGCCGAGCTGGTTGCCCCCGGTGGTGATCGAACCGCCGGCCGGCGCCTGGACGGCCCACCGTCCGCCGATCTCGGCCTCACCCACGGTGCGGGTGGAGCCGGCGAAGGAGTCCCGGGCGACGACGCTGTCCTGGGTCGTGGAGCTGGCCGCGCCGGCGGTGCCGCCGGCGGTCACGAGGAAGGTGCAGGTGGCGGCCACGACGCCGAGGGCAGCGACGAGGCGACGGGAGGGCTTCGTAACGATCGTGGAGGGGGTCACGATGTAGGGATCGGGCCGGTACTAGATCCGCTTGAGCGACCCCTCGGGTGATCACCCGGCAGGAGCGGCGCTCGGAGCCCCCGCTCACCACTCTCCGTCACCGCTGCGGAGACATCCACTGCAGACTGCGCTCCGGGTCGTCACACAGCGTGTGACCTGGGGCGAGACCTCGTCGCCACCCCGTCGCAGTTGCGCCGAACGGGTGGAAACGGGCCGAGGTCAGGGTGTCCGGGTCCACCGGGCCAGCACGTCGGCCAGTGTGACCAGAGCCACAACGACCGAGACGACGAACGGTTGCACGAGGACCACGACCCAGGCGGTCAGCGTGACGTGGGCCGCCTCGGCCGCCTGCGTGGGGGGCAGGGCGCTGCCCGTGCCGGCCGCGAGGAGGCTGGAGGCCAGGGCGCCGGCCAGCGCGGCGACGAGCACCGTGACCGGTGCCTGCCGGCCCCGCCGCAGGACGACGACCGCCGCGACCAGGCCCACGAACCCCGTCAGGACGCTGAAGACCCCGTCCCGCGCGATGGGGAACTGCGACGTCGACGTCACCAGCGGTTCCCCGACCAGCAGGGCCGTCGGGCGACGGGTGAGCAGCCACCAGAGCACCCCGGCCACGACCCCGGCGACGGCCTGGCCGAAGAGCAGGACGAATCCCGTCCTGCGCGTTCCCGAGGGGTCCGCGGCCGGCCGTGCCGTCAGGCGAGGCACGAGGCGCCGAGCAGCTGCTTCAGGTCACCGAACAGCGCGGGGCTCGGCGTCACGCGCAGGGAGTCGTCCAGCCGCATGAGGGTGCCGTTGCCACCGCCGTTCTTGGTCAGGCGCAGCCGGACCTCGGTGGAGCCCTTGTGCGTCTCGAGCACGGTCTTGAGCTGCTCGACGATGCCGGTCGTGCAGCGCGCCGTCGGCAGCGTCACCGTGACGGGCACGCCGTCGGTGCTGGAGATGTCCGGCACGCTCAGGCCCGAGGCGTAGATCGTCGGGACCTCGTCGCGGCGGTTGAGCCGCCCCTTGACCACGACGACCAGGTCCTCGGCGAGCAGCTGGGCGACGTCCGTGTAGGCCTGGGGGAAGAACAGGCACTCGATCGCCCCGGCGAGGTCCTCGACGGTGACGATCGCCCAGTAGTTGCCCTGCTTGGTCGTCTTGCGCTGCAGGCCGGTGATCATGCCCGCGATGGTGATGTTCGAGCCGTCAGGGCGGGACTCGTCCTCCAGCAACGCCGAGATCGACACGTCGGAGGCGTTCTGCAGCAGGCGTTCCAAGCCGAAGAGCGGGTGGTCGGAGACGTACAGGCCGAGCATCTGCCGCTCGTGGGCGAGCAGCTCGGACTTCTCCCACTCCGGCAGGTCCGGGATGACGACCTCGAACCCGCCGGCGGCACCGTCGTCCCCGCCGCCGAGACCGGCGAAGAGGTCGAACTGGCCGATGGCCTCGTTGCGCTTGACGTCCACGACGGCGTCGACGGCGTCCTCGTGCTTGGCGACGAGGGCCCGCCGCCGGTGCCCGAGGGAGTCGAACGCCCCCGCCTTGATGAGCGACTCGATGGTCCGCTTGTTGCAGACGACGGCCGGCACCTTGGTGAGGAAGTCCTGGAAGGACTCGTAGCGGTCCTTCTCGGTGCGCGCCTCGACGATGGCGTCGACGACGTTGGCGCCGACGTTGCGGATGGCGGTCAGGCCGAAGCGGATGTCGGTGCCGACGGCGGTGAAGTTCGCGCTCGACTCGTTGACGTCCGGCGGCAGCACCTTGATGCCCATGCGGCGGCACTCGTTGAGGTACAGCGCCGACTTGTCCTTGTCGTCGCGCACCGACGTGAGCACGGCGGCCATGTACTCGGCCGGGTAGTTGGCCTTGAGGTAGGCCGTCCAGTACGAGACGAGGCCGTAGGCGGCCGAGTGCGCCTTGTTGAAGGCGTAGTCGGAGAAGGGGACGAGGATGTCCCACAGCGCCTTGACGCACTCCTTGCTGAACCCGTTGTCCAGCATGCCCTTCTCGAAGCCGACGAACTCGGCGTCGAGGACCTCGCGCTTCTTCTTGCCCATCGCGCGGCGCAGCAGGTCGGCGGACCCCAGGGTGTACCCGGCCACCTTCTGCGCGATCGACATGACCTGCTCCTGGTACACGATCAGGCCGTAGGTCGTGCCGAGGATCTCCGCGAGCGGTTCCTCGAGCTCGGGGTGGATCGGGGTGATCGGCTCCTGGCCGTTCTTGCGCCGCGCGTACGCGGTGTGCGATCCGGCCCCCATCGGACCGGGGCGGTAGAGCGCGCCGACCGCGGAGATGTCCTCGAAGTTGTCCGGGCGCATGAGCCGCAGCAGCGACCGCATGGGGCCGCCGTCGAACTGGAAGACGCCGAGCGTGTCCCCCCGGCCGAGCAGGTCGAACGTCGGCTTGTCGTCGAGGTCGAGCTTCTCGAGGTCGACCTCGTCCTTGCCGTTGGCGACGACGTTCTTCAGCGCGTCGTCGAGGATCGTCAGGTTCCGCAGGCCGAGGAAGTCCATCTTGACCAGCCCGAGCGTCTCGCACGTCGGGTAGTCGAACTGCGTGATGATCGCGCCGTCGGCCTCGCGCTTCATGATCGGGATGAGGTCGATCAGCGGCTCGCTCGACATGATGACGCCGGCCGCGTGCACGCCCCACTGCCGCTTCAGGCCCTCCAGGCCGCGGGCGGTGTCGACGACCTTCACGACCTCGGGGTCGGCCTTGTAGAGCTCCCGGAACTCCCCCGCCTCGGAGTACCGCTTGTGGTTGGGGTCGAAGATGCCCGAGAGCGGGATGTCCTTGCCCATGACGGCCGGCGGCATCGTCTTGGTGATCCGGTCCCCCATCGAGAAGGGGAAGCCGAGGACGCGGGAGGAGTCCTTGACGGCCTGCTTGGCCTTGATGGTGCCGTACGTGACGATCTGGGCGACGCGGTCGGTGCCGTACTTCTCCACGACGTACTGGATGACCTCACCGCGCCGGCGCTCGTCGAAGTCGACGTCGAAGTCGGGCATCGACATGCGCTCGGGGTTGAGGAACCGCTCGAAGAACAGGCCGTGCCGCAACGGGTCGAGGTCGGTGATCTTCATGGCGTACGCGGCCATCGACCCCGCGCCCGACCCACGGCCCGGGCCCACCCGGATGCCGTTCTCCTTCGACCAGTTGATGAAGTCGGCGACGACGAGGAAGTACCCGGCGTACCCCTTGGAGGTGATGACCTCGATCTCGTAGTCGGCCTGCTTGCGGACGTCGTCGGGGATCTGGCCGTCGTAGCGGTAGTTCAGGCCCGACCAGACCTCCTTGACGAACCAGCTCTCCTCGTTCTCCCCCTCGGGGCAGGGGAAGTTCGGCATGTAGGCGCCCGTGGACTCGGTGAACTCGACCTCGCACCGCTCGGCGATGAGCAGCGTGTTGTCGCACGCCTCGGGGTGGTCGCGCCACAGGTGGCGCATCTCGGCCGGGGTCTTGAGGTAGAAGTCGGTGGAGTCGAACTTGAAGCGCTTGGGGTCGGCCAGCGTCGACCCGGACTGCACGCACAGCAGCGCCTCGTGCGCCCTGGCGTCCTCGGCGTGCGTGTAGTGCAGGTCGTTGGTGGCCAGCAGCGGCAGGTCCAGGTCCTTGGCGAGCTTGAACAGGTCGTCGTGGACGCGGCGCTCGATGTCGAGGCCGTGGTCCATCAGCTCGCAGAAGAAGTTCTCCTTGCCGAAGATGTCGCGGTAGTCCGCGGCGGCCTGACGGGCCTCGTCGTACTGGCCCAGGCGCAGCCGGGTCTGCACCTCCCCCGACGGGCAGCCCGTGGTGGCGATGAGGCCCTCGGAGTACTGCGAGAGCAGCTCGCGGTCCATGCGGGGCTTGTAGAGGAAGCCCTCGAGGCTGGCCAGGCTGCTCATCTTGAACAGGTTGTGCATGCCCTTGGTGTTGCTGGCCAGCATCGTCATGTGGGTGTACGAACCGGCACCGGAGACGTCGTCGCCGGAGCGGCCGTTGGGGTCGCCCCACTTCACGCGCGTCTTGTCCTGGCGCGCCGTGCCCGGGGTCAGGTACGCCTCGACGCCGATGATCGGCTTGACCCCGTGCTTCTTCGCCGTCTTCCAGAAGTCGTAGGCGCCGAAGACGAAGCCGTGGTCGGTCGTCGCGACGGCCGGCATGCCCATCTCGGCGGCGGTCCGGAAGAGGTCGTCCACCTTGGCCGCGCCGTCCAGCATCGAGTACTCGGTGTGGACGTGCAGGTGGACGAACGAGTCCGCTGACGAGGACGGGGACGCCATGGGAGCGGGCCTCCAAGTGGTTCAGGCGAGGGGTTCGAGCGGGGCGAGCAGGCGGTGGGCCGGGGTGCGTGTCGATGGTAGGCGCGGGGTCGGACACGGCCGGGGCCCGACACCCGCACCGGCCCGGTCAGTCGGCCAGGCGCTCCAGCGCGGTGGCCAGGTCGGCCGGGTAGGAGCTCGTGAACTCGACGGGCTGCCCGGTTCCCGGGTGCTCGAAGCCGAGTCGCACGGCGTGCAGCCACTGCCGGGTGATGCCCAGGCGCGCCGCGAGCGTCGGGTCGGCCCCGTAGGTCAGGTCGCCGACGCAGGGGTGGCGCAGCGCGGCGAAGTGCACGCGGATCTGGTGGGTCCGGCCCGTCTCGAGGTGGATCTCGGCCAGGGCCGCGGCGCGGAAGGCCTCGAGCACCTCGTAGTGCGTGACGCTCGGCTTGCCCTCGGCGGTCACCGCGAACTTCCACGCGCTGCCGGGGTGCCGGCCGATGGGGGCGTCGATGGTGCCGCGCAACGGGTCCGGGTGGCCCTGGACGAGCGCGTGGTAGACCTTCTCGACCGTCCGCTCCTTGAACGCGGCCTTCAGCGCGGTGTACGCGTGCTCGCTCTTGGCGACGACCATGAGCCCCGAGGTGCCCACGTCGAGGCGGTGCACGACCCCCTGCCGCTCGGCGGACCCCGACGTCGCGATGCGGTACCCCGCACCCGCCAGGCCCCCGACGACGGTCGGCCCGGTCCAGCCCGGGCTGGGGTGGGCCGCGACGCCCACCGGCTTGTCGACGACGACCAGGTCGTCGTCGTCGTGCACGATCGCCAGGCCCTCGACGGTCTCGGCGACGAGCGTCGGCGCCGCCGGCGGGTCGGGCACCTCGACCTCGAGCCAGGACCCGGCCCGCAGGCGGTCGGACTTGCCGACCGCCGCCCCGTCGACGACGACGAGGCCGTCGGCGGCGAGCTCGGCGATGCGGGTGCGGGACAGGCCGAGCAGCCGGGACAGGGCGGCGTCGACGCGCTCGCCCTCGAGGCCGTCGGGGACGGGCAGGCTGCGGACCTCAGGCACGGTCGTCCTCGCTCGTGGTCGAGGTCTCGCGGGTCTGCCGGGTGCCGTCGAGCCCCACACCGCGCACGGCGAGGACGGCGATGAAGACGGCGGCCACGCAGATGCTGGCGTCGGCGACGTTGAAGATCGGCCAGTGCGGCAGCTGCAGGAAGTCCACGACGTGACCGCGCGCGAAGCCCGGGGCCCGCAGCAGGCGGTCGGTCAGGTTGCCGGTGGCTCCCGCCAGGAGGAACCCGAAGGCCAGGGCCCACGGCAGGCTCCGCAGCTTGCGGGACATGCGCACGACCACGACGACCACGACGGCGGCCAGGACGGTGAAGATCCACGTGGCCCCGGTGGCGAAGCTGAACGCCGCCCCGGGGTTGCGGATCAGGTGGAACTGCAGGACGTCGCCGACGAAGGGACGGACGACCCCGGGTTCGAGGTGCGCCACGGCCAGGACCTTGGTGACCTGGTCGAGCACGTAGACGACGGCCCACACCAGGAACGTCCAGAGGGCGCGGCGGGGACGGCGCGGTCCCGCGGTCGGTGTGTCACCCCGCGCACCGGTCGAGGCGTCGGTCGGGGGGTCGGACGGTGTTCCGGCGGGGGTCTCGGCTGGGCTCATGGCGGCCCCAGTCTCCCACGGCCGCCTCCTCCTCCCGGGCCCGCGACGCCCGGGAGGAGGAACGGAGGTGCGAACCCGTCAGCGGCGCTCGGCGCGCGACTTGCAGGGCATGCAGAGCGTGACCCGCGGGAAGGCCTGCATCCGGGCCTTGCCGACCGCACCGCTGCAGGACTCGCAGACGCCGTAGGCGCCCGAGGACATCCGGACCAGGGCGCGCTGGGTCTGCTCGAGCAGGTCGCGCGCGTTGTTCACGATGGTCATCTCGTGCTCGCGGCCGGCCGTCGTGGCCCCGTGGTCGACCTGGTCGTCCCCCGACCCCTCGCCGCTGGAGCGGACGAGCGCGGAGAAGGACGACGTCGCGTCGTCGAGCTGACGGGTGAGCCGGTCCACCTCCGCCATGAGCTCGGAGCGGACCTCGGCCAGCTCCTCGGGGGTCCACGCCTCCTCGGAGTCCTTCACCGGCAGCTCGCGCACCGCCGCCGCCCGGGCGGCCCTGCCCGTCAGTCCCGTCGTGGTCGCCCCCACCGCCGCGCCCGCCATCGCGGTGGGCTCCGTCGTCCCCGCAGACACTCCGTGCACCGTGGTCCCCCCTCTCGTCGTGTGCGGCCGTGCTGCCGCGTGCGGGAGACACTAGGGACTATCACCCTCTGTAAGCAACCGAAAACAGAAAGTTGCCGAGACTGATCCGTCCGGGGCTGCGACGACGACAGCCGCCGCCCCGGACGGGGCGGCGGCTGCGGTCGAGCGGAGCGGTGCTCGCGTCAGCGCGAGACGGCGTCGTCCGGGACGACGCGGGCGACGCGGCGCAGGTCCTCCAGCTGGGAGGCGATGAACTGCTCGAGCTGCTCGCGGTAGGTGGTCTCCCGGCCGTGCAGCTGGGTGATGACCTCCTCGAGAGCCACGCGGCGGCCCTCGAGCTCGCCGAGGGTGCGGTCGCGGCGGGCCTCGGCCTCGGCGACCACGCGCTGCGCCTGCTCCTGCGCCGACAGCACGAGGGCGTCGCGCTGGGACTCGCCCTCGCGGACGTACTCGTCGTGCAGGCGCTGGGCGAGCGCGATGACGCCCGCGGCGCGGGACGCGGCGTCGTCACCGGCGGGCTGCGCCGCCGCGGCCTCGACGAGGGCCGGCTGCGGTTCGGGCTCGGGCTCCGGCTCGGGCGCCTTCTCCAGGGTCGGGGCTGCCTGCGGCGCCTCGGCGACCTCCGCGGGCGCGGCCGCGGCGCCGGTGCGCGTGAGCTCGGCCACGCGGGACTGGCACTGGTTCAGCTGCCCGCGCAGCTCGGAGTTCTCCGCGTTGAGGCGGCGCAGCTCGGCGACGACCTCGTCGAGGAAGTCGTCGACCTCGTCCTGCGCGTACCCCTCGCGCACGCGCGTGGGGTTGAAGCGCTTCTCGACGACGTCTTCCGGAGTGAGCGGCATGGTGGGCACCTCTGCTGACGGGCGGGTTCCGACGGGGACCGCCCGGACGGACGGCGTGTCACGTCTCACGGTAGCGGACGTGATCGCGCCGGACCCGGACAGCGGGCGGCGGGGCCAGCCGTCCGCGCCCCGGACCGGGCGCGTGGTCACCCGCGGGCACCACGGCCACGTCCGGACCGGCGGGGCGACCTCAGGACAGGGCGGCCCGCTGGGACAGCCCGTCGAAGGTCGGCATGAGGATCGAGCACAGGATCGCCAGGACGAGGAAGGCCAGGTCCAGCTGCACGGCACCGAGGCGCAGCGGCGGCAGGACCTTGCGCAGCGCCTTCAACGGCGGGTCGGTCACGGTGTAGACGACCTCGGCGAACACGAGGACGACCCCGCGGGGCCGCCACTCGCGCGAGAGGGCCTGCACCCAGTCCAGGACCAGCCGCCCGATCAGGCAGATGAAGAAGAGCAGGACGACGATTTCGAGGAGCTTGAAGACCACGGCCACGTCGTCATCCTGCCTGATCGGGACGGGTGCCGGGGTCCGGCGCCACCCGTCAGGACTGGTTGAAGAAGGTGCGCTCCACCGGGCGTTCCTCTTCCTGCGTCGCGACCTCGACGTTCGCGGGCGAGAGCAGGAACACCTTGTTGGTCACGCGCTCGATGGACCCGTGCAGGCCGAAGACGAGCCCGGCGGAGAAGTCGACGAGGCGCTTGGCGTCCGAGTCGTCCATGTCCGTGAGGTTCATGATGACCGGCACGCCCTCGCGGAACGACTCGCCGATGATCTTGGCCTCGTTGTACGTCCGCGGGTGGATCGTCGTGATGCGGTGCAGCTCCTGGGACGACGACGGGGCCGGGGAGCTGGAGGTCTGGGAGACCACGTGGGCCACCTGCTTCCTGATCGGGGTCACCTGGGCCGTGGTCACCGTGGCGGCGCGTCGCTCCGCCGCCGGCTCGGGGCGGGGGTCGTGCCGCACCTCCAGGCGCGGCTCGGGACGCGGCTGCTCCCGCGGTTCGGGGCGGGCGCTCACGGTCGTCTCGACCCGCGGTCGGGTCTGGTCGACCTCGGCGTCCTCGGCGTAGCGGTCGTCCTCGGCGAGGCCGAGGTAGACCATCGCATTGCGCAGCGCGCCGGCCATCGCAGGCTCCTCGGGATCGTGCTGGTGGGTCGTCGGGTGGGGTCGTGGGTGGTGCGGGCGGCCCGCCCCGGGGGCGTGACCTGCTGTCGGACGCTACCGCGCGGGCGGACGAGATCCGAGGATCGCGCTGCCGACACGCAGGTGTGTCGCACCGGCCGCGACGGCCTGCTCGAGGTCGCCGCTCATCCCGGCCGAGACCTCCACCGCACCCGGGTGCAGGGCGCGCAGGCGCTCGGCGGTGCGGGCCAGCTCCTCGAACGCGCGCGCCGGCTCCACCCCCTGCGGGGCGACGGCCATGACGCCGCGCAGGTCGAGCTCGTCCCCCGCCGCGACGGCGTCGGCGACGCGCAGGACGTCCTCCCCGACCGCCCCACCACGACCCGCGTCGACGTCCAGGCCGAGTGCCGCGGCGAGGTCGACCTGGACGAAGCAGCCGACGCGGCGCCCGGCGTGGGCGGCCCCGGCCTGCAGGGCCGCGGCCAGGCGGGTGCGGTCGACCGAGTGCACGACGTCGGCGTACCGCGCGACCGACCGCGCCTTGTTCGTCTGGAGCTGGCCGACGAAGTGCCAGCGCAGGTCGAGGTCCGCCAGCTCGGCCGCCTTGACCGACGCCTCCTGGTCGCGGCTCTCCCCCGCGTCCGCCACGCCGAGACCGGCCAGCCGACGGACGTCGTCGGCCGGGAAGAACTTCGTCACGACGACGAGGGTCAGCTCGCCGGGGTCCCGGCCGGCGGCCCGGGCCGCGGCGACCGTGCGCTCGCGGGTGCGCGCGAGGCGCTGCGCCAGCTCCTCGGTGCGGCTCACGCCAGCACCACCACGCCGGCCGACCGGCCCGTGGTCCCGTCGCGGCGGAACGAGAAGAGGTCGTCGTGCTCGACGGTGCAGCGGCCGAGGTCGCGGGCGGGGACGCCGAGGGCGTCGAGCTGGGACCGCACGCCGGCCCCGACGTCGACGGCCGCGGTCCCCCACCGGGTCCGGGCGCGGGCGGCGGGGACCTGCACGGCGACGTCGTCGGCCATGGCCTGCGGGACCTCGTAGCAGCCGCCGCAGACGGAGGGTCCCAGCGCGGCGACGAGGTGGCCCGCGCCCGCGGACCGCATCGCGGCGACGAGGGCGGGGACGACGCCGGCGACGAGCCCGGGGCGACCGGCGTGGGCCACGCCGACGACACCGGCTGCGGCGTCGACGAGGAGGACCGGGACGCAGTCGGCCACGACCACGGCGACGGCGATCCCCGGGACGCGGGTGAAGAGGGCGTCGGCCTCGGGGGCCGTCGCCGGCGGGCTGACGACCTCGACGACGTCCGCGCCGTGCACCTGGCGCGGGACGACGAGGACGTCCGCTCCGACGCTGCGCCGCAACGCCTCGCGGTGCACGCCGACGCGGGCGGGGTCGTCCCCGACGTGGTCGCCGAGGTTGAGCCCCGCGTAGGGGGCCTGCCCGGTGCCGCCCGCGCGGGTGGTGAACCCGCCGTGGACGCCGGCCGGCAGACCGGCGTCCAGCAGCGGGACGGTGCTCAGGGGAACGTCGGTACCCACCTCAGCGGACCGTGCGACTCACTTGAGGAAGTCGGGCACGTCCAGGTCGTCCTCCTCCGGCCGGGGCCGGCTCGGACGACGGGCGGCCGCGGTGTCCTGCGGCAGCTCGATGATGCGCGGCACCTGGACGGGGTCCGGCGACGGCACGACCTGGGGCGCCTGCTGGGCGTACTGCGGCTGCTGCTGCGGCTGCTGCTGCACGGGGGCCGCCGGCTGGGCCTGGGTGTACTGCGGCGCGGGCGCCGGGGCCTGGTAGCTCGGCGCCGGCTGCTGCTGGGCGGGCTGCTGCTGCGTGTACTGCGGCTGCGGCGCGTACGTCGGCTCCGGGGTCGCCGGGCGCGTGGTGCGCGGGGGCACGGCGCTGGCCGGGACCGGGCGACCGGAGACCTGACCGAGCGCGCGCTCGTCGCGGCGGCTCTTCGGGGTCCCCGCGTCGAAGCCGGCGGCGATGACGGTGACGCGCACCTCGTCGCCGAGGGCGTCGTCGATGACCGTCCCGAAGATGATGTTGGCCTCGGGGTGCGCGGCCTCCTGGACCAGGCGGGCGGCCTCGTTGATCTCGTACAGGCCGAGGTCGGAACCGCCCTGGATGGACAGCAGGACGCCGTGGGCGCCGTCGATGCTGGCCTCGAGGAGCGGGGAGTTCACTGCCGCCTCGGCGGCGTGGATGGCGCGGTCGTCCCCGCGGGCGGACCCGATGCCCATGAGGGCGGACCCGGCGCCCTGCATGACCGACTTCACGTCGGCGAAGTCGAGGTTGATCAGACCCGGCGTGGTGATGAGGTCGGTGATGCCCTGGACACCGGACAGCAGGACCTGGTCGGCCGACTTGAAGGCGTCGAGGATGCTGACCGTCTTGTCCGAGATCGACAGCAGCCGGTCGTTCGGGATGACGATGAGGGTGTCGACCTCGTCGCGCAGCTCGGCGATGCCGCTCTCGGCGGAGTTCGCGCGGCGGCGGCCCTCGAACACGAAGGGGCGCGTCACGACGCCGATCGTGAGGGCGCCGAGCGAGCGGGCGATGCGGGCCACGACGGGCGCACCGCCGGTGCCGGTACCGCCACCCTCGCCGGCGGTCACGAAGACCATGTCGGCGCCCTTGAGCACCTCCTCGATCTCCTCGGCGTGGTCCTCGGCGGCCTTGCGGCCGACCTCGGGATCCGCGCCGGCGCCGAGCCCGCGGGTGAGCTCGCGGCCGACGTCGAGCTTCACGTCGGCGTCCGACATCAGGAGCGCCTGCGCGTCGGTGTTGACGGCGATGAACTCGACGCCCTTGAGGCCGACCTCGATCATCCGGTTGACCGCGTTCACACCACCGCCGCCGACGCCGACGACCTTGATGACCGCTAGGTAGTTCTGCGGAGCTGCCACGGTGGTTGCCTCTCGCCTCTTTCGCCTGGTCTGTCCGTGCTGCGAACCCTGACCCTCAAGTAGAGGGTCAACGTTATGTCACGTTCTGCTGGGTGGTGACCGTAGGGAGCCGGACGGGGCAAAGGCAACCGATGACGCGGCGTGTCGCGACAACACGTCGATCGGACGCGGATCGGAGGCCCGATACGACGCTCAGTGATTACGGCGTGACGGTGCGTCGAAGCCGTCGGACGGACTGGTGGGCTCCGGCGACGGTCCTCCGCGCGCTGGGGAGCTGCGTCAGGGCGTGACGGCGGGGGCGTCGGGCGCGGACACGTCGACGGACCCCGCCGCGGCGACGGTGGGGTCGGCGAGCATCCGCACGAGCACCTCGGCCTTGCGCTCGGGACGGGACGCGTCACCCCAGACCACGGTCGGGCCCTTCGTCAGGCGCAGCGTGACGGCGTCCTGGCCGGTCGCGGAGATCGACGCGACCTCACTGCGCAACTGGTCGCCGAGCGAGGCGTTGACCGCGATCGCGGCCTGCAGGGCGGCACCGCCGGCCTTCGTGACGTCGACGTCCAGCGTGGGCACACCGGCCGGTGCGGCGTCGGCGTGCACGAGCACGTTGCCGTCGCCGTCCACCAGGTCCACTCCCCCGGCGGTCGACGGCACGGCCGCGACGGCCTGGCGCTCGTGCACGGCGACGACGAGCGTCGACGGCCACGACCGGGAGACGTCCACGGTCTGCACCAGGGGCAGGGCGCTGAGCCGTCGTGACAGCGAGCGGGCGTCGACCCGGGCCAGCGGCGTCCCGTCGACCCCGGCGAGGATCCGTTGCACCGCAGCGGGGTCGGTCCGCTCGACGCCGGTGGTGCGGACCTGCTCGACCCGCAGCCACGGTGAGGCGAGCAGCACCCAGCCGGCCGCGACGAGGACGACGAGGAGCGCCCCGAGGGCGAGCGCGGACCGCCGTCCCGGGCGCCAGCGCCGGGCGCGGCGGGCACCGGCGAGGTCGGCCACGCGGGCACGCGTCCCGCTGCCTGCCCGCGGCCGCGGCGGGGCCGGGGACGCGGGGCGTGCCGGGGGCGTGGGGCGTGCCGGGGGCGTGGGCGTCCCGGCCGCGCGGGCGGGCCGCACCGACCGCGCGGGTCGGGCGGGGGCTGAGTCGGTGGCCCGGGCGGCGCGACGGCGCTGCGGGGCACCGGTCACCTTCGGGGGCTGCTCCACCGGCGGCGCAGGAGGCTGCCGGGGCCGGGTCGGGCGGGCCATCAGCGACGCTCCAGGGCGTCGAGGACCAGCGGACCGAGGGTGGTCACGTTGCCCGCCCCGACGGTCAGCAGGAGGTCGCCGGGGCGGACGAGGTCCACCAGGACGGCGGTCGCGTCCTCCAGACGCGGCACGTACCGGACGTGCGCGGCGTCCAGGGGCACGGCGTCCGCGACGAGGGCGCCGGTGACGGCGGGATCGGGGTCCTCCCGCGCGACGTAGACGTCGAGCAGGACCACCTCGTCGGCCAGCGCCAGCGCCTGCCCGAACTCCCGGGCGAAGGTCCGCGTCCGGCTCACAAGGTGCGGCTGGAAGACGACGACCACCCGGCCGTCGCCGGCAACCGGACGCGCGGCCCGCAGGAGCGCCTCGACCTCGGTCGGGTGGTGGCTGTAGTCGTCGACGACACGGACGCCCCCGGCCTCGCCCTTGAGCTCGAACCGGCGGCGGGCGCCCCCGAAGGAGGCCAGCCCGGCCAGGACGGCCTCGGGGTCGGCGCCGAGCTCCACGGCGGCGCAGAAGGCGGCGGCCGCGTTGCGCAGGTTGTGCTCGCCGGGGACCGCGAGCAGCAGCTCGCGCGGCCCGGTGCCGTCGTCCAGCCGTGCGGTCGGCGCCGGGCCGGTGCGCACGTCGCTCAGGACGACGTCGGCGGCCGGCGCCGTGCCGTACGTGCGCACCCGCACGCCCTGCGCGCGGGCACGCTCGGCGAGGGCGGCCGAGCCGGGGTCGTCGGCGCAGGCGACGAGCAGGCCACCCGGCTGCAGGCGCGCGAGGAACTCGTCGAACGCGGCGGTGTACGCCTCGGCGGTCCCGTAGTGGTCGAGGTGGTCCGGCTCGAGGTTCGTGACGACGTCGACGACCGGCGCGTACTCGCGGAACGACCCGTCGGACTCGTCGGCCTCGGCCACGAACGGCCCGGACCCGTCGCGGGCGCCGCCGTCGGTGCCGCCCGTCAGCTCCCCGCCGATGGCGTAGGAGGGGTCCAGCCCGGCAGCCACGAGCGCGACCGCGAGCATGGAGGTCGTCGTCGTCTTGCCGTGCGTCCCGGCGACGGCCACGCCGCGGCGGCCGGCCATGAGGGCGGCGAGGGCCTGGGAGCGGTGCAGCACCCGCAGACCGCGTTCGCGCGCCGCGACGAGCTCGGGGTTGCCCTCGCGGACCGCCGAGCTCACGACCAGCGTGTCGCCGGCGCCCAGGTCGGCGAGGTTCGCGGGGTCGTGCCCCACGCACGTGCGGATGCCCAGTTCCGCCAGCCGGTGCAGCGTGGCCGAGTCGACGGCGTCGGTGCCCGAGACCTCGACGCCGCGAGCAGCCAGGAGCCGGGCGACGCCGGACACGCCGACGCCGCCCAGGCCGAGGAGGTGGACGCGGCCGAGGTCGGCCACGGAGAGCACGCCGGTCACCGCGCCGCCGCCTCGACGAGGTCCGCGAGCCGCTCGTCGCCGTCCAGGACGCCGAACCCGGCGGCCGCGCGGGCGGCGTCGGCCAGGGCCGTGCGGTCGGACAGCAGGGGCAGCACGCGGGAGCGGACGAAGGCGGCGTCGAGGTCGGCGTCGGCGACGAGCACGCCACCGCCCGCGGCCACGACCGACTCGGCGTTGCGACGCTGCTCGCCGTTGCCGATGGGCAGCGGGACGTACACCCCGGGCAGCCCGAGGGCGGTCAGCTCGCTGACGGTGCCCGCCCCGCTGCGTCCGACGACGAGGTCGGCGGCGGCGTAGGCGGTGTCCATCCCGTCGAGGTACTCGCGCACGACGTACCGCGCGGCGTCCGTGCCCGCCGGCAGGGGGACGGACTTCCCGCGGCCGCAGGCGTGCAGCACCTGGAACCCCGCGTCCAGCAGGTCCGGGGCGCACGCGCCGAGGACGTCGTTGATGCGCTGGGCGCCCAGGGACCCGCCCGTGACGAGCAGCGTCGGGGTGTCCGGATCGAGGCCGAGCTCGGTGCGGGCGCTGCGGCGCAGCGCGTCCCGGTCCGAGGCGCGGGCCAGGTCGACGACCTCCGACCGCAGCGGCATCCCGGTGTGCACGGCCCCGCGCAGCGGCGTCCCGGGGAACGTCACGGCCGTGCTGCGCGCCCAGCGCGCGCCGAGCCGGTTCGCGACCCCCGGGAGGGCGTTCTGCTCGTGCACGACCACGGGGATCCCGGCGCGACGGGCGGCCAGGTAGGCCGGGACGGCGACGTACCCGCCGAACCCGACGACGACGTCCGCCTGGACGTCCGAGATCGCCCGGGCGGCCCCGGCGACGGCCGCCCGCAGCCGGCCGGGCAGGCGCAGCAGGTCCACCGAGGGCCTGCGGGGCAACGGGACGCGGGGCACCACGGCGAGCTCGTAACCGCGCTCGGGCACGAGGCGGGCCTCGAGCCCCTGGGCGGTGCCGAGGACGAGGACGCCGGCCCCGGGATCGCGGCGGCGCAGGCGGTCGGCGGTGGCGAGCAGCGGCGCGACGTGGCCGGTCGACCCCCCGCCGGCGAGGAGGACCTTCACCGACGGTCCTTCCGTCCAGCGGCGCCGCGCCGGCGCGGACCGCGGTGCGGGAGCACCGCCAGGGACCGGGCGACGACCGACTCCCGGGCGCGCAGCGCCTCGGGCGCCCCGGGTTCGGCACGGGCGAAGGACAGCAGGATGCCGATGGCCAGCAGCGTGAGGACGAGCGCCGACCCACCGGCCGAGATGAGCGGCAGCGGCACGCCGATGACCGGCAGCAGGCTCAGGACGACGCCCATGTTCAACAGGGCCTGCCCGAGGATCCACGCACCGAGACCCGCGACCGCCAGCTTGGTGTAGAAGTCCTGCGACCGGCGCACCAGCCGCATGACCATGAGCGCCACGACGGCGAAGAGCACGAGGATCGTCAGCGTCCCGGGCAGGCCGAGCTCCTCGCCGATGATGGCGTAGATGAAGTCGTTGTGGGCTTCGGGCAGCCAGGACCACTTCTCCCGCGACGCGCCCAGACCCAGGCCCCAGAACCCGCCGGAGGCCAGCGCGTACTGCCCCTGCACGGGTTGCCAGGCGAGGCCGCGGATCGCCTCGTGGGTGTCGGGGGTGCCCGACAGCCAGTCCGCGACGCGGTTCATGCGGTTCGTGCTCGTGACGACGGCGAGCACCGCGGCGATGCCCGCGACCCCGCCCGCCAGCGCGAACCAGCGGCCCGGGATCCCCGCGACCCAGAGCATGACGATGACGACGGCCATCATGATCATGGCGGTGCCGAGGTCCTGGGTCAGCAGGACCAGACCGGCCGTCATCCCGACCGGCAGGGCCATCGCCCCGGCCAGCTTGACCGGTTCGCGCAGCGCGTCCCGGCGACGCGTCAGCGCGAGCGCGAGCGAGAGGACGAGGGCCACCTTGGCGGCCTCGGACGGCTGCGCCGTGAAACCGCCGAGGACGATCCAGTTCCGGTTGCCGTTGACGGTCTTGCCGATCCCCGGCACGAACACCAGCAGCTGCAGGAATGCCGACCCCAGGAGCGCGGGGAGCGCGAGCCGCTGCCAGGTCCGGGCCGGGACGCGGCTGGCCACGACGAGGACGACGGCGCCGAGCACCGCGAACGTCGCCTGGTTCTTGAAGACCGCGTAGGGGCTGCCGTACTCGGTCAGGGACTCGACGCTGGAGCTCGACAGCACCATGACGAGGCCGATGACGACGAGCACGGACGTGGTGGCCAGGAGCACGTGGTGGGTGGCGAGCGGGGAGTCCAGCAGGCGCGTCCGTTCCCGGACCCACTCCCCCGTCGCGTCCAGCCAGGTGGGCCGGCGCCAGCGCTCGCTCCAGCGGCCGGTCGCGCCGGGGACCCGCTGGCGCGCTCCTTCGACGGCCACGGTCAGGCCTCCGGGAACCGCCGCGTCACGGCCGCGGCGAACTCGTCGCCGCGGTGGCCGTAGGACCGGAACTGGTCCCAGGACGCGCAGGCGGGGGCGAGCAGGACGGTGTCACCGGGCGCGGCGAGGTCCGCGGCGCGCGCCACCACGAGGTCCATGAGGTGGGCGGTGTCGGTGGTCACGTCCCCATCCTGCGCGAGGTCGACCTCGACGACGGGGACCTCGGGTGCGTGTCGCCGCAACGCGTCCGCGACGAGCGCGCGGTCCCGGCCGATGAGCACCGCGGCCCGCAGCCGGCCGGCGTGCGCCTGGACGAGGTCGTCGAAGGAACCGCCCTTGGCGTCACCGCCGGCGATCCACACGACGTGCTCGAACGCGGCGAGCGAGGCGTTCGCGGCGTGCCCGTTCGTGGCCTTGGAGTCGTCGACCCAGCGGACCCCGCCCGTGCGGGCCGGGTCAAGGACGGTCGCGACCCGGTGCGGCGCAGGCCGGAAGGCCAGCACGCCGTTGCGGACGGCGACCTGCGGGACGCCGTGCGCGCGGGCGAGCGCGGCCGCGGCGAGGACGTTCTCCACGGTGTGCGGCGCGACCGGGTCGTCGGACCCCTCCGGGCGCAGGTCGGCGAGGGAGCAGAGTTCCGCGGCGTGCGACTGCCGCTGCTCGACGAACGCCCGGTCGCACAGGACGTCCTCGACCAGGCCCAGCATCGACAACCGCGGCGCGGCACGGGTGAAACCGATCGCGCGGGCGCCCTCGACGACGTCGGCCTCGCGGACGAGGTCCTCGGTGCGGGGGTCGGCGACGTTGTAGACGCACGCGACCTCGGTGCCCTGGTAGATCCGGCCCTTGGCCAGGGCGTAGGCCTCCAGCGAACCGTGCCAGTCGAGGTGGTCGGGGGCGATGTTCAGGACGGCGGAGGCCCGCGGGTGCACCGAGTTCTCGAGGTCGGTCGAGAGCCAGTGCAACTGGTAGCTCGACAGTTCGACCGCGAGGACCTCGAACGCGTGCGGGTGCCGCAGGGCCTCCACCAGCGGGGTGCCGACGTTGCCCGCGCTCGTGGCGCGCAGACCGGCGGCGCGCAGCATGGAGGCGAGCATCTCCACGACCGTGGTCTTGCCGTTGGTGCCCGTGAGCGTCAGCCAGGGGGCCGCACCCGTCTCGGGTCGCATCCGCCAGGCGAGTTCGACGTCGCCCCACACCGGGACTCCCGCGAGCGCCGCCGAGACGAGCAGCGGCGCGTCGGGGTGCCACCCGGGCGAGGTGACGACGAGGTCGAACCCGTCCCAGGGGCGCGGCGGGGCGCCGACGTGCTCGGGTCCGAGCAGCACGGTCGCCCCGAGCACCTCGAGCAGCTGGGCCTTCTCCCGCTGCGCCTGCCCCGTCGCGGAGTCCACGACGACGACCTCGGCGCCGACCTCGAGGAGGGCGTCGGCGGCCGCGAAGCCCGACAGGCCGATGCCGGTGACGAGCGTGCGCAGACCCGTCCAGCGCGAGGTGAGGTGGCGCAGTTCGCGGACGCGGTCGGTGTCGTCGGCGCGGGGGTTGGGGTTCCCCAGCCAGGACTCGAAGACGCGCGGCTCAGGCACCGGTGACCCACTCCGCGTAGAAGATGCCGAGGCCGAGGGAGACGAACAGCCCGGCGATGATCCAGAACCGGATGACGATGGTGACCTCGCCCCAGCCGGCGAGTTCGAAGTGGTGCTGCAGCGGGGCCATCCGGAAGATGCGTTTCCTCGTGAGCTTGAAACCGCCGACCTGCAGGATGACCGACAGCGTGATGATGACGAACAACCCGCCGAGGACGACGAGCAGGATCTGGGTGCGGGACAGGATGGCCAGCCCGGCGAGCGCGCCGCCCAGGGCCAGGGACCCGGTGTCCCCCATGAAGATCTTCGCGGGGCTGGCGTTCCACCACAGGAACCCGAAGCAGGCGCCCATGACGGAGGCCGCCACGACGGCGAGGTCGCGGGGGTCGCGGACCTCGTAGCAGCGCGACTCGATCTCGGTGAGGGAGTAGCAGCTCTGGTTGGACTGGAACGTGCAGATGAGGACGTAGGCGGCCAGGACCATCGTCGTGGCGCCGGTGGCCAGGCCGTCGAGGCCGTCGGTGAGGTTCACGCCGTTGCTGACGGCCGAGGTGATGAGCAGCACCCAGACGACGAACGCGATGGTGCCGCCGATCGCGCCGAACCACGCGAGGTCCAGGGGCGTGTCCCGCAGCACGGAGATGTGCGTGGAGGCGGGGGTGGCCCCGTCCTTGGCGGCCGAGGGGAACTGCAGCGCCAGGACGGCGAACGCGACGCCCACCACGCCCTGCCCGATGAGCTTGGCGCGCGCCGTGAGCCCGAGGCTGCGCTGCTTGGAGATCTTCAGGAAGTCGTCGAGGAAGCCGACGATCCCGAGCCCGGTCATGAGCAGCAGCACCAGCAGACCCGACGCGGTGGGAGCCCGGCCGGTGAACACGTGCGCTGCGGCGTAGGCGAGCAGCGCCGCGAGGATGATGACGACCCCGCCCATGGTCGGCGTGCCGCGCTTGGTGTGGTGCGTCGTCGGCCCGTCGTCGCGGACGAACTGGCCGTACCCGCGCCGGACGAGCCAGCGGATGTACAACGGCGTCCCGAAGAGGGCGACGACGAGCGAGAACGCTCCCGCGATGAGGACGGTCCTCACGAGTCCGACGCCTCCGCACGCACCGCGCCGCTGTCCTGCGAACTGTCCTGCACGAGTTCCTCCGCGAGCCGGGCGAGCCCGGCTCCGTTCGACGACTTCACGAGCACCACGTCACCGGGCCGCAGCCTCGGCCGCAGGAACTCCAGGGCGGACTCGACGTCCGGGGCGAACGCCGCCTCCTCGCCCCAGGAACCCTCCATGACCGCCCCCGTGTAGATGGGGCGGGCCCCGGCACCGACGACGAGCAGCTGGTCGACGTCGAGCCGGACGACGGTGCGTCCGACCACGTCGTGCTCGTCGCGGGAGGCGGCCCCGAGTTCGAGCATCTCCCCCAGCACGGCCCACGTCCGTCGCGGGGTTCCCCCGGGGCCCGTGTCCGCGGCCATGCCGACGAGCGCCTTGAGCGCGGCGCGGACGGAGTCCGGGTTGGCGTTGTACGCGTCGTGGACGACGGTGACGCCGTCGGAGCGTTCCAGGACCTGCATGCGGCCCGGGCTCGCCGGCTCCGCGCGCGAGAGGGCGGCGGCGACGTCGGCGACGGAGGCGCCCGTGCTCAGCGCGACGGCGGCCGCCGCGAGCGCGTTCGTCACCTGGTGCTCCCCGTGCAGGAGGAGCGCCACGTCCGCGGCCGCGCCGTCGTGCTCGAGGCGGAACCGGGCCCTGGCCCGGCCGTCGAGCGTCACGTCGGAGGCGCGCACGTCGGCGTGGGCGCTGCGGCCGAAGGTCAGCACGCGCGCCCGGGTGCGGGAGGCCATGGCCGCGACGCGGTCGTCGTCGGCGTTGAGGACGGCCAGACCCTGCGGGGGCAGCGCCTCGACCAGCTCGCCCTTCGCCTGCGCGGTGGCCTCCAACGAGCCGAACTCGCCCACGTGGGCGGCCCCCACGACGAGCTCGACCCCGACGTCGGGCCGCGCGATCCGGCACAGCTGCGCGATGTGGCCGAGGCCGCGGGCCCCCATCTCCACGACGAGGGCGCGCGTGCCGGCGTCGGCGCGCAGCACGGTGAGCGGGGCGCCGATCTCGTTGTTGAAGCTGCCGCGGGGGGCGACGACCGGCCCGTCCAGCACGTCCCCGAGGACGGAGGCCAGCAGGTCCTTCGTCGTCGTCTTGCCCTGCGAGCCGGTGATCCCCACGACGAGCGGGCCCTCCCCCTGCCCGCGCAGGCGCTCCAGGACGCCCGTCGCGAGGCGCCCCAGCGCGGCGACGCCGTCCTCGACGAGGACCAGGGCCGCGCCGGCGGGCAGCTCGAGGGCGCGCTCGGCGAGGACCACCGTGGCGCCGGCGGCGGCGGCGGCGGCCGCGTAGTCGGCGCCGTCCACCCGTTCCCCGGGCAGGGCGACGAACAGCGCCCCGGCGACCACGGCACGGGAGTCGACGACCACCGGGCCGTCGGTGCGCACGTCACCTGCGGCGGCGCTCTCGAGCCGCCCTCCCGTCAGCTCCGCGACCTCGGTCGCGGTCAGCGCGATCACTGGGCACCTCCCCGGGCGCCCAGCGCCCCGTCGCTCACGCGGGTCCGGTCCCGCCACACCTGCAGTTCCTCGTCCGCCACGGCCCGGTCGTCGAAGGGGGTCACCACCCCGGCGACCTCCTGCCCGGTCTCGTGGCCCTTGCCGGCCAGCAGCACGGTGTCGTGCGGGCCGGCGCAGTGCGCCAGGGCTGCCGCCACGGCGGCGCGGCGGTCCCCGACCTCCAGGACCTCGGCGGGGCCGCCGGAGTCCCGGGCGCCCGCGAGCACCTGCGCCCGGACCGTCGCCGGGTCCTCCGAGCGCGGGTTGTCGTCGGTGACGACCGCGACGTCGGCGAGCCGCGCCACGACCTCCCCCATGAGGGGTCGCTTGCCGCGGTCGCGGTCCCCGCCGGCCCCCACGACCGCGACGAGCCGGCCCGGGGTGCTGCCGCGCAGCGTGGTGAGCACGCGTTCGAGGGCGTCGGGCGTGTGCGCGTAGTCGACGACGACCAGGGGCGCACCGTCGCGGAGGACGGCCTGCATGCGGCCGGGCACGCCCTCGGCGTGCGCCAGGCCCCCCTCGACCTGCGACGCGGTCAGCCCCAGCCGGAACGCGGCGACGGCGGCCACGGCGGCGTTCGCGACGTTGAACGCCCCCGGCAGGGGGCTCGTCAGGTGCAGGTCCGCGTCGGGCCCCGTGAGGCGGAAGCTGCTGCGCGCGCGCTCGGCGTGGACGTCGCGGACGGACCAGTCGGCGCCGGCCCCGTCCGGGCCGACGGTCTCGACGGGCACGGTGGCCAGCTCGGCGACGCGGCGGCCCCACCCGTCGGGGTCGGCGGGGTCGGTCCAGACGACCCCCCGCCGGGAGTGCTGCGGGGTGAACAGCCGGGCCTTGGCGGCGAGGTACTCCTCCATCGACCCGTGGAAGTCCAGGTGGTCCTGGGACAGGTTGGTGAAGGCGGCGACGTCGACGACGAGGCCGTCGACGCGGTGCTGGGCGAGGGCGTGCGAGGACACCTCCAGCGCGCAGCCCCGGACGCCGGCCGCGACCATCCGGGCCAGCAACGCGTGCAGGTCGGGCGCCTCGGGCGTCGTGCGCACGCTGCTCACGCGCTCCCCGGCGATGCGGGTCTCGACCGTGCCGAGCAGGCCCGTCGTCCAGCCCGCGCTGCGCCACAACGACTCCACGAGGTAGGCCGTCGTCGTCTTGCCGTTCGTCCCGGTGACGCCGAACGTCGTCAGGCGCTGCCCCGGGTCCCCGTGGACGCGGCGGGCGAGGTCGCCGAGGACGGCACGGGGCGCGTCCACGACGAGGACGGGCAGGCCGGTGGCCTCGGCGTCGGCGCGGCCGGCCGGGTCGGTGAGGACGGCCGCGGCCCCGGCGGCCGCCGCCTGCGCGGAGAACCGGGCACCGTGCACGTTGGCCCCGGGCAGCGCGGCGTACAGGTCACCGGGAGCGACACGGCGGGAGTCGAGCGTCACCCCGGTCACGGGCGTCAGGGGGTGCGGAGGGGCGACGGTGCCGAGGACCTGGGCCAGGTCCGCGAGGGTGGGTCGTCCGCCGTCGGTCATCGGCACGGTGGGAGGCTACCCGCCCGGCGGTCCCGGTCCGCACCGCACGGGCCGTGTGTCGCCCACGCCGTCCCGCGGCGGGCGGCCGGCTCTGCAGAGGTCACTGAGCGGCCGTGTCGGCGACCGCGCCGGTGCTGATGTCCTGCTGGGCACCGGTGTCCCCGCCCCAGGTCAGGGGCAGGTCGGCCGGGGGCTCGGCCGAGGGCGCGATGCCGCGCTGGGCCAGGGCGTACGTCATGACGTCCTTGAAGACCGGCCCCGCCGCCGAACCGCCGTAGTAGTTCGTCTTCGGGTCCTGCAGGATGACGGCCACGACGAGTTCGGGCTCGTCGGCCGGGGCCAGCCCGATGAAGGACGCGGTGTAGCCGTTGTACCGGCCGAGGTCGACGTCGTACCGGTTCGCCGTCCCCGTCTTGCCCGCGACGAGGTACCCGGGGATCTCGGCGGCGGCCGCCGTCCCGGCCTCGCTGACGACGGCCTGCATCATGTTCCGCAGCGTCGTGGCGGTGGCGGCGCTGACGACGCGGGAACTGGCTCCCGCGGGTTCGGCGCGGTAGTTCCCGTTCGGGTCCGACTGCCCCGCGATGAGCGTGGGTTCGACGCGCACCCCGTCGTTGGCGATGGTGGCGAACACGGACGCCGCCTGGACGGCCGTCACCGACAACCCCTGCCCGAACATGACCGTGTAGCGCTGCGTCCCCGAGTACTTCGCGGGGTCGCCGAGGATGCCGCCGCTCTCGCCCGGGAACTTCAGGGTCGTCTTGGCGCCGAACCCGAAGGCGACGTGGTAGTCGTGCAGGATCTGCGTGGTCTTGACGAGGTCGCGGTCCAGCTTCTCCCCCGCCAGGATCGTCCCGATGTTGCTGGACTGGGCCAGGATGCCTGCGAGCGTGAGCTTCTCGTCGCCGTGCGGGTGGGAGTCGTGGAACGTCTTGTCGTAGCGCGGCAGTTCCCCGGGGACGACGAACTGGCTGCCGGCCGTCACCACGCCCTCCTCGAGGGCGGCCGCCATGGTCACGACCTTCGCCGTCGAACCGGGTTCGAAGACCTTGGTGAGCGCGGTGTTCTGCAGCTGGTCGTTCGAGAGGTTCACCAGGTTGGACGGGTCCAGGCTCGGTGCGCTCGCCAGGGCGAGGATGCGCTGTTCCTTGTCCATGATGACGACCGTGCCGGACTCGGCGCCCGTCTCGGCGACCTTGGCGGCGATGGCCGACTGCGCCTTCCACTGCAGGTCCGAGTCGATCGTCAGCCGCAGGGACGTGCCGTTCACGGGGTCGACCGTCTCGCGGTCGCCCAGCGGGATCTCCTGGCCGCCGGCGCTGCGCTCGTAGCGCATCCACCCGTTCTGGCCGACGAGCAGCGAGTTGCGGGCCACCTCCAGACCGGACAGCGGGTGGTCCTCGAGCTTGCCGGTCTCCTCGTCGGGTTCCGGCGTGCCCAGGACCCCCACGAGGGTGGAGCACGCGGCGCCGGTCGGGTAGATGCGCTGCGTCTGGCGCTGGGCGGTGATGCCCGGGATGCCCAGGTCCGACACCTGCTGCCAGAGCTCCGGGGTGATCCCGACCGCGACGACGGCGTAGCGCGAGGACCCCGTGAGCTTCTGGGTGAGGGTGGGCAGGTCGATGCCGAGGACCGGCGCCAGCCGGGCGGCCGCCCCGGCCGGTCCCGTGCCGCGGTCCTTCTTGTACGGCTTGCCGTTGCGCAGGTTGTACGAGCCGATCGCCTTGGGGTCGGCGATGACGTCGCGGCGCTCGACGGACGTGGCGAGCACGACGCCCTGCGCGTCGAGGATGTCGCCGCGCTTGGCGTACAGCGTCGTCGTGGACGTCCGCTGCTCCAGCGCACGGTCCGCGAGCTTGCTGGCGTCGGCGCCCTGGAGCTGCACCAGGCGTCCACCGAGGACGGTCAGCCCGCCGAGCACGCCGAGGGTGTAGACGCGCATCCGCATGTCGGGGCGCGGACGGGGGTCCACCTCGTCGGGGCGGGGGCGGCGACGGGACACGCGGGTACCTCTTCGACCTCGAGGGTGGGCTGCGGCCTCAGCGGGCGGCCGGCGTCTGACCGTGAGGCTGAGGGTCGGTCGCGGTCGGCGGCGGGGTGGACGCCTTCGGGGCCGGGGTCGCCGTCCCGACCGCACCGCGGTCGGTGAGGTGGACGGCGTCGGGGGCCGGGACCATGCCGAGCTCCCCGGCCCGCACGGCGAGGTGCTCCGGGGAGGACTGCTG
This sequence comes from Kineococcus sp. DHX-1, assembly GCF_042473625.1. Lineage (GTDB taxonomy): Bacteria > Actinomycetota > Actinomycetes > Actinomycetales > Kineococcaceae > Kineococcus. Next base: position 1,620,986 of record NZ_CP170445.1, on the reverse strand, counting down.
CGCGAGGTCCTCGGCGACGGCCTGCTGCTGGTCGGCGAGGCGACCGCTGGTCACCTGCAGGTCGGTGACCTCGTAGGCGTCACCCGCGATCGCGATGTTCGTCATGAGCAGGCCGAGGAGACCGAGGGTCAGCAGCAGCACGCAGGCCACGGGCAGCGGCAGGCGCAGGCGGCGAGTGGCCGGCGGGGTGACGACCTGGAGCTCGGGACGGACGTCGGTGGTCGTCTTGAGCTGGCGGACCGGAGCGTTCCGGGCCGCGATCAGGGGCTGGCTCATCACGGCGTCCTTCCGTCGGTCGTGCCGTGGTCCGGCTCGAGCTGGCTGGTCTGTCGGGGGGTGGTGCCGGGGGTGTCGCGCTGTCGGGGGTTCCTGGTCGCGGCGCGGCCGCTGGAACTCGCTCGATCCTGCTCGGGCAGTCGACGCACGGCGCGGAGGCGCGCCGACGCGGCGCGCGGATTCTCGGCGAGTTCGACCTCGTCGGCCTGCTCACCCCCGCGGGTGAGGAGTTCGGCGCGCGGGCCCGAACCCGCCGGCACGAACGGGAGGTCCGGTGGCGCGGAACTCGAGGACAGTTGCCGCAGAACGTTCTTGGTGATCCGGTCCTCGAGCGAGTGGAACGTCAGGACGGCCAGCCGCCCGTCCGGCGCGAGCCGTTCGAAGGCGGCCGGCAACGTCCGTTCCACGACCCCGAGCTCGTCGTTCACCGCGATGCGCAACGCCTGGAACGTCCGCTTGGCCGGGTTCCCCCCGGTGCGGCGGGTGGCGGCAGGAACGTTGGCGCGCACCAGGTCCACCAACCGCGCCGAGTTCCGGAAGGGTTCGCGCTCACGTTCGCGCACGACGGCCGACGCGATCCGCGGCGCGAACTTCTCCTCGCCCCACGTCCGCAGCAGCCGCGTCAACTCGCTGTGCGAGTAGGTGTTGAGGACGTCGGCGGCCGTGGGACCGGTCGTCGGGTCCATGCGCATGTCCAGCGGGGTGTCCCGCGCGTAGGAGAAACCCCGGTCGTCCTCGTCGAGCTGCAGGGAGGAGACGCCGAGGTCGAGGAACACCGCGTCGACGGTCTCGAGGCCGAGGTCGTCGAGGGCGTCGGCGAAGCGGTCGGAGACCGAGTGCACCAGGCTCACGCGGTCGCCGAACTCGTGGAGGCGGTGACCGGCGAGCTCGAGCGCCTGGGGGTCGCGGTCCATGCCGACGAGCCGCAGACCGGGGTGCCGGCGCAGCAGCTCGGCGGCGTGCCCCCCCATGCCCAGCGTGAGGTCGACGCTGACCGCGCCGGGGTGCTGCAGGGCGGGCGAGAGGACGGCGGTGCAGCGCTCGAGCAGGACGGGGGCGTGCCGCTCGGCGGCCTCCTCGGCGCGGGCGCCGGGCTGCCGCCCCTCCTCGCGTCCCGCGGGGTCGTCGGCGGAGGGGTGCTGTCCACCCACCGTCCCACCCCCTGCCCTGCTGTCCGCGTGCCCCGCTGCCTCGGTGACCCGCTGCGCGTGCCACCACCTGTCTGCCGGTCCGTCCGTCGATCGTGGTCCCCATCCGCTCGTGCCCGTCGGCCCTGGCACCGGGGAAGTGGCGTCAGGACCGTCGGGTCCGGGCGGCTGGAGGCCGCGTCCGACGGCGCCTCGAGTCTCGACCTCGACTCGAGGGTGAGGATCAGAGGATCCCCGGGAGGACCTCCTCGCTCCGCTCGGCGAAGGCCGTCTCGGCCCCCTCGAGGTAGCTCTCCCACGTCGGCAGGTCCCACAGCTCGACCCGGCTGCCGGCGCCGATGACGGCGACGTCGCGGTCGAGCCCCGCGTACTGGCGCAGCAGCGGCGGGACGGTGAACCGACCCTGCTTGTCCGGCACCTCGCTCGAGGCACCCGACAGGAAGACGCGCTGGTAGTCGCGCGCCTCCTTGTTGGTGAGCGGCGCCTGCCGCAGCTCCTCGTGCATCCGGCCGAACTCCTGCATCGGGAAGAGGTAGAGGCAGCGGTCCTGCCCCCTGGTGATGACCAGACCGTCGAGCAGCTGGTCCCGGAAGCGCGCCGGGAGGATCAGCCGGCCCTTGTCGTCCAGCCGGGGTGTGTGGGTGCCCAGGAACACCGCGCACCCCCACCGGATCGGTCTGTCGTCCGTCGTCGAGTCCCCGCATCCGGTCCCCTGTGGACCGGACTCCTCCACGGTACTCCACTTTCCTCCACCGTCAACGTCGATCCACCCAGAGTGACCGCATGGATGCGGTGTCGACGCAGGTCAGAGCGGTGGAGCGCAGTGGAGGGGGTTCGGACCCCCACCGTTCCGTCACCCGCTGCACACGGCGCCCGACGACCTCCGTGGACCTGCACCCGGGGTCCGGAGGGCCGTGAGAAGACCCGTGGTGGCGGTGGAGCGCCGCCGGTGGAGGGAAGTGGGGCCTGGTCGGGCCGAGCAGCCGACGGATGAACGGGCGGAGGGGGCGCACCGTGGGGCAGAGTGGGGGCGTCCGGCAGCGGAGCCCGGTCACCGGCCCGGCCGTGGCCCGGGTCCGGGCACCGCGCGCCGGCCAGGGACGTTCGAACTCGCGACGTCCACCGAGGGAGACGAGGGCACGTGACCACGACGAGCGCACTTCCGGGCAGCCACCCCGCCGAGCCGGTGGCCCTGGATCCCCAGGAGCTGCCCGCCGCGCTCGAGAGGTTGCGCACCGTCGCCGACGACCTCGCCGTCACCGTCGACCGGGTCATCCAGGGCAAGGACGACACCGTGCGGCTCGCGCTCACGGTGCTCTTCGCCGAGGGGCACCTGCTGGTGGAGGACGTTCCCGGGGTCGGCAAGACGATGCTCGCCAAGTCGCTCGCCCGCGCCATCGACGGGACGGTCCGGCGCATCCAGTTCACCCCGGACCTGCTCCCGAGCGACGTCACCGGGTCCAGCATCTGGAACCAGGAGCGCGCCGCCTTCGAGTTCCGCCCCGGTGCCGTCTTCGCGAACGTCGTCATCGGCGACGAGATCAACCGCGCCTCCCCCAAGACGCAGTCGGCGCTCCTGGAGTGCATGGAGGAGGGCCAGGTCACGGTCGACGGGACCACCTGGCAGCTCGACCGACCGTTCATCGTCTTCGCGACCCAGAACCCCGTCGAGATGGACGGGACCTACCCCCTGCCCGAAGCGCAGCGGGACCGGTTCACGGCCCGCATCTCCATGGGCTACCCCTCGGCCGACGCCGAGCTCACGATGCTCAGCGAGCACGGGGCGACGGCACCCCTGGACGCCGTGCGACCCGTCGTCGACGTCGCCGAGGTGCGGGACCTGTCGCGGGCCGTGCGCGGCGTCCACGCCGCCGATGCGCTGAAGCAGTACGTCGTGGACCTGGTGCGCCGCACCCGGACGCACCCGGACCTGCGGCTCGGCGCCTCGCCGCGGGCGGCCCTGCACCTGCTGCGCACGGCACGCTCCCGGGCGGCACTGGAGGGCCGGGACCACGTGCTGCCCGACGACGTCCAGGCCCTCGCCGTGCCCGTCGTCGCCCACCGCCTCCTGCTGACCGCCGACGCGCTGCTCGCCGGCCGGGACGGCGCCGACGTCGTCACGGACGTGCTCCGCACGACCGCGCTCCCCTCGCCCCGGTGAGCAGGTCCCGGTGAGGTACGGCGGCGCCCGCCCCACGGCCCGGGGCTGGGCGTTCACCGCAGTGGGTCTCGTCGCGCTCGTCGGCGGTCTGGTCTTCGGTCAGCGGGACATCCTGCGCATCGGCGTCCTCCTCGTCGTGCTGGTCCTCGTCGCCGTGTGGTCCACCGGTCGTGCGGTCCGCACCCTGGAGCTGGTGTCGAGGTCGAAGGACGAGCTCGTCGAGGCCGGCGTGTCGAGCAGCGTGCGCCTGTCGGTGCTGGGCCGGGCCCGGGCCGGGGTGCGCCTCGTCGTCGAGGACGTTGCTCCGCTCGCCCTCGGGGGGACGGCGCGACTCCCGGTGCCGCGACTGCGCGAGGGCGAGACCCTCGACCTGGAGTACAGGGTGAGGTCGGAGGTCCGCGGCTCCTACCCCCTCGGGCCCGCCACCGTCGTGGCGGGTGACGTCTTCGGCCTCGTCCGGGCCCGCCGCGTCCTGGGCGACCCGGTCGTGGTCGACGTCCTCCCCCGCGTCCACCCGCTGACGGAGCTCACCCTGGGCGAGCTGGGGGGCGCCCGCGGGTCCTCGGCCAGCGCGTCCGCGGCAGCGGCGCCGGACGACGTGTCGATCCGCGAGTACCGCGTCGGCGACGACCTGCGGCGCGTGCACTGGCGCTCCACGGCGCGGCGCGGGGCGGTCATGGTGCGGTCCGACGAGCACCCGGGCCGGCCGGACGTCGTGGTGCTGCTGGACACGCGCGAGGGCGCCCACCGCGGTCGCGGGGCGGGCTCCTCGCTCGAGTGGGCCATCAGCGCCGCGGCCTCGGCCGCCTCCCACCTGCAGCGGCGCCGTCACCGGGTCCGCCTCCTGCACGACGGCACCTACGACCCGCCGCGGGAGCTCGACGAGACGTCCTCGGTGCGCGGGCTCATGCGCTCGCTGGCCCGGCTGCGTCCCGGAGCACCCGACGGCCTGGGGCGTTCCGTCACCGAACTGGGACGCGCCGAGGCGACGCTGCTCGTGGCGGTCCTCGGCGACGTGGACGAGGACGACGTCGCGCCGTTGCTCGCAGCGCGCCCCCTGGGGGTGCCGGCCCTGGCCGTGCTGCTGCGGACGGACGACTGGGCCTCGGCCCCCGCACCGCGCGAGTCCGGCGAGGGCGCGGTGGAGACCGGCCCCGCCCGGCTGGAGCGCGCCCGCCTCGTGCTGGCCCGCGCGGGCTGGCGGACCGCCGTCGCCGGCCCCGGGGACGCCGTCCCCGACGTCTGGGCGCGCCTGACGCGCGTCGACGCGCGGGGACACCAGTCGCCCACCCCGTCCACCAGGGAGGTCCCGTCGTGACCCGCAGTGCCCGGACCGCCCTGTGGGCCGCCGCCGCCAGTGCCGCCGCCGTCGTCACGCTGCACCCGCTCGTGGTCTCCTCGGGCTGGCTCGTCGGCGCCCTCGGGATGGTCTGCGCCGTGGTCGGAGCCGGGCTGCTCGTCCGGGGCCTGTTCCACCGGCCGGGGCTGGCCGTCGCCGTCCAGGCCGTGACGGTCCTGCTGGTCGTCGTCCTGCTCTTCAGCGGCGGGACCGCGCTGTTCGGGATCGTCCCGACGCCCGGCACCGTCGACCGGATCGTCCAGCTGGCCACCGACGGCGTGCAGGTCATCCAGCGGTACAGCGTTCCCGCCGTCGACCTGCGCGGCCTGCGGCTGCTGCTCGTCGCCGGCGCCGGCCTCGTCGCCTTCGCCGTCGACCTGTTCGCGGTGACCCTGCGCCGACCGGCCCTCGCCGGGATCCCGCTGCTGGCGGTCATGGCCGTCCCGCTGGCCCTCGCCCCCGGTGGCTCGGGCGCGTTCGCGTTCGTCCTGGCGGGTGTGCCCTACCTCGTGCTGCTGGCCGGCGACCGGCGCTCCCCCGCCCGCCGGGCGCGGACCTCCAGCAGCAGGTCCGGCGGCCGGTCGGCGGCGGGCGTGACCGCGAGCGCCACCGCGGCCATCGCCCTCGTCGCGGCCGTCGCCGTGCCGGCCGCCGTCCCGGGGCTGGACGAGCGCCCGCTGACGATCGACACCGGGCCCGGCGACACGATCGCCGTCATCAACCCGATCCTCAACCTCAAGGCGTCGCTCGGCGCTCGCTCGGACGCGACCATCGTCACGTACACGACCGACGAGCCGGACCCCGCACCGCTGCGGATCGTGACGGCGGACGTCTTCGACGGGGAGACCTGGGCCCCGAGCACGGGCGCCGACATCCCGCGCCGGCAGCGGGTTCAGGACGGGCTCAGCCCGGCCCCCGGGCTCTCGGACGCGGTCCGCAACGCCTCGGTGGTCCGGACCACCCAGATCTCGGTCCGCGGCCTGGACCAGACCTACCTCCCGCTGCCCTACCCGGCGCTGCGCGTCGACATCACCGGCGACTGGCTGTACGAGACGGACAGCCTCAACGTCGTCGGCGACGGGGAGACGACCCGCGGCCGGTCCTACACCGTGACCCACCTGGAGGTGCAGCCGACGGAGGAGGAGCTGCGGGCGGCCCCGGCGGCGCCGGGCGACATCCAGGAGCGGTACACCGAACTGCCGCAGCTGCCCGCGGTCGTGTCCGAGACCGCCCGCCAGGTGACCGCGGGAGCCCGCGACAACTACGAGAAGGCGGCGCTGCTGCAGCGCTACTTCCGCTCCAGCGGCGGCTTCACCTACTCCACGACCGCCCCGAACGACGGCGGGACCGACGCGGTCGCGACGTTCCTGTCGGAGAAGTCCGGGTTCTGCGTGCAGTTCGCCTCGGCCATGGCCGTCATGGCGCGCTCGCTGGGCATCCCCGCCCGCGTGGCCATCGGCTTCCTGCCGGGACAGGAGACCCAGTCCGGCCAGGACGGCACGCCGGACCGCTGGCGGATCAGCGCGCAGGACGCGCACGCCTGGCCGGAGCTGTTCTTCGAGGGCGTGGGCTGGGTGCGGTTCGAGCCGACGCCGGCCACCCGCACCGGTCAGTCCCCCGGGTACTCGGTGCCGGCCATCGCGCCGGCGCCGGTGCCGTCCGGCCAGTCCGGTTCGGCGGCTCCGGTCCCGACCGCCAGCGCCCCCAGCGCGACGTCGAGCACCAGCACGACGAGCGCGACCGACGCGGCGACGGCCGCCGCCCCCACCGGGTGGGACCGGTTCCTGGCCCTGCCGTGGGGCTGGATCCTGGGAGCCCTGCTCCTGGTCGTGGCGCTGCTGACCCCGTGGGCGTCCACGGCCTGGCTGGCCCGGCGCCGGTGGGCCGGGGTGGCCGACGCGCCCGCGTCGGCGGAGGCGGCGTGGGCCGAGCTCGACGACCGGGTCCACGACCTCGGGGTCAGCTGGCTGGCGTCGACGACGCCGCGGCAACGGGCGAACAGCCTGTCGGAGTTCACCGGATCCCGTTCTCCCGCGGCCGACCAGCTGACGCGCCTGCGGTCGGCGGTGGAGAGCGCCCGCTTCGGGTCGGGGTCGAGGCCGGCCGGCGGGGTGCTGGTGGACCAGCGCACCGACCGGCAGGCGGGCCGACTCGTGCGGGCCGACGTCGACGTCGTCGTCGAAGCGGTGGCCGCGGAGCGGCCGCGGTGGGTGCGGTGGCGGTCCCGGCTCTTCCCGTCGGCGGGCGTGCGGCACCTGCTGGACTGGTGGGACCGCGACTGAGCTCCCGGCGTTCCCCGCCGACCGGCACGACGAAGGGCCCGTCCGGGTGGACGGGCCCTTCGTCGTGTCCTGCGTCGGCCGGGCCTGCAGGGCCTGGACGGCGAACGGGCGCCGTGGACTGCTCCACGACGCCCGTTCGGGTCTCACCGCCGCGCGGGCGGTGAGGACGAGTTCACCACTGACCGCGTCGGCGGTCCCAGCGCTGTTCGAGACGCTCCATGAACGACCCGCTCCGCCGCGGCTTCCCCGTCCGCGGCGGGCGCGGGGCGCCCGCGGTGGGAGGCTGCCCGGCGGCCGCACCGGTCGTCCCCCGTGCCGGTGAGAAGGCCCAGATCGTGCCGGCGAGCATGACGATGAAACCGCCCGCCCCCAGCCAGATCTGACTCGTGCTGGCCCCGATGATGAGGAGCACGAGACCCACCACGACGGCAGCGATGCCGATGAGGAGGCGACGTCTGGCGGCGCGTCCGTGGCGGGAACCCTTCATGGCGCTGGCGAACTTGGGATCGTCCGCGGACAGCGCACGTTCCATCTGCTCGAGCAGACGCTGCTCATGTTCCGAGAGCGGCACCTGTACCTCCTGGCGTGCGCACGTTGTTGTCCAAGACTACGACCCCGCAGCGATGGACGAAACTCGACTTACCACATCGTCCCTCACGCGAGGTCGTGCTGTGGAGCAGTTGGCGTGTCTCGTCCCTCGAACGGGAGAACGACGCAGGGTCTCCCCCGGTTCCACCGCAGGTCAGAGGCCTGCGCCGTCCGGGTGGCACGGCGGTGGGCCCTCACCGGCGGGCCAGCAGGGTGGCCGGTCTCACACTGCCGGCACCGAAGCGGGCACCGGCCCGGTCCACGGCGCCGTCGGCGTCGCGCCAGCCGTGGGCCCGCTCGCCCAGGACCAGCTGACGTGGCGCGGTCGCCGAGTCCGCCAGCCCCTCCAGCCGGACCCCGACGAGCCGCAACCGGGCCCGGTCCAGGGCCAGGGCGTCGAAGAGGTCCCGGGCGGTGGCGTGGATCTCCCGCGTCACGTCGGTGCGTTCACGCAGGGTGCGGGACCGGGTGATCGTCGTGAAGTCGGCGAAGCGCACCTTCAGGACGACCGTCCGTCCGGCCATCCCCTGCGCCCGGGCCCGGGAGGCGGTCCGCTCGGCCAGGCGCAGCAGTTCGCGGTGCACGTAGCGGGGGTCGTCGACGTCGCGGGGGAACGTCTCCTCCGAGCCGATGCTGCGCTCGGGGACCGAGGCGACGACGCGGCGCTCGTCCCGCCCCCAGGCCAGGGCGTGCAGGTGCCGGCCGGTCGCCTCGCCCAGCCCGCGGACCAGCGTGGTGACGGGGGTGTGGGCGATGTCGGCGACCGTGCGCAGCCCCAGCCGCCCCAGCGCCTCCGCGGTGCGCTCACCGACCCCCCACAGCGCCTCGACGGGCAGGGCGTGCAGGAAGGCGACCGTCTGGGCGTGCGGGACGACCAGCAGGCCGTCGGGCTTGGCGCCGCCGGAGGCCAGCTTGGCGACGAACTTCGTCGAGGCCACCCCGACCGAGCAGGTGATGCCCTGCTCGTCGGCGACGCGGTCGCGCAGGAGCTGCCCGATCCGGGCGGGACTGCCGAGCCGGCGGACCGCACCGGACACGTCGAGGAACGCCTCGTCGAGGCTGAGCGGTTCGACGACGGGGGTGACCGACCGGAACGCCTCCATGACCCCCGCCGAGATCCGCGAGTAGTCCTCGTGGTGGGGCACCAGGACGGTCGCGGTCGGGCACAGGCGGCGGGCACGGGCCATCGGCATCGCGGCGTGGACGCCGTACCGGCGGGCCTCGTAGGTGGCCGACAGCACGACGCCGCGGTCGCCCCCGCCGACGATGACGGGGGTGCCGACGAGGTCGGGTCGGCGCAGCAGCTCGACGGAGGCGTAGAACGCGTCCATGTCGACGTGCAGCACCGTGCACCCGGTGTCGTCGTCGTCCAGGCCCCACCCGGTGGAGGGATCGGGGCGGACCAGTTGCCGGCGGCTCACCGCGTGCTCCCCCGGCCGGCCCCGGGGAGGAGGTCAGCGGGTGGCGTGCAGGTGCAGGTGCGCGGCCAGGGCGAGCAGTTCCTCGGTCCCCGCGGCGCGCGACTCCAGCTCCCGCAGCAGGGCGAGGGCGTCGTCGGACTCGGTGACCGCGGACGGCACGACGTCGCTGAACGTCCGGGTGCCTTCGACCGCGGTGACGGTGAAGCCGCCCTGCTCGGCGAGCGCCGTGGCCCCGGCCCGGTCGAACCGGCGGCACAGCGGGTCGCTCGACCCCCAGCGGTGCTCCTCGCCGGACAGGACGTGGAGGGCCTGACCGAGCTGACCGGCCAGGACGCGGGCCAGGACGCTCGCCGGCCACTGGGCGACGAGGAGGCTGAGCCGTCCGCCGGGACGCAGGGTCTCGTGGGCGGCGCGCAGGGCGGCGGCGGGGTCGTCGACGACCTCGAGGACCCCGTGGCAGAGCAGCACGTCGACGCTGCCGGGGGCGAGGAGGGCGGACAGCTCGGTCGCGTCCCCCTGCAGCGCCCGTACCCGGTCGGACAGACCGGCCTCGGCCGTGCGGCGCTCGAGCGCGGCGAGCGCGTCGGGCGAGGGGTCGACGACGACGACGCGGTGCCCGAGGGCCGCCACGCGCACGGCGAGACCACCGGTGCCGCCGCCGAGGTCGACCACGGTGAGCTCGGTGGTGCCCAGGTCCGCGCTCGCGGCGGCGAGCAGTCGCTGGACCCCCTCCCAGAGGACCGTCGACGTGCGGGGGCGGCCCCGTTCCTTCGCCACTCGTTCCTCCAGCCTCGGGCGGGTCCCCGTGCAGGTCCCCGCGCGGATCCTCGTGCCGGTCGTGGTGCGCCCGGCACTGCGCGTCTCCACCCTAGACACCCCGTCCCGGCGCGCCCGTGCACCTCCGCCGTCACCTCGCTCACCACCTCGCTCGTCACCTCCCCGAGCTGCCGGAGCTGGAGTGCCAGAGCTTGCGCTCCGGTGCGCTGTCGGACGGCTGCGCCGCGGCGGCCCGGCCGATGGAGCGGGAGTTGCGGGAGTCCTCCCCCGCCGGTTTGAGGTCGGCGTACGGCGACTGCCGGAAACCGCTGGCGTGCACGAGGACGCGCCGCCGCCCCATCCCCCCGGCCGCCGAGCCGTGCTCCTCCAGGTGCGTGGGGTCGCCGGCGGGCGGGTTCGCGACGACCGGACGGCTCGACCGGCTCGCGGCCGCGCCCTCCGTCGCGGCGTGGGAGTACTCGGGGTTCGGGGCGGAGGCGATGAGCTCGTGGACGGCCTCGATCCCGCCGGCGGTCCAGGCGTCCCACAGGGCCGGCAGCTCCCAGGCGCCGGTGGCCCGCAGCGACACCCCGCGCGGGCCGGTCCGGCGCAGCACGCCCCGCACGACGAGCAGCCAGGAGTGGAACACCGTCGCCGCGTACGGACCCTGGGCGTCCTCGAAGAAGGTGGCGTCCAGCGGGCCGGTGGTGTCGTCCAGGGTGAGGAAGACGACGCGGCGGCCGGAGCGGACGGGCGGGGTCTGGGTGGCGACCTTCACCCCGGCGACGAGGAGCTCGGCACGGCTGCGCTGGGAGCGCAGGTCGCGGGCCGGGGTGACCCGCAGCGCCCGCAGCAGCGGCGTGTAGAAGTCGACGACGTGGGCGCTGGCGTCCAGCCCGAGCACGTCGAGCTCGGCACGGACCCGTTCGGGGCCGGTCATGTCCGGCAGCCCGCTGAGCGCGACCTCCTCAGGGGCGTCGCCGAGGTCGAGGGCCAGCTGCACCGTGCGGTCGTCGTCGTCGACGTGCCGCGCGGCCTGCGACTGGGCGGCCGCGGCCGTGCGGACGTCGAGGGTCCGGGCGTCGAGCGGTCTGCGCACCTGCCGGGCGCTCGCCCGCGCCGGGGCGGCACCGGCGGAGCGGCTCCAGCGGTCCAGTTCGGCCACCTGCAGCAGCAGGTCGCGCCGGGTGGTCCGGCCCCGGCGCGGCACGGCGTCCCCGGCGCGGCCGACGGGACGCATCCCGTGCAGGGAGTCCAACGCGCCCGCGAGGACGAGGCGCTCGGTGACCGGGCGGGACGGCCGGGCCCGCTGCCACAGGTCGGCCAGCGAGCGGTAGGGCTGGCCGGCGACGATCCGCGCCACCTCCGCCTGGGAGATCCCCTTGACGTCGGTGAGGGACAGGCGGATGCCGAACCCCGTGCCGTCGGCGACCCCGGCGCCGAGGCCGTCGGGGTTGCGCACGCCGCGGCCACCGAGCCAGGGGTCGAGGTTCTCGGGGTCGCCGGCGACGAGCGGTTCGGGCGGGTCGACCCGTTCCACCCGGTAGGTGTCGCCGGAGGCGTTGACGTCCAGGCCGAGCACGGCGATCCCGAGGTTGCGGGCGTCGTCGAGGATCAGCCGCTTGGGGTACATACCGGGGTCGTGGGTGAGGACCCCGGCGAGGAACGCCGCCGGGTGGTGGGTCTTGAGCCAGGCCGACTGGTAGGTCGGCAGGGCGAAGGCCGCGGCGTGCGCCTTGCAGAAGCCGAAGGAGGCGAACGCCTTGAGCACCGCCCAGATCCGGTCCACCGTCTCCTCGGGGTAGCCGTGCTCGAGGGCCCCGCGGCGGAACTGGGGTTCCATCTCCTCCTGGCCGGTGCGGGTGCCGAGGTGGCGGCGGTACTCGTCGGACAGCGCGAGGTCGTGGCCCGTCGTGGCCTGGATGAGCTCGATGACCTGCTCGTGGAACACGACGACACCGCAGGTGGGTTCGAGGACGTGCTTGAGCCGCTCGTCGAGGTACTGCGGTTCGGCCCAGCCCTGCCGCGCCTTGAGGAACGGCGTGACCATGTCCGACTTCACCGGCCCGGGCCGGAAGAGGGAGATGTCGATGATGATGTCGTCGAAGGTCTGCGGCCCGAACTTGCCGACGAGTTCGCGCTGGCCCGGGGACTCGATCTGGAAGCAGCCGAGGGTGCGGGTGGACTGGATGAGCTTGTAGGTCGCCGGGTCGTCGAGCGGGACCTGCGCCCGGTCGTCGAGGTCGACGTCCGTCTCCTCGACGCGGGCGATCTCGCGCACCGCGTACGCCATGGCGGACTGCATGCGGATCCCGAGGACGTCGAGCTTGAGCAGCCCCATGTCCTCCACGTCGTCCTTGTCGAACTGGCTCATGGGGAAGCCCTTCCAGCTGGCCTCCACGGGGGTCCGGTCCATGAGCGCGGGGTTGGACAGCACGACGCCGCAGGGGTGCAGGGCGATGTGGCGAGGGAGGCCGTCGAGGCGCTCGACGAGGTCGAAGAACACGTCGAGGCGCTCCTCGCCCAGCCCGCTGCGCTGCAGCTCGGGCAGTTCGGCGATGGCGTTGCGGGCGTCGCGGGCCCGCAGGTGCGGGAACGCGGTGGCGATGGCGTCCACCTCCACCGGAGGCAGCCCCAGTGCCGCACCGACGTCCCGCACGGCGTGGCGGACCCGGTAGCTGTCCATCATCGACACGCACGTCACGCGGTCGCCGCCGAAGCGGTCCAGGACCGCCGCGTAGACGTCCTCGCGACGGGCCGACTCGACGTCGAGGTCGATGTCGGGCAGCTGCCCGCGGCGCGGGTTGAGGAACCGTTCCATGAGCAGCCGGTGCCCGAGGGGTTCGACGTCGGAGATGCGCAGCAGGTGGTTGACGAGGCTGCCGGCCCCGGACCCGCGGGCGGCGACCCGGACGCCCATCGCGCGGGTGAGGTCGCAGACGTCGGCGACGGTGAGGAAGTAGCTGGCGAACCCGACCTTGCGGATGATGTCGAGCTCCTCGTCGAGGCGGCGCAGGACCTTCGCCTCTGCCTTGAGGTCCGCCCCCGGGTACCGGCGGGCGATCCCGCCCTCGCAGCGGGCGCGCAGCACCGCGTCCTGGTCGGTGTCCCGGGTCAGCCCGAGCGCCTCGGGGTCGGGCAGGTGGTGTCCCCCGATGCCGAGGTCGGTGGCCGGGTCCTGCACGGCGCGCGCAGCGAGCCCGGCGGTGGTGGTCAGCAGGTCGGCGGCCGCGGACGGGTCGCCGGCGGCGTGGGCGACGTCGGCCGCGGTGCGGACCATGTCGACGGTGGGCAGGAGGTGGCCCTGCCCGCTGACCCGGTCGGTGTGCCGGGTGTCCAGCGGCACGAGACGGCGGACCGCGTCGAGCAGGTCGGCGGTCAGGCCGCCGTCCGGTCCGGCCGAGCGGACGGCGGCCGTCAGGACGGCCGGAACCCCTGCAGCGCGGGCGAAGGAGAGCATCCGGGCGGCGTGCTCGACGCTGCCGGCCGTGCCCGGTGGGGCGTGGTGGCAGACCACCTCGACGTGCAGCGAGCCGGCCGGCAGCACCTCGCGCCACCGGCGCAGGACCGCGTGGGCGAGGTCCTCCCGGCGGGCCAGCAGTGCCCGGCCGAGCTCGGACCCCGGTCCGAGCAGGACCGCCAGCGCGGGGCGGCCGGCACGGGTGGTGGCGTCGGCGGTGGCGTGGGCGGCGACGAGGTCGAGGCTACTGACGGGGGTGCCCCGTTCCCCGCTGAGGTGAGTGGCGCTCACCAGCCGGCACAGCGCCGCCCAGCCCCGTCCCGCTCCGGCGTCGTCGGCCCCGAGGGCCAGGACGGTGACGCGCGGGAACCTGGGGTCGACGACCGCCCCACCGCGGACCGGAGCACGAGAGGCCTTGCGGCGCACCGCGACGGAGGGATCGGCCCAGGCGGGCAGACCGTCGGCCAGCCCCGTCGGGGTGGTGGCCAGGTCGACCCCGAGCACGGGGGCCAGACCGGCCTCACCGCAGGCGCGGACGAACTTCACGGCGCCGTAGAGGCCGTCGCGGTCGGTCAGCGCCAGGACGGGCATGCCGAGGTCGGCGGCCCGGGCCACGAGGGCGGAGGGGGTGGAGGTGCCGTACCGCAGGGAATACCCCGAGGCGACGTGCAGGTGCGGGAACGGCGCGGCGGCCGGGGTGGTGAGCGGTGCGGCGGGTGGAGCGAGGGTGGTCATGGGACGTCCTTCTGGAACGCGCCCGTGGGGAAGACCGGGTGGTGCGGGAGTTGCTGGACCGTACGGGTGGAGCGGGCGCGGTCAGCCGGCGAGCGGCTGGAGCGCGCTGAGACCGAGCCTGACCTCGACGACGCGGTGGAACTGCTCGGCGTGGGCCAGGAGGTCGTCGGCGGCCGCGGCGTCCACGACCCCGGTGCGGCCGGCCTCGACCGCGGACCGGACCGCGGCCGTCGCGGCGAAGCGGTCGGCCCACTCCTGCAGGCCCGGGTCGAGGGCGGGCAGCATCTCCCAGACGCTGCGCGGCCCTCCGCTGCGCCGGCCGCGGGCGGGCCGGCCGTGCACGGCGACGATCGCGGCCCCGGCGCGCAGGGCGGCCAGGTGGGCGTGGACGTAGCGCTCGGCGACGTCGTCCGTGCGCAGCGCCGCGATCAGCTCGTCCTCGCAGCGGGCGAGGAGGTCGAGGGCGGCCGTCGTCAGCGGGCGCGGGACGCCCGCAGGGACGTCGAAGGTGGTGGGCATCGCGTTCTCCTCCGGTCGTGCGGTCTGGTCTGGCGGGTCGGTGGTGTCAGTCGCTGACGCGCAGCAGCTGCCAGTCCCCCGACGCTTCGGACGAAGAGGTACCAGCGACCTCCGACACGGCCGCCGTCCCCGGGGCGACGGCGCGAGCGAGGTCGTAGACGCCGGCGCCGCCGGCCCGGCCCACGCTGGCCTCGACGCGGAAGACCTCGCGTTCGAGGTCGCCGATCTCGAGCACGCGACGGCGGGCGGGGCGCCCGCGCGGACCGGTGGCGTCGGAGTCGGTGACGTCACCGTGGACGGCGGCCACGGCCGCGTGCTCCCACCAGGCGCTGCGTTCGCGCCAGCGGGAGAGGACCTCGCGGACGACGTAGAGCCGCCCGCGCCAGATGAACTGCACCGGGGTCTCCTCCCCCTCGTCCGCGTCGCCGTAGCGGACGTGCACCTCGTCGGAGAACCGTCGCACCGTCGTCACCTTCCCCTGTCTCGAGCCGGCACCGCGGCGGAGCGCGCGGTGCGGCGAGCCGGGGGAAGCGGCTCGCGAGCACGCACTCGGGGCGCGGCCCGCGGAGCTTCCCCTCTCCCCGGACCGCGCCTCGAGCGGTCTCATCATGTTCGAACACCGGTTCGAACACATCTCGAAGCTACACCACCGGCCTCAGGACGCGTCAACGGCGAACCGGGTTGTCCACACGACACAGCGTCGACTGGTCGCGACGGAGGGTCACTGGTCGCGAGGGGTCACCCGGACGGCCCAGTACTTGTCCACAGCACCCGGTCCAGCGGCTCCACACACCTCCGGAACGTGCGACCGTGCGTGGCGTGATCCCAGCCCGTCCCCTCGTCGCGACCGCCGTCGGCCTCACCCTCGTCGGCCTGCTCGCGGGGTGTTCGCAGGAGGCTCCGGCGGCCCCGGCACCCGCCGCGGCGGCGACCTCGACGGCGACCTCGACGTCTGGGGAAACACACCACGAGCACGACGGCGCGCAGGCCACCGTAACGTCCGAGTTGAGGGGCGGCTCGACTCCTTCTTCCGCGACACCGGGGATTGCTACCCCTGCACTGGATGAGCGCGCCAAGGTGCAGGACGAAACTGGAGCCAGCCTCTTCGCCGCATACTTCCTGCGCGTCCTCAACCACGCTCGGGCAACGGCCGACTCATCGACCTTGCGCTCGATCTCGGTCGAGTCGTGCACTGGATGCAGATTCTACGCGGACGTCATCGACGAGTACCGCGAGAAGGGGTACACCACTCCTCAGTTCGTATTGCAGTTTACCGGCACGAGCATCGACGCATGGGATCCGGCATCCGATTACGCGAAACTCACGGTCACTGTCGATCGACCCGCCTACAGCACGTTCGACCGCAATGGCTCGATGATCAGCTCTGATGAGGCTGCCCCCAACTCCGAGTTCTGGATGGAAGTCGCCTGGCAGCAAGGCCACTGGATGGCGCTGGAGGTCGAGTGACATTGCACCCCAAGCGTCTCCTGGCCAACATCTCTGCACTGGTCTTATCTACACCCCTGGTCTTGGTGCTCGACACAAACCCGGCGATCGCAGCGCGCCCTCCGCACGACTCCTCCGCTATCGCGGCTGACGACAACGTCTCGATCACGGCGAGGAGAATCAAGAAACCCGCTACAGCAACTCCACGATCAGGCTCCCGCCGAGCAGACGCCCCACCCACCACCGTCGTCCGCACCCCGGCCTGCGGCCGCAACGGGCCGGAGGGGAGTTTCGGCGACGACTTCTGCGGGGCGTCGCGCGCCAACTGCCCGCCGGGCCAGACGTTCTCGACGACGTGGACGCGGACGGGCGACGCGGCGCAGTGGGTGAACCAGGGAACGCGCTGCACGACCGAGGCCGCGGACGCGGCACCCGTGGTCCTGCCGACGGTGACGGTCTCGGACCTGCGGCGGGTGGGGTTGCCGGCGAGCCCGGTGCACCTGCAGCCGGACGACGGTCAGGCCCTCCTGAACGTCCCCCTGGTCCTGCGCACGACGGGCGGGACGGTGGTCCGCGACACGACCGTCCTGGGTTTCCCGGTCCGCATCCGGGCGACGCCGGCGAGCTGGACGTGGGACCTGGGCGACGGCACCCGGCTCGGACCGACGGACGACCCGGGCCGGACGTACCCGCGCCAGACCCTCACGCACACGTACACCACCCCCGGCGACCGGACGGTGACGCTGACGACGACGTGGTCCGGGGAGTACTCGATCGCGGGGCTGCCGTACCGACCCGTCGAGGGGACGGCGACCACCGTCTCCCCCGGCGTCGGCGTGCGCGTCCTCGCGGGGCGCAACGTCCTCACCGCGCCGGACGGCTGAGGGACCGCCTCTCGTGCGTGACGTCCCGACACCTCCGAGGACCTGGGAGGTGCCGGAACGTCGCACACCGGCCTCGCTCGACGCGACGAGGAGCGAGAACGGTTCTACGCTGAGGGTGCATGAGGTGGACGGTGCGCCAGGGACCCGCCGAGGGCGGCGGCTCGCTAACGACCGCACCCCCAGGACCCTCCCTCTCCGTGCTCGCCGTCCCGGCCGTCGAGAGCACCGCCGACGCCCTCCTCGACCTCGACGCGGCCGGTGGCGTCGTCGAGGTCCCCGCCACGCTGCAGGGTCCGGCCGAGCTCGCCCGCCACCTCGGTGTCCCGCTCGCCGCGGTGGCGGTCACCGCGGTCCTGCGCACGCGGGACGACCGGCACCTCTTCGTCATCTCCTCCGCCGCCCACCCTCTCTTCGCCCCGGCGCTGGCGGCCGTGCTGTGCGAACCCGAACTGTTCCGCGACGACGACACGGACGTGCTGCGGCGCACCGGGTCCGTCCTCGGGTCGGCGTCACCGCTGGGCCTGGCCGAGCCGCTGCCGACCTTCGTCGACGTCGCCCTCGCCCCCCACCCCCAGGTCTGGGTCCCGGCGGGCCACCCGCACGCCGTCTTCCGCACCCGCTACGACGAACTCCTGCGCCTCACGAGCGGGCACCCCGTCGAACTGGGATGACCGGACTGCTCGAGGGCTTCGCCGTCCACCGCGCCGGGTCGACCGACCCCGCCGACCCCCTGCTGGTCCTCGTGCACGGGCTGGGCGGCGCCGCCACGGCGTGGTCGCTCGTCGTGCCCCACCTCGCCGCCGACCACCGCCTCCTCCTGCTGGACCTGCCGGGGCACGGCCAGGCCCCGCCGGTCCCGCCGGGTTCCATGACCCCCCGGTCGCTGGGGAACCGCCTGCGCCGCTTCGCGACGGCCCAGGGCGAGCCGGTGCACCTCGTGGGCCACTCCCTCGGCGGGTGGGTGACGCTGGAGGCCGCGGCCGGTGAACGCGACGGGGTGGTCGCCGACGTCACGGCCTTCACCCCGGCGGGGCTGTGGTCCACGCCGCGGCGGCGGCCACCGCTGCTGCCCACCGGGCAGCAGTTCGCCCGCTGGGCCGGCCGGTTGCCGCCGCAGGTCCTGACGACGCGGCTCGGGGTCACGCTCGCCCTGGCGACGACGAGCACGGCTCCGCGCGACCTGCCCGCCGAGGTGGTGCGCGAGGCCCTGCGGGCCATCGCCACCGCGCCGGGCTACGTCGCCGCCGACGCGGGCATCGCGACGGGCGCCTTCACCCGCGCGTCGGAGGTCCGGGCCCCCGTGACGGTGGTGGCCGGTGGACGCGACCGGGTGCTGCCGCCGGAGTTCTGCCGCCGGGAGGCGGCGCCCGCGCACACGCGCTGGATCGTGTGGCCGGACTGCGGGCACGTCCCGACGTGGGACCACCCCGCCGAGTGCGCCCGGGTGGTGCGCGAGCAGGTGGAGGATCCCGACCGCGGATAGCCTCACCGCGTGAGACCCCCTGAACTCGTGACGCTGGACGTCTGGACCGTTGCGGCGCACGACGTTCCCCGCGCCGTGTGGCGGATGGCGGCCGACCGCCGTGCCGTGCGGCGACTGCCCGGGGCCGGGTTCGCCAAGCTCCTGGGCACCGGGGACGGCCGCACCTTCACCGTCCGCGACGCCGACCCGCTGCGCTGGGCGGCGCTCGTCGCGTGGGACTCGGCCGCCGACGCCGACCGGTTCGACGGCTCCGTGCCGGCGCGCGCCTGGGGCCGCATCGCGCGCGAGCACGCGCAGTTCCGCCTCGCCCCGGCCGGCAGCCGCGGGCGGTGGTCCGGCCGGGAACCCTTCGGCGGAGCCCCGCACCCCCCGCAGGACGGTCCCGTCGCCTCCATCACCCGCGCCCGGCTCCGGCCGACCCGGGCGGCCTCGTTCTGGCGGGCGGTGCCGCCCGTGGCCGAGGAGCTGCACACCGTCCCGGGCCTGCGCTGCGCGTTCGGGATCGGCGAAGCCCCGCTGGGCTACCAGGGGACGTTCTCCCTGTGGGACTCGACCGACGCGCTGCGCGAGTTCGCCCACCGCCGGGCCGCCCACCGCGACGTCATGCAGCGCACGCCGACCGAGGGCTGGTACGCCGAGGAGCTGTTCGCCCGGTTCGGGGTGGTCGAGGTCCGCGGCACGTTGGACGGCCGCACCCCGTGAACCGCGTCGACACCGTGGTCCCCGTGGACCCCGTGGACCCCGTGGACCCCGTGGACCCTGCCCGGCCCCGGAGGGCCCGTGTCGGACCCCGCTCCTAGAGTGCTCGCCGTGCCCTCCTCCCTGTCCCGGACGCTCAGCGGTGCCCTCGCGGCCGGGGCCGTGCTCAGCCAGGTCGCCCACCCGTTGCTGCGCGGGGAGAGGTTGCGCCGGACCACGATCGGGTCGGTCGTCGCCTTCGCGGCGGCGTCGGTGACGGACGCGGCGCGCCGGGGCGGGCCCCGCGCGGCCGCGACGACGCTCGCCGTCGCCGGGGGGCTCGGGCTCGTCGCCGAAGCCGTCGGGACGCGGACGGGCCGACCCTTCGGCCGGTACCGCTACGCCGGGACGCTGGGCCCCCAGGTGCTCGACGTGCCCGTCGTCGTGCCGCTGGCCTGGACGATGATGGCCCACCCGTCGGTGCGGCTCGGGCGGCACCTCGCCAGGGACTTGCCGGCCGGGGTCGGGGACGTCGCGACGGTCGCGACCGCGGCGTGGACGCTCGCGTCCTGGGACCTCTTCCTCGACCCGCAGATGACGGCCGCCGGGCACTGGTCGTTCCAGACGCCCCGGCCGCACCTGCCCGGCGTGCCGGGGATCCCCCTGACCAACTACGCCGGCTGGCTGCTGACGGCGGTGGCCATCTGCGGCGCTGCCCACGCCGCGACCCGCGACACCCCCGGCTCGACCACCCCGCAGACCGTCCCCGCGGTGCTCCTGGGGTGGACGTGGCTCGGGTCCACGCTCGGCAACGCGGTGTTCTTCCGGCGGCCGGTGGTCGCCGCCTACGGCGGCGTCGCCATGGGGCTGACCGTCCTGCCCTACCTGCGCTCGGTCCTGGCCGGCCGGGACACCCGTCCGTGAGGGGGTGGCGCGCCCTGACCTGGGCCGGGTCGGCGAGCGCCGTCGCGCTCACGGCGCACTCGCTGCTCAACGCCCGCGGCCTGCGGGTACCGGTCCTCGACCCGCCCCCGGTGCCGGGCCGCGTGAGCGTCCTCGTGCCCGCGCGCGACGAGGAGGAGGACCTGCCGGCGTGCCTGGCCTCCCTGCTCGACCAGGTCGAGGTCCCCGACCACGAGGTCGTCGTCGTCGACGACGCCTCGAGCGACCGGACGGCCGAGGTCGTCGAGTCGTTCGCGGCGACCGACCCGCGGGTGCGGCTGGTCCGCAGCGCCGGGCCGCGTCCGGGCTGGCTGGGCAAGACCTCGGCGTGTGACGAGGCCGCACGCCACGCGACGGGCGAGGTCCTCGTCTTCGTGGACGCGGACGTCGTGCTCGCCCCCCACGCGGTGGCGTCGGCGGTGGACCTGCTGCGCCGCACGGGTCTCGACGTGGTCTGTCCCTACCCCCGTCAGCTCGCGCTGACGTGGAGCGAGCGCCTCGTGCAGCCGCTGCTGCAGTGGTCGTGGCTGACGACGCTGCCGCTGCGGAGGGCCGAGGTCTCGCCGCGGCCGTCGCTGGCGGCGGCGAACGGGCAGTTCCTCGTCGTGGACGCCGCGACGTACCGCCGGGCGGGCGGGCACGCGGCCGTGCGGGGTGAGGTGCTGGACGACCTCGCGCTGCTGCGGGCGGTCAAGGCCGTCGGCGGTCGCGGCGGCGTCGCCGACGGGACGGCGCTGGCGACGTGCCGGATGTACGGCGGCTGGGGGGACCTGCGGGACGGGTACACGAAGTCGCTCTGGGCCGCGTTCGGCTCGGCCCCGGCGGCCGCGGCCGTCGGCGCCGGGCTCGCCGTGACGTACCTCGTCCCGCCGGTCGCGGCGCTGGCCGGCTCCCCCGTCGGCGCCGTCGGCTACCTCGCCGGCGTGGTGGGCCGCTACGCGGCGGCCGAGCGCACGGGCGGCCGGTCCGTGCCGGACGCGTTCTGGCACCCCGCCTCGGTGGCGCTGCTGCTGGGGCTGCTCGGGGACTCCTGGCGACGCCGCCGTCGTGGCGGCCTGGTCTGGAAGGGGCGGTCGCTCTGAGCCGCGTGGTCGTCGTCGGCGCCGGGTTCGGCGGGTTGTCGGTCGCGGCGCGGCTGGCCGCGCAGGGACACGCGGTCGAGGTCTTCGAGCAGGGTCCGGAGGTGGGCGGCAAGCTCGGCTGGTTCAGCCGGGACGGCTTCTCCTTCGACACCGGCCCCTCGTTGCTGACGCTCCCGGCGGTCCAGCGCGACCTGTTCCTCAAGACCGGGGACCCGGTCGAGTCCGTGCTCGACGTCGTCCAGCTGGACCCGGTGGCGCACTACCGGTTCGCCGACGGGACCGAGGTCGACCTGCCCGGCGGCGGGCTGCCGCAGGTGGCGCGGGCGCTCGACGACGCGCTCGGCGCGGGCACGGGGGCGCAGTGGACGGCGTTCCAGCGCCGCGCGGCCGAGATCTGGGACGTGGCGCGCGAACCGTTCCTGGAGTCGGCGCTCGAGGGGCCGCGGACGTTGCTGCGCCTGGCCAAGGACGTCCGGGGGCTGCGGACGGTCGCGCCCTGGTCGTCGCTGCGGGGCGTGGGGCGGCAGTACCTGCAGGATCCGCGGCTGCGGACCCTGCTGGACCGCTACGCGACCTACTCCGGGTCGGACCCGGGTAGAGCGCCGGCGGCGCTGGCCACCGTCCCGTTCGTCGAGCAGGCCTTCGGTGCCTGGTACGTGCGCGGCGGCCTGCACCTGCTGGCCCGGGCGGTGGCCGACCGCGCCCGCGAGCGCGGGGCGCGCATCACGACGGACGCCCCCGTCGACCGCGTGCTGGAGGAGGGCGGGCGGGTCGCGGGCGTGCGGCTGGCCGACGGCACGCAGGTGCGGGCCGACGTCGTCGTCTCGGCCGTCGACGCCGCCCGCCTCTACGGTGACCTGCTGCCCCGGCCCCGGCTGCGGCCGCCGCGCCGGTTGAGGTCGAGCTCGGGGTTCGTCCTGCTGCTGGCCCTGGAGGGCCGCACCCCCGGGCTGCGGCACCACACCGTGCTCTTCCCCGAGGACTACGACGCGGAGTTCGCCGACCTCGCCGCGGGCCGGCCCGTGGCCGACCCGACCGTCTACGTCAGCGCCCCGGACGACCCCGCGCTGCGACCCTCCGACGACACCGAGGCGTGGTTCGTCCTGGTCAACGCGCCCGTGCACGACCCGCAGCACGGGGGCACGGACTGGCGCTCGGGGGACCTGGTGCGCCGGCACACCGACGTCGTCCTCGACGCGCTCGCCCGCCGCGGGCTGGACGTGCGGTCCCGGTTGCGGTGGGCGGAGGTCCGCACGCCCGCGGACCTGGAGGAGCGCACCGGCAGCGACGGGGGCGCGATCTACGGCACCGCCAGCAACGGGGCCCGCTCGGCGTTCCTGCGCCCGGCCAACCGCTCCCCCGTGCCGGGGCTGTTCCTCGTGGGAGGGTCCTCGCACCCGGGCGGGGGGCTGCCGCTCGTCGGGCTCTCGGCGCGCATCGTCACCGACCTCGTCGGCCCCGCCTGACGCGGACGACGCGGACGACGCGGGCGACGCGGCTCAGATCCGGCGGACCACCGCGCCGGTCACCTGGACGATGCCGATGAGCCCGAGCACGGCCCAGACCCCGGCGCCCAGGGTCGCCCAGTCGAGCCAGACGACGATGGCGGTGGCGATGGCGCAGCTCGCCGCCAGGGCCAGGCGCACAGGGCGTTCGGCGACCGAGACGACGGTCACGTCGTCGACGCCCAGGCCCTGCGCACGGGCTCGGACGTACTCCTGCAGCTGCGCCAGGCCGCCGGCGACGAGGACGAGCCACGCCGGGGCCCCGCACCCCCAGAGCACGACGGCGCAGGCGGCGTCGCCGACCCGGTCCACGACGGCGTCCAGCAGCGCGCCCCGCCGCGAGGTGCGGCCGGTCATGACGGCCACGGCGCCGTCGAGGTTGTCGAAGACCCCCGCCACGGCGAGCAGCACCCCGGCGCCGACGGCGGCGGCCCCGCCGCGTCCTCCGGCGACGGCGAGCGCCGCGGCGGCGACCGCGAGCGCCGCGCCGGCGAGGGTGACGACCCAGGGCGCCGTCCCGGCCGCGGCCAGGGGACGGGCCAGGACGTGGGCGCCGCTGAGCCAGCCGCGCACGAGCGCGTTGGCGTGCGTGCCGCCGTGCAGCGCGCTCCAGCGCTGCAGGTACGCCTCCCGGTCCATCACCACGCCTCCCACCGTAGGAGACGATCCCCCGTGACCTGCCGGTGACCAGCACCGACGTCCGTTCGCCCGTGTCGGGGGTCGTGCCTAGAGTGCCCCTGTGCCGCCCACCCCCCGTGTCGAGTCAACGGCCGTCGAGATGAGCTCCCCCCTCCGGGCGACGGCTGAACTGCGGACCGCCGTGTCGACGGTCCTCGAGGAGTTCCTGCACGACCAGACCGCCGTGCTGCGCGAGGTCAGCGCCGACTGCGACCCCGTCCTCGACGCGATCGCCGCCCTCCTGCGCGGGGGCAAGCGGCTGCGTCCCGCGTTCTGCTTCTGGGGCTACCACGGCGTGGCCGAGGACCTGCGGGACGACGGCATCGTCACCGCCGCCGCCGCGCTGGAGCTGTTCCAGGCCGCCGCACTCATCCACGACGACGTCATGGACGACTCCGACACGCGCCGCGGCCAGCCCGCCGTGCACCGCCGGTTCGAGGCGCTGCACCGCGAGCAGGACTGGGAGGGCAGCCGGACGCGCTTCGGCCTGGCCGGCGCCGTCCTCGCGGGCGACCTGTGCCTGAGCTGGAGCGACGAGCTGTTCTCCCGCAGCGAGCTGCCCGCCGAGGCGATGCTGCGCGGCCGCCGCGTCTTCAACACCATGCGCACCCAGCTCATGGGCGGTCAGTACCTGGACATGCTCGAGCAGGCGTCCTCGACGCAGCGCGGCAGCGACGGCGCGGTCGACCGGGCCCGCCGGGTCCTGACGTTCAAGAGCGCGAAGTACTCCATCGAGCACCCGCTGCTGCTCGGCGGGTCCCTCGCCGGCGCCTCGACCGACCTCCTGGCGGACTACTCCCGCTTCGGGCTCGCCCTCGGTGAGGCGTTCCAGCTGCGCGACGACGTGCTGGGTGTGTTCGGCGACCCGGCTGAGACGGGCAAGCCGGCCGGTGACGACCTGCGCGAGGGCAAGCGGACCGTTCTCGTGGGGCTGGCCGTCCAGAGCGCCACCCCCGCCCAGGCCGAGACGGTGCGCCGGCTGCTGGGAGACCCCGACCTGACGACGGAAGGTGTGGACACGTTGCGCGACGTCCTGACGGACACGGGTGCCCTGGCGGGGGTGGAGGCGCTGATCGAGCAGCAGGTCGAGGTGGCCTGCCAGACCCTCGACGGCGCCGACCTCACCGAGGACGCGCGCGGGGCGCTGCACGCCCTCGTCGTGGCGGCCACGAGCAGGCGCTCGTGAGCGCGCTGGACTGGCTGCCGGGCCGCACCCGGCACGTCGCGGGACGCACCGACGACGTCGTCGTCGTGGGGGCGGGCCTCGCCGGGCTGTCCGCGGCCATGCGGCTGGCCGGGGCGGGGCGCAACGTCACGGTCCTCGAACGCGAGGACGTCCCGGGCGGGCGCGCCGGGCTGGTCGTCAAGGACGGGTACCGCTTCGACACCGGCCCCACGGTCCTGACGATGCCGGACCTCATCGCCGACTGCTTCGACGCGCTCGGCGAGGACATGGACGACTGGCTGGACCTGCACCCGGTCGATCCGCTCTACCGGGGCAACTACGCCGACGGCACCTCGCTGCACGTCTCGGCGGACGTCGAGCGCACCGCGCAGGCGATCGGTGAGCTGTGCGGAGCCGCCGAGGCGGACGGCTACCGGCGCTTCGTCGACCACGTCGCGAACCTGTACCGCTGGGAGATCCGCGACTTCATCGACAGCAACATCGACACCCCGCTGGACCTGCTCAAGCCGAACCTCGTGCGACTGCTGGCCGCAGGGGGCTTCAAGAAGCTGGCGCCCGAGGTCGGCAGGTTCCTCAAGGACCCGCGGACCCAGCGGATGTTCTCCTTCCAGGCCCTCTACGCCGGTCTGTCGCCGTACGACGCGCTGGCGCTGTACGCGGTCATCGCCTACATGGACTCCGTCGCGGGGGTGTTCTTCCCCAAGGGCGGCATGCACGCCCTGCCCACCGCGATGGCGGCGGCCGCGGAGAAGCACGGCGTCCAGTTCCACTACGGCGCCACGGTCGACCGCGTCGAGCGTGAGGGCGGACGGGCGACGGCCGTCACCACGACGGACGGGCGCCGGTTCCCGGCCGACGTCGTCGTCCTGAACCCCGACCTGCCCGTGGCGCGCGAGGAGCTCCTCGGGAAGCCGGTGCGCCGCACCCTGTCCTACTCCCCCAGCTGCTACCTGCTGCTGGCCGGTTCGTCCAAGGACTACCCGGACCCGGTGCACCACTCGATCCACTTCGGGAACGCCTGGAAGGAGGTGTTCGCCGAACTGCTCGACGGGCGCCTCATGAGCGACCCGTCGGTGCTCGTGTCGCGCCCGACCGTCTCCGACCCGTCCCTGGCCCCCGCGGGCAAGCACATCTACTACGTGCTGTTCCCGACGCCGTCGCTGTCGGCGGGGTCGTCCCGGCTGGACTGGGACCGCATCGGGCCGCGGTACCGCGAGCACGTGGTGGAGACGCTGGAGCAGCGCGGCTACACCGGGTTCGCCGAGGGCGTCGAGGTCGAGGACGTCACCACGCCGGCCGACTGGGAGCGCCGCGGCATGGCCGACGGCGCGCCCTTCGCGGCGTCGCACTCCTTCCGGCAGACGGGTCCGTTCCGGCCCGGCAACCTGTGGGGCGAGAACGTCGTCTTCACCGGGTCGGGCACCCAGCCCGGCGTCGGGGTCCCGATGGTCCTCGTGTCCGGGCGCCTGGCCGCCGAACGCGTCACCGGCCGCGACCGGGCGTACCGGTCCCGCGCCTGGCGCAGCGCGTGATCCCCCGCAGCAGCGCCGTCTGCCTCGACGCCGCCGCGCAGGACGACCCGGCGCTGCTGGAGGAGGACCTGCGCGAGGCGTTCGAGGCGTGCCGCCTCCTGCACGCCGAGCACGGCAAGACGTACTACCTCGCGACGCTCCTCCTGCCGCCGGCCAAGCGGCCGTACGTCTGGGCCCTCTACGGCTTCGCGCGGTACGCCGACGAGTTCGTGGACTCCCTGACGGACCCGGACCCGGACGCCCTCGTGCGGTGGTCGGACGAGTTCATCGCCTCCCTCGACTCCCACCGTGACGGGGAGGGGGCGGCCGAGCCCGTCGGGCGGGCGATGGCGGCGACGATGCGCCGCTGGGACCTGCCGCGCGAGCATGTCGAGGCGTTCCTGGAGTCCATGCGGATGGACATCACGACGACCGGCTACGCCACGTACGAGGACCTGCGCCACTACGTCTACGGTTCGGCGGCCGTCATCGGGCTGGAGATGCTGCCGGTCCTGGAACCGCTCACCCCGGACGCGGCACCGCGCGCCCGGGCGCTCGGCGAGGCGTTCCAGCTGACGAACTTCGTCCGCGACGTCGGGGAGGACCTGGACCGGGGACGCGTGTACGTGCCCGAGGAGGACCTCGCCCGCTTCGGGCTCACGCGGGAGGACCTCTTCGCCGCGCGGGCCGCGGGCACGACCCCGCAGGCGGTCCGCGACGTGCTCGCCTTCGAGGCGGAACGGACCCGGGAGCTGTACGCGTACGCCGAGCCGGGGCTGGACATGGTCCACCCCACGTCGCGGGACTGCCTGCGCACGGCCTACCTGCTCTACGGCGGGATCCTCGGCGAGGTCGAGGCCGCCGGCTTCGACGTGCTGTCGCGCCGCGTCAAGGTCGGGATGGGCCGGCGGCTCGCCGTCGCCGTGCCCGGCCTGGTCCGGGCGCGCCTCGCCCGCTGGGACGAGGCGCGCTGGACGACCGCCTCCTGAGACGCCGCGCCGGGCGGCTCAGAAGCTGAGCGCCTGGGCCCGTCGCCGGATCTCGGTCTTGCGGTTGGCCCGCAGGGCGTCGATGGGGGTCCCCGGCAGGGTGTCGTCGGGCGTGAAGAGCCAGGCCAGCGCCTCCACGTCGGTGTACCCCGAGTCCATCAGGACCGACAAGGTGCCCTTGAGGTGGTTCAGGGGGCCCTCGTCGGTGACGAACGCGGCCGGGACCTGCGCCACGGAGCGCTCGCCGCGCCGGACGGCGACGAGCTCGCGCTCCTGCAGCCAACGGCGCACGACGCGCTGGTCCTGGCCGGTGCGCTCGGCGACGTCGGGGACGGTCAGCCACTCCGGGACGAGGCCGTCCAGCTCCTCGGTGCTCTTCTCCCGGGCGATCTCTGCTCTCAGCGGTGCAACCACCCCTCCAGTCTGCCGTGTCCGCCGCGGGGGCGACACCGGTCACCGCGCGCTCACCTTGCGACGCGCCCGGTCACCTCCCGTGCTCGGCGGTGCTCCTCCGACATCGTGGACGGCGGTGCGTCGGAGGGGTCCGCTAGGTTCAGCCCTGCCCCACCGGTGCACTCCCGCACCAGCTGCACCACCCGTCACGACTGCGAGGGACGCCATGGCCGACGAGACCACTGACACCCCCACCACCGGTGCGCGTCGCGGACGGTGGCTGGCCGCCGCGCTCGTCGGCGCCGCCGCCCCCACCGCCCTCGTCCCCGCCGCGCACGCCGCCGCGGCCCCCGGCGAGACCGTGGTGACCGTCGAGGCCGGGGACACGGTCGGGGCCATCGCCGCCGCGCACGGCACGACCGTCGACGCCGTCGTCACCGCCAACGGGCTGGGTGCGGACGCCTTCGTCGTCGAGGGGCAGCAGCTGCGCGTCCCGGGGCCGCAGAGCACGTCGGCCGGCGGCTCCTACACCGTGCAGGACGGCGACACCCTCTCCCACATCGCCCTGGCGCAGGGCACGACCGTCGGCGCCCTGCGCGACGCGAACGGGCTCACGGCCGACGGCTTCCTGCGGGCCGGTCAGGTGCTGACGCTGCCCGGCGGCACGGCCGGCGCCTCGACCTCGGGCGGGCGCGCCCCCGCGGCGGGCGGCACCTACACCGTCGCGGCCGGCGACACGCTGTCCCACATCGCGCTGGCGACGGGGACGAGCGTGGCCGACCTGGTGGCCCTCAACGGCCTCGACGCGGCCGGGTTCATCGTCGAGGGCCAGACGCTGCGCACCGGTGCCGCCGCCCAGCCGGCCAAGCCGGCGACGTCGCCGAAGCCCACCACCCAGGCCCCGGCCGTCTCGGACGCCGTCTCGACCAACCGCGCCCGCATCCAGGCGAGCAAGCAGCCGAGCAAGGCGGAGATGCGGGAGATCATCCGCTCCACGGCGGTCCGGCTCGGGGTGGACCCCTCCCTGGCCCTGGCCATCGGGATGCAGGAGTCCGGCTTCCAGATGAAGGTCGTCTCCGGCGCCAACGCCATCGGGGCCATGCAGGTCATCCCCAGCTCGGGCGAGTGGGCCTCGGATCTGCTCGGGGAGCCGATCGACCTCTTCGACGCGCGCGACAACGCCAAGGCCGGCGTCGCGATCCTGCGCACGCTCGTCGCCAACAACGCGCCGGACGTCGCGATCGCGTCGTACTACCAGGGGCAGGCCTCGGTCCGGTCCCGCGGCATGTACGACGACACCCGGCGCTACGTCGCGAACGTCCAGACGTTGCAGGCCCGCTTCCGCTGAGTCGCGGCCCGGTTCGGACGCTGAGTCGACCTAGACTCGCTGACCGTGGACGCGACCCTCTCCGACCCCCTCGTCGGACGACGCCTGGACGGGCGGTACCACGTCCTGGGCCGTGTCGGCCGCGGGGGCATGGGCGTGGTCTACCGGGCCGAGGACGAGCGGCTCGAGCGCGTGGTCGCCCTCAAGGTGCTGCGCGCCGACCTCGCCCACGACCCCACGGCGCGGTCCCGGTTCGTCCGGGAGGCCAAGTCCGCGGCGCGGCTGACCCACCCGGGCATCGTCGCCGTCCTGGACCAGGGCGTGGACCACGAGGGCGGCACCGAGACCGCCTACCTGGTCATGGAGCTCATCGACGGGCGCACGCTGCGTGACGTCGTCCTCGACAAGGGAGCCCTCACCCCAGGTGAGGCCCTCGGCGTCACGGCGGACGTCCTCGACGCCCTCGCCGAGGCGCACCGCAAGGGCGTCCTGCACCGGGACGTCAAGACGGCCAACGTCCTCGTCGCCGACGACGGCCGCGTCAAGGTGGCCGACTTCGGCCTGGCGCGGGCCGCCTCGACCGGCGGCCAGAGCACGACCGTCGGCATGGGCGACCTCATGGGCACCGCGGAGTACCTGGCGCCCGAGCAGCTCGAGACCGGTGAGACGGACGCGCGCAGCGACGTGTACGGCGTCGGCGTCATGCTCTACGAGATGCTCACGGGCGCGCCGCCGTTCACCGGCGACAGCCCGTTCACGATCGCCTACAAGCACGTCCACGAGACCGTGCCGCCGCCGTCGGTGAAGGCGCCCGGCCTGCCGAAGGCGCTCGACGCGCTCGTCCTCGACGCCCTGGCCAAGCACCCCGACGAACGGCCCGCCGACGCCGGGGAGATGCTCGAGCAGCTGCGCGCCGTGCGGTCGTCCCTCACGCCCGCGCAGCTCAGCGCCCGGGCACCCCGTCCCGCGGTCCCGGCTGCGGCGGGCAGCACCACCCGCATCGGAGCCGTGGCGGCGAAGGACGAGGCGGACCCCGCCCCGTCCTCGGAGGGCCACCGCTCGCGCCGGGGCCTGCTCGTGGGCCTCGTGCTGCTCGTCCTCGCCGTCGGTGCCGGCATCTCCTGGTACTTCCTCGCCGGGCCCGGCGCCTACACGACGACTCCGGCCGTGGCCGGCAAGTCGCCGCAGGAGGCCACCTCGATCCTGCGCGCGGCCGGTCTCGGCGTCGACGAGCAGCAGGGGTACAGCGACACGGTCGCCGCCGGTCTCGTCGCCTCCAGCGACCCCCGTGACGGGGACCGCGTCCGCAAGGACGGCACCGTGACCATCGTCGTCAGCCGTGGGATCGAGCAGTTCGCCGTCCCGGACGTCGTCAAGGCCTCCCAGTCCGACGCCGAGGACCAGCTCCGCGAGACGGGGCTGGCCGCCGGCGCCGTCAGCCAGGAGTTCAGCGAGGACGTGCCCGAAGGGGCCGTCATCCGCACCGACCCCGCGGTGGGACAGGTCGTCAACCACGACACCCCCGTCGCCCTGGTCGTCTCCAAGGGCCGCGAGCCCATCGACGTGCCGAACGTCGTCGACCAACCGCAGGACGCGGCGCAGAAGGCCATCACCGACCGCGGCCTGACCGTGGGCGACGTCGACCAGCAGATCAGCGAGACGGTGCCGAAGGGGCAGGTCATCTCCCAGACCCCCGCCGACGGGACCCTCTTCCGCGGTGACGCGGTCCAGCTCGTCGTCTCCTCCGGGCCGCCGCTCGTCCAGGTCCCCGACGTCCAGGGCAAGAACGTCGACGCGGTGACGCAGCAGCTGCAGGCCCTGGGCTTCAAGGTGGCCCGCGACAACTTCCTCGGCGGCGTCTTCGGCACCGTCCGCAGCAGCGACCCCGCCGCCGGACAGAGCGTCCCGAAGGGCTCGACGATCACCCTGACGGTGGTCTGACCCCTGAGCACGACGAAGGGCCCGGGACCGCGAGGTCCCGGGCCCTTCGTCGGACCGGTCAGCGCTGGGAGAGCATCTCCGCCGCGAGGAAGGCCAGCTCGAGGGACTGCTGGTGGTTCAGGCGCGGGTCGCACAGCGACTCGTAGCGGGTCGCCAGGGCCGCGTCGTCGATGTCGAACGCGCCGCCGAGGCACTCGGTGACGTCGTCGCCCGTGAGCTCGACGTGCAGGCCGCCGGGCACGGTGCCCAGCGCGCGGTGCACCTCGAAGAACCCGCGCACCTCGTCCACGACGTCGTCGAACCGGCGCGTCTTGTACCCGCTGGTCGAGGTGATCGTGTTGCCGTGCATCGGGTCGCAGACCCACGTGACCTGCGCGCCGGCCTTGGTGACCCCCTCGACGAGCGCGGGCAGGGCCTCGCGGATCGTCGAGGCACCCATGCGCGTGATGAAGGTCAGCCGGCCCGGCTCGCGGTACGGGTCGACCTTCTCGACCAGCGCGAGCGCGTCCTCGACGGAGGTCTTCGGCCCCAGCTTGATGCCGATGGGGTTGCGGATCTTCGAGGCGAAGTCCACGTGCGCACCGTCGAGCTGACGGGTGCGCTCCCCGATCCACACCATGTGGCCCGAGACGTCGTAGGGACCGCCCTGGCGCACGTCGGTGCCGGCCGGACCGCTGAGCGGCGGCTCCTCGTCCAGCGTGCGGGTCAGCGGCCGCTCGTAGTCGAGGAGCAGCGCCTCGTGGCTGGCGAAGAAGTCGACCGTCTGCAGGGCGTCGAAGTCGGCTCCGCAGGCGATCATGAACTTCATCGCCTTGTCGATGTCCCGCGCCAGCGCTTCGTACTTCGCGTTGGCCGCCGTCGCCGCGAAGCCGCGGTTCCACTCGTGGACCTTGCGCAGGTCCGCGTAGCCACCGGTCGTGAAGGCGCGGATGAGGTTCAGCGTCGCCGACGACGTGTGGTAGGCCCGCAGCAGCCGCTGCGGGTCCGGCGTCCGGGACTCGGGCGTGAACGCGTAGTCGTTGACGGCGTCACCGCGGTAGGCGGGCAGCGTCACACCGTCGCGCGTCTCGTCGTTGCTGGAGCGCGGCTTGGAGAACTGACCCGCCATGCGGCCGACCTTGACCACGGGCAGCGAGGCGCCGTAGGTCAGGACGGCCGACATCTGCAGCATCGTCTTGAGCCGGCGGCGGATGCCGTCGGCCGTCGCGCCGGCGAACGTCTCGGCGCAGTCCCCGCCCTGGAGCAGGAACGCCTCGCCGCGGGCCGCCTTGGCCAGCTGCCCGCGCAGCTGGTCGGCCTCCCCGGCGAACACGAGCGGCGGATACGACGCGAGCTCCGCCTGCACCTCGGCCAGCGCGGCGGCGTCCGGCCACTGCGGCTGCTGAGCGGCGGGCAGGTCCGGCCAGCTGGTGCTGGACTGACCCGGGATCGAGCTCGGGGCGGTCGTCGCGGTCGTGTGCGTGCTCACGCGGGCCAGTGTCGCACCCCGGCGCCCCCGCGGGCGCCGGAGTTCACCAGTGCAGCCCCGCCGTCTCCGCGCGCCTGCTGTCGGGAACCGTTCGCAGGACGCCGGTCGCGTCCGCGAGCGGCACCTGCACCACGTCCACCCCGTGCAGCGACGCCATGGTCCCCAGGTTTCCCGCTGCGAGCGCCTCGATCGCGCTCAGCCCGAACCGCGTCGCGAGGATCCGGTCCGCGGCCGACGGCGTCCCGCCGCGCAGCAGGTGGCCCAGGACCGTGACGCGCGTGGACAGCCCGGGCACCCGCGCGGCGATCTCGTGCTCGAGGGCGTCGCCCGCCCCGCCGAGCTGGACGTGCCCGAAGGCGTCCCGCGGCGAGTTCTTGACGGCCTCGGCGCCGTGCACCTTGGCGCCCTCGCTGACGACGACGAGCGGCGCCTCGCCGCGGGCCAGCACCTCACGCACCGTGGCGCCCACGGCGTCGAGGTCGACGTCCGCCTCGGGCAGCAGCGTCACGTGCGCGCCCGCCGCCATGCCCGTGTGCAGGGCGATCCACCCGGCGTGTCGGCCCATCACCTCGACGATCATGGCGCGGTGGTGGCTGGCGCCCGTCGTGCGCAGGCGGTCGCACGCGTCGACGGCGGTCTGGACAGCGGTGTCGAAGCCGAACGTGGCGTCGGTGGCCGACAGGTCGTCGTCGATCGTCTTGGGCGCCCCGACCACGGGGACGCCCGCCTCGTGCAGGGCCGTCGCGACGCCGAGCGTGTCCTCGCCGCCGATGGCCAGGAGCGCGTCGACCCCGAGGGCGGACAGCTGCGACCGCACCCGGGCCACGCCCTGCTCGACGCCGTCCTTGAGCGGGTTGGTCCGGGACGAGCCCAGGACGGTGCCGCCGACGGTCAGCAGCGGCCGGACGGTGGCCTCGTCGAGCGGGACGGTCTCGCCGTCCAGCACCCCGCGCCAGCCGTCGACGAAGCCGACGAACTCCATGCCGTGCCGCTGCGTCCCGGCGATGACCGCCGCCCGCACGACGGCGTTGAGACCGGGGCAGTCGCCGCCCCCGGTGAGGATCCCGACCCGCATCCTGGACTCCACTCCCCGGCGTCCTCGCCGGCGTGCCTGACCCCGGGGAAGACCCGCGGGACGACCCTTGGACGGCAGCACTCTGCCACCGCGCGGTCAGCGCGTCGCGGCACCCCCACCCGGCGCGTCGTCGCCCGCCTCCGGAGGCCGTGGCGGCTCCCCCGTCGGGGCGGCACGGCCGCCGGGCCCACCGGAGGACGGCGTGGTCGGTTCGGGCACGCCCGTCCCCCGCGACAGCTCGGACCGCAGGCGGCTGCGCTCGGCGTAGGCGTCGACGTACTCCTGGTGCGAGAGCGCCTGGATCGCGGCCATCACCTCGTCGGTGACCGAGCGCACGACGAGCTGGTCGTCGGCCCGCCCGGCGTAGCGGGAGAAGTCGAGCGGCTCACCGACGACGACGCCGACGCGGCGCACCTTGGGCAGCACGCGGCCGGTCGGGAGCAGGTCCTCGGTGCCGACCATCGCGACCGGCAGCACGGGGGCGCCCGAGGCCAGCGCGATGCGGGCCACCCCCGTGCGCCCGCGGTAGAGGCGGCCGTCGGGCGACCGCGTGCCCTCGGGGTAGATGCCGAACAGCTCACCGTCGCGCAGCACCGACACCGCGCTGTCGATCGCCGCCGAGGACGCACGACCGCCGGAGCGGTCCACGGGCAGCTGCCCGATGCCGTGCATGAGCCCGGCCGTCAGCTTCCCCTTGAGGCCCGTGCCCCGGAACAGGTCGGCCTTGGCGATGAAGGTGACGCGGCGGCGCACGACGGTGGGCAGCAGCACGGTGTCGGCCGCCGACAGGTGGTTGCTGGCCAGGATCGCCGGGCCGGAGGTCGGGACGTGCTCGAGCCCGCGCACCCACGGCCGGAAGACGGCGGTGACCAGCGGTTCAGCGACGAGCAGCTTGATCGGCCAGTACAGGACCGGGAACCGGGGCACCTCCGGAACGCTACCTGTGAGCACTCCCACCACACGTCGAGACCGCGTCGACCTCGACCGGTCCCGGCCCGGCGTGACACGATGAACGCGTGTCCCGCACCCCGGACGACGGTTCCGGCCCCCTCGACGTCGACGCGGCGTTCGCCGAGATCGTCGCGCACTGGGGGGACGACACCGCGGCGCCGGAACGCGCGGACGACGCGCGGGACGCGACCCCGGCCGAGCCCGCGGACACGGCCGGCACCGACGACCCGACCCGTGACGGCTCGCCCGCGACGCCGGCCGAGGACACCACCGCCGCCGAGGACCGGTCCCCCCGGCACCGCGCCGGAGCCGAGGACCCGGCCGAGTCCCCCGAGGACCGCACCCGGCTCGTCCGGCCGGCCGCGCCGTTGCCGCCCGCCCCGCGCGAGGACGTCCCGTCCCCGGAGTGGTTCGCGACCCCCCGCCAGCGCGACGACGAACCCGCTGAGCTGCGGGCGCTCGGCGAGGACCGCTTCGTCCCCGCCGACCCGTCCCCGCTGCCGCGCGACGTCGTCGGCTGGGCCGCCTGGATCGCCGTCGTCGGCTCCCCGTTGTTCCTCCTCGTCGTCGCACTGGGGTGGAACGACGTCCCCCAGCTCATGACGGCCATCACCGCGGCGGTCTTCGTCGCCGGGTTCGCCACGCTCGTCATCCGCCTCCCGAGCAGCCGGGACGACGACGATGACGACGGCGCCGTCGTCTGAGTTCAGCGGGGTCCGACGGGCAACAGCAGGTCCGCCACCACGGGCAGGTGGTCGCTCGCGCCCGGGTGCCCGGACGGGACGTGCGCGCCGACGACGCCCAGCTGACGGTCCGCCAGCAGCAGGTCGAGCCGGCGCCGCGGGGAACGGGCCGGGAAGGTGGGCTGCGGGTCCCCCGCGGCCTCGGCGACGTCGACGAGGACCGTGCACAGCCGCTGGTGGACCGGGCCGCCCGGTTCCTCGTTGAGGTCTCCCGCGACGACGGTGGGCGCGTCCCGCCAGCGGCCGACCTCACCGTCGACGGCGCACCCCGGGGTGAGCCGGGACAGGTGGCCGAAGCGCTCCCCCGCGTCCAGGCCCAGGTGCACGCTGCGCACGAGCACCGCGGCCGACCAGCCCTGCTCCACCGGCACCCGCACGACGGCCTCGGCCGTCCCACGCGGCCGGACCGGCTTCCAGCCGCGCCGTCGTGGGATCGGCAGCGCGCGCACCCCCGCGGCCCGCACGTCGACGCGGGTCGCGGTGAGCACGGCGGTGCCGGCGCCCTCGGGGCCGGACGCGGCCACCCACAACCCCGTGTCGGCGGCGAGGACCCCGAGCCGGTGCCGGGCCAGGACGTGCGTGGGCACCTCCTGCAGGCACACGACGTCGGCAGCCGCCGTCCGGAGCACCTCGCGGACGGCGAGCGTGTCGTCGAGCAGCTCCCGGACGTTGAACGTGGCGACCCGCAACGGAGCCTGCGCGGTGCTCACCCCCAGCCGCGGGACAGGTCCGCCGCCCCCACGAGGCCGGCGGCCGGGCCCAGGCTCGCGCGGGCGATGGTCAGCTCGGGCCGGAACCCACGCCCGGTCAGCGTGCGGCGGTAGGCGTCCCGGCACGGGCCGAGCAGCAGCTCGTCGGCGTCGGAGACCCCGCCGCCGATGACGACGGTCCCCGGGTCGAGCGCGGCGGCCAGGTTGGCCACGCCGATGCCCAGCCAGCGCCCGACGTCCTCGAACAGCTCGACGGCGGCCGGGTCCCCGGCGCGGGCGGCGTCGGTGACCATCGGGCCGCTGATCGCCTCGGGGTTGCCGCCGGCGAGGTCGAGCAGGTGGTGGGCCACGGGCGAGTTCGACCGCGCGAGCTCGCGCGCCTCCCGGACGAGGGCGTTGCCGGAGGCGTACTGCTCCCAGCAGCCGCGGTTGCCGCACTCGCAGCGGTGGCCGCCGGGCACGACGATCATGTGCCCGAACTCGCCCGCGATGCCGTAGCGGCCGCGGACGACGCGGCCCTGGGTGACGATCCCGCCCCCGATGCCGGTGCCCATGGTCACGCACACGAGCCGGGACTCCCCGCGGCCGGCCCCGAAGCGGTACTCCGCCCAGGCGGCGGCGTTCGCGTCGTTCTCGACGACCGTGCGCCGCCCGACGCGCCGGCCCAGACGGGTGCGGACGCGCCGCTCGACGGCTTCGCGCAGCGGCTCGTTGCGCCAGGCCAGGTGCGGGGCGAACAGGACGTTGGCGCGCTCGGCGTCGACGAAGCCGGCAGCGCCGATGCCCACGGAGACGATGTCGTGGTGGGCGGCGAGCTCCTCGACGACCTCGGCGATCGTGTCCTCGACGCCCTGGGGGCTCGTCGTGGGCGTCTCGCGGCGCAGCTGCGCGACGACGCGACCCTCCCCGTCGACGACGCCTGCGGCGACCTTCGTCCCGCCGATGTCCACGCCGACGGCCGGGCCGTCCCCGATGAAGACGCGGCGCGTCTGCTGCCGCAGCCGCTGCTGCAGCGCGACGCGACGCGGGTCGGGGGCGCGGCGGCGGCGGGGGGTGCCGGGCACGCGGGGTGTGCGGGGGGTGGCCATGCGGTCTCCCGGGGTCGTCAGGTGGCCGGGGTTCAGACGCGGGCCAGGTCCGCGGCGCCGATGATGCCGGCGTCGTTGCCCTTGGTCGCGGTGCGCAGGGGCGGCGGCTTGCGGTGGGTCCGGCCGGACAGGTTCTCGGCCAGACTGACCCGTGCCGGGCCCAGGAGGAGGTCACCGGCGCTCGACACGCCGCCGCCGATGACGACGACCTCGGGGTCGAGCATGGCGACGAAGCTCGCGACGGCCTCCCCGAGCCAGCGGCCGACGTCGGCCAGCAGCCGCGCGCAGCCGGGGTCGCCGGCCTGGGCGAGGCGGGTCACGACGGGGCCGGTCACGGCCTCGGGGTCCCCGCCGACGGCCGCGAGCAACGGCGCTCCGTCCGAGTCTCCCGAGCGCAGCAGGTCGCGCGCGTCGCGCACCAGCGCGTTGCCCGCCACGTACTGCTCCCAGCAGCCGGAGTTCCCGCAGCCGCAGGCGCGCCCGCCGGGGACGGCACGGACGTGGCCCAGCTCGGCCGCCGCCCCGTTGGCCCCGCGCTGCAGGACACCGCCGGTGACGATGCCGCCGCCCAGGCCGGTGCCGAGCGTGAGCATGACGAGGTCGTCGACGGCGTTGCCGTGCTCGTCCAGCCCGCCGCCGAAGCGGTACTCGGCCCAGGCGGCGGCGTTGGCGTCGTTCTCGACGACGACGGGCGCGTCGATCCGCGCCTCGAGGTGGTCGGCCAGCGGCTCGTCGCGCCAGGCCAGGTTCGGGGCGAACACGACCTGGCGGCGCGCGGCGTCGACGAAGCCCGCGGCCGCGACGCCGACCGGACCGAAGACGTGGGTGGTGCGCAGCTCCGCGACGGCGTCCGCGACGGCGTCGGCGATGGCCGAGGGGTGCGAGGCGGGCGTCTCGCGCCGGGTCTGGACGAGGATCTCGCCGCGGTGGTCGACGACCCCGGCCGCGATCTTGGTCCCGCCGATGTCGACTCCGACGGCGTTCTGCACCGGGTGGGGGACGGGGTTCTGGGGTGCCAGCTCGACCATGCCGGTGCGGTTCTCCCTGCGACGTCGGCCCCGCGGCGCAGCAGGGCGGCCACGCGGTCGCGGGGCCCGCCCGAGGCTACCCGGTCGGCGCCTGCGGGCCCTCGCCCGGTGGCCTCAGCCCAGGACCGACCCGAGCACCGCCATCCCGCCCAGCAGCAGGGCCGTCAGACCCGTGGCGCCGCCGGCCGCGACCAGCACCTTCGCGCGACGGCTGCCGAGGCCGCGCAGCCCCGTGCCGCCCTCGCGGGACAGGGCGCCCAGCATCCGGTCGACCTCGGCCTCGTCCAGGGCCGGCGGCCCAGGCGTCCCGTCGGCGCTCGCGTCCGGGGTCTGGAGGTCGAGGGCGAGCTGACCGTCCTCGTCCTCCAGCACCCGCGGGGCGGCCGGCACCGGGACGGCGACCGGGCGCACGGCCGCCGGGGCGGAGGCGGCGATGGCCGGGGCCGGGGCCGGGGCCGGGGCCGGGACGGGCAGCAGGGAGGTGTGGCACAGCGAGCACCACCGCTCCTCCGGGCGGGTGCGGGACCCGCAGGACGGGCAGCGCTCGGGCGCGGTGGCGACGGGCGCCGGCTCGACGGGGGCCGGCTCGGCGGATCCGGGTGCCACCTCGGGCACGGCGAGCCGGCTGACGGGCGGTCCGACCTCGACGCCGCCGAACGCGGCCGACGTCGCCGTCTCGTGCCGGGCACCGCGACGGGGGGCCCAGCCGAGGTCGGTGTCGTCACCGTCGGCGGGGTGCAGCGCGTCGAGGAACGAGGTGGGCTGCGGCGCGCGGGAGTCCTGGCTCACACCTGTCGTCGTCGGCAGCCGGGCCCCGCACCTTGAGCGCCCGGGGAACCGTGCGCCCCCGCGATCGTTGACCCGGACGGGGCACGCGGTGGCGTGCCCGGGGCGCGCGGTGGGCCCGCCGGTAGGGTCGCTGCCACCCGCGAGGCCCCCCGGCCACCTGCGGCACCAGCACCACCGCACGACGACCGCACACCACGTCCTCGCAGAGCGGCGAGGCCGACCCGGGAGGAACCACCGTGCCGAGCAGCAGCGAGCCCCCGCTCGTCCCTCCTGCCACGACAGGGAACATGACGGACTGCGTCGCCGAGACGGCCCGCGAGGACCCGGGTCACGTCTCGGCCAGCCGGAAGCAGGCCGACGGCAACTGGCGCGACGTCACCGCCGCCGAGTTCCTCGGGGACGTCATGGCGGTGGCGAAGGGGCTGCTCGCGGCCGGGATCACGCCGGGCGACCGGGTCGGCATCATGGCGCGCACGAGCTACGAGTGGACGCTCGTCGACGTCGCCGGCTGGTTCGCGGGCGCGGTCACCGTCCCCGTCTACGAGACGAGCTCCCCCGAGCAGCTCGAGTGGATCCTGTCCGACTCCGGCGCCGTCGCCTGCTTCGTCGAGACCAGCGCCAACGCGGCGCGGATCGCCTCGGTCCGCGACCGGCTGCCGGGCCTGCGCGACGTCTGGACGCTGGAGGCGGGCGGGCTCGAGGAGCTGCGTGCCGCCGGCCGCGAGGTCCCCGACGCCGACGTCGACCGCTCCCGCGCCGTCGCGGGGCCGGGTGACCCGCTGACGGTGATCTACACCTCCGGGACCACCGGGCGCCCCAAGGGCTGCGTGCTGACGCACGGCAACTTCCTCGACCTCTCGCGCAACGCCGAGGCCGCGATCCCCGAGGTGCTGCGCCGTCCCGACGCCGCGACCCTGCTCTTCATCCCGCTGGCCCACGTCTTCGCCCGGTTCATCCAGGCGCTCTGCCTCGTGTGCCGCATCCGCGTGGGCCACACCCCGGACGCCAAGGACCTGCTGCCCGACCTCGGCGGGTTCCGGCCGACGTTCATCCTCGCCGTGCCGCGCGTCTTCCAGAAGGTCTACAACGGCGCCGAGCAGAAGGCCGCCGCGGGCGGGAAGCTGCGCGCCCGGATCTTCGAGCAGGCCGCCGCGACCGCCGACGCCTGGTCGCGCTCGCTCGACACCGGCGGGCCCTCGCCCGCGCTGCGCGTCCGCCACCTGCTGTTCGACCGCCTCGTCTACGCCAAGCTGCGCGCCCTGCTGGGCGGTCGTGTCGAGTACGCCGTCTCCGGCGGCGCGCCCATGGGCGAACACCTGGCGCACTTCTTCCGGGGCGCCGGGCTCGTCGTGCTGGAGGGCTACGGCCTGACCGAGACGACGGCACCGCTGACGGTCAACCGCCCGTCACGGCTGAAGATCGGGACGGTCGGGCCGCCGCTGCCGGGCACCGACGTGCGCCTCGCACCCGACGGGGAGGTCGAGGCCCGCGGGGTCGGGGTGTTCACCGAGTACCGCGGACGCCCCGACGAGACCCGCGACGCCTTCGACGACGGCTGGTTCCGCACCGGCGACCTCGGCTCCATCGACGAGGACGGGGCCCTGCGCATCACCGGCCGCAAGAAGGAGATCATCGTCACCGCCAACGGCAAGAACGTCGTGCCGGCGGCGCTGGAGGACCGGCTGCGGGCCCACCCGCTCATCTCCCAGGCCGTCGTCGTCGGCGACCAGCGGCACTACGTCGGCTGCCTGCTGACCCTCGACGAGGAGGCCCTGCCGTCCTGGGGCGCCAACCACGGCAAGCCGGGGCTGGACCTGGGCACCGCCCGCGCCGACGCCGACGTCCTGGCCGTGCTGCAGGCCGCCGTCGACAAGGCGAACGAGTCGGTCAGCCGGGCGGAGTCCATCCGCAAGTTCCGGGTCCTGACCGAGGACTTCACGGTGGAGAACGGGTACCTGACGCCGTCGCTGAAGGTGAAGCGGCACGAGGTCCTGCACGACCTCGCCGACGAGGTCGAGGCGCTCTACAGCGCGTGAACAGCCGGTTCTCCTGGTGACCCGTCGGGACGCGGCCGCGCTCGCGGCGTGGACGGCGCTGCTGGCGCTGGCCACCCACAGCGTCGTCCGCTACCGCTGGTGGATCGTCGCCGGCTACGTCGTCGTCGCGGCGCTCGTCGTCGCGCTCGCCTGGACGGCCCGCGACGACGCCGACCGCACGCCCCCCCGGACGGGCGCCTGGGTGCCGTCCGCCGTCCTGGCCGTCGTCGGGCTGGTGCACCTGACGGTGACGCCGTTCTCCTACCTCGACGCCCGGGCCTTGTCCGGGGTGCAGCTGGCCCTGGGCGTGGCCTCGATCGCCGCGGCGGGACTGCTGCTGCCCGGGCGGGGCGCCTCGCGCGTCCTGGCGGGGGCCGTCGCGCTCGTCGGTGCGGTGGCGAGCGGAGCTCTGGTGGTCGTCGGCGATCCCGCGCCGCGGATCGACGTGTGGGTGATCCTGCAGCAGGCCGCCGACGCCACCGCCCGCGGCGAGTCGGTCTACGGCCGCGAGTGGGTCGGCTCCCCCGGCATCTCCGACGCGTTCGCCTACCTGCCGTGGACGGCGGTGCTGTCGGCCCCGGGGCGCTGGATCGCCGGCGACGTCCGCTGGGCGATGCTCGCGCTCGTCGTCGTCAGCGCGCTCGCCGTGGCGGCCGTCGGGCGCTGGCGCCGGGGTGCGGTCGCCGCCGCGGCGCTGCTCCTGCTGGCGCCCGGGTCGAGCACGCTCGTCGAGCAGGCCTGGACCGAGCCGACCGTCCTCGTGGGTCTCGCGCTGTGGGCGTGGCTGGTCCGCGCCGACCGGGCGTGGTGGTCGGTCGTGCCGCTCGCCGTCGCGCTGGCCAGCAAGCAGCACGTCGTGGCGCTGCTGCCGCTGCTGGCCGTCTGGCCCCGGTTCGGCTGGCGCCGCGCGCTCGCCGCGACGGGCGGTGCCGGTGTCCTCATGGCCCCGTGGATCCTCGCCGACCTCGGCGTGTTCTGGCACGACACCGTCCGGACGATGCTCGGGCTGCCGCCGCTGCGGTTCGCCGACACCCTCTACACGCTCGTGCTCAACGAGACGGGCGTGCAGCTGCCGTTGCCCGTCGTGGGACTCGTCGTCCTCGGTGTGCTGGGAGCGGCCGTGGTGACGCTGCGACGGCACCCCGTCGGGCTCGCAGGGCTGCTGACGTGGTGCGCGGCGGTCCTGTTCGCGGCCAACCTCGTCAACAAGCAGGCGTTCTACAACCAGTTCTGGCTGGTCGGGGCGCTGCTGCTGCTCGCCGTCGCCGCCTCCGCCGGCGAAGGGGCCGTCCCACGGCTCACCGGGACGGTCCCGCGGGGTCGGCCGGCACGTCGGCCCCGGCCAGGAGGTCCGCGAGCCGCCGCGTCTGCTCCTCCCAGGTCCAGCGCCGGCTGACCCACTCCCGCCCCGCGGCGCCGAAGGCCTGCGACCGGGCCGGGTCGGTCAGGAGACCCGCGACCTCCCGGGCCACGGCGGCCTCGTCCCGGCCGTCGACGACCACGCCGTTGACCCCGTCCAGGACGGCGTCGGGCGCCCCGCCGGAGTCGCCCGCCACGACGGGCAGGCCGCACGCGGCCGCCTCGAGGTAGCAGATGCCCAGCGCCTCCGGCTCCAGCCCGCCCAGGCGGGTGCGCGTCGGCATGCAGAACACGTCCCCGGCCGCGTAGAACCCGGGAGCCTGCTCCCACGGGACGGCCCCGGTGAACACGACGTGCTCGCGGACGCCGGTCCGGTCCGCGAGCCGTTCCACGACCGTCCGGTGCGGGCCGTCGCCGACGACGAGCAGCGCCGCGTCCGGCACGAGCCGGCGCAGCGCGGGCAGGGCCCGTACGAGGACGTCCTGGCCCTTGCGGGCCACGAGCCGGGAGACGCAGACGACGACGGGCCGCTCCCCCAGGCCGTACCGCTCGCGGACCGCGCGCCGGGCCCGCGGATCCGGCCGGAACACGTCCGTGTCGACGCCGGGGGTCAGCCGCCGCATCCGCGACCGGGCGGCAGCCGTCAGCGGGCGCTGCACCTGCGAGCGGCACCAGTCCCCCAGGTACGTGACGACGTCGTTGCCCTCGCCGATGCGGCGCAGCGCCGTGCGCGACCCGGGCAGGCTCGACCACCACACCTCGTGACCGTGCGTCGTGGCGACCGCCCGCTCGACCCCCGCCGCGCGCAGGGCGGGGGCCATGAGGCCCAGGGGCGCGGCCGCCCCGAACCAGACGCGGTCGGCGCCGTGCTCGCGGGCGGTCCGCTGCACGCGGCGCACGATGCCGGGGGTCGGCACCATGAGCGGCGACGGGTCCCGCACGACGGTGACGCCCACGTCCGCGAGCGCCGCGTCGGTCCGCGCGTCCCCGCGCTGGCGGGCGGTGTGCACCACGACCGGCCCGCCGCCGTGCGCGGGGAGCCGCCGGACCACGGCGTGGACG
The DNA here is from genome assembly GCF_042473625.1 of Kineococcus sp. DHX-1. Classification (GTDB taxonomy): domain Bacteria; phylum Actinomycetota; class Actinomycetes; order Actinomycetales; family Kineococcaceae; genus Kineococcus. The sequence continues at coordinate 1,577,947 of NZ_CP170445.1, read as the reverse complement.
AACGACTCGATGCCGCCGGTGCGCGGCGGGAAGTCGTTGGTGACGACGAGGGTGCTCACGGCACCCACCCCACCAGGCCGGTGGCGACGTCGCGGCGCCAGGTGGCGACGACCTCGGCGAAGGGCCTGTTGAGCCGGGCGGTGCAGGCCGCCTCGAGCGGGGTCCCGGTCCACACGTCCCGCACGAGCGCCGTGACGGCCGGCGTTCCGCTGGCGCGGGCGGCGGACGTCACGAGCGTCCAGGCAGCGGCGTAGGCGACCTGGACCCGTCCCGCGTCGGTGGCGGTGAAGTCCGCGTCCGCCGGGACCTGCGGCTCCCCCGGGTCGGCGAGGAGGGCGGCCGCGAGCGCTGCGGCGGAGACGTCCCGTCCCCGACGGGCGACGTGGTCGGCGTGGCCCTCGGTGAGCCAGCGCGGCACGACGGCCCCGGGCGGGCGGGGCGTCGCGCGGGTCGCGACGTGGACGAGCTCGTGCGTGAGGACGACGGCGCGTCCCAGCGGCGACAGCGTCGCGAACCGCTCGGTCGACAGGACCACCCGGACGCCGGCGGGCGCCCCGTCGGCCAGGTCGGCGTCGAGCCCGACCGCGACGGCGTCGACGTCGCCGCCGGTCCCGGCCAGCCGGGTCACGTCGGCCGCGCGCGGGACGACGACGACGGCCGTTCCGCGCGGCCAGTCGGTGCCCCAGGCGGCGTCGACGCGCGCGGTGGCGTCGGCGAGCCCGGCTGCGACCTCCCGGCCGACCGCCGACGGCTCGCCCACGTGCAGGACGACCCCACCCTCGACCCGCTGGGCCGTGACCGGCGCGGACAAGTCCCAGGGCTGCGGCGTGTCGGCGGCGAGGTGCAGCGCGCCGTCCCAGCGCACCGCCACCCCGGACGCGACCGCACGCGCCTCCCCCGCGACCCGCACGCGCAGCAGTCCGCGACCCTCCTCGCCGGACCCCACGGCGCTCGGGAGCCCTTCGACCGCCCAGTCGTCCAGGCCCGCGGCGAGGGCGGTGGCGTCGGCGCGGCGCAGCGCGCCCCGCTCGTCCGCGGCGACGGCGGCCCCGGCGCGGTCGAGGTCACCCGTGAGCAGGGCTCGTCGGCGCGCGGCCAGGGCCGCCCCCAGGGACGACGGCACGGGGGAACCGGCCGGAGTCGCCGGCCCGCACGCCGTGAGGGCCAGGGCCGGGGCGAGGAGGAGGGAGCGCCGCGGGACCGGCGGACGCGGGGGCACGCGGCCATCATCCCGCCTGGCGTCCCGGCGCCTGCACGGTCGGCAGCCCCACGACCCGCGCCACCCGGGGCGAACGGTGCGCCGGGCCCGTCTGCAGCCGCAGGGGCGGCACGAGGCCGGAGGCGGCCAGCACCTCCACCGCGCCGACCTCCTCGGCGTCGAGCGAGCGCTCCTGCGGAGGGCCCAGCAGGACGGAGACGACGCACTCGGAGCAGGCCAGGGGGCGGGCCGTGCAGCTGTCGCAGTCGATGAGCACCGGGGGACCTCCAGCTCGTCAGGACCGGCCACCGCGACCGGTGCTGCGCACTGAAGCACCCCCCTCCGACACGAGGGTCGAACAGGGGTTCGAGGGCCGCGTCGACGACGCTGCTGGGATGGGCCCGTGACCACCCCGGCGCCGGACGTCCGTGTCTGCTTCGTGGGCGACTCCTTCGTCGCCGGCGCCGGCGACCCCGAGCACCTGGGCTGGGTCGGTCGGGTGGCGGCGGCCGGGCACGCCGACGGGCGGCCGCTGACGAGCTACGACCTCGGCGTCCGGCGCGGCACGAGCGGCGACGTCCTGGCCCGGTGGCGCACCGAGTGCACGCCCCGGCTGCCCACGGACTGCCGGGCCGGGGTCGTGGTGTCCTTCGGCGTCAACGGCACCACCCTCGAGGAGGGTCGCCCGCGGACCGCGCCGGAGCGGTGCGCAGCGCACCTGGAGGCGCTGCTCCGGCAGTCCCGTGAGCCGGGCTGGCCGGTGCTGGTCGTCGGCCCACCGGCGGTGGACGACGAGGCGCAGAACGACCGCACCGCCGTCGTGGACGCCGCGTTCACCGACGTGTGCTCACGTCTCGGGGTGCCCTACGTCGGCGTCCTGCCGGCGCTGCGCGCCCACGCGCTCTGGCGGGCGGAGGTGCGCGCGGGTGACGGCGCGCACCCGGGCGCTGCCGGCCACGCGACGCTGGCGGCCCTCGTGCTGCCCACCTGGCGGACGTGGTCGGCCGCCCTGGGGTCCGGCGCGGGGGCGAACTCCTGAGGACCCCTCCGCACGGGCGCCACGCTCGCTACGGTGATCACGACCGACGACGAGGAGGACCCGGTGGACGGACCGCAAGCGACGTGGCAGCAGCCGGACCCGGGGTCGCCGTGGGGCCTCACGCCACCCCCGGCCGGCCCCCTCGAACCCGTCGGCGGCCTCGCCACCGCGGTCCTGGTGCTGTCGGGGGTCGCGACGGCGACCGACCTCCTCGCGGCGCTCACGTCCTTCGGCGCCGACCCGACGAGCGGGTTCGACGTCGCGACCGACGTCTCCGTCCTGACGTCGGTGTGCTGGCTGGCGGCCCTCGTCGTCACCTCCGTCTGGTTGCTGCGCGTGCGCCGCAACGCCGAGCGGATGTCGCCCTTCCACCACCACGTCCGCTCGCGGGGCTGGGCCTGGGCGGGCTGGGTCGTCCCCGTCGTCTCCTGGTGGTTCCCGTTCCAGGTGGTCCGCGACGCCCTGACGGCCTCCGCCGCAGCCCGACCGGGTCGGCTGCCCCGGCCCCCGCTCGCCCTGTGGTGGGGCACGTGGGTGGCGAGCCAGGCCCTGACCAACCTCGGCACCCTGCTGACGGGCGGGGTGGGCCCGGCCGCGGGCGCGGTCCAGCTCGTCGGGGTGGCCGTCCTCGGCGTCGCCCTCGTCCCCTGGGTCAGGGTCGTGCGGACGGCCACCGCCCTCCAGACCCCCTGACGGCGGTCCGCCGCGTGTCGCGGCGCGGTCGTGTCGGAGCGCTCGCCTAGCGTCCGCCCCATGCCCGGCACCACCGCACCCGCGAGCTTCCAGGCCAGCTTCGAGGACCTCGGGCAGCCGCTGGCGGACGTCACCTTCGTCGTCCTCGACCTCGAGACCACCGGCGGCCCGCCGTCGGGCGCGGAGATCACCGAGATCGGCGCCGTGAAGGTCCGTGGTGGCCAGGTGCTCGGCGAGTTCCAGACGCTCGTGCGGCCCGCCTCCCCCATCCCGGCCTTCGTGCAGGTGCTGACCGGCATCACCAACCGCATGGTGGCGGCCTCGCCGTCGACCCCGGAGGTGCTGCCGAGCTTCCTGGAGTTCGCCGGCTTCGACCGGGGGGCCGTGCTGGTCGCCCACAACGCCCCGTACGACGTGAGCTTCCTCAAGGCGGCGTGCACCCTCACCGGCCGACCGTGGCCGGGTCCGCGGATCGTCGACACCGTCGTGCTGGCGCGGCAGCTCGTCGACCGCGACGAGGCGCCGAACCGCAAGCTCGGGACGCTCGCGCGCCTGTTCGGCACGACGACGACCCCCGACCACCGCGCCCTGCACGACGCCCGCGCCACGGTCGACGTCCTGCACGCGCTGCTGGCCCGGGTGGGCAACCGGGGTGTGCACTCCCTGGAGGACCTGGCGGCGTTCACCGCGACGGCGGTCAACCCGGCCCGCCGGGCCAAGAAGCACCTCGCGGTCGGCCTGCCGTCGGCGCCGGGGGTCTACCAGTTCCGGGACGCCGCCGGGCGCGTGCTCTACGTGGGCACGTCGGTCGACGTGCACCGCCGGGTCCGGTCCTACTTCACGGCCTCGGAGAGCCGCCCGCGGATGACCGAGATGGTCCGCGCGGCGACGACGGTGGTGCCGGTCGTGTGCGAGACGGCGCTGGAGGCGCGCGTGCGCGAGCTGCGCCTCATCGCCGAGCACGCCCCGCCCTACAACCGGCGGTCCAAGGCCCCCGAGAAGGTCACCTGGGTCAAGCTCACGGCCGACGCCTGGCCGCGCCTCTCCCTGGTCAAGCAGGTCCGCGACGACACCGCCGAGGGCGCGGAGTACCTCGGGCCGTTCCGCTCGGTCCGCACGGCCGAGCTGGCCGTCGCCGCGCTCCACGACGTCCACTCGCTGCGCCAGTGCACCCGGCGCATCCCCCGCGTGCCGAAGGCCGACGGGGAGGGGGCCTGCGTCCTGGCCGAGATCGGCCGCTGCGGGGCGCCCTGCCTGGGCACCGCGCGCGGCGGGCAGGACGCGACGTCGTACGCCGAGGTCGTCGAGCAGGTCCGCCGGGCGCTGCGAGAGGACGCCGCCGCGACGCTCGAGCACGGCCGGGCGCGGCTGACGAGCCTCGCCGCACAGGAGCGGTACGAGGAGGCCGCCGGTGCCCGCGACCGCCTCGAGGCGTTCCTGCAGGCCGCCGACCGCGCCCAGCGCCGCGGTCCGGTGGCGGCGAGCCCGGAGATCGTCGCCGCCCGCCGCAGCGCCCCGACGCCGGGCTGGCCGACGGGCGGGTGGGAGGTCGTGCTCATCCGCTACGGACGGCTGGCGGGGACGTGCCTGACCCCGCGCGGGTCCGACCCGATGCCGCACATCGAGGCGCTGCGGGCCACGGGCGAGGTCGTCGCGCCACCGGGCCCGGGGCGCCCGGGCCTGCTCGTGGAGGAGACCGACGCGCTGCTGGGCTGGCTCGAGCAGCCGGGCGTGCGGCTCGTCGCCGTGCAGGACGCGGAGGCCTCGCCCTGGACCTGCCCGGTGCGCGGGGCGGGCTGGGCACGGAGCCGACTGGCGGCGACGGCGGTAGCCTCACCCGCGTGATCACCGCCATCGTCAACGTGGCCTGCGACGGCCGGCGCATCCCCGAGGTCGCCCAGGCCCTCGCCGAGATCGACGGCGTCAGCGAGGTGTACTCCGTCACCGGCGACGTCGACCTCGTCGTCATGGTCCGGGTGCGCGAGCACGAGCACCTGGCCGACGTCATCGCCGGCGGCATCAGCCGCGTCGAGGGCGTCGTGTCGACCACGACGAACATCGCCTTCCGCGCCTACTCCCGGCACGACCTGGAGTCCGCGTTCGCCCTCGGCGTCGACTGAGCGTCCGGACCCCACCAGGCGGAGGCGTCAGGCGGAGGCCCGCACCCAGCGGTCGAGCACGTCCGCGGCCGCGCCGGAGTCGAGCGAGGCGGCCGCCTGACGCATGCCCTCGGTCAGGTGGTCCACGAGGCCCTCGACCAGCCCCGCGCCCCCCGCGGCCCGCACACCCGCGGCCACGAGCGCAGCCGCGGCGTTGAGGACGACGGCGTCGCGGACGGGTCCACGGGTCCCGGCGAGCAGGTCGCGCACGACACCGGCGTTGTGCGCGGCGTCGGCGCCCCGCAGGTCCGCCAGGGTCGTCGGCGCCAGCCCCAGCTGCGCGACCGGGTCCAGGCCGACCTCGGTGACCGCGCCGCCGTCGACGACCCAGACGCGGGCCGGGCCGGTGCTCGTCAGCTCGTCGAGGCCGTCGTCGCCGCGGAAGACGAGGGCCTGGGTGCCGCGGGCCGCCAGGACGTCGGCCACGAGCGGGGCGATCCGGCGGTCGGCGACACCGACGGCCGTGGCCCCGGCGCGCGCCGGGTTGGTGAGCGGGCCGAGGACGTTGAAGGCGGTGGGGACGCCGAGGCCGCCGCGGGCGCCGGCCGCGTGCCGCATGGCGGGGTGGAAGACCTGGGCGAAGCAGAACGTGATGCCGACCTCGACCGCCAGCTCCCCCACGCGCCGCGGCGGCAGGTCCAGCCGCACCCCGAGGGCCTCCAGGACGTCGGCCGAGCCGGAGGCGGACGTCGCGGCGCGGTTGCCGTGCTTGACGACGCGGTGGCCGGCGCCGGCCAGGACGAGCGAACCCATCGTCGAGATGTTCACGGTGTGGGCACGGTCCCCGCCGGTGCCGACGAGGTCGACGATCGGGCCGGGAACGGACAGCGGCACGGCGTGGGACAGCATCGCCTCGGCCAGGCCGGTCAGCTCCTGGCTCGTCTCGCCCTTGGCCCGCAGCGCCACGAGGAACCCCGCGAGCTGGACGTCGCCCGCGTCGCCGCGCATCACCTGGTCCATGGCCCAGCCGGTCTGCTCCGCCGTCAGGTCGCGACCGGCGAGCAGCTCGGTCAGCAGCCCGGCCCACGTGCGTGCGGCGGTGGTCATGGCGTCCTCGGCTCCTGCGGGTGGGGTGCGCGCCCCGGCGGCCCCGGAGCGCTCCGCACCCTACTGAGGGCGCCCCGGACGGGGTCGGGAGCCCCGCCGCGCACACCGGCCGCAGATCGAGACCGTTCTGTGATCCGGGAGTGAGGTTCTCCTGACTTCCGGAGCCCTCACCCGCACGGACGAGCGGTCCCGGGCACCCTGCGCACGACCTCCGCACACCGCGTGCCGAACCTCCCCCACCCGGCGGAACGGTGGTCTACGACACGTTGTCGGTCCCCGAGCGGCGAACCGCGCCAGGGGTGGGGCATGATTGGCGCCGTGGCGAGTGCACAGGCTGTCCAGAGCAGTACCCCGAGTCCTGCACACGGGTCGGTGAACCGACCCAACATGGTGTCGGTCGGCGTGATCGTGTGGCTGTCCAGCGAGCTGATGTTCTTCGCCGGGCTCTTCGCCATGTACTTCACGATCCGCTCCGTGGCACCGGCGCTGTGGGAGTCGGGTCCGGAGCTGCTCAACGTCCCGTTCTCGAGCGTCAACACGACGATCCTCGTGATCTCGTCGTTCTGGTGCCAGTTCGGCGTCTTCGCCGCGGAGCGCTTCCAGCCGCGCCGCACCGGGGGCCTCCTGCAGTTCTCCAAGTGGGGCATGCAGGAGTGGTTCATCCTCACGTACATCTTCGGCGGCCTCTTCGTCGCCGGCCAGGTCTTCGAGTACGCCGAGCTGGCGCACGAGGGCCTGACGATCGCCACCAACGCCTACGGCTCGGTCTTCATCCTCGCCACCGGCTTCCACGGCATCCACGTCTTCGGCGGGCTCATCGCCTTCCTCATGGTCATCGGCCGCTCCTACGCCTCCAAGCGCTTCGGCCACCAGGAGGCGACGAGCGCCATCGTGGTCTCGTACTACTGGCACTTCGTCGACGTCGTGTGGATCGGCCTCTTCACGGTCATCTACGTCTTGAAGTGACGAACGAGCTCTCGACGCCGTTCCCCACACGCAGTCCCGAACGCCCCCGTAGGAAGCGAGCACCAGCACCGTGACCAGGACCCTCACCGCACTCAGCGCCCGACGGCGCCACCCCATGGCCGTCGTCGTGCTGATCGCGTTGGCGCTGCTCCTCGTCGGGGGCCTGTACGCGGCCCTGTCTCCCCGCGAGGCCCAGGCGACCACCGCGACGGCCTCGGCCGACGACATCGAGGCCGGCAAGAAGCTCTTCCTCGCCAACTGCTCGACCTGCCACGGCATCAACGCCCAAGGCGGCGGCGTCACCGACGGGAAGAACCCCGGCCCCTCCCTCATCGGCGTGGGTGCGGCCTCGGTGGACTTCCAGGTCGGCTCCGGCCGCATGCCGCTGGCACAGTCCGGCGCCCAGGCCCCCGAGGTCGACAAGATCCGCTTCTCGCAGGAGCAGATCGACCAGATGGCCGCCTACATCGCCTCCCTCGCCCCCGGCCCGGCCATCCCGACCGAGGAGCAGCTCGACACGAGCGGCGTCTCGAACGAGGAGGTCGCGCGCGGCGCGGCGATCTTCCGCACCAACTGCGCCATGTGCCACAACTCGCAGGGCAAGGGCGGCGCGCTGACCGCCGGCAAGTACGCCCCGGACCTGACGGGCGTCTCGGCCAAGCACATCTACGAGGCCATGCAGACCGGCCCGCAGTCGATGCCGGTCTTCAACGACAACAACATCAGCTCCGAGGACAAGAAGGCGATCATCGCCTGGCTGACCGACCGCGGTGGCGAGAACACCCGCGTCGACCCGGGCGGGCTGACCCTGGGGTCGCTCGGGCCGGTGTCCGAGGGCCTCGTGGCGTGGATCGCTGGCATCGGCGCCCTCATCGGCGTCTCGGTGTGGCTGGGGATGAAGTCCTCCTGATGAGCACCTCAAGCAACGTGAACGAACCGGACGGGCAGGGAGCATGAGCGACATCGAACGCGCCGAGGAGGCGCACGGGCAGCCGGGGTCCACCCTGGCCAGGCCCGAGGCCGGCGTTCCCGACCGCTTCGAGAACCCGGGGCTGCCGCCGCACCGGCACCGCATGGGGGACACGGACCCGCAGGCCGCCAAGCGCGCCGAGCGTCAGGTCGCGTTCTTCCTGCTGCTGTCGATCGTCGGCTCGATCGGGATCATCGTCTCGATCGTCGGGATCAAGTACAACGGCGACTTCGACCGCGTCAGCTGGTCGACGAAGGCCATCGGCCTGTCGATGTTCCTGTCGCTGTTCGCCCTCGGCGTCGGTGCGGTCCACTGGGCCAAGACCCTCATGCCGGACGACGAGCGCATCGACATGCGCCACCGCCAGCGCGGCACGACGGCCGAGCGCGAGGAGGCCGTGGCGCTCCTCAAGGAAGGTGCCGCCGAGGCCGGTCTGGGCCGCCGCCCGCTGATCCGCAACACCCTCATCGGGGCCCTGGCGCTCTTCCCGATCCCCGCGGTCTTCTTCTTCCGCGACACCGGGCCGCTGCCGGGCAACGACCTCTCCACCACCATGTGGAAGGAGGGCGTGCACCTCACCAAGGACCCCGAGGGCGGTCGCATCCGCGCCGCGGACGTCACCCTCGGTTCGGTCGTCCACGTGCTGCCGGAAGGCATCGAAGAGGTCGACCACCCCCTGAACGAGAAGGCCAAGTCCGCCGTGCTCATCATGCGGCTGGAGCAGGACCTCCTGAGCGAGAAGCAGAACGAGTGGGGCGTCGACGGAACCGTCGCCTACTCGAAGATCTGCACCCACATGGGCTGCCCCGTGGCCCTGTACGAGCAGCAGACCCACCACCTGCTGTGCCCCTGCCACCAGTCGACGTTCGACCTGACGCAGGACTGCAAGGTGATCTTCGGCCCCGCCAAGCGGCCCCTCCCCCAGCTGCCGATCGCAGTGGACGACGAGGGTTACCTGGTGGCGACGAGCGGCTTCCACGAAGCCGTGGGCCCGAGCTTCTGGGAGCGCGGATGAGCACCATCGACAAGGCGGCGGGTGGCGTCGCCAACTTCGCCGACGACACCGTCGGCGCGAGCAAGGTCGTCAACGGGTTCGCCCGGAAGATCTTCCCCGACCACTGGTCGTTCATGCTCGGTGAGATCACGCTGTACAGCTTCGTGATCTTGCTCCTGACCGGGACGTTCCTGACGTTCTTCTACGAGCCGAGCGCGGCCGAGACGACCTACCAGGGCGGGTACATCCCGCTCGTGGGTCAGCACGTCTCCGAGGCGTACGAGTCCTCCCTGCGGTTGTCGTTCGACATCCGCGGCGGGCTGCTCATGCGCCAGGTCCACCACTGGGCGGCGCTGGTCTTCGTGGCCGCCACGATCGTCCACATGGCCCGCGTGTTCTTCACCGGCGCGTTCCGCAAGCCGCGCGAGGTCAACTGGGTCATCGGCTCGATCCTCGCCATCCTGGCGGTCTTCGAGGGCTTCACCGGCTACTCCCTCCCCGACGACCTCCTCTCGGGCACCGGGATCCGCATCGCGCAGGCGATCATCCTGGCCGTCCCGGTGGTCGGCAGCTACATCAGCTTCTTCCTGTTCGGTGGCGAGTTCCCCGGGACGGACTTCATCCCGCGGTTCTTCACCATCCACATCCTGCTGCTGCCGGCCGTCATCCTGGCCCTCATCGCCGTCCACCTCATGCTGGTCGTCGTGCACAAGCACACCCAGTACCCCGGCCCCGGCCGGACCGAGGACAACGTCGTCGGCTTCCCGCTGTTCCCCGTCTACATGGCCAAGGCCGGTGGGTTCTTCTTCATCGTCTTCGGCGTCATCGCGGCGCTCGGGGCGCTGGTGCAGATCAACGCGATCTGGGCCTACGGCGCGTACGACCCCTCCCCCGTCACCGCCGGTTCGCAGCCGGACTGGTACATGGGCTGGCTCGACGGTGCGGTCCGCCTCATGCCGGGGTGGTTCGAGTTCACGCTGTGGGGCTTCACGTTTTCGATGAACATCTTCATCCCCACCACGGTCGTCATCCTGCTGACGATGGGCGTGATGGTCCTCTACCCGTGGATCGAGCAGGCGGCGACGGGCGACCGTCGTGAGCACCACCTGCTGGACCGTCCGCGCAACCAGCCGACCCGCACGGGTCTCGGCGTCATGGCGCTGACGTTCTACATCCTGCTCTGGATCTCGGGCGGGAACGACATCATCGCCCACATGATGAACCTGTCGATCAACGACATCACGCGGTCGCTGCGCGTCCTCGTGTTCGCGTTGCCGGCGCTGGCGTTCGTCGTCACCAAGCGCATCTGCCTCGGACTGCAGCGCAAGGACCGCGAGAAGGCGCTGCACGGTCGCGAGACCGGGCGCATCGTCCGCCTCCCGCACGGCGAGTTCATCGAGGTCCACGCCCCCCTGACGGACCTCGAGCGCTGGACCCTGGTGCAGCACGACTCGCTGCGTCCCATGGAGATCGAGGACCGCGTCGACGCCGGGAACCCGGGCACGCTGATCGGCAAGGTCCAGCGTCGCCTCTCGAAGTTCTACTTCGAGGACCGCGTCGAGCCGGTCACCCCGGCCGAACTGGCCGCGGCGCACCACGACCACCACAGCGAGCTCGGTCAGGCGCACGCCGACGAGCTCGACCGGGCGGACAACCCGGCCATCGGGACGTCGCAGACGACCCACGGCTGACGTCACCACCAGAAGGGCCCCGAGCCACCGGCTCGGGGCCCTTCTGCGTGAGCGGCCGTTCTCCCACGCCCCACCACCCCGTCCCGACGAGCAGTTAGGCTCCTCCCCCGTGACCAACCCCCTCGCCCCCGGCAGCCTCTCCGGCAAGCGCGTCCTCATCACCGGGTCCTCCCGCGGCATCGGTGCCCAGACCGCGACGTACGTCGCCGAGGCCGGCGCCTCGGTCGTCGTGAACTACCGGAACAAGGCCGCCCGCGCCGAGAAGCTCGTCGCCTCCCTCACCGCCGGCGGGGCGACCGCGACCGCCGTCGCCGCCGACCTCACCGACCCGGCGTCGGTGCAGGCGATGTTCGACCGCGTGCAGGCCGAGCTCGGCGGGCTGGACGTCCTCGTCCTCAACGCCTCGGGCGGCATGGAACAGGGCGTCGCCGAGGACTACGCGATGCAGCTCAACCGCGACGCCCAGGTCAACGCGCTGGAGACGGCCCTGCCCCTGCTGGCGCCGGGATCGCGCATCGTCTTCGTCACGAGCCACCAGGCCCACTTCATCAACACCACCCCGACCATGCCGGAGTACGAACCCGTCGCGCGCAGCAAGCGCGCCGGTGAGGACGCCCTGCGCGCCCTCATCCCGACGGTGGAGGCCGCAGGCGTCGAGTTCGTCGTGGTCTCCGGCGACATGATCGAGGGCACCATCACCGCGACCCTGCTCGAGCGGTCCAACCCGGGGGCCCTCGCCATCCGCAAGGAGGCTGCAGGGAAGCTCTACGACATCGCCGAGTTCGCGGCCGAGGTCGCGCTCGCCGCCGTGGAGCCGATCCCGGCCGACCACACCCGCTACGTCGGGGACATCTCCTCCTTCACGGGCTGAGTCGTCGAGGGGGCGGGGGACGCCGTGCGTCCCCCGCCCCGCTCACACCGCCCCCCGCCGCCGCAGCCACAGCAGCGCCACCCAGGCGGGCGGCACCCGCACCCAGAACGTCAGGGCCCGGTGCAGCAGCGCGGCCGACAGCGCCGCCTCAGGGGTGAGCCCGCAGGCGACGAGGCCCGCCGTCAGCGCGGCCTCCGAGGCGCCGATGCCGCCGGGCACGGGCACGGCGGCCGTGACGGCCGAGCTGCCCACGACGACGAGGACCAGCAGCAGCAGGGGCGCGTGTCCCCCGACGGCCCGGGCCGCGCACCACAGCGTCGCCGCGAACCCCAGCGGTACCGCCAGGTGACCGGCGACGGCGACCGCGACGCGCCCCGGCTGGGTCAGGACGCGGCGCAGGGCGGGCCACTCCGCGCGCACGGGCTCGACGACCCGCTCGACCGCCCAGCGCCGCCACCGCGGGTGCAGGCGGACCACGACCAGCACGGTCGCCAGAGCAACGGCGCCCGCCCCGACGACGGCCCAGGGCACGCTGACCGCGGACTCGGCCGACCGTCCGGCGCCCAGCAGCCCCACGACGACGAGCAGACCCGTGACGACGAAGGACGTCGACTGCACGATGCCGATCGTCGTCACCGCCACGGCGAGCGGCAGCCCGCGGCGTTGCAGGTACCGCACCGTGAGCGCCACCCCGCCGGTGGAGGAGGGGGTGACGAGGTTGACGAACGACGTGGCCAGCCAGAGGACGCACGTGCGCACCACCGGCAGACGCACGGGCGACAACGCGGTCATCGAGGCGACGTTGCCGAACAACGGCACGAGGGAACACACCGCCGTGGCGAGCACCCAGCCCGGTCCCGCCGACCGCAGCCGCTCCCCCAGGTCGGCCGCCTCCAACCGCCGCGCGAGCACCACGACGGCCGCCACGGTGGCGACGACGAGGACGGCCCGCCACGCCCGGCGGCGGGCCGTCACCCGCCCGCTCAGGCGCTCAGGGCCGAACCCTGCTGCCACTGCTGGTAGGTCTCGTTCCAGACGGTGAAGCCGTTGCCCGGTTCGATGCCGCGGTTGCTGCCCGTGTAGACGACGACGTCCCCGACCTTGGAGTTGTCGTACATCCACTTCGCGTTCTCGGTGCTCATGCCGGTGCAGCCGTGGCTGACGTTGGCCCGCCCCTGCGACGACACCGACCAGGGCGCCGCGTGCAGGAACTCCCCCGAGTTGGTGATGCGCAGCGCGTACTTCACGTTGACGTTGTAGTAGTTGGGGTCGTTCTGCCCGATGCCCGTCGTCTCGGAGTTCATCTGCCGGGACGCCTCGAGGCTCATGATGACCTTGGTCCCGCTGCGGGTGACGAACTTGCCACCGCTGCCGGGCTGCCCCAGGGTCACGGGGATGGTCTTCACGACCTGCCCGTCGCGGGTGACGGTGAGCGTGTGGGCGGCGATGTCGACCGTGCTCACCATGGCCGAGCCGATGGTGAAGTCGATGTCGCGGGTCTTGCCCCACACGCCCGGCGCCACCTCGACGGCGCCGAGGTCGATGTCGACGTGCACCTCCGCGTGCGCCGGCCAGTACTGCTCGGGCCGGTACTCGACCTTGGTGTCGGACTGCCAGCTCCACGACCCGGCCACCGGCGTGGGCGTGACCGTGACGTGCAGGTTCTGCTCGACGACGCGGCGGCGGTCCTTGGCCACCGGGGAGTCGAAGGTCACGATGACGGGCATGCCGACCCCGACCTCGCGCCCGGACAGCGGCGCCACCGCCGGGAAGGCCGTGGCCCCCGGGGTGAGCGTGGTGAGGGTGCTGTCGTGGGTCGCGGACGCCCCGGAGGACCCCGCGGCGACGGCGTGGACGGTGTAGGCGGTCGCGACCGCCAGCGGGGCCTGGGAGGTCCACGTCGTGCCCGCCGCGTCGAGGGCGCCCGGCACCGGGGTGCCGTCGGGCGCGGTCACGGTGACGTCCGTGAGCTTGCCGTCGGCGACGGCGACGGTGACCGGGGCGTCCGGGCGGACGTCGGCGGTGGCGTCGGCCGGGGTCACGGTGAAGGTCGGCGGCGTCGCGCTCGGCGGGGCCGACGGGCTCGCGCCCGTTCCCGGGGCGGCTCCGGCGCCGGGGTCGGACTGGCAGGCCGCGACGGCCGGGACCGCCGCAGCGGCCAGCAGGACGCCGACGAGCGTGCGGCGGCGTACCGCAGCGGACTGGACGTGGCTCTCGATCACAGACGTGCTCTCCCCCGGGCGCGAACGCCCCTCTCGTGCTTCCCCCGCCGACCATGGTGTCACCTCGGCGGTCCACCGGAGGGACGCCGCGCAGGTCCACCGCGTTGCACGACCGGTGTCACAGATCGGTGACACGGCCCCGGAACGCACGAGGGCCCCGCACCGGAAACGGTGCGGGGCCCTCGTGCTGAGGAGTCTCAGTGGGCGTGCTCGCCCTTGTAGTACTCGAACACCCAGCCGACGATCATCGGCACGGTGATGACGACGCCGATGAGCCAGAGCCACCAGCCCACGGCCACACCGAAGAACGTCACGGCGCCACCGGCGGCCAGGTACAGCGGCCACCAGGAGTGCGGGGAGAAGAAGCCCTGCTCCCCCGCGCCCTCGGAGATGTCTGCCCGGGGGTTGTCCTCGGGACGCTCGTCGATGCGGCGGGCGGTGATGGTCAGGTACGTCCCCACGAGGAGCGCCAGGCCACCGGTGAGCAGGAGGGCGATGAAGCCCACCCACTCCTCCCAGCGGGTCAGCATCCCGTAGACGAAGGCGACGGGGATGAAGAACAGGATCCCGCCGGAGAACAGCCAGGTTTCAGGCTTCATCGGTCACTGCCCTCCGTGGACGTCTTCGCGGCCGCGACGGTCCGAGCCGCCGTACACCGCATCGAGAAGGTTGCCGCCACCGTCGTGGTTGTCGTGCGCCGCGACCTCGGGGTGGTGCAGGTCGAAGGCGGGACGCTCGGAGCGGATGCGCGGCAGCGACGTGAAGTTGTGCCGCGGCGGGGGGCACGACGTGGCCCACTCCAGGGAGGCGCCGTAGCCCCACGGGTCGTCCACGGTGACCTTCTCGCCGTAGCGGGCGGTCCGGTAGACGTTCCAGAGGAAGGGCAGGAAGGACAGGCCCAGGACGAACGACCCGATCGTGGAGATCTGGTTCATCGTCTCGAAGCCCTCGCCCACGAGGTAGTCGGCGTAGCGGCGCGGCATGCCGGCCGCACCGAGCCAGTGCTGGATGAGGAACGTCGTGTGGAACCCGACGAACAGCAGCCAGAAGTGCAGCTTGCCCCAGCCCTCGTGCAGCATCTTCCCGGTGAGCTTGGGCCACCAGAAGTAGAAGCCGGCGAACATCGCGAACACGACCGTGCCGAAGACGACGTAGTGGAAGTGCGCGACGACGAAGTAGGAGTCGGACAGCTGGAAGTCCAGCGGCGGCGCGGACAGGATGACGCCCGTCAGACCACCGAAGAGGAACGTCACCAGGAAGCCGACCGACCACAGCATCGGCGTGTCGAAGGTCAGCGACCCGCGCCACATCGTCCCGAGCCAGTTGAAGAACTTCACGCCCGTCGGGACGGCGATGAGCATCGTCATGAAGGCGAAGAACGGCAGCAGGACCTTGCCGGTGACGTACATGTGGTGGGCCCACACGGTCACGGACAGACCGGCGATGGAGATCGTCGCGAAGACGAGCCCCTTGTAGCCGAAGACCGGCTTGCGGCTGAACACCGGGAAGATCTCCGTCACGATGCCGAAGAACGGCAACGCGATGATGTAGACCTCCGGGTGCCCGAAGAACCAGAACAGGTGCTGCCACAGGATCGGCCCGCCGTTGGCGGCCTCGAACACGTGGGCGCCCATGATGCGGTCCGCGGCCAGCGCGAGCAGCGCGGCGGCCAGCACCGGGAAGGCCATGAGGATCAGGACGCTCGTGATGAGCGTGTTCCAGGTGAAGATCGGCATCCGGAACATCGTCATGCCGGGCGCGCGCATGCAGATGATCGTGGTGATGAAGTTGACCGCACCGAGGATCGTGCCGAACCCGGAGAACGCCAGGCCCATGACCCAGAGGTTGCCGCCCAGCCCCGGGGAGTGGACGACGTCGCTCAGCGGCGCGTAGGCGAACCAGCCGAAGCTCGCCGCCCCGCCCGGGGTGAGGAAGCCGGCACCGGCGATGAGGCCACCGAACAGGAACAGCCAGAAGGCGAACATGTTCAGGCGCGGGAAGGCCACGTCCGGCGCGCCGATCTGCAGCGGCATGATCGCGTTCGCGAAGGCCGAGAAGAGCGGGGTGGCGAACAGCAGCAGCATCACCGTGCCGTGCATGGTGAAGGCCTGGTTGTACTCGTTCTTGGTGGCGAACACCTGCATGCCGGGCTCGAAGAGCTCGGCGCGGATGAGGAGCGCCATGATCCCGCCGAGCAGGAACCAGATGAACGAGACGATGAAGTACAGGTTGCCGATGACCTTGTGGTCGGTGCTGGACAACCAGTTGGCGATGACGCGACCGCGCGAGCGCGGGACGACCGCGCCGAGCGGCTGGCGCGAGGTGACGCGCGCCGCCACGCCGGGCAGGTCGAAGCTCTCAGCAGCCATCAGTTCTCCTCCTCGTTCGAGTGGACCGAGTCGGCCTGGACGCCGGCGAGCTCCTCGGCCCCGGCGAGGGTCGTCGGCAGGGACCCGGTCTGGCCGGCTGCCGCGAGGTCGTCGAGGTGCTGCTGGTACTCCTCCGCCGAGACGACCTTGACGTTGAAGAGCATCTCGGAGTGGTACTCACCGCACAGCTCGGCGCACTTGCCCTTGAAGTCGCCCTCCTTGGTGGGGGTGACCTGGAACTTGTTCGGGCTGCCCGGGATCATGTCCATCTTCATGAGGAAGGCGGGGATCCAGAACGAGTGGATGACGTCGCGCGAGTACAGGTCGAACTGGACCGTCTCGTTGACCGGCAGGTACAGCGTCGGCAGCTCGGGCTCCACCCCGGAGCGCCCGGACAGGTCGGCCTGGCGGCCGGTGTCGTAGACGCCCGGCTGGGCCGAGGCGCCGTTGCCCTCGAGGTAGTTGAAGTCCCACGACCACTTCTTGCCGACGACCTGGACGGTGACGTCCGGCGTCTTGGAGGTGTCGAGGATCGCCTGCTGGTCGCGCGCCACGTAGTAGAAGAGGACGCCGACCATCATGACCGGGACGATCGTGTAGAGGATCTCGATCGGCATGTTGTAGCGGACCTGCGCGGGCAGCTCCGGGTCGTTCTTGCGGCGGCGGTAGGCCACGACGCACCAGATCGTCAGACCCCAGACCAGGACGCCGACCACGAGGGCGGCGATCCAGGACCCGTCCCAGAGCTGGGAGATCCGCGGGGTCATGTCGGTGGCGCCGATGCTGGCGTCCGGCAGGAAGAAATTGCTCGCCGACGCTTCCGGCCAGTCCCCCGCGCACCCGGTCAGCAGCAACGCCGCCGCGCCGGTGAGGGCGCCGGCGGCCAGCGCCTTGGGGGGACGGCGACGACGCGTCGCGCCCGAGTCTCGCGTACCCAACGTCGGCCTCTCCACGTGCGAGCAGTGAACGGGGACGTTTCGTGCTCCTGACGCGTTGGTCCTGAGCAGAGTGGCCCCTCGGGAGGAGAGACTACCCCCCGTCGTAGTCGTTCGGCCGATCGGGGCGCGCCGGGCCGGGCGGACGCAGGGGCCGGGGCACAGGTCGGGCCAAGGCGGTGCCCAGCGCGTCGAGGTAGGCGCCCCGCGACACCTCCTGGACGCCGAGCGTGGCGAGGTGGTCCGTGCGCCACTGCACGTCGACGAGACGGCCGGTGACGCCGTCGGACGTCATGACCTCCGCCAGCGCCACCACGGCCGCCTTGGAGGCGTCGGTGACGCGGTGGAACTTCGACTCGGCCGCGAACAGGCCGCCGAGGCTGATGCCGTAGAGACCGCCCACGAGCCGCCCGTCGCGCCAGACCTCGACGGAGTGCGCCCACCCCAGGCGGTGCAGGCGGCCGTAGGCGCGGGCGACCTCCTCGGTGATCCAGGCGCCCTGCCGGGACGGGTCCGCGCAGCCTTCGACGACGTCGTCGAAGGCCGTGTCGAGGCGGACCTCGAAGGTGCGCAGGGACCGTCGCAGCGAGCGCGAGACGTGCACGCGCTCGGGGACGAGGACGCCGCGCGGGTCCGGGGACCACCAGCCCAGCGGCCCTCGCCCGCCACCGCCCAGGCCCATGGGGAACAGGCCGGTCCGGTAGGCCTCCAGCACGGTGGCCGGCTGCAGGTCGCCGCCGGCCGCCACGAGGTCCTCGCCCTCCTCGACGGCGATGTCGCCGAAGGCGAACCGGGACCGGCCGACGTCGAAGCGCTCTCGGCCGACCGGCTCGCGCGGCGGGGCGAGCGCCCAGACGCGAGCGGCCCCCGTCCCCGGGGAGGGGGCGGGGGCCGGTCGGCCGGAGGCTCGGTCAGCTGAAGGAGTCACCGCAGGCGCAGCTGCTCCCGGCGTTCGGGTTGTCGATCGTGAAGCCCTGCTTCTCGATGGTGTCGGCGAAGTCGATCGTCGCGCCGTCGAGGTACGGGCCGCTCATCTTGTCCACGACGACCCCGACGCCGTCGAAGTCGCGCACGGCGTCCCCGTCGAGGGTGCGCTCGTCGAAGTAGAGCTGGTAGATGAGGCCGGAGCAGCCGCCGGGCTGGACGGCGATGCGCAGCCGCAGGTCGTCGCGACCCTCCTGCTCGAGCAGGGTGCGCACCTTGGTCGCGGCCACGTCGGTCAGCAGGACTCCGTGGGTCGCCGGTTCGACGGTCGCGGTCGTGTCGCTGGTGGTGGTCATGAGCATCGTCTCCGGTAGCGCTCGCGGCGGGCTGTCGTCGGGGTCAACCGCCGGGGCGGTCGCCGTGTTCCCCGGCGAGTCGGACCACAGCAGGTTACGCCCGCTCGGCGGCGGTCCCCCGCGCGGCGAGGCCGTCCAGCAGCAGGACCTCCCCCAGGCAGACCTTGGTGAAGTCCTCCAGGTGCAGCGACTCGTCGGCGCCGTGGGCGCGGGAGTCCGGGTCCTCGACGCCCGTCACGAGGATGGCGGCCTGCGGGTAGACCGCGGAGAGGTCCGCGATGAAGGGGATGGACCCGCCCATGCCCATCTCGACGGCCGGGACGCCGAAGGCCGCCGCGAACGCCTCGCGGGCGACGGCGTGGGCCGGGGCCGAGGTGTCGGCCGAGAAGGCCTGGCCCAGCTCACCGTCGTCGACCCGCACGCGCGCGCCGAAGGGCGCGTTGGCCAGCAGGTGCCGGCGCAGCGCGGTCATGGCGGCAGCGGGGTCCTGGCCGGGGGCGATGCGCATGCTGATCTTCGCGCGGGCCGACGGGACGAGCGTGTTGCTCGCGCGGTCCACGGGCGTGGCGTCCAGGCCGATGACCGAGATGGCGGGCTTGGTCCACAGCCGGTCGGCGACGGTGCCCGTCCCGGCCAGCCGGACCTCGGGCAGCACGCCCGCGTCGGCGCGGAAGGTGGCCTCGTCGAGGTCGACCACGGGCGCCAGGGAGCTGTGCAGCCCGTCGACCGCGACGTCGCCGTCGGCGTCGTGCAGCGTCGCGAGCAGCCGGGCCAGGCAGGTCAGCGCGTCGAGCACGGGCCCGCCGTTGACCCCGGAGTGCACCGCGTGCGAGAGGACGTCGACGGTCACGTCGCAGTCGACGAGGCCGCGCAGCGTCGTCGTGACGGCCGGCACGCCGACCCGCCAGTTGCCGGAGTCGGCCACGACGATGACGTCGGCGGCGAGGGCGTCGCGGTGCTCGGCGAGGAAGGCCGCGAACGTCGGGGAGCCGATCTCCTCCTCCCCCTCGACGAAGACGGTGACCCCGACCCCGTCGTCCGGGCCCCACGTCGGCAGCAGGGTCCGCAGCGCGTGCACGTGCGCCATCACCCCGGCCTTGTCGTCGGCGGCGCCGCGACCGAACAGCCGTCCGTCGCGCTCGGTGGGCTCGAAGGGCGGGCTGGACCAGTCCTCGTCGCGACCGGGCGGCTGGACGTCGTGGTGGGCGTAGAGCAGGACCGTCGGCGCACCGGCCGGGGCGGGACGGTGGGCGATCACGGCGGGGTGGGACTCGAGGTCGGCGCCGTCGGGACCGGCGCCCGCGGCGCGCGCCGTCACCACGTCGACCTGCGGCACGCCGGCCCCGCGCAGCAGCTCGGCGACGGCCTCGGCGCTGGCGTGGACGTGGGCGGCGTCGAAGGCGCGGGCCGAGACGCTCGGGACGCGCACGAGGGCCTCGAGGTCGGCCCGGGTCGCGGCGTCCTGGGCGGCCGAGGCGTCGCGCAGCGTCGCGAGCCGTCCGTCCGCCCCCTCGTCCGCGTGCCCGGTGCCGGGACGGGCGCTGTCGTCGGTCGAGACCGTGGCATCACTCACACCGGGGACGCTACACAGCGGCGCCGCAGCGCCGTTCCGGCCTCCCCCCGTGACGTACCCTTCACGTGTGTTCGGACGCTCGAAGGACAAGTCGGCCCCCACGGTGGAGGCGCCCGCCGTCGAGCTGACGAAGGTGGGTGGCAAGGGGCGCCCGACGCCCAAGCGCAGCGAGGCGCAGGCCCGCAACCAGCGCCCGCTCGTCCCGGCCGACCGCAAGGAGGCGCAGAAGGCGAACCGCGCGGCGCAACGCGAGGAGCGCGCCAAGATGCAGGCCGCCCTGCTCACCGGCGACGAGCGCTACCTGCCGATCCGCGACCGCGGCCCGCAGAAGCGGTTCGTCCGCGACGTCGTCGACGCCCGCCGCAACGTGGGCGAGTACTTCCTCATCATCGCCGGCATCTCGCTGGTCCTGTCGATGGTCGCCACCCCGCTGGGGTCGACCACGCTCGTGCTCGGCACCACGCTGCTGATCTACGCGATGCTCGCGATCGTGGTGATCGACAGCATCCTGCTGGGCCGCAAGGTGAAGCGCGCCGTGGCGGCGAAGTTCGACGCGCCCGAGCGCGGGCTCGTCGGCTACGGGGTCACCCGCGCCCTGCAGATCCGCCGCATGCGCCGCCCGGTCCCGATGGTGGCCCGCGGCGCCCACCCCGCCTGAGTCCCGCGCCGTGAGCCCCGCACCCACGACCCACTCCCGCGCGGTCCGCTGGACCACGACGATCGCCGTCGCCGTCGCGGTCCTCATCATCGTCACGGGCGGCATCGTCCGGGTCACCGGTTCCGGGCTGGGCTGCCCGACGTGGCCGCGCTGCACCGACGACTCGTTCACGTCCGCCACCGCCGCGACGGGCCTGCACGGCGCGATCGAGTTCGGCAACCGCATGCTGACGACGGTCATCTGCATCGCCGTGGGTGCCGTCATCATCGCCTGCCTCTTGCAGCGGCCGCGCCACCGCGCGCTGCTGTTCTCGGCCTGGGGCCAGTTCGTCGGTGTCCTGCTCAACGCGGTCGTCGGTGGCATCACCGTCCTCACCGGTCTGAACCCCTACGTCGTGGCCCTGCACTTCCTCGCCGCGATCGCCCTGCTCGTCTCCACCACCGTCAGCTACGACATCGCCCACCGGGCGCTCGTCCCGGCACCGGCCGGGAGCACCCGCCGCCTCGCGCGCTGGCTGGTCGCCGTGACCGGGGTCGTGGTCGTGGTCGGCACCGTCGTGACGGGCGCCGGTCCGCACCCCGGCGACAGCACCGAGGTGCACCGCATCCCGGTGCACTGGGCGACGATCACCGTCGTGCACGGGGTCTTCGCCGTCGCCGCCCTCGTCCTGTCCGCGGTCGTCGTGGTCGTGGCCAAGCGCGCCGGCGACGACCTGGTCCGCCGCCGCGCGACCGTCCTGCTCGTGCTGTTCGTGGCCCAGGCCGCGCTCGGCACGTACCAGAGCCTCGACGGTCTGCCCGGGCTGGCCGTCGTGCTGCACCTCGGCGGAGCGGCCCTCACCGCGGCCGGTGCGACGCGCGTCCTGCTCGCCGCTCGGTCGACGACCGTGGACCGCCGCGCCCCGGAGGCCCTCGCCGTCTGAACCCCGACCCTCGACCCGCGTGGGGCGTCGGGTTAGGTTCACGACCATGGAGTTCCGACACCTCGGTCGCAGTGGTCTGAAAGTCTCCGAGATCACCTACGGCAACTGGCTCACCCACGGTTCGCAGGTCGAGAACGAGGCGGCCGTCGCGTGCGTGCACGCCGCCCTCGACGCCGGCATCTCGACGTTCGACACCGCCGACGTCTACGCCAACACGGCCGCCGAGACCGTCCTCGGCACGGCGTTGAAGGGTCAGCGCCGCGAGAGCCTCGAGATCCTCACGAAGGTCTACTTCCCGACCGGCCCCAAGGGGCACAACGACTCCGGCCTGTCCCGCAAGCACGTCCTGGAGTCGATCGACGGATCGCTGCGCCGCCTCGGCACCGACCACGTCGACGTCTACCAGGCGCACCGCTGGGACGTCGCCACGCCCGTCGAGGAGACGATGCAGGCCTTCGCCGACGTCGTCCGCGCGGGCAAGGCGCTCTACATCGGCGTCAGCGAGTGGACCGCCGACCAGCTGCGGCAGGGGCACGAGCTGGCCGACGAGCTGGGGTTCCAGCTCATCTCCAACCAGCCCCAGTACTCCGCCCTGTACCGCGTCATCGAACCCGAGGTCGTGCCGACCTCGCGGGACCTCGGCATCTCGCAGATCGTCTTCTCCCCCGTCGCCCAGGGCGTCCTGACCGGGAAGTACACCCCGGGCGGAGCTCCGCCGGAGGGCAGCCGCGCCACGGACGAGAAGGGCGGCAAGCAGATGATCAGCCGCTGGATGCGCGACGACGTGCTGTCGCGGGTCCAGGAGCTGAAGTCCGTCGCGCGCGAGCTCGAGCTGTCGATGGCCCAGCTCGCCGTCGCGTGGGTGCTGCAGAACGACAACGTCGCGTCCGCGATCATCGGCGCGTCCCGCCCCGAGCAGGTGCAGGAGAACGTCAAGGCGTCCGGGGTGAAGATCCCGGCCGAACTGCTGCAGCGCATCGACTCCGTCCTCGGCGACGTCGTCGAGCGCGACCCGGCCCGCACGGCGGCGACCTCCCCCACCGAACGCCCCTCCTGAGCCGCCCGCGGTCGTCTCGTTGACGCGAAGCGCCGCTAGATTCGGCGCTTCGCGTCAACGACCCCGGGAGGGGCCCTCGGGAAGCGGGAAGGTCAGTCGGCGGGGCGCAGCGACAGAGGCCCGTACACCTTCGCGCCGTCCGCCCACAGGTGGGCGTTCTCGACGCCCTGCTCGCGCAGCCCGCGCCACGCCTCGCCGATCCACACCTCGGCGTCGGACTGCGTCGGGAAGACGGCGCCCTCCCCCTCGACCGCCCGGCCCTCGGCGTCCTCGTAGGTCCACGTCCACTGCGTCGGTCTCACGGGACGACGCTACCCGGCGCGGTGCTTGGCCACCGAGGCGTCGTGCGAGCCGTGGTGGTGGTGGCCGGGGGTGCGGCCCTGCCGTCGCAGCAGGTCGACCACCGCGAACACGAGGGCGAGCAGGACGAGCCCGAGCGAGACGCGCAGTCCGTGCGACAGGGCCTGCCCGAAGACGTCCTGCACCTGCGGCGGCGTCCCCTGCCCCGAGCCGGCGGCCCGGGCCTGGCCCCCGAGACCGGCGCTGGCGACGGTGGAGAAGAAGATCGCCGTCGTGGCGGCGACGCCGACGGCCGAGCCGACGCGCTGCCCCGTCTGCAGCACCCCACCGGCGACGCCGGCCACCCGCGGGGGGACGTCGGCGAGGGCGAGCGTCTGGTTCGGGGAGATGACGAGACCGGAACCGGCTCCCGCGACGGCGAGGCAGGCCGACAGCGCGACCGCGCCGGAGGTCCCCTGCACCGAGGCGGCGACGAGGTCGGCGGCGAGGAGCCCGACGGCGACGACGACGAGCCCGATCACGACGATCGTCCGACCGCGGGCGTTGACCTGCCGACCACCGACCTGGGCGAAGATCCCCGACATGACCGCGAAGGGCGTCTGCACCAGCCCGGCCTGCCAGGGCGCCAGGCCGAGGCCGGACTGCAGGTACAGCGTCACGACGAGGAAGATCCCCGTGAACCCGGCGAAGTAGGCGATCCCGACGAGGGCGCCGGTGCTGTAGGACCGGGTCTTCACGAGGTCGGCGTCGACGACGGGTTCGCGTCCGTGCTTGCCCTCCCACCGCTCCCAGGCGACGAACGCCGCCAGCAGCGCGGCGGCCGGCAGGAGGAACCACCAGCGGGCGGGCGAGTCCCCCTGCCCGGTGGTCAGGACGAACGGCAGCATGCCCAGGACGGTGGCGGCGGCGAGCAGCAGGAGCCCGGGCACGTCGAGGTGCAGCTTGCCGGGTGCGCGGTTCGGGTCCCTGCCGGGCAGCCACTTCCACGCCAGCGGGATGAGGACGAGCCCGATCGGGACGTTGACGAGGAACACCCCCCGCCAGCCCTCCTGCTCGCCGAAGACGGCGAGGATGCCGCCTCCCAGCAGCGGGCCGACGGCCGTGGACAACCCGATCGTCGTGCCGAAGGCGCCGAACGCGCGGCCCCGCTCGGCGCCGGTGAACAACTGCTGGATGAGGGCGAGGACCTGCGGGTTGACCAGGCCGGCGCTGATGCCCTGCGCCAGACGGACGACGGCCAGCGCGGTCGCCGACTGGACGAGCCCGGCGGCCGCGCTCGTCAGGACGAACCCGCCGAGGCCGACGACGAACATCAGCCGGCGCGAGTACAGGTCGCCGATGCGACCGGCGGGGACGAGGACGAGTCCGAAGGCGAGGGCGTACCCCGCGACGATCCACTGGACCTGCGAGGACCCCGCCCCGAGGGAGGACTCGATGGAGGGCAGGGCGACGTTGACGATGGAGACGTCGAGGAGGGTCATGAACCCCACGACGAGGCAGACCGCGAGGGCCCGCCAGCGGTTGGGGTCGGGTGCGTCCTGCGCCTGGTCAGGGGTGGGGCGCCGGGCCGTGTCGGTCACGGGTCTCCTCGGTCGGTTTCGCTCGGGCAACCGTCGAAGCGTCACCCGCGCGGACCGACCCCACAACTCGGGACTAGCGGTCGCTCTCCCGGCGCGTCCGGCTCGCCGCGAGCTCGTCCAGGACCCGCCGCGCCCAGCCCGGACCCTCGTAGATGAACGCGGTGTAGGCCTGCACGAGGGACGCCCCGGCGTCGAGGCGTTCCGCGACGTCGGCCGCCGTCTCGATGCCGCCGACCCCGACGAGGACGAGCGAACCGTGGGTGCGCGCGGCGAGCCGGCGCAGCACCTCCAGCGACCGCGCCTTGAGCGGGGCACCGGACAGTCCCCCGCCGCCGGCGGCCTCGACCACGTCCGCGGGGGTGCGCAGCCCCTCGCGCCCGATGGTCGTGTTCGTCGCGACGATCCCGTCCAGGCCGAGTTCGAGGGCGAGGTCGGCCACGGCGTCGACGTCGTCGTCGGACAGGTCCGGGGCGATCTTCACCAGGAGCGGGACGTGCCGGTGGGCGGCGCCGTCGGCGGCCTCGCGCACCGCGGACAGGACCGGCCGCAGCTTCTCGACGGCCTGCAGGTTCCGCAGCCCGGGGGTGTTCGGGGAGGAGACGTTGACGACGAGGTAGTCGGCGTAGGGGGCCAGCAGCCGCGCGGAGGTCGCGTAGTCCGCGGCCGCGTCGTCCTCGTCGACGACCTTGCTCTTGCCGATGTTCACGCCGACGACGACGGGGTGCGCGGGCGGGACGGCGCGGTACTGCCGCAACCGCTTCGCGACGACCTCGGCGCCGTCGTTGTTGAACCCCATCCGGTTGACGACGGCGCGGTCGGCCACGAGCCGGTGCAGCCGGGGCTTGGGGTTCCCCGGCTGCGGCAGCGCCGTGACGGTGCCGACCTCGACGCAGGAGAACCCGAAGTGCCCCAGCGAGCCCAGGCCCGTCGCGTTCTTGTCGAAGCCGGCCGCCAGTCCGAGCGGGGTCGGGAAGTCGAGCCCGAGGACCCGCACCCGCAACCGGTCGTCGTCGGTGGTGAAGCTGCGGCGCAGGACGTCCGGGGCCACCGGGACGCGGCCGGCGAGCCGCATCCCGGCGAACGCCCAGCGGTGCGCGACCTCGGCGTCGATGCGGGTCAGGACGTGCCGGTAGAGGGTCTTGTACGCACGTCCGCCGGCCACGCCTGCACCCTAACGGGGGTCAGTCCAGCGAGGCGGTACGGGTCTCGCGCAGCAGGGCCAGTGAGACGAGGCTCACGACGGCCGTCCCGGCGAGGTAGTAGCCGACCCAGCCGACGCCGAGCGCGGAGGCGAGCTGGACCGCGGTGTAGGGCGCGAGCGAGGCCCCGAGGATCGACCCGGAGTTGAAGGCCAGCGAGGCGCCCGTGTACCGGACGTTCGTCGGGAACAGCTCGGGCAGGTAGGCCCCGATGGGCCCGAACACGAGCCCCATGAAGAACAGCCCGGCGCACAGCCAGACCATGACGAGGGACGTCTGCCCGGACCCGAGCAACGGCCCCGTCAGCAGACCGACGACCGCGCCGCCGACCATCGCGGTCGCGAGCACCGGCCGGCGCCCGAAGCGGTCCGAGAGCCAGCCCGACAGCGGCGTCGCGGCGGCCATGAAGAGGACGGCGACGCAGAGCATGAGCAGGAACTGCTGGCGCGAGTAGCCCAGGGTCTTCGTGCCGTAGCTCAGCGACCACGTCGTCGTCAGGTAGAAGAGCGTGTACGTGAGCATGACCGAGAACGCGCCGAGCACGACGACCTTGCCGCTGCGGCGGAACGTCTCGGCGACGGGGACGCGCACCGCGCGCTCCTCGGCGAGGGCCTTGGCGAAGACCGGCGTCTCGGCCAGGCTCAGCCGGATCCACAGACCGAGGACGACGAGCAGGGCGCTCAGCAGGAACGGCACGCGCCAGCCCCAGGACAGGAACGTCGCGTCGTCCATCTGCGTCGCCAGCAGGATGAAGAGGGTGTTGGCCAGGACGAACCCGAACGGCGCCCCGAGCTGGGGGAACATGCCGTAGAGGGCCCGGCGGTGCGGCGGGGCGTTCTCCGTCGCCAGCAGCGCAGCACCGCCCCACTCCCCGCCGAGGCCGAAACCCTGCCCGAAGCGCAGCACGCACAGCAGCGCCGGGGCGAGGTTGCCCGCGGAGGCGTGCGTGGGCAGCACCCCGATGAGGACGGTCGAGATCCCCATGACGAGCAGTGCCGCGACGAGGGTCGTCTTGCGGCCCACGCGGTCCCCGAAGTGGCCGAAGAACACCGACCCGACGGGGCGGGCGACGAAGGCGATGGCGAACGTGGCCAGCGAGGCGAGCGTCGCCGCGGTGTCGTTGTCGGAGGGGAAGAACAGCGCCGGGAACACCAGCACGGCCGCGGTCGCGTAGACGTAGAAGTCGTAGAACTCGATCGTCGTGCCGATGAGGCTGGCGGCGGCGACCTTGCCGACGGGGTTGGTGGGCGGTGCGACGGGTGCGGTCGTGCGGGTCTGGCCTGACATGGCGGGAACCTTCGGGGCAACGGGACGGGAGGGAGCCCCCAGGGGTCCTCCTGGCCGGGCGGTCGACACCCGCTGCGCACCGGGGTCGCCGTCGCCGCTCCGGGTGTCCCCGCAGACTACGCGCGGGCTGTGAGGTGTCCAAGTCCCGGAATGCGCGTCTCAGTCCGTGAGACGGACGACCTCACCGGTCCTCGCGGCCTCGCGGGCCGCGTCCACGACCCTGCAGGTGCGCACGGCGTCCGACGCCTCCACGGGAACGGGCCCCTCACCGCGCACGGCCGCCGCGAAGGCCGTGTAGAAGTCGGGCCAACGGCCCTGCTCGCTCGGCACCCGTCGCACCGGACCGCCGCCCACGGCCAGCGCACCCCAGCGGCTCGGGGGTTCGCTCCCCCACACCGCCCCGTCGGCCCGCGGCGTCCGGCCGGCGACCAGGAGCTCCTCCTGGACGTCCATCGGCGAGTCCACGACGAAGGTCCCCGCGGTGCCCGTGAGGCGGAACCGCGGCCCCGGCACGGGCTGCTTCCACGACCCCGACAGCTCGCTGCGCACGCCGTCGCGGTGCGTCAGCTGCAGCCGGAACTCCAGCTCCGCGCCGTCCCCGCCGCGGGCCTGGGCGCCGACGGCGGCGACCGGGCCGAACAGGTGCAGCGCCTGGTCGACGAGGTGGGCGCCGAAGTCGCGCAGCAGCCCGCCGCCGGCGGCGGGCGGGTCGGTCGGCTCCCACCGCTCGAAGGCGGACTCGAAGCGCACCACGTCCCCGAGCTCGCCTTCGGCCAGCACCCGGCGCAGCGTCAGCAGGTCGGAGTCCCAGCGGCGGTTCTGGTACGGCGAGAGCAGCCGGCCGGCGGTCCGGGCGCGCTCGACGGACGCCTGCGCGGCGGCCGCGTCGAGCGCGAACGGCTTGTCGCACACGACGTGCGCGCCGAGGTCGAGCGCCTCGTCCGTGAGGGCCGTGTGCGTCGCCGCGGGGGTCGAGACGACGACGACCTCGGCACCGGCCGCGACGGCCGCCGCCGTCGAGCCGACGACCTCCACGCCGGGGTGCTCGGCGCGCGCCCGCGCCGCCCGGTCGGGGTTCGTGGTGACGACGAACCCGAGCCGGGTGCCCACCGCCCCCTCGACGACGGGGGCGTGGAAGAACCGGCCCCCGCCGCCGTAGCCGACGAGCGCGAAGACGACGTCACGGGTGCTCATGCCGCCACCGTAGCGAGCGGCGTCCCCCGGCGGGCCTCAGACGCGGCAGACGTCGGACCGGACGAGGAACCGCACGCCGTCGGGGGCCTCCAAGGAGAACCCCGAACCCCGGCCGGGGACCAGGTCGATGGTCAGTTCCGTGTGCGACCACACCCGGTACTGCTCCTTCGACATCCACACCCCCACCGTGAACCCCTCGGTGCGTCCGTCCGCACCGTCGACCGGCGGGACCTCGACGTTCCCGAGGAACTCGTCCGCGTCCGACAGGATGAAGTCGCCGTCCGCGAAGCACATGGGGGAGCTGCCGTCGCAGCACCCCCCGGACTGGTGGAACATCAGGTCCCCGTGCCGGGCCCGGAGGCTGCGGAGCTCCGCCGCAGCCTCCGGGGTCAGTCCGACGGCCACCTCAGAAGAAGCCGAGCTTGGACGTCGAGTAGCTGACGAGGAGGTTCTTCGTCTGCTGGTAGTGGTCGAGCATCATGGCGTGGTTCTCGCGGCCGATGCCCGAGCTCTTGTACCCGCCGAACGCCGCGTGCGCGGGGTAGGCGTGGTAGTTGTTCGTCCACACCCGCCCGGCCTGGATGCCGCGGCCCATGCGGTAGGCCAGGTGGATGTCGCGCGACCACACGCCGGCCCCGAGGCCGTAGAGCGTGTCGTTGGCGATCTTCAGCGCGTCGTCGGGGTGGTCGAACCGGGTGACCGAGACGACGGGCCCGAAGATCTCCTCCTGGAAGATGCGCATCGAGTTGTCGCCCTCGAAGACGGTCGGGTTCACGTAGTACCCGCCGGACAGCTCCCCGCCGAGGTCGGCGCGCTCCCCGCCGGTGAGCAGGCGCGCGCCCTCCTTCTTGCCGATGTCGATGTAGGACAGGATCTTCTCGAGCTGGTCGTTGCTGGCCTGCGCGCCGATCATCGTCTCGGTGTCCAGCGGGTTCCCCTGCTTGACGGCCTTCGTCCGCTCGAGGGCGTCGGACAGGAACGAGTCGTAGATGCCGCTCTGGACCAGGGCCCGCGAGGGGCACGTGCACACCTCGCCCTGGTTGAGGGCGAACATCGTGAACCCCTCGAGGGCCTTGTCGTAGAAGTCGTCGCGCGCGGCGGCGACGTCGTCGAAGAACACGTTCGGGCTCTTGCCGCCGAGTTCCAGCGTGACCGGGATGAGGTTCTGGCTGGCGTACTGCATGATCAGCCGACCGGTGGTCGTCTCGCCCGTGAAGGCGATCTTGCGGATGCGCGGGTTGCTGGCCAGCGGTTTGCCGGCCTCGGCGCCGAACCCGTTGACGACGTTGACGACGCCCGGGGGCAGCAGGTCCCCGATGACGTCCATGAGCAGCATGATCGAGGCGGGCGTCTGCTCGGCGGGCTTGAGGACGACGGCGTTGCCGGCCGCGAGCGCCGGGGCCAGCTTCCAGATCGCCATCAGCAGCGGGAAGTTCCACGGGATGATCTGCCCGACGACGCCCAGGGGTTCGTGGAAGTGGTAGGCGACGGTGTCGTCGTCGATCTGGGAGATCCCGCCCTCCTGGGCGCGGACGACCCCGGCGAAGTAGCGCAGGTGGTCCACGACGAGGGGCAGGTCGGCGGCGAGGCACTCGCGGACGGGTTTGCCGTTGTCCCAGGACTCGGCGACGGCCAGCTTCTCGAGGTTCGCCTCGATGCGGTCGGCGATGCGGTTCAGCACGAGGGCGCGTTCGGCGACGGACGTGCGGCCCCAGGCGGGGGCCGCGGCGTGCGCGGCGTCCAGGGCGCGTTCGATGTCGGCGGCCGTGCCGCGGGCGATCTCGGTGAAGGTCTGGCCGTTGACCGGACTGGGGTTCTCGAAGTACTGGCCCCCGGCGGGGGCGACGCGTTCGCCGCCGATCCAGTGGTCGTAGCGGTCGGCGTACTCGACGACGGACCCGGCGCGTCCGGGTGCCTCGTAGACCGGCATGGGAGACCTCCACGGTGAGGGGACGGCGACTGCTCCGTCGCCGTGGCCCCACCCTGCGCCCGCGGGCGTTGCAACGCCGTTGCACCCCGGCCGGGGTCAGCCGCGCAGCCGCTCCCAGCGGGCGAGCGCCTCGGCGCGGCCGGGGTCGCCGGGGCCGAGCCGGGCGACGAGGTCGCGGGCGACGACGACGTCGCGGCGGCCGGCCTCGGTGCGGGAGAACTCCAGGAGGGCGCGGTCGTCGTCACCCTCCAGGACGGCCGAGCGCAGCTCCAGCAGCAGCTCCTCGCGCAGGTCGCGGACCCCCGGGGCGTCCGACCCCGGCAGCAGGTCCCCCGACCAGTCCGCGACGGCCTCGCGGACGCGTCCGGCCCGCAACGCGGTGCGCACGTCGAGGGCGTCGCAGCGCAGCTCCCCCACGAGCCGGTAGGGCGCCGGCGACAGGTCCAGACCCCCGTGCGTGCGGTCGCGCAGGACCGCCCGCAGGCGGTGGACCTCGGCGCGCACCGAGACGGGGGCGAGGTCGCGGTCGTCGAGCTCGGCGGCGAGCTGCGCGGCGGTCGGGGCCGACGCCGGGGCGAGGGCCAGGAGGAGCAGGACCTCGCTGTGCCGCAACGACAGCGGACGCGTCTGCCCATCGGCCGTGAGCGTCGGCGCGGGTCCGAGGACGCACAGGCGTGGCGCCGACGGCGCCGGGGCGGCCACCCCGGGCGCGAGCCGGCGCCGCAGGGCCACCACCCGCAGCTCGGCCTCCACCGCCCCGACGGCGGCCTGCACGAACTCCAGGGCCCGCTCGCGGCCGAGGTCCTCACCGCCGGTGAGGTCCAGGACGCCGAGGACCTCGCCGGTCAGCGGGTGCCGGACCGGGGCCGCCGAGCAGCTCCACCCCGCGACGGCCGTGGCGTAGTGCTCGCCCTGGCTCACCCGGACGGGCCGTCCCAGGGCCAGCGCCGTCCCGGGGGCGTTGGTGCCGGCGACGTCCTCGCTCCAGCGGGCGCCCTCGGTGAACGCCATCCGGTCGGCGGCGCGGCGCAGACCCGCGTCGCCCTCCACCCACAGCAGCGTCCCGTCGGCGTCGCTGACGGCCATGAGGACGGGAACGCCCAGGGGTTCGGCCAGCAGCAGGCGGCGGGCCGTCGGCAGCACGGCGGCCAGCGGGTGCGCCTCGCGGCGGGCGCGCAGGTCGGAAGCGTCGGCCACGACGGGCGGGGCCACGCGGTCGGGGTCCAGACCCGTGCGCCGGGCGCGCCACCAGGAGGAGGAGACGAGCTCACGGGCTCCGGGCAGCGGTGTGCCCACCGCGGCACCGGCGGTCTGGGCCAGCCAGTCCTCGCGCGCCCTGGTCGACTCCCCCGACGTCATCGTCCGACCATCCCCCGACCTCCCCCCGGGGCCGTCCTCGGGCCCGGGTGCGTTCACGGTAGGCGGGGCGCTCCGGCGCGACAACCCTGTCCGCGGGCGACCCGCCGGACGGTGGGCGCACCCCCGCGGGGGCGGGCGGGTGGGACCATGCCGGGGCACGCGGGGACCGTTCCCGCACCACGCCCCGCCCCCGTCCACGAGGAGTCCCGATGACCGACGGCCCGCGGCCGTTGAACCTGCGCGAGATCGCGGAGGGCCTGCGTTCCCCGCACACCTCCGAGGCGCGACCGCGCCGGGTGGCGCCGCTGCTGCCGGCCTCGCGCGCCGACGAGCTCGCGCGGTGGCTGGCCGGGACGCAGGACCGGGACGTCGCCGCGCCGCTGGACCGCGTCCGGCTCGTCGTCTTCGCCGGCGACCACGGCGTCGCGGCCCGCGGGATCTCCCGCCTGGAGCCGGGCTGGACCGCGACCGCCGTCCGCGACCTCGTCGCGGGGCGCGGGCCCGTCGCCGCCCTGGCCGCGCAGGTCGGCGCCCAGGTCGAGGTGCACGCCGTGGGCGTGGACTGGGGCGCGGACGGCACAGGTGACGGGAGCGCGGACGTCCCCGCGTCCGTCCTCACCGGGGCCCTGCACCCCTCCGGCGACATCGCCCGCGAGGACGCGCTGACCGAGGCCGAGGTCGAGGCGGCCGTGCGGACGGGGGCCGCCGTGGCCGACGCCGCCGTCGACGCCGGCGTGGACCTGCTGGTGCTGGGCGACCTGGGCGTGGGCGCCACGGCGGTCGCCTCGACGCTCGTGGCCGTCTGCCTGCGCAAGGGCGCGGTCGACGTCGTGGGCCGCGGCAGCGGGATCGACGACGACGCCTGGATGCGCAAGACCGCCGCCGTGCGCGACGCCGTCCGCCGCGGCCGCAAGCTCGCGACGCGGCCGACCGCCGTCCTGCAGGCCGTCGGCAGCGCCGACGTCGCGGCGGCCGTGGGGTTCCTGCTGCGCTCGGCCGCCCGGCGCACCCCCGTGCTGCTCGACGGCAGCCTCGGCATCGCGGCGGCCCTGCTGGCCTCCCGCGGGGTGCCGGGCGCGGAGAAGTGGTGGCAGCTGGGGGCCTCGACCGCCGAACCGGCGCAGGTCCTGGCCGCCGAACGGCTCAAGCTGCCCCCCGTCCTCGAGCTCGGCGCCGGGCGCGGCGGCGGGGCGGGTGCGCTCGCAGCCGTGGGGGTGCTCCGTGCGGCGCAGACGCTCGCCGCGGCCGACGAGGCGGACCTGCCGCCGCTGCCGGACCCGGAACCCGAGCCCGAGCCCCTCCCCGAGCCCCTCCCCGAGCCCCTCCCCGAGCCTCAGGCCGAGGTCGCTCCCGACGAGAGCGCGCGCCCGAACGTGTGACCGGTGGCTGAGCGGTCCAGCTCGGTGAACCCGGTGCGGCGGTAGAACGCCACCGCACCGGGGTTGGCGGCCGACACCCCCAGGTGCACCCCCGGGGAGCCCGCGGCGGCCAGCTGCGCGCACAGCCGGTCGACGAGCAACCGCCCCAGCCCGCGCCCCTGCAGCCGCGGCAGCAGGTCGACGTGCAGGTGCGAGGGGTACCGCGGTGGGTGCTGCGGCGCGTGCTGGGCCCACAGCGGGTCCGGCCGCACGCCCGCGTGCACGATCCGCAGCAGCCACTCGTCGTAGGTGCCCTCGTACCCGTCCTCCGGCCGCGGGTAGCGCCGGCGCAGCGGTGGCCACCAGTGCTCCTCGCGCCAGGCCTCGAACCGGGCCGTGTCGACACAGCCCAGGAGGTAGCCCGCGGGGCCCTCGTCGTCGAGGACGAGGGTGCCGAAGGACGCCCCGTCGAGGCCGTAGGCGTGGGCGTACGGCGTCGCGTAGACGTCACCGAGCAGGTCGGGGAAGGCCGTGCGGCCGCTCGCGTCGCCTCCGCCGTCCCCCGTCAGCCGGCACAGCACCGACAGCGCCGGGGCGTCGTCTGGCACGACGGGCCGCCACCGGACCCCGGGGAGCACCTCCCGCTCGGTGTCCGCGACCCCGCCCTCGTCCCCGGTTGCTCGCACACGGTCACGTTAGGGTGCCCGAGTGCCGCGTCTCCTCCTCAGCAGCAAGTCGGTCAAGAGCGTGTCGGTGGACGCCCTGGTGCTCGGGCTGACGCCCGCCGCCCCGGGTGCGAAGTCCACCGCGCCCGTCCTGCTGGGGGGTGAGGACCTCCCCCGGGCGACCCGTTCCGCCCTCGTCGACGCCGCCGTCGCCCTCGGCGCCACCGGTGCCGCGGGTCAGGTGCACCTCGTGCCGGGCGTCGCGGGCCTGGGCACCGGTCTCGTCACCCTCACCGGCGTGGGGACCTCCCCCGACGCCGAGGCGCTGCGCCGCGCGACCGGTGCGGCCGTCCGCGCGCTGGCCGGGCACCGCCGAGTCGCCCTGGGCCTGCCGGTGGCGGACGCCACGACGGCCGCAGCCCTCGCCGAGGGCGCGGCCCTGGGCGCCTACGCCTTCACGCGCTACCGCGCCGCGACCCGCGAACCCGTCGCCGAGGTGACGCTCCTGGTCGACAAGCCGCGGGACAAGGCGCTGCGCGCGGCCGTGGAGCGCGCCGGCGTGGTGGCCGCGGCCGTCCACACGGCGCGCGACCTCATCAACACCGCGCCCGCCGACCTCGCACCCGCCGACCTCGCCGACGCCGCGGTGCAGGCGGCGGCCGGCACCGGGTTGACGGTGCGGGTGCTGGACGAGGACGCGCTGGCGGCCGGCGGGTACGGCGGCATCCTCGGCGTCGGCCAGGGCTCGTCGCGTCCGCCGCGCCTCGTGGTCCTCGAGCACGCGCCGGCCCGCGCCAAGGGCCACCTCGCCTTCGTCGGCAAGGGCATCACGTTCGACTCCGGTGGCCTCTCGATCAAGCCGGCGGCCGGCATGGAGACGATGAAGAGCGACATGTCGGGGGCGGCGGCCGTCCTCGCCGCGGTGCGCGCCGTCGCCGAGCTGGACCTGCCCGTCAAGGTGACCGGCTGGCTGGCCGTCGCCGAGAACATGCCGTCGGGCACGGCGATCCGCCCCTCCGACGTCCTGACGATGTTCGGTGGGACGACGGTCGAGGTCCTCAACACCGACGCCGAGGGCCGCCTCGTCCTCGGCGACGCCCTCGTCGCCGCGTCCGCCGAGCAGCCGGACGCGGTCGTCGACGTCGCCACCCTCACCGGCGCCCAGGTCGTCGCGCTGGGCAACCGGGTCTCGGGCGTCATGGGCAACGACGACGCGTTCCGCGCGGCGCTGCTCGCCGCGGCCGAGCGGGCCGGGGAGTCGTTCTGGCCCATGCCGCTGCCCGAGGAACTGCGCGCGACCCTGGACTCCCCCGTCGCGGACCTGGCCAACATCGGCGACCGGGCCGGCGGGATGCTCGTGGCCGCTGTCTTCCTGCGCGAGTTCGTCGGCAGCACGCCGGCGGGGTCGCCCATCCCGTGGGCGCACCTGGACATCGCCGGTCCCGCCTTCGCGACGGGCGAGCCCTGGGGCTACACGCACCGCGGCGGCACCGGTGTCGCCGTGCGCACCCTCGTGGCCCTCGCCGAGGACCACGCGCGGCGCTGACCAGGAGGCTTCCCGGACGTCCCCCGGAAGGGGGACGTCCATTTCCCGGGGAAGAACCGGTGCAGGAATGCGGACCGCCGCTGCAGAAGTGATCACCTGGGATCGTTTCCCGATGCCGAGTCGTTGCGTCGCAGGATGTTCATCCCGCATTCTTTCGGGTGTGGTGGCGGGACTGCTCCAGACGGGTGATCCTTTTCCTTCTGATGTCCTACACGGTGAGCAACTAGCTATATGCTCACCGTGACGGCCTAGTTCGGGGGCGTCACTTCCGACCGGTTCGGTTCTCTCAACCAGACACCCCGGTGTGCACCGGGGCACACGTCACGGAGGCACCATGTCCACGCGCCAGACCACGTCCACCCGCGCTTCCCTGCAGCGCCTCGCGCGCACCGCGGCCCTGTCGCTGACCGCGGCCGCCGTCATCGCCGGCGGCGGACTCGGTGCGGCGGCGTCGGCGTCGGCCGCCCCGTCCAGCACCCTGACGGTGACGAAGTCCGCGCCGGGCCTCAAGGGTTCCTCCGACACCCAGCGCAAGGAGTCCTCGACCGACCGCAAGGAGTCGTCGACGGACCGCAAGGAGTCCTCCACCGACCGCAAGGAGAGCTCGACCGACCGCAAGGAGTCCTCGACCAACCGCAAGGAGTCGACGGTCACCCGCAAGGAGAGCACGGTCGAGCGCAAGGAGTCCTGGACCGCCGAGAAGGAGCGCTGAGCGCCCCGGACCGAAGGCTCGACACCCCCCGACACGAGCTGGTCGCACGGCACCTCCCCACCGCGGGGAGGTGCCGTTCGTGCGTCCGGCGGGCGCGTCACCGGGTCACCCGCGGGTGGGGGACGCCCCACGACGCACCGCGACGCCCCCCTCGCGCTCCGGCCGGGGCGTGGTGAGAGGATCACGAGGAGCAGTCACCAGCACAAGCCGACCTCAGGAGCATTTCGTGGCAGGTGCCGCCGGGCAGGAGTACGACGTCGTCATCCTCGGGGGAGGCAGTGGGGGCTACGCCGCCGCCCTGCGGGCCGCCGAGCTGGGGCTGTCCGTGGCCCTCGTGGAGAAGGACCTCCTGGGAGGGACGTGCCTGCACCGCGGGTGCATCCCGACCAAGGCGCTGCTGCACGCGGCCGAGGTCGCGGACACGGCCCGTGAGTCGGAGACGTTCGGCGTGCGCGCCACCTTCGACTCCGTCGACATGGCGGGCGTCAACAAGTACAAGGACGGGATCATCTCCCGCCTGTACAAGGGCCTGCAGGGGCTCGTGAAGTCCCGCAAGGTCGAGCTGGTCGCGGGCACGGGCAAGCTCGTCGCCAAGAACACCGTCGAGGTCGACGGCACCCGCTACGTCGGGAAGAACGTCGTCCTGGCCTCCGGTTCCTACTCCCGCAGCCTGCCCGGTCTGGAGATCGGCGGCCGGGTCGTGACGAGCGAGCAGGCGCTCGCGCTCGACACCGTCCCCGAGCGCGTCGTCGTCCTGGGCGGCGGCGTCATCGGCGTGGAGTTCGCCAGCGTCTGGCGCTCCTTCGGCGCCGACGTCACGATCGTCGAGGCCCTCCCCCACCTCGTCCCGCTCGAGGACGAGGCCGCGAGCAAGGCGCTCGAACGCGCCTTCCGCAAGCGCGGCATCGCGTTCTCCCTCGGCGTACGCTTCGCGGGCGTCGAGCAGTCCGACAGCGGCGTCACCGTGAAGCTCGAGGACGGCAAGACCTTCGAGGCCGACCTCATGCTCGTCGCCGTCGGCCGCGGCCCGAACACCGCCGGCCTCGGCTACGAGGAGCAGGGCATCGCGATGGACCGCGGGTTCGTCCTCACCGACGAGCGGCTGCGCACCAACGTCGAGGGCGTCTACGCCGTCGGCGACATCGTCCCCGGTCTGCAGCTGGCCCACCGCGGCTTCGCCCAGGGCATCTTCGTCGCCGAGGACATCGCCGGCCTGGACCCCAAGCCCGTCGACGAGCTGGGCATCCCCAAGGTCACGTACTGCGAGCCCGAGGTCGCCTCCGTGGGCCTGACCGAGGCCAAGGCGCGCGAGAAGTACGGGGACGTCGACGTCCTGGAGTACAACCTCGGCGGCAACGGCAAGAGCCAGATCCTCGGGACCACCGGCTTCGTGAAGCTGGTGCGGCAGAAGGACGGTCCCGTCGTGGGCGTCCACATGGTCGGCTCCCGCATGAGCGAACAGGTCGGCGAGGCCCAGCTCATCGTGAACTGGGAGGCCTACCCGCAGGACGTGGCGGACCTCATCCACACGCACCCGACGCAGAACGAGGCCGTCGGCGAGGCCTTCCTCGCGCTGGCCGGCAAGCCCCTGCACTCGCACGCGTAGCCGACCGACCACCCTGAACCCGCGGCGTCTCCCAGGCGCCGGAGACCGTCCGTGAGGAGAACCGAACAGATGTCGAACTCGGTGCAGATGCCCGCTCTCGGCGAGAGCGTGACCGAGGGCACCGTCACGCGGTGGCTCAAGCAGGTCGGCGACACGGTCGCCGTCGACGAGCCGCTGCTGGAGGTGTCCACCGACAAGGTCGACACCGAGATCCCCTCCCCCGTGGCCGGGGTGCTCCTGGAGATCCTCGTCCCCGAGGACGAGACCGCCGAGGTGGGCGCGGACCTCGCCCGCATCGGTGAGGAGTCCGAGCAGGGCGGTGGGCAGAGCGGTGGATCCGGTGACGCTGCCCCCGCCTCCCCGGCGGAGTCGCCCACCCCGCCGTCGACGCAGGACGCGCAGTCCGCCCCGGAGTCGGCGCAGGAGCCCGACCCCGAGCAGCCGCCGGCCGCGGCCGCCGCCCCCAGCTCCGGCGGTTCCGGTGCCGGGCAGGCCGTGCAGATGCCGGCCCTGGGCGAGTCCGTCACCGAGGGCACCGTCACCCGGTGGCTCAAGGCCGTCGGCGACAGCGTCGAGGTCGACGAGCCGCTCCTGGAGGTCTCGACCGACAAGGTCGACACCGAGATCCCCTCCCCGGTCGCCGGCACGCTGCTGGAGGTCCTCGTGGGCGAGGACGA
Source organism: Kineococcus sp. DHX-1 (assembly GCF_042473625.1). Taxonomy (GTDB): domain Bacteria; phylum Actinomycetota; class Actinomycetes; order Actinomycetales; family Kineococcaceae; genus Kineococcus. The sequence goes on along the minus strand of NZ_CP170445.1, from coordinate 1,539,890 downwards.
GACGGCCGAGGTGGGCGCCGACCTCGCCCGCATCGGTGACGCCTCGGCCCAGAGCGCCCCCGCCCCGCAGGAGAGCCCGGCCCAGGACGCCCCCGCGAAGGAGGCCCCCCAGCAGGAGGCCCCGGCGCAGGAGGGCTCGCTCGCCGACGAGGTCGAGGAGCGCAAGGCCGCCGAGAAGCAGGCCGAGGAGTCCACCCAGCCGTCGGCCGGCTCCTCCGGCGAGCCCGCCGCCGCGCCGGCCCAGCCCGCGCAGCAGTCGCCGTCCGCTCCCGCACCGGCCGCGGAGTCCTCGGCTCCGTCCAGCGCGCAGTCCACGGGGGGCAGCACCTACGTGACGCCGCTCGTGCGCAAGCTCGCCAAGGACCTCGGGGTGGACCTGTCCTCCCTCACCGGGACGGGCGTCGGCGGCCGCATCCGCAAGCAGGACGTGCAGGAGGCCGCCGACAAGGCGGCCGAGGCCGCCAAGGCCGCGCAGCAGCAGTCGCAGGCCCCCGCCGCCGCAGCGCCGTCGGCGCCCGCCGCGAAGGCCCCGGCCGTCGAGGTCTCCCCCAAGCGGGGCACGACCGAGAAGATGTCGCGCCTGCGCAAGGTCATCGCCCAGCGCATGAAGGAGTCGCTGCAGAACTCGGCGCAGCTGACCACCGTCATCGAGGTCGACGTCACGAAGGTGGCCCGGCTGCGGGCGCGGGCGAAGGACTCCTTCGCCGCGACCGAGGGCGCGAAGCTGACGTTCCTGCCGTTCTTCGTCAAGGCCGCGGTCGAGGCGCTCAAGCAGCACCCCTCGCTCAACGCCAGCATCGACGGCGAGAACATCGTCTACCACGGCAGCGAGAACATCTCGATGGCCGTGGACACCCCCAAGGGCCTCATCACCCCCGTCATCAAGGACGCGGGCGACCTGAACCTCGGTGGGCTGGCGCGCAAGATCTCCGACCTGGCGGCCCGCACCCGCGCCAGCAAGATCACCCCGGACGACCTGTCCGGCGGGACGTTCACCATCACCAACACCGGCAGCATCGGGGCCCTGTTCGACACCCCGATCCTCAACGCCCCGCAGGTCGCCATCCTCGGCACCGGTGCGCTCGTCAAGCGTCCCGTCGTGCTGACCGACGCCGACGGCCAGGACACGATCGCGGTGCGCTCGATGATGTACCTCGCCCTGTCCTACGACCACCAGATCGTCGACGGGGCCGACGCGGCGCGCTTCCTGCAGACCATCAAGAAGCGCATCGAGGCCGGCGAGTTCGAGGGCGAGCTCGGTCTCTGAACCTGCTCGTCAGCAGCCCCGTTCCTGCAGCAGGGACGGGGCTGCTCCCGTTCTCCCACCACCACCTTGGAGTGTGCTCGTGCGCGTCGTCGTCAGCGGGGCCAGCGGTCTCATCGGTCGTCACCTGGTCGCGCACCTGCGGGGGGCGGGCCACGACGTCCTGACCCTCGTGCGCCGGCCGGCGCGCGAGCCCCACGAGGTGCAGTGGGACCCCTCGCGCGGGGAGCTGGACCCGCGGGCCCTCGGCCGCCTCGACGGCGCGGTGAACCTGTCGGGCGCCGGCGTCGGAGACCAGCGCTGGACCGACGACTACAAGCGGACCATCCTCACGTCGCGCCTGGACACCACGTCCACGCTCGTCGGTGCCCTGCTCCGGCTCGACGAGGCGCCGCAGGTCCTCGTCAACGCCTCGGCCATCGGTGCGTACGGCGACGGCGGCTCGGCGGTCCTGACCGAGGACGCCCCGCGCGGCGACGACTTCCTCGCCGACGTGGTGGCGCAGTGGGAAGGCGCCACGGAACCGGCCTCCGCGGCGGGCATCCGCGTCGCTCTCGCCCGGACCGGCCTGCTCGCCAACCCCGTCGGCGGGGCCTTCGGGCAGCTCCTGACCCTCTTCAAGCTCGGCCTCGGCGGCCCGCTCGGCAGCGGCCGGCAGTGGTGGAGCCCCATCTCGATGCCGGACGAGATCTCCGCGCTGCAGTTCCTCCTGACGCAGCCGGTCTCCGGGCCCGCCAACCTGACCTGCCCGGAACCGGCGACGAACACCGCGCTGACGACGGCGCTCGGTGCTGCGCTGCACCGGCCCTCGCTGGTGCCGGCCCCGGCGTTCGCGCTGAAGCTCGTCCTCGGGGAGTTCGCGGGACAGGTGCTGGCCAGCCAGCGCGTCGTGCCGTCCGTGCTGCTGGAGCACGGCTTCACGTTCCGCCACCCGGACGTGGCCGCGGTGACGGGCTGGCTCGCCCGGGCCTGAGCGCCCGCGTCCGGCCGCGGAGCGTCACCCGACGGCGCTGACGCGCCACTCCCCCGCGACCCGGTCCAGGGTCAGGCGGGACGTGCGCGCGTCACCGGCCGGGACGGTGGTGCGCGCGCCCGCGGACGAGACGACGACGTGCTCCGTCGTGACCACGTCGGCTTCCAGCACCCACCGGTCCGCCGTGCGCTCCACCTCCCGGACCGCGCGGACGTCGAAGGCCAGCGTCTCGAACGTGCTGCCGCTCGCCGCGAGGTCGGCGAGCACCGCCTCGTCGGCCGCCCGGGCCGCGGAGCCGGCGACGTCGACACCCGACAGGGCCTCCGCGGACCCCGCCGCCAGCGCGGATGCCCGCCGGTCGGCGAGCACTCCCACCACGGCCGCCGCGTCGTCGCCGCGCAGCACCTCGTCCCCGCCCAGTCCTCCCCCGTCCAGGGGCGGGGACTCCACGACGCCGGGTGGGGCGGTGACGGGCGTGGCGGCGCGGGTGGGCGACGGCGCGTCCGCCCGGCCGTGGAGCGCGAGCAGGAGGGCGGCTCCCGCCACGACCGGCAGCGCGGCGGCCGCCAGGAGGAGCCGCCGGCGCCCCGACCGCGCAGGACGAGCCGTCCTGCGCGAGGCACCGCGACGACGGGGGTCGGGACGGGTGGACGCCCGGGGCACGGCGCGGACGGACGGGGTGGCGTCGCCGCCGGCCCCGGGAACGGGCGAGGAGCCGGGGACCGGCGAGGCGTCGGGTCCCGTCGGAGCACCGGGGACGCGCACGAGGTCGCGCGCGGCGCCCCCGGCGACCCCGGCGCCGGCGACGCGCTGCGTGGCCCCCGGGGGCGCCGGGACCGGGCCGGCCGGCACGGCGGCCGGGACGGCGAGACCGCGCACGGGGCGGGGACGGGCCGCGGCCGCCACAGCCGAGGCGAGCTCGCCGGGCGTGGGCCGTCGCGACGGCTTGCGGTGCAACCCCTCGCGCACCGCGGCGAGGAGGGCCCCGGACCCTGCGGACGGCAGCGCCGCCGCGGCCCGCCGGTGCGCCTGGCGGGACCCGAACGCCCCCGAGGCGACGGGCACCTCCCCCGTGAGGGCCCACCAGGCGAGCGCCGCGAGGCCGTACACGTCCGACGCCGCACCGACGCCCTCGCCCGCGAGCGCCGCAGGATCGGCGAAGCCGGGGGTGCCCAGGACGCTGCCGTGCCGCCGGCCCAGCGCCCGGGCGACGCCGAGGTCGGCGAGCAACGGTTCGCCGCGCGCGTCGAGCAGGACGTTGCCGGGGGCGACGTCGCCGTGGACGACCCCGGCGGCGTGCAGGTCCTCCAGGGCGGGGCCGAGCACGTGCAGAAGGCCGCTGACCTCCCCCGCCGACAGCCGGCGCCGCTGGGCGAGCACCGCGGCGAGCGACCCGCCCGGCGCCAGGTCGAGGACGAGCACCGGCCGGCCCTGCGCGTCGGTCGAGATGTCGTGGACGGCGACGACCCGCGGGTGCCGCACCCGGCGCAGCAGGGACAGCTCGGCGAGCAGGTCGGGCCCCTCGCCCGGACCGGGCGCGACGGGCGCCGACAGCACCTTCAGGGCCCGCTCGACCCCGTCCGCCCCCGTCCCGGCCCACACGACGCCGGACCCGCCGGCCCCCAGGAGCCGCCCGACGGCGTACCCGTCGACGACGGGGGCGAGCCGGCGCGGGTCGTCCCCGAGCGCGGACAGCGCCTCGCGCCGCCACTGCCGGCCCGGCCCGGACCCGGCCGCGCGCGGTCCGGCGGCTGCGGTCGGGGCGGTGCCCCGGGACCCGGTGGTGGGTCCGGTGAGGGGTTCGGAGACGGTCACCCGGACAGGGTGGCGCACGGGCGGGGACTGCCGCGCTGGTTGTCCACAGGGTCGATACGCTCTGGGGCGTGACCGCTGGCACCTCCCTCGACACCGCCCACCCGCCGACCGCCGTGCGCACGTCCGCGGAGGTGGTCGTCGTGGGCGCGGGCCTGGCCGGCCTCGTCTGCGCGCGCCACCTGCACAAGGCCGGCGTCGACGTCCTCGTCGTCGAGGCCGCCGACACCGTGGGTGGTCGCGTGCGCTCGGAGACCCTCGGCAGCTTCCGCGTCGACCGCGGCTTCCAGCTCCTCAACCCCGCCTACCCCGAGGTGGAGAAGGTCCTCGACCTCGACGCCCTGGACCTGCAGCCGTTCGACGCGGGCGTGGCCGTCCACCGCGGCGGCAAGGTCGCGACGCTGCGCGACCCGCGCCGGCACCCGACGGCGCTCCTGCAGGCCCTGCGCTTCCCGCTGGGGTCGGCCGGGGAGAAGGCGGCCGTGGCCCGCTGGCTGCTGAAGGTGACGTCCGCCGCGGACCTGAAGGACCCGGACTCGGGCTGGTCGGACGGCCTCGACGCCGCCGAGGTGCACGGCGAGCTGCGCTGGTCCGTCCTCGAGCCGTTCCTGGCGGGGGTCCTCGGCGAGGTGGACGGGACGACGTCGCGCCGCTTCGTCGACCTGCTCGTGCGCACCTTCCTGCGCGGGACGCCGGGCCTGCCCGCGGGCGGGATGCAGGCCGTCCCCGACCAGCTCGCCGCCGGGCTGCCGGCCGGATCGCTGGCCACGGGGGTCACGGTGCGGCACATCGGGTTGGCCCCCCGTTCGCTCGTCGTGGAGACGGCGGGCGGCGGCATCACCTGCGACGCCATCGTCGTGGCGACCGACGCCCACACCGCGGGCCACCTCGTGCCGGTCCTCGACGTGCCGGACAGCAACGCGCTGTCGACGTTCTGGTTCGGCGCGCCGTCCTCCCCGGCGCCGGACTCGCGCGCGAAGCTGCTGCACCTCGACGGCGACCGCACCGGTCCGGTCGTCAACACGGCGGTCGTCTCCGCGGTCGCCCCGAGCTACCTGCAGCCGGGCTCGGAGCACCGCGCCCTGGTCAGCGCGCAGGTCCTCGGCGCCGACACCGGCGCCGAGGTGGAGCGCCGCGTCCGCGAGCAGCTGGCCCGCGTGTACGGCGCCCACACGGCCGAGTGGACGCGCGTCGCCGCGCACTCGATCCCGCACGCCCTGCCCGTCGTGGCCCCGCCGTTCGAGGGCCCCCAGCCCGTCGACGTGGGCGACGGCGTCTTCGTCGCCGGCGACCACCGGGAGAACGCCTCCCTGCAGGGCGCGCTCGTCTCCGGGCGCCGCGCGGCCGACGCCGTGCTGACGAAGACGTTCGGGCGCAGCGGTTCCGCGCGTGCCAGCTGAACGCCCGACGATCGTCGCGACGTCCGGCGGCTGGACCCGCCGGGAGCTCGGCGGCGTGGACTGGGCGGGGACGGCGCACCTCGCCGTCCAGCTCGCCCGGGTCCCGTCCGGGCGGGCGCCGCGGCTGACGTACCTCGGCACGGCCGGGGGCGACCAGCGGTCGTGGGCCGCGGAGGTGCACGCGGCGGGCAGTCGGGCCGGGTTCCGCACGACCGTCCTGGACCTGTTCCCGATGCCCGGCGTGGCCGACCCGGCCGCGCAGCTCCTGGCCTCGGACGTCGTCTGGGTCGGCGGCGGCTCGGTGGCGAACCTGCTCGCCGTGTGGCGGGTGCACGGCCTCGACGACGCGTTCCGCGCGGCGTGGGAGGCCGGGGTCGTCCTCGCCGGCGTGAGCGCCGGGTCGATCTGCTGGTTCCAGGGCGGGACGACGGACTCCTTCGGTCCGCAACTGCGCGCCGTGACGGACGGACTGGGCCTGCTGCCCTACGGCAACGGTGTGCACTACGACTCCGAGGCCGCCCGCCGGCCGCTCGTCCACGAGCTGGTGGGGTCGGGCGTCCTGGGCGAGACGCACTGCAGCGACGACGGAGTCGGCCTGGTCTACGCCGGCACCGACCTCGTCGAGGCCGTCACCGAGGTGGCCGGCAAGGGCGCGTACGTCGTGCGGCGGGACGGGGCCGGGGTCACCGAGACGCGGCTGGAACCGCGCCTGCTCCCCCGCTGAGGCGGACCTCGGGCCCGACACCGGTCCACACGGACCACACAGGTCGTTCAGGGGCCGTTGCGGGGACGGGGACCGATGGTCGGGGGGTCAGCACCCGAGCAGGAGGACCTCCCGTGGACGCACCGCACCCCCAGCAGCCGACCGGCTCCCCGTCCGGCCCCGTCTCCGGCTCACCGTCGGGCCCCGTGCAGGGCCGGGCCGTCGCCCCCGTCGGGTTCACCGGCCCGCCTGCGGGCGTGGCGCAGGCCCACGGCCAGGACCCGACGCTGGTCCAGGGCCCCGTCTGGGCCTCGCTCACCCCGCCGCCGGCCGCGGCGGCGTGGACGGGAACCCCCGTGGCCCCGCGGCGCCGCCGGTGGGTGCCGGCCGCCCTCGCGGGTGCGGGTGTCGTCCTCCTGCTCGGCGGCGGGCTCGGTGGCTACGCCGTCGGCCAGGCCGTGGCGGGGACGGACGGTGCACCCGGGACGACCGGGCAGGCCGGCCAGCTCGTGCCCGGCGACGGCACGTTCCCCGGCGGTGACGGCAGCGGCGGCGGGTTCGGGGGGCCGTTCGGCCAGCAGGGTCAGCTGGGCCAGGGCCAGCTCGGTCAGCAGGGCACGGACGGCTCCGGTTCCGGCACGGGGACCGGCACCGGGTCGGGTGCAGGCACGACGAGCGGCGGAACGGGCTCGACGACCACGACGTGACCGGACGGCGCCGCCGGGTCCTCGACGTAGGCTTCCGGGGTGACGCAGGCCCCCGCACACCCCGGCCCTCCCGTCGCCGGACCCGACGGGCGCCCCCTGCGGATCGAGCGGTACGGCCTCGGGGAGCGCCGGGTGCCCTACGAGGAAGCCTGGGAGGCGCAGCGTCGGCTGCACGCCGCCGTCGTGGCGGGCGAGGCGCCGGACACCGTCCTGCTGCTCGAGCACGACCCCGTCTACACGGCCGGGCGCCGCACGAACTCCTGGGAACGGCCCGACGACGGCACACCGGTCGTCGACGTCGACCGCGGCGGGCGGATCACCTGGCACGGACCGGGGCAGCTCGTGGGCTACCCCGTCGTCCGGCTGCGCGGCCCCCTCGACGTCGTCGGCTACGTGCGACGGCTCGAGGAACTCCTCATCGCCGTCGCCGCCCGGTTCGGGGTGGAGGGCTACCGCGTCGAGGACCGCACGGGGGTCTGGACGGCCGACGCTCCGCTGGCGCCGGGGTGGCGGGCGGAGAACAAGCTGGCCGCGATCGGCGTCCGCGTCGCCCGGGGCGTGACCATGCACGGGTTCGCGCTGAACTGCGACACCGACCTGCAGGGCTTCTCCCACATCGTCCCGTGCGGGTTGCCGGACGCGGGCGCCACGTCCCTGAGCGCCCGGGCCGGCCGGCGGGTGGACGTCGCCACCGCCGCCGACGTCGTCACCGAACTGCTGCCCACGGCCGGTCTGCCCGGCTGACGGGGAACGGGATCAGGGCAGCAGTTCCAGCGCGGACGAGCGGGCGTAGCGGACGCGCAGGGCGCGCAGTTCTGCGCGGGACGTCGACGCGCGTTGCAGCACGTCCCACATCTTGCGGTAGCGGGTGGCCCTCCAGCGCAACAGGTTCCGCGGCGGGGTGTCGGGGAAGAACGTGCGGTGGACGGCCGCGTAGTCGCCCGTGCCGATGCCGTGCCCGGCCGAGGCCTCATGCAGCCGCACGTGCAGGGAACGTCCCGGGACCTCGACGAACCGCCCCCGCAGGAGCAGCTGCCCGAGGAGCACCTGGTCCGAGGAGGGGTAGCTGCCGAGCTGGTCGGTGGCCCACAGCGCCTCGCTGCGCACCAGTCCCGACAGGTACGCCAGAACCGCGATCGAGGACGGCCCGTTGATCATGTCGATGAACTGCTGCATGCGGCGGCCGGGGGTCGTGTCCCACGTGAAGGACGCGGGTTCCCCGCCGCCGCGCGCGGGTCCGCCGGCACCGTCGATGAGGTCCCAGGAGGGGACGGCCAGCACGGCACCGGGGTCGGCCTCGAGCGCGTCGACGCAGTCGCGCAGGTTCGTGGGGTCGACGAGGTCGTCGGCCATGGCCCAGCGGAAGTACCGGCCGTGCGAGAGCTGGAAGACGCGGTTGAAGTTCCGCGCGAGCCCGATGTTCGTCGGGTTGCGGACGGACCGGACGCGGGGGTCCGCCGCGGCGAACTCCTCGACGATCTGCGGCGTCCGGTCGGTCGAGGCGTTGTCGCAGACGATCAGCTCGAAGTCGCCGAAGGTCTGGTCGAGCAGGGCCGTCAGGGTCTGCTCGAGGTAGGCCTCGCCGTTGTACACGGGAACTCCCACGCTGACGAGCGGGGGGTGCCCAGGCCTGCGGTCGGTCACGGATGCTCCCGGGAGGGGCGACACCCGGGCGGTGTCGGCTGCGAGGAGCGTGCACCCGAGAACGTGACGGTTCAACTCTCCCCTCAGGTGACAGCGTCACCACCGGGAACGGTCCGTGACCGCCGCTGGGCCGTCAGAGTTGCGGCGCCACCTGCGAGGCCACGAGTTCCAGGTGGTCGAGGTCGGACAGGTCCATGACCTGCAGGTACAGCCGCTCGACACCGGCCTGCGCGTACCGGCCGATGGTCTCGACGACCTCGCCGACCGTGCCGGCGATGCCGTTCTCGCGCACCTCACCCGGTTCCCGGCCGATGGCCTGCGCGCGCCGGGTGAACTCGGCCTCGTCGCGACCGCACACGAGCAGCAGGGCCGCCGAGAACGTCATGGTCCCGGGGTCGCGGCCGACCGCCGTGCACGCGGCCCGGACCTTCTCGAAGCGTTCCGCGGTCTCGGGGGCCGAGGTGAACGGGACGTTGAACTCGTGGGCGTACCGCGCCGCGATCGCTGCCCCGCGCCGCTTCGCCGACCCGCCGACGACGACGGGCACCGGGTCCTGCACGGGTTTGGGCAGCGCCGGGGAGTCGGTCAGCTCGTAGTGCTTCCCGGAGTGGGAGAACGTCTCGCCCGGCGGGGTTCCCCAGAGGCCGGTGACGACGGCGAGCTGCTCCTCGAACCGGTCGAACCGTTCGCCCAGCGACGGGAAGGGGATGCCGTACGCGCGGTGCTCCTCCTCGTACCAGCCCGACCCCAAGCCGAGTTCGACACGGCCGCCGGACATCTCGTCCACCTGCGCGACCTGGATCGCGAGCACCCCGGGGTGGCGGAACGTGGCGGAGGAGACGAGCGTGCCCAGCCGGATCGTGCTCGTGTCGCGGGCCAGCCCGGCCAGCGTGGTCCAGGCGTCGGTCGGCCCGGGCAGCCCGTCGCCGCCCATCGTCAGGTAGTGGTCGGACCGGAAGAAGGCGGAGAAGCCCGTCTCCTCGGCGGTGACGGCGACCCGGCGGAGGGTCTCGTAGGTGGCCCCCTGCTGGGGCTCGGTGAAGATGCGCAGGTCCACGCGTCCATCCTGTCCTCCCACGTGGTCACGACCTCTGGCAGGGTCGGGAGCATGACCTCGGCGTCCAGCTCCCCCGCCTCCTCCGGCAACCCGCAGGCCCTGCTGCCGAGCACCCACCGCAAGCTGGACCACCTGCTGGCCGCCGAGCAGGTCTCCTCGCGGTTGCCCTCGGTCGTGGCCGGTCTCGTGCGCGACGGCGCGCTCGTCTGGAGCGGCGGGGCCGGCACGACGGGACTGGACGGCGGCGCCGGGACCACGGGGCGGCCCGGTCCGGACACGCAGTACCGCATCGGGTCCATCACCAAGACGTTCGTGGCGGCCGCGGTGCTGCGCGCGGTCGAGGACGGGGTCGTCGACCTGGAGGACCCCGTCCGTGCGCACCTGCCCGAGCTGACCGACGGCGTGGGACGCGTCAGCGTGGGGCAGTTGCTGGGGCAGGCCGGCGGGGTGCAGGCCGAGACGGACGGTCCGTGGTGGGAGCGGACCAGCGGCGGGGACTGGGACGGCCTGGTGCCGCTGCTCGGCGAGAGCGCCGTCCGGCACCGCCCCGGCACGCGCTTCCACTACTCCAACGTCGGCTTCGGGGTCCTGGGCGAACTCGTGGGCCGCGTCCGGCAGGCCACGTGGCGCGAGGTGCTGCGCACCCAGTTCCTCGAACCCCTCGGCATGGACCGCACGACGATGCGGCCGCTCTCCCCCGCCGCCCGCGGCCTGGCGGTCCACCCGTGGGCCGACGTCGTCCTGCCCGAACCCGAGCACGACGCGGGCGCGATGGCCCCCGCCGGGCAGATCTGGTCGACCGTCCTCGACCTCGCGCGCTGGGCCGGCGTGGTGGCGGGACGCTCGGAGGTGCTGCGCCGCAGCACGGTCGAGGAGATGTGGCGGCCGCAGACCGTGGACGACGCGCGGGGCGCGGGCTGGGCCGCCGGGTACGGCCTCGGCCTGCAGCTGTGGAACGCCGGCGGCCGGCGGTACGCGGGGCACTCGGGGTCCATGCCTGGGTTCGTCGCGATGCTGCGCGTCGACGTCGAGACCGGCGACGGCGTCGTGGTCCTGGCGAACTCGACGACCGGGTTCGGCGACCTGCCGGTCCGCCTCCTGCAGACGCTGGTCGAGGCCGAACCGCACGCCCCGCAGGCCTGGGTGCCCCGCGACGTGCCCGCCGACGTGCTCGCCCTCGTGGGCCCCTGGTACTGGGGTCCGGCGCCGCTGTCCCTGCGCGCCGTGCGGGTCGGCGCGCAGGACGGCCTGGAGCTGGCCGGTCTCGGCGGCCGCGGCCGCGGGTCCCGGTTCGTCCGCGCCGAGGGGCTGCCGGGCGCCTGGCGGGGTCTGGACGAGTACTACGCCGGGGAGCTCCTGCGACCGGTGGCCGGCCCCGACGGGGCGCTCTCGCACCTGGACCTGGCGAGCTTCCGCCTCACCCGCACGCCCTACGACGCGGCCGCGGACGTGCCCGGCGGGGTCGACGAGGGCGGCTGGACGGCGACCCCCTGACCTGGGGTGGGACGGGGCCGAGAACGCCCCGTCCCGCCCTCCGTGCGGCGCGACGTAGGCTGGTCCGGTGACGATCGCCCCGGAAGGACGCCGGATGCTGCGCATCGAGGCGCGCAACGCCGAGACGCCGATCGAGCGGAAGCCGTCCTGGATCCGCACGACGGCCCGCACCGGTCCGGAGTACAAGGACCTCAAGGGCCTGGTGAAGTCCGGCGGCCTGCACACGGTCTGCGAGGAAGCGGGCTGCCCCAACATCTACGAGTGCTGGGAGGACCGCGAGGCCACGTTCCTCATCGGCGGCTCCGAGTGCACGCGGCGCTGCGACTTCTGCCAGATCGACACGGGCAAGCCGTCCCCGCTGGACCGCGACGAGCCCCGCCGCGTCGCCGAGAGCATCCGCACGATGGGCCTGCGCTACGCGACGATCACCGGCGTCGCCCGCGACGACCTCGCCGACGGCGGCGCGTGGCTGTACGCCGAGACGATCCGCAAGACCCACGAGCTGAACTCCGACGGTGACACCCACACCGGCGTCGAGATCCTCGTCCCGGACTTCAACGGCCGTCCCGAGCTGCTGCAGCAGGTGTTCGACGCAGCGCCGGAGGTGTTCGCGCACAACGTCGAGACGGTGCCGCGCATCTTCAAGAGCATCCGCCCGGCCTTCCGCTACCAGCGCTCCCTCGACGTCATCACCGCCGGCCGCGACGCGGGCCTGGTGACGAAGTCCAACCTCATCCTCGGGATGGGCGAGACCGACGAGGAGGTCCTGGAGGCGCTGCAGGACCTGCACGACGCGGGCTGCGACATCATCACGATCACCCAGTACCTGCGTCCGACGCCGCGGCACCACCCCGTCGAGCGCTGGGTGAAGCCCGAGACGTTCGTGGAGTTCTCGCAGGCGGCCGAGGAGATGGGCTTCAGCGGCGTCATGGCCGGTCCGCTCGTGCGGTCCTCCTACCGCGCCGGCCGGCTGTGGGCGGGCGCGATGCGCAAGCGCGGCGTCGCGATCCCCGCGCACCTGGCCCACCTCGACAAGGACACTCCGGCCGCCCAGGAAGCGTCCAGCCTGCTCGCCCGGGGCTGACCCTCGGCCCTCCGCGGGCACGTATCCTTGCGCGCATGGCACGACGAGGATCCAGCGACGGCGGCGCGACCGCCGCACCCAAGCCGAAGAAGCAGCGGTGGGCGCGGACCCGTCAGCTGAAGCAGGTCTACGACATGACCGTCCGGGTCGACCCGTCGACCAAGTGGTGGTTGCTGCTGGCCTTCGCCGGCCCGATCGTGCTCGGCCTGGTCGTCGGCCTGCTCACCGGCCACCCGATCTACTTCACGATCCTGGGTCTTCTGCTCGGGGTCCTGGCCGGCATGTTCCTGCTGGGCCGCCGCGCCGAGCGCGCCGCCTACATGAACCTCGAGGGGCAGAAGGGCGCGGCCGGGGCTGCGCTGTCCTCCATCCGCCGCGGCTGGACGATCGAGCAGGAGCCGGTGGCCGCCGAGGCCCGCACGCAGGACATGGTGTTCCGGGCGCTGGGCCGCGCCGGCATCGTCCTCGTCGGGGACGGCCCGCCCACGCGCGTCCGCAAGCTGCTGGAGTCCGAGCGCCGCAAGGTCGCCCGCGTCGCGCCGAACGTCCCCGTCCACGTCTTCACGGTCGGTGACGGCGGCTCCGAGGGCGAGGTCCCGCTGCGCAAGCTGGCCTCCCGCGTGCAGCGCCTCAAGCCGCAGCTGACCAAGCAGGAGGTCGCCGCGGTGCAGAAGCGCCTCAAGGCGCTCGGTGGCATCCGCCCGCCGGTCCCCCAGGGCATCGACCCGATGCGCGCGCGGCCCGACCGCCGCGCCATGCGCGGGCGCTGAGCCGCACCGCAGGCGCGTCCAGCGAGCACGAGGGCCCGGTCCCGCCACCACGGCGGGCCGGGCCCTTCGTCGTCCCCGGACCCGCCGGCGCGCCAGCCCACGCGCCGCGGGGTTCGGGCACGGGGTCACCCCGTGCCCCTCGCCCGGCGACCGGTGAGGCTGGGCGGGCGTCAGCGGCGGACGACCACCACGGTGGCGACCTTGTCGTGCAGACCCCGCCGGTCGCTGTCGAAGACGACGGCGGGGATGACGAGGGTCAGCAGCAGCGCCCGCAGCGCCCCCATCGCCAGCCCCACGGGCCGTCCGTCGAGGCGGCGCACCGCGATCCCGACGACGGCGTGACCGATGCTCATCCCGATCGTGGACACGAGCAGCAGGTGCATGACGAAGAAGACCAGCAGCGGACCGAGGTCACGACCGAGCCCCTCCAGGACGGTGCGGGCGACGAGGGTCGCGACCACCCAGTCGACGACGAGGCCGAGGATGCGCCGGCCCCACCCGGCGACGGACCCGGAGCCGGTGGGCGGCAGGCCCAACCGCACCCCGGGCGCCTGGGCGGGCGGCTCCGCCGGGTCGGGGGCGGGGCTCTTGCGCGTCGTCCGGTCGGCCACGTCGACAGCCTACGGGGCGGTCTACGACGCGCGTCGTAGTGCCGTCCCGGCCCGGTCCCGGGGGCCCTGTCGCCGCCCTCCGCACGTCGGTAAGGTTGCGGAAACGCCGACGTAACACGTGCGAAACATCGTGCCCCTACGGTCGGCGCGTCCGCGGCGGCTCGACACCCGGGCCGGTTCCGTTCCTGGAGGTTGGATGTTCAGCAACGCCCAAGAGGTCATCGACTTCATCGCGCGCGAAGACGTGAAGTTCGTCGACATCCGGTTCTGCGACCTGCCCGGTGTCATGCAGCACTTCACCGTCCCCGCGAGCACGGTGGACGTCGACGCCCTGTCCGAGGGCCAGATGTTCGACGGATCCTCGATCCGCGGCTTCCAGGCCATCCACGAATCGGACATGAAGCTCATCGCGGACCCGACGTCGGCCTTCCTCGACCCGTTCCGCAAGGAGAAGACCCTCGTCATCAACCACTCGATCGTGGACCCGTTCACGAACGAGGCGTACAGCCGCGACCCGCGCAACATCGCGGCCAAGGCCGAGGCGTACCTGAAGACGACCGGCATCGCCGACACCGTGTTCTTCGGCCCCGAGGCCGAGTTCTACATCTTCGACGACGTGCGGTTCGAGACGAACCAGCGCGAGTCCTACTACCACATCGACTCCATCGAGGCGGCGTGGAACACGGGCCGCAAGGAGGAGGGCGGGAACCTCGGGTACAAGACCCGCTACAAGGGTGGGTACTTCCCCGTCGCCCCGATCGACCACTTCTCCGACCTGCGCGACGAGATGGTCGTCGAGCTGGAGAAGGCCGGTCTCGCCGTCGAGCGCGCGCACCACGAGGTGGGCACCGCCGGCCAGGCCGAGATCAACTACAAGTTCGACACCCTGAAGAACGCCGGCGACCAGCTGCTGCTCTTCAAGTACATCATCAAGAACGTGGCGCTGCGCAACGGTCACACCGTGACCTTCATGCCCAAGCCGCTCTTCGGTGACAACGGTTCCGGCATGCACTGCCACCAGTCGCTGTGGAAGGACGGCGAGCCCCTCTTCTACGACGAGAAGGGCTACGGCGGCCTGTCCGACCTCGCCCGCTGGTACATCGGCGGCCTGCTGCACCACGCGCCGTCGCTGCTGGCGTTCACGAACCCGACGGTGAACTCGTTCCACCGCCTGGTCCCCGGCTACGAGGCGCCCGTCAACCTGGTCTACTCGGCCCGCAACCGCTCGGCGTGCATCCGCATCCCGATCACCGGGAACTCGCCGAAGGCCAAGCGCATCGAGTTCCGCGTGCCGGACCCGTCGGCGAACCCGTACCTCGCGTTCGCGGCCCAGCTCATGGCCGGCCTCGACGGCATCAAGAACCGTATCGAGCCGGCCGACCCGGTCGACAAGGACCTCTACGAGCTCCCGCCCGAGGAGCACGCGAACATCAAGACGGTCCCCTACGACCTGGGTTCCGTCCTCGACGCGCTCGAGGCCGACCACGACTACCTCCTCGAGGGCGGCGTGTTCACGCCCGACCTCATCGAGACGTGGATCGACTACAAGCGCACCAACGAGATCGACCCCATCCGGCTGCGTCCGCACCCGCACGAGTTCGAGCTCTACTACGACATCTGAGCCGACCGCTCAGCACGTCGTCACCCGGAACCCCCGTCCCGCTGGGACGGGGGTTCCGTCGTTCCGGGGCTCGGTGCGGCACGACCCCTCGGCGGAGTAGGTTGTGCCCCTCCGGTGACAGGACGTCGCCGTGCTCCGCGACACGACCCAGGACGGGGGCCCACGTGCCGACGACGACCACCTGTTCCGCCTGCCGCGCAGCGGTGCGCGAGGGGGACCGGTTCTGCTGGACCTGCGGCGCACCGCGCGAGGGCACCGACCGGCTGGAGGTCGTGGCGCCCGACACCGAGCCCGATCGCCGGCGTCGCGTGGGCACGCCCGTGGTCGTGGGTTTCGCGGCGCTCGTGGTCGTCGCGGTCGGGCTCTCGGCCTGGTACCTCACCCGGTCCGACGACGGCACCGTCCAGACGTCGACCCCCGCACCCTCGGCCTCCTCCCCCAGCGCCACCCCGACACCGACGCAGACCCCGAGCACCACGCCCAGCCCGACCCCCAGCGCCGCAGCGGCGGCCCCGACCCCCACACCGAGCGCGACCCCCACCACCACCTTCCGCACGGGACCCGTCGTCCCCGCCCGGGCGAAGGCCCCGAGCACGGCCCCGGACAGTGCCGACGCGGGCGGCCGGACGACGAGCTACGGGGTCGCGAACGTCCTCGACGGCAGGCCCTCGACGGCGTGGCGCGCCGAGGGCGACGCCAGCGGCGGGACGCTCGTCTTCACGTTCGACGCGCCCGTCCGGCTCACCCAGGTCGGTCTGGTCAACGGTTTCGCGAAGGTCGACCCGTACGACGGGAGCGACCGCTACGAGCAGGGCCGGCGCATCACGGCCGTGACGTGGACGTTCCGGACGGCGAACGGCCCCGTGACGGTGCAGCAGAGCCTGCGCGACGGCGACCGGCGGATGCAGACCACCGCCGTGGCCCCCGTCGAGGTCACCGAGGTGGACCTGACGATCGACCGGACGACCCGCCCCGGGGCCGGCGGCCGGTTCGACCGCACCGCCATCAGCGACGTGGAGTTCCTGAACTCCTAGAGCTGGATCCCGCGCGTCAGCGCCCCGTCGACGACGAGGTTCGTGCCGGTGACGAAGCTGGCGGCGGGGCTGGACAGGAACACCACGGGACGGGCGACCTCCTCCGGCGTCGCCATCCGGCCGGTGGGGTTCAGCGCGAGGGCCTCGGCGAAGAACTCCGGGTCGTTGCGCTCGGTGAGCTGCCAGACGCCGCCCTCGAAGTACGTGTTGCCCGGGGAGACGGTGTTCGCCCGGATCCCCTCCGCCGCGAGCTGGTGCGCGAGCCCCTGCGTGTAGGCGACGAGCGCAGCCTTGACGGTGCCGTAGGGACCGGCGAACGCGTCGACCTCGCGACCGGAGACGCTGCCGATCGTGACGATCGACCCCGCCCCGGCGCGGCGCAGGTGCGGCAGGGACGCGTCGACGAGGGCCACGGTCCCCATGAGGTCGACGTCGAGCGACAACCGCCACGACTCCAGGTCGTTCGCGGCCGCGATGGCGCTGACGTTCGCCACGACGACGTCGATGCCACCGAGGTCGGCGGCCGCCTCCTCGACCCAGGCGGTCACCTCCTCGCGCCGGGCGACGTCGACGACGCTGCCCCGCACCGTTCCCGGGCCGGTCGCGTCCGCCACGAGGGCGTCGACGTCCTCGGCCGTCCGCGCGCACGTCGCGACGTCGGCGCCCTCGGCGAGGAACTCGGCGACGATGGCGCGGCCGATGCCGCGGGTCCCACCGGTCACCAGGACACGGGCGCCGTCCAGCTGCAGGTCCACGGGGGTTCCTCTCGTCGGGTTCTCGGGGCGGTCTCGGACGGGGTTCAGCGCACGAGGGCGCGGAGGCGGTCGTGGATCCCGTCGTAGGCGGGTCGGCTCGCGGGCACGAGCCGCTTGGGGACCTTCGTCGGGACGCTGTAGTTCACGTCGACGGCGTTGGCCAGCGGCACCTCGCTGACCTGCGAGAGCACCTGGTAGGCGTCGAGGGTGTCGAGCCCGGTGAGCTCGGAGATCCAGCCGACGGCGTCGACCTGCCCTGCGCGCCAGGCGTCCTCGAGCGGCCGCGCGGAACCGACGACCGTCCAGTGGGTGTCGCTCTCCAGCCGCGGCCACGCCGGGCCCGGCGTCTTGAGGAGCTCGACGAGCACGAGGGAGTTCATCGCCCCCTCGACGGCGGTGCCGCAGGACTCCCCCTCCCCCTGCCGGAAGTGCCCGTCCCCCAGCGAGAAGAGCGCGCCCTCGACGTTGACGCGCAGGTAGACGGTCGTCCCGGCGCGCAGTTCCGGGGTGTCCATGTTGCCGCCGAACACGTCGGGCACGAGGGCCGAGCGGACCTCCCCCGCGGCCGGCGCGACGCCGACGGTCCCGAGCATGGGTTCCAGGGGCAGGTCGAGGTGCACCTCCCCGAGGTCCAGGCCCACCGTCCCGCGCTCGGAGTCGAGGTGGTAGATCCACGTCCGTTCCGGCAGCGGGGGTTGCAGCGTGGCCGTGCGGTCGGTGGAGGTCAGACCCCCGAAGAACGGGATGAGCGCCGAGGCGCCCCAGTCGCGCGCCGGTTCGAGGTCGACGACGTGCAGGACCAGGGTGTCGCCGGGTTCGGCGCCCTCGACGAAGAACGGGCCGGTCTGCGGGTTGACGAAGGGCATCTGCAGGGCGGAGCCCGGCAGGTCGGTCACCGACCGCAGACGGCCGCAGAACGCGTCGTCGCTCCAGAGCTTCAGGGCCGTGCCGGGCCGCACGCGTGCGACGGGTGCCGCGCCGCCGAAGGTCCACGCGTACTGCTCGGGCGTCGGGGTGAACTCGACGACCTCGACGGCGGGGTCCAGGGATCGCACGGTGCTCCTCGGGGGACGGTGATGCGAAGGACGGTGATCACGTGGTCCCGTCCTTCTACCCCAGGAACCGCCGGCGGGGAAGCCCTCAGGCCTCCGGCGCGTCTCCCGGCGCCTGGTTCCGCGCGCGGGCCCGGCGCACGGCGGCGTCGAACTCAGCGTCGACGCGGGCCTGCTCCTCGGCCACCCGCCGGTCGACCCGGCCGCGTTCGGCCCCGGCCCAGCCGGCGGGCCGCTCGTGCTCGGGGAAGCCGGGCGTGGAGGAGTACCAGACCTCCGGCCGGTGCGTCACGCGCTGCGGCCGCCCCGCCACGAGCCAGGCGATGCCGCCGACGACCGGCAGCACGACGATGAGGAGGACCCACACGAGCTTGGGCAGGTTCCGGACGCGGTCCGCCGGGGTCTGGACGCAGTCGACGAGGCAGAAGACGAGCAGGACCAGCTCGACGACGACGGGCAGGTAGCGGATCACGAGGTCCTCAGCGGGTCGGGGACGGGGCGGGCAGGACGCTAGCGCCGCATCCGCCGCCACGGGCCCGATCGCCGCATCCGGGACCCGGTGCCACCCGGACGGACCCGGACGGCCGCGCGGGAGGCGCCGACGTAGGTTGGGCGCCTGAGCCCGTCCTGGGTCCGTCGAGGAAGGTGGAGTCGTGAGCGTCGACACGCACGGTCAGCCGTTGAAGCTGGGCTACAAGGCGTCAGCGGAGCAGTTCGCCCCCGCGGAGCTGGCCGACTTCGCCGTCCAGGCCGAGGAGCAGGGCCTGGACTCGGTGTGGATCTCCGACCACTTCCAGCCGTGGCGGCACGTGGACGGACACGCCCCGTCGGCGCTGGTGTGGCTCCCGTGGGTGGCCGCCAAGACGTCGCGCGTCCAGCTCGGCACGTCGGTCCTCACCCCGACCCTGCGCTACAACCCCGCCGTCGTCGCCCAGGCCTTCGCCACCCTCGGCGTCCTGGCCCCCGGTCGCGCGATCCTCGGCATCGGCACCGGGGAGGCCCTCAACGAGACCGCCGTCGGCGTCGAGTTCCCCGAGACCCGCGAGCGGTTCGCGCGCCTGCGCGAAGCCGTGCGGCTCATCAAGAAGCTGTGGTCGGAGGAACGCGTGACGTTCGAGGGCGACTACTACCGCCTCCACGACGCGACCGTCTACGACCGCCCCGAGCAGCCCGTCCCGATCTACGTCGCCGCCGGCGGACCGGGCGTGACGAAGTACGCCGGCCGCGCCGGGGACGGCTACATCTGCACGTCCGGCAAGGGCATGGAGCTGTACTCCGAGACGCTGCTGCCCGCGCTGCGCGAGGGCCTGGAGGCCTCGGGGCGCAGCGAGCAGCAGATCGACAAGACCATCGAGATCAAGCTGTCCTTCGACGAGGACCCGCAGGCGGCGCTGGAGAACACCCGGTTCTGGGCGCCGCTGTCGCTGTCGGCGGAGCAGAAGTCGCAGGTCCACGACCCGGTGGAGATGGCGCGCCTGGCCGACGAACTGCCGATCGAACAGGTCGCCAAGCGCTGGATCGTCGCCTCCGACCCGGCCGAGGTCGCGAAGGCCGTGCAGGAGTACGTCGACGCGGGCTTCACCCACCTCGTCTTCCACGGCCCGGGTCAGGACCAGTCGCGGTTCCTCACCCAGTTCACGGCCGACGTCGTCCCGCTGCTGCGGGCCTGACCGACCCCCCGCCCTACTCCTCGGCGCGGCCGTAGAAGACGCGTTCGACGACGGCCCGGCAGCGGCGGGTGGTGCGCAGGTACAGCTCCTCGAACTCCCGCGAGCTGCCGGGTTCGAAGCCGAACATGCGCGCCACCCCGTCGAGGTCACGGGCCTGGGTCGGCAGGGAGTCCCCGGACTTCCCGCGCCACAGCGCGACGGCGTTGCGGGCACGGGAGGCGAGGTCCCAGGCCGTGAGCAGCGTCTGGGCGTCCTCGTCGGCGAGCAGCCCGGAGGCCGCCGCGGCGCGCAGCGCGCCCGGGGTGGACAACGACCGCAGTCCCTCGTGCTCGGCGGCGTGCTGCAGCTGCAGCAGCTGCGCCGTCCACTCCACGTCCGAGATCGCCCCGCGCCCCAGCTTCAGGTGCCGGGCGGGATCCGCACCGCGCGGCAGCCGCTCGGCCTCCACGCGCGCCTTGATCCGCCGGACCTCGCGGACGTCGGCCTCGGCCAGACCGCCTGCGGGCCAGCGCAACGGGTCGACGAGGTCGAGGAACCGCTCACCGAGGTCGGCGTCGCCCGCGACCGGGCGGGCCCGCAGGAGGGCCTGCGCCTCCCACGACAGCGACCACCGCTCGTAGTACGCGCGGTAGCTCGCCAGCGACCGCACCAGCGGTCCGTTGCGGCCCTCCGGGCGCAGGTCCGCGTCGACCTCCAGGGCGGGTTCCGGCCCCGCCGCACCGAGCTGACGGCGCAGTTCGGACACGACCTCCGTCGCGGCCTTCTGCGCCTGCGTCTCGTCCGCCCCGGGCAGCGGGTCGTGGACGAACAGGACGTCGGCGTCGCTGCCGTACCCCGTCTCGCCCGCGCCCAGGCGGCCCATGCCCACGACGAGGACGCGCGTCGGCAGGGGCGCCCCCGCCCGGTGCTCGGCGTCGGCGACGACCCGGCGCAGCGCGACGTCGAGGACGGCCTGGTCGGCGTCGGCCAGCGCCCGACCCACCCCGGCCAGGTCCCGCACGCCGACCAGGTCGGCCACGACGGTCCGGAACTGCTCGCGCCGCCGCACCCCGCGCGCGGCCAGGACCGCGGCCGCGAGGTCCTCGCGGCGGGCGGCGGCGGCCTCGGCGTCGGCGACGACCTCGTCGACGTCCTCGGGCGCGAGCCGGTCGTCGTCGGCGAACACCGACACGGCCTCGGGCGAGCGCATGAGCAGTTCGGTCGGCATCCGCGCCGCGGACAGGACGGAGGCGAGCCGTTCGGCGGCGGCCCCCGCGTCGCGCAGCATCGTCAGGTACCACTGGGTGCCGGCCAGCGCCTCGGAGACCTGCCGGAAGGCCAGGAGTCCCGCGTCGGGGTCGGCGCCGTCGGCGAACCAGCCGAGCATGACGGGCAACAGCGTGCGCTGGATGCTGGCGCGACGGCTGACCCCGCTCGTGAGGGCCTCGAGGTGGCGCAGCGCCCCCGCGGGGTCTCGGTACCCGAGAGCGGCGAGCCGTTCCCGGGCGGCCTCGGCCGACAGCTGCGCGTCGATCCGGGCGTCCGCCGCGGGCAGCTTGGCCACCGCCGTCAGCAGCGGCCGGTAGAACAGCTTCTCGTGCAGGCGGCGGACGTCGCGCCGGGTGCCGCGCCAGACCTCGTCGAGCGCGCTCACCGGGTCCTGGCGCAGGCCGAGCGAGCGGCCGAGGCGACGCAGGTCGTCCTTCGACGTGGGCAGGACGTGGGTGCGGCGCATGCGGTGCACCTGGATGCGGTGCTCGAGGGAGCGCAGGAGGCGGTAGTCCCGGTCCAGCTCCCCCGCGTCGCTGCGGCCCACGTACCCGTACGCGGCGAGCGACTCCAGCGCCTCGAGCGTGTTCGCGCTGCGCCGCAACCGTTCATCGCTGCGGCCGTGGACCATCTGCAGCAGCTGGATGCTGAACTCCACGTCGCGCAGGCCGCCGACGCCGAGCTTGAGCTGGCGGTCGGCCTCCTTGGACGGGATGAGCGACTCCACCCGCCGGCGCATGGCCTGGACCTCGCCGACGAAACCCTCGCGGGCGCTGGCCTCCCACACCATGGGGGCGATGGAGGTGAGGTAGTCCCAGCCGAGCTGCGGGTCGCCCGCGACGGGCCGGGCCTTGAGCAGGGCCTGGAACTCCCACGTCTTGGCCCAGCGCCGGTAGTACTGCAGGTGGCTGTCGAGGGTCCGCACGAGCGGGCCCGCCTTGCCCTCCGGACGCAGCGCCGCGTCGACCTCCCAGAGAGCGCCCTCGCCCGTCGGGGCCGAGCAGATGCGCTGCAGCGCACCGGCGAGCTTCGCGCCGACGGCGAGCGCGTCGTCCTCGGCCGCCCCCTCGCCGGGTTCACCGACGTAGACGACGTCGACGTCGGAGAGGTAGTTCAACTCCCGCCCACCGGTCTTGCCCATCCCGATGACGGCGAGCCGGCACGCGCGCCAGGACCCCGGGCCGGTCGCCGGGTCGTGGTCGGGCAGTTCCGAGCGGGCGATGGCGAGCGCGGCCTCCAGCGCGGCGGACGCGAGGTCGGCCAGTTCCGCCGACGTGAGGTGCAGGACGGCGAGCGGATCGGCCGCGGCGAGGTCCCGGCCGGCCAGGCCCACCAGGCGGCGGCGGTAGGCGACGCGCAGCGCGTCGACCGGGGTCCGTCCGGAGCGTCCCTGCGTGGCGACCGGTGCACCGGCGTCGGGATCGGCACCGACGGCCGCGAGGAGTTCGGCGCGCAGCTCGTCGGGGTCCGGCGGGACCGAGGAGGCCAGGACCGTCCAGTGCCGCGGGTGGCGGACGAGGTGGTCGGACAGGGCGAGCGAACCGCCGAGGACGCCGAGGAGCCGCGCCAGGGTGCCGACGACCTCCGGCACGTCCCCGCCGCGCAGCAGGTTCAGCGCAGCCGCCACCCCCTCGACGTCGCCCGGCGCGGACTCCCGGTCCAGGCCCGCCGTGAGCGACTCCGCCCAGCGGACGAGGCCCAGCAGGGCCTGGTCGGGGTCGGCCGTGCGGCCGAGCGCGCGCACGAGGTCCCCCGTGCCGTCGTCGAACGCGCCGTCGCCCTCGGCCCGGACGACCCCGTGCAGGGCCCGGTCGCGCAGCAGCTTCAGGGCCCGGTCCGGGTCGGCCAACCCGGCCCGGACCAACTGGGCGCTCGCGCTCGTCCGGCGTCCCTGCGCGCTCACGGCCACCGCGACCCTGCGTCCTCGTCCGCGTCCCTCACAGCAGCGGCAGGTACCGCTGGAGCTCGAAGGGCGTCACCTGGGCGCGGTAGTCCGCCCACTCCTGGCGCTTGTTGCGCAGGAAGTAGTCGAAGACGCCCTCACCCAGGGTCTCGGCGACGAGCTCGGACCGCTCCATGACGGAGATGGCGTGCTCGAGGCTCTGCGGCAGCGGCTCGATGCCCATGGACCGGCGCTCGGCGTCGGTGAGCGACCAGACGTCGTCCTCGGCGCCGTCGGGGAGGTCGTACCCCTCCTCGATGCCCTTCAGCCCGGCCGAGAGCAGCAGCGCGAAGGCGAGGTAGGGGTTCGCCGCGGAGTCCAGCGCGCGGTACTCGATGCGCACCGACTGGCCCTTGGACGGCTTGTACATCGGCACCCGCACGAGGGCGGACCGGTTGTTGTGGCCCCAGCAGATGTAGCTGGGCGCCTCGCCGCCGGACCACAGGCGCTTGTAGGAGTTCACGAACTGGTTGGTCACCGCGGTGATCTCCGCGGCGTGCCGCAGGACGCCGGCGATGAACTGCCGCCCGGTGCGCGAGAGCTGGTACTCCGCTCCCGCCTCGTAGAACGCGTTCGCGTCCCCGTCGAAGAGCGAGAGGTGCGTGTGCATGCCCGAGCCCGGCTCTCCCGCCAGCGGTTTGGGCATGAAGCTGGCGTAGACGCCCTGGTCGCGCGCGACCTCCTTGAGGACCGTGCGGAACGTCATGATGTTGTCCGCGGTCGTCAGCGCGTCGGCGTAGCGCAGGTCGATCTCGTTCTGGCCCGGGCCGCCCTCGTGGTGGCTGAACTCCACCGAGATGCCCATGCTCTCCAGCGTGGAGATGGCGGTGCGGCGGAAGTCCGTCGTCGTGCTGCCCGGGTGGTTGTCGAAGTAGCCGACGTAGTCGACGGGTTCCGGCGTCGCGCCGCGCTCCAGCGGCCCCTTGAAGAGGTAGAACTCGATCTCGGGGTGCGTGTAGAACGTGTAGCCCGCATGCGCGGCCTTGTCGAGCGCCCGCTTGAGGACGAACCGCGGGTCCGACCGGGCCGGCTGCCCGTCCGGGGTGAGGATGTCGCAGAAGATCCGCGCGGTGCCCTGGTGCTCGTCGGTGTTGCGCCACGGCAGGACCTGGAAGGTCGACGGCTCGGGCTTGAGCAGCATGTCCGACTCCGACACGCGGGACAGGCCCTCGATGGCCGACCCGTCGAAGCCGATGCCCTCACCGAAGGCCCCCTCGAGCTCGGCCGGCGCGATCGCCACCGACTTCAACGTCCCGATGACGTCGGTGAACCAGAGCCGGACGAAGCGGATGTCCCGCTCCTCCAGCGTCCGCAGCACGAACTCCTGCTGGCGGTCCATGTCCACCCTTCCCGTCGTTCCGTCCGCCGGGCCCGGCGGCCATCCCGGTCATCATCGCGCATCACCGTCCCCGCCCCGCCCGACCCCCGCCGCGCCCCACGCGCGGACGGGGCACCCACGGGGACACCCATCGGTGTCACCACGGCCACGAGCCGTGGAGTGAGGTGTGGGTGTCCCCGCGACGTCATCAGGACGACCGGCAGCGGACACCCACACCTGACTCCACGCCCCTCACACGAGCTGTCGCGCCCGGGCGAGGACGGGCGGTCGGAGCCGCCCGCGCAGGCCCAGGTACGCACGCTCGACAGCAGCGAGGACGCGGGCCGGGTGGGTGCGCAGGGTCCGCGGGGAGAACGCCATGAGCGGCACGCCCACGGCGCCGAGGGCCGTGTCCGTCCGGAGCGTGGACTCCCAGTCGTCCTCGAGGAGGTGGTGCCGACGCGAGTGCACCTGCAGGGCGAGGCCCACCTCCTCCACGTAGCCGTCGGGACTGGGCAGGACCAGGCCGTCGAGGGTCGTCAGGACGGGGTTGAGCAGCACCTCGGGCAGGACGCGGCTGCCGGCGAGGCAGTCGGCGAACTCGCTCTCGGGCAGCGACCACGCCCCGCCGGACACCTCCAGGACCGCGGCCCGCACGGCCGCGCTGCCGCGGATGGCGCCCGCCTCGACCTCGGCGGCCAGCTGCTCCACCGTCACCATCCGTCGCTGCACCGCCTCGAAGACCACCGCGCGCACGGCATCCCCCCGCAGCTGTCGGGCCGCGTCCACCACCGTGCGGGCGGGCGAGGTGAAGAAGAGCGGTCCCCGCGACCACGGTCGCGGGTCGGGCCGCCGCGTGCGGCGCACCGAGACACCCGGGCGTTCGCGCGACGTCGCGCCCCACGGCACGAACAAGCGCGCCACCCCGTCGTCCGGCACGGACGTGAGGCCGAAGTACCGAGCCGCGGTGGTCGACCCGACCTGCGCGCCGTCGCCCGCGAAGAGGGCCGCGGCCACGAGACGTTGCGCCGGGTCGATCCGGCCTGTCGCCAGGAGGAAGACGTCAGGGTGCACGCCGCGCCAGTCCCGGCCGAGCGCCCAGCGGATCTGCGCACCCGTGACCCCGGCGCCGTACAGCTGCGACCGGGTCAACAGGTTCTGCTGTTCACGGGCGGTCGCGAGGAGGTGTTCGGGCAGGTTCGGCATGCAGCGAGCCTCTTCGCACACCCGGCGGCAGCGCCACGCCCAACGGGAACCTGTGGACGGCACCGGCCGACCGGGCCGCGGATGTGGACAGCGGACCCCGGAGGCCGCACCGTGGGAGACGCCGTGGGTGTCCGGTGGCGGTCGCCCTGA
Organism: Kineococcus sp. DHX-1; assembly: GCF_042473625.1. GTDB lineage: Bacteria > Actinomycetota > Actinomycetes > Actinomycetales > Kineococcaceae > Kineococcus. The sequence continues at coordinate 1,514,375 of NZ_CP170445.1, read as the reverse complement.
CGACGTCGACGGGACACCCACACCTCCCTCCACGCCCTCGCGGGCGTGGTGACACCGATGGGTGTCCCGATGGGTGGTCCCCCCGCCCCGGCGGCGACCCACCCGCACCGCCCCGGAGCCACCCCACCCCGCTCACTACGCTGACCCCATGCCCCAGCTGCGCGTGGCCATGGCCCAGATCGACACGACCGTCGGCGACCTCGACGGGAACGTCGCGGCGGTCCGGGAGTGGACGGCGAAGGCGGCGGCCGACGGGGCGCACCTGGTGCTCTTCCCCGAGACCGCGGTGACCGGCTACCCCGTGGAGGACCTCGCGCTGCGGCGCTCGTTCGTGGCGGCCTCGCGGCAGGCCGTCGGACGGCTCGCGGCGGAGATCGCGGACGACGGGAACGGCGACGTCACGGTCGTCGTGGGCTACGTCGACCAGCACGAGGGCGTGGGGCGCCCGCAGAACTGCGCGGCGGTCCTGCACGGCGGACGGGTCGTCGGGCGGTACGCCAAGCACCACCTGCCGAACTACGGCGTCTTCGACGAGTACCGCATCTTCACCCCGGGCGACGACCTGCTCGTGGCGCGGGTGCGCGGGATCGACGTGGCCGTCGCGATCTGCGAGGACCTGTGGCAGGACGGCGGTCCGGTGCAGACGGCCGACGAGGCCGGGGCCGGGCTGCTCGCCGTCATCAACGGTTCCCCCTACGAGCGCAACAAGGACGACGTCCGCCTCGAACTCGTGGCCCGCCGCGCCGCGGAGGCCGGCTGCCCGATCGCCTACGTCAACGCCGTCGGCGGCCAGGACGAACTCGTCTTCGACGGCGACTCCCTCGTCGTCGGCCAGGACGGGACGGTCCTCTCCCGCGGGCCGCAGTTCCGCGAGGCCCTCGTCGTCACCGACCTGGACCTGCCGGCGGCGCGCACCCCCGGCTGGGAGGAGGGCGTGCAGCGGATCACGGTCTCCGAGGACCCCGTGCCGGCGTTCACGCCGCGCGCCGGCGAGGTCCTCGAACCCCTGCCCGACGTCGCCGACGTCCACGCCGCGATCGTCCTGGGGCTGCGGGACTACGTGCGCAAGAACGGGTTCCGCTCCGTCGTCATCGCCGTCTCCGGTGGCATCGACTCCGCGCTGGTGGCGAGCCTGGCCTGCGACGCGATCGGCCCGGAGAACGTCGTCGGCATCTCGCTGCCGTCGGGGTACTCCAGCCAGCACTCCAAGGACGACGCCGAGGACCTCGCGACCCGCTGCGGGTTCGAGTACCGGCAGTACGCGATCGCCCCGATGGTCGACGCGTTCCTCGCCACCGTCCCGCTGCACGGTGTCGCGGAGGAGAACCTCCAAGCCCGCGTGCGCGGGACGACGCTCATGGGCCTGGCCAACCAGGAGGGCCACCTCACGCTGGCGACGAGCAACAAGAGCGAACTGGCGGTGGGCTACTCCACGCTCTACGGCGACTCCGTCGGCGGGTACGCGCCGCTGAAGGACGTGCCCAAGACGCTCGTGTGGGAACTGTCCCGCTGGCGCAACGCCGAGGCCGTGCGGCGCGGGGAGCAGCCGCCGATCCCCGAGAACACCATCAGCAAACCCCCGTCGGCCGAGCTGCGCCCGGACCAGACCGACCAGGACTCCCTGCCGCCGTACGAGGTGCTCGACGCGATCCTGGAGGACTACGTCGAGGGCGACCGGGGCCGCGCGGACATGCTGGCGGCCGGTTTCGACGGGACCCTCGTGGACTCCGTCCTGACGCTCGTCGACCGTGCGGAGTGGAAGCGCCGGCAGTTCGCGCCGGGACCGAAGATCTCGTTCAAGGCGTTCGGCCGCGACCGCCGCCTGCCCATCACGAACCGGTGGCGGGAACCGCAGGCCTCGGACTCGCTCACGCCGCCCGTCGACGTGAAGACCGACTCCCCGGTCGCGGAGGGCTGAGGTGGCCTACGCGACCGAGCAGCCCGCGCCCGGGCCCGCGCACCGACGCCGGACCCGCGTCCACCACCTGCAGCAGTGGAAGGACGCGGGCGAGAAGTGGGCGATGCTCACGAGCTACGACGCGATGACGGCGGCGGTGTTCGACGAGGCGGGCATCCCCGCGCTGCTCGTCGGCGACTCCGCGGCGAACACCGTCTACGGCATGCCGACCACGCTGCCCATCACGCTCGACCTCGTGGTGCCGCTCGTGCGCGCGGTCGTCGCGGGCGCGCCGCACGCGCTCGTCGTCGCCGACCTGGTCTTCGGATCCTACGAGGCCTCCGACGAGCAGGCCGTGCACTCCGCGGTCCGGCTCATGAAGGAGGGCGGCGCGCACGCGGTGAAGCTCGAGGGCGGCGTCGCCCGCGCCTCGCGCATCCGGGCCGTGGTCGCGGCGGGCATCCCCGTCATGGGGCACGTGGGGTTCACCCCGCAGGCCGAGCACGCCCTCGGCGGGTACCGGGTGCAGGGCCGCGGGGACGCTGCGGCGCAGGTGCTCGCGGACGCGAAGGCCGTCGCGGAGGCGGGGGCGTTCTCGGTGGTGCTCGAGATGGTCCCGGCGGACGTCGCCCGGCAGGTGACGTCGACATTGGTGATCCCCACCGTGGGGATCGGCGCGGGTGCGGACTGCGACGCGCAGGTCCTCGTGTGGCAGGACTTCGCCGGCCTGAGCGAACGCACCGGCCGGTTCGTCAAGAAGTTCGCCGACGTGCGCACGACGCTCGCCGACGCGGCCCGGACGTACGCCGCCGAGGTCCGCGAGGGGTCCTTCCCCACCGACGAGCACTCGTTCTGAGGGGCTCACCCACGCCCGGGTGAGAGCGCGAGCGCGTCGGCCCGCACCTCGTCCAGAGCCCGCCGCAGAGCCCCCAGCACGACGACGTCGCGGCCGAGCGTCGAAGCCACGACGGGGGGTCGCGGCGGGTCGAGGAAGCGCGGCAACCCCGCCTGGACGCGCTCGACGAGCCCGGGAGCTCCGGCCACACCACCGGCGACGACGACCCGGTCGGGGTCGAAGAGGCTGACGAGCGTCACGACCACCCGCGTGAGCCGTTCGGCGGCGACGTCGAGCAGCGCCCCCGCCGATTCCTCCCCGGCGGCGGCCGCGGCGACGACGTCCTCGGCCGCGCCCGTCCCGCCGGCGGCGCGCACCAGCTCGCGCAGGACCTTCCCGAGGCCGTCCGGGGACCCGACGCCCTCGACGAGGTCGAGGTAGCGCATCTCCCCCACCCCACCGCGCGCCCCGCGCAGCAGCCGGCCGTCCTCGACGACGCCGGCCCCGATGCGCTCCCCCGCCAGCAGCGTCACCTGGTGGCGCACGCCGCGTCCGCTGCCCTGCCAGCCCTCGGCGAGCGCGGCGAGGTTCGCGTCGTTGTCGGCGAGCACCCGCCAGCCCGTGCGGCGGGTGAGCGCGCCGGCCAGGTCGGGGTTCACGAACTCCCAGTAGGGGTTGCCACTGAACTCGGTGGCGCCGGACGGGCCCACGGGGGCCGGCACCCCCACGGCGACCCCGAGGACCCGAGGACGTCCGGCGCGTTCCCACGTCTCCTCGACGACCCGCTCGACGTCGGCGATGCGGTCGGCGACGGGCGTCCGGCCCGGGTCGTGGTCGACCTCGACCGCCACGTCGGCCAGCGCCCGTCCACGCAGGTCGCTCACGCGGGCGGCGACGCGGTGCTGGCCGGCGTCGACCCCGACGACGACGCCGGCGAGGGCGTCGAAGGCGTAGCGGCGCGCCGGCCGCCCCTTCACGTAGCCCTCCGCCGAGCGGCCGTTCTCCAGTTCGCGCAGCCAGCCCCGCGCGATGAGCTCACCGCAGACGTCGTGCACCGTCGCGCGGGACAACCCCGTGGCCGCCATGAGGTCGGACCCGGTCACACCGTCGGCACCGTCCGGCAGGTCCCACACGTGGTGCAGGACGGCCAGAGCGTTCTCGTCGCGCAGCCGGCGCGTCACCGACCCCTCACGTGTCACCCCTTGACCCTCCCACCGCACCTCGCGCACACTTGATTCAGGGCCTGAATCTAGACCCTCCATCCACGATCACCGGAGATCCCGTTGACCCAGCCCCACGACTGGTGGCGTCAGGCCGTCGTCTACCAGGTCTACCCGCGCAGCTTCGCCGACTCGGGCGGTGACGGGATCGGCGACCTGCCCGGCATCACGTCCCGCGTGCCTCACCTGGCGGCCCTCGGCGTCGACGCCGTCTGGCTCAGCCCCTTCTACCCCTCGGCCCTGGCCGACGGCGGCTACGACGTGGACGACCACCGCGACGTCGACCCCAAGATCGGGACGCTGGAGCAGTTCGACGAGATGGTCGCGGCGCTGCACGCCGCCGGGATCAAGCTCGTCGTCGACATCGTCCCCAACCACTCCTCCAACCGGCACGTCTGGTTCCAGGAGGCGCTGGCCGCGGGGCCGGGGTCGCCCGAGCGCGAGCGGTACGTGTTCCGGCACGGCCGCGGCGCGGACGGGGAACTGCCGCCCTCGGACTGGACGGCCATGTTCGGCGGGTCGGTGTGGGAACCCGTCGGCGACGGCGAGTGGTACCTGCACCTGTTCGCCCCCGAGCAGCCGGACTGGAACTGGAACCACCCCGACGTGCGCGAGGACCACCTGCGCACGCTGCGGTTCTGGGCCGACCGCGGAGTCGACGGGTTCCGCATCGACGTCGCGAACTCCCTCGCCAAGGACCTGTCCGAACCCCTGCCCACCCAGGCCGAGCTCGCCGACCTCGTCGACGGGGCGCACCGGTTCTTCGACCGCGACGAGGTGCACGACGTCTACGTGGAGTGGCGCAAGCTCTTCGACGAGTACGACCCGCCGCGCACCGCCGTCGCCGAGGCGTGGGTGCCCGCGCACCGCCGGGCGCGCTACGCCTCCCCCGAGGGGTTGGGGCAGGCGTTCAACTTCGACCTGCTGCAGTCCGACTTCGACGCCACCGCGTTCCGGACGATCGTCACCGAGAACCTCGCCTTCGCCCGCGAGGCGGGCAGTTCCTCGACGTGGGTCCTGTCCAACCACGACGTCGTGCGGCACGCCAGCCGGTACGCGCTGCCGGCCGGCGCGGACCAGAACGCGTGGCTGCTCTCGGCCGGCAAGGACCCCGAACCCGACACCCCCGGCGGACTGCGCCGCGCCCGGGCGGCGACGACGTTCATCCTCGCCCTGCCCGGCAGCACGTACCTCTACCAGGGCGAGGAACTCGGCCTGGCCGAGGTCGCGGACATCCCCGCGGCCGACCTGCAGGACCCGACGTGGGTGCGCTCCGGCGGCGAGCAGAAGGGTCGCGACGGCTGCCGCGTCCCGCTGCCCTGGACGGCGGCGGGACCCTCCTACGGGTTCGGCCCCGGCGGGTCGCACCTGCCCCAGCCCTCCTGGTTCGCCGACGTCGCGGTCGACCAGCAGGACGGGGTCGAGGGGTCCACGCTCGAGCTCTACCGCCAGGCGTTGGCCGCCCGCCGCCGCCTGCAGGGCGCCGAGGAGCTGGAGTGGCTCGAGACGCCCGCCGACGTCGTGGCCTTCACCCGACCCGGCGGCTGGACCTGCCTGACGAACTTCGGCGACGAGCCGGTCGACGTGCCCGCGGGGCGCGTCGTGCTGGCCAGCGGCGAGCTCGTCGACGGCCGGGTGCCGGCGGACACGACGGTCTGGGTCGAGACCCGGGTCTGACCGTCGGCGCTGTCAGCCCTCGCGGCGGGACAGCACCCACGCGGCCGCCGCGCAGATCCCCGCGGGGACGAGCGCGGCGGCCGCGTCGGCGTACGGGGTGGCGGGGGTGCCGAGGACCCAGGACGGCAACGGATCGTCCACGACCGAGAACCAGGTCGCGGTGGTGGCGCGCGCGTACGGCGTGGTCGGGGCCAGCGCCACCACGACACCCGCGAGCGCGGCGGCCACCCCGACGAGGGCGCTGGCCAGCGCCACGACCGCGGCGGTCCGGCGCACGCGACCCTCCACCCGCCAGTCCTGCGGGGCCCACCGGCAGGCGGCCAGAGCGGCGGACCCGAGCGCGGCGCAGGTCAGGGCGAGGGGTGCCCCGAGTCCCGTCGTGGCCCACTCCAGCCGGTCCAGGACACCGGGCAGCGGGGACAGCCCCACGACGGCGACCTCCGGCGGGACGTAGGCGCCACCCAGGCCGTGTCCGGCCCAGCCCCGCACGGCCGCCACCACGACGACCAGGACGGGGACGGTGGTGCCGACGACCAGGACCCATGGACGCCAACCGACGTCCCGGCTCCAATCCGACCGCAGGTCCGGCCTCACGCCCGCTCCCGGCGGCGCACGAGGGCCAGCCCGGCGAGGGCCGCGAACACCGTCTCCGCCACGAGGGAGCCGGTCGCCGGCGCGTCCCGGACCGCGACGGCGGCGGTCAGGACGAGCGTCCCGCCCGCTCCCTGGAGGGCACCGGACCCCACGACGACGGCCGTGACCGCCGCCAGCGCCGCGACGAGGGCCGCCGTGACGACGCCGGCCACCCGCACCCCCCGCGGCACCGCCGTCCCGGCGACGGTCAACGCCGCGAGGACCGCCAGTCCCACGCAGGACGTCACGAGGGCGGGCGAGGTCGCCACCGCCGAGAGCACCTGGCCCCAGTCCGTCCCGGTCCCCGGGAGGTCACCGCCGTCGCCGAGGTGCACGATCGTCGCCTCGGCCCCGGTGTCGTCACCGAGACTCTGCGAGAAGGTGGCCCCGTCGTCCGTGGCGCCCGGGGCGGCGAGGGCCAGCGCGAGGCCGGCGCCACCGAGCAGGAACGCGACGGGCAGCGCCGCGACGACGAGGGCCCCGGTCGCCAGGCGCGCCGGGGACACGGGGAGGGCGGGCACCCGACGACGGTAGGGCCGCGGCGGACGGCGCCCCCTCCGCTCGCCGGTACGGTCACCCGATGAGCTCCCCCGAGGACCGCGACTGGGTGCACGCGGCCGTGCGCATCGTCGAGGCGGACGCCAACCGCAGCGCCGACACCCACCTGCGGGTCTTCGACCTCCCCACCGAGTGGGGCGTGCGGCTCTACCTCAAGGACGAGTCGACGCACCCCACGGGATCCCTCAAGCACCGGCTGGCCCGCTCGCTGTTCCTCTTCGGCCTGAGCAACGGCGACATCGGGCCGACGACGACGCTGGTGGAGGCGTCCAGCGGGTCGACGGCGGTGTCGGAGGCGTACTTCGCCCGGCTGCTCGGCCTGGACTTCGTCGCCGTCGTCCCGGCCACGACGTCGACGGCGAAGCTGGACCTCATCCGCCGCCAGGGCGGCCGCCTGCACCTCGTGGACGACCCCGGGCACGTCTACGCGGCCGCGGAGGAGCTCGGGGGGCAGCCGGGGTTCCACTACCTCGACCAGTTCGCGATGGCCTCGACCGTCACCGACTGGCGCGGCAACAACAACATCGCCTGCTCGATCTTCGAGCAGCTGGCCCTCGAACCCCACCCCGAACCGGCGTGGATCGTCGTGGGCGCGGGGACGGGCGGCACGAGCGCGACGATCGGCCGCTACTGCCGGTACGCGCAGCACGAGACGAAGCTCGCCGTGGCCGACCCCGAGGGCTCGGCGTTCGCCCCGGCCTGGCGGGCCGGGTCCCGGGACGTGACGGCACGCGGGTCGCGCATCGAGGGCATCGGCCGGCCCCGGGTGGAACCCTCCTTCGTGCCGTCGGTCATCGACGAGGTCGTCACGGTCCCCGACGACAAGTCCGTCGCCGCGATGCGGATGCTGTTCGAACGCACGGGGATCCGCGCGGGTGCCTCGACGGGGACGAACCTCTGCGTCGCGTTGCGGCTCGTGCACCGGATGCGCACGGAGGGCCGCGCGGGGTCGGTCGTGACGCTCGTCTGCGACGACGGGAACCGCTACCTCGACACCTACTGGGACGACGAGTGGCTGGCGGCCAGGGGGTTCGACCTCGACGCGGGCCGCCGCGCGGTGGAACCCTTGTTCCCGTGACCGACGTGCACCGGACGGAACTGCGCCTCCCGGACGGCCGCGTCCTGGGGGTCCACGACACCGGCCCCGCGGACGCCGACGTCGTGCTCTGGCACGGCGGCAGCCCGAACACCGGCGAACCCCCCGGCCCGTGGCGGACCGACGGCGAACGCTGGATCGGGGTGGACCGCCCGGGGTACGGCCGCTCCACCCGCCTGCCCGGACGCACGGTCGCGGACGTCGCGGACGACGTGCGGGCGGTGCTGGACCACCTCGGGATCGCCACCTGCCGCACGGTCGGGCACTCCGGCGGCGCCTCGCACGCGCTCGCCTGCGCGGCCCTTCTGCCGGACCGCGTGACGCACGCGTTGTGCCTGTCGGGTCTCAGCCCCGGCGAGCCGCTCGAGAGCCCGGGGACCGGTGACGACATCCCCTTCACCCCCGCGGACCGGGCGGCCCTGGCCGGTCCCTGGAACTGGTTCGAGACGGTCGTCGCGGAGGCCTCCGGGTCGCCCGGGTTCGACGACGACGAGTCCGCTCACGCGGCGGACTGGGGTTTCGCCCCGTCCCGAACCACGGTCCCGGTGCGGATCGTCCACGGCGAGGCCGACCTCGTGGTGCCGGTCGGGCACGCCCTCCGCCTGGCCCGGCTCCTGCCCGCGGCCGAACTCGTCGTCGTGCCCGGGGCGGGCCACCTGTCCGTCCTGGAGCACCTCGACGCCCGTGGAGGTCTGACGCGCAGCTCCGGGTGATCCGGCGCAGGGGCGCACGACGACCCGCACCCCTGCCTACGGTCGACGGGTGAGTCCCACCCGGCGCCTGCTCCTCGTCCTCGTCGCGGCAGCCGCCTTCGGGGCTCTGAAGCGCTGCTGGACAACACCTCTGCCGCCCCGACGCGGTTCCTCGGCGCCGTCCTGAACTCCGGGACGGCCTGGGCGGGCGTGGCCGTCGCGGCGGGTGCCGTCCTCGGCCGCCCCCGGTCCGCGGTCGTCGCGGGCTGGCTCAGCGGGACGGTGGGGTTGTCCGCGTTCTACGTCGTGGCCGCTCGCCTGCACGACCTCCCGCTGTCGGCGTACGCCCCCCGGATGGCGTTCTGGTGGGCGGTCGCCCTGGTGTGCTGCGCGCCGCTGGGGTTCGTCGGGACGCTGCTGCGACGGCCGGGGACGGTCGGGCTGCTCGCCCGCCTCGTCGTCCCCGTGGGGGCGCTGGCCGAGGCGTCGCTGCACCCGCCCGGCGGACCGGCCGTCCGCTGGACCCTCGCGCTGCTGGGCCTCGCGGGTGCCTTCGCCCTGGTCCGGGGGAGGGCACGCTGAGGTCAGGCGGTCTGCGCGGCCAACCAGCGGGCGATCTCCTCCCCCGCCGCCGCCCCGACCGCCGTCGTCAGCTCGACCCCGGGGTGCTCCCACCCGGTCCGCAGGAGTTCCCCGTGCCGCGGCCGGCGGGCCGCCCGCGCCGCGACGAGCAGGTCGACGTCGAGCAGGGAGTCCCCGGCGGCGACGAAACCGTCGGCGCCGCAGCGCGAGACGACCTCGGCGACGGCGGCGGACTTCGTGAGCGGTCGTGGCACCGCGTACAGCTTGCGCCCCTGCAGCGACACCGTGAAACCCCAGCCGTCGAGCAGGACGGTGAGGTCGCCGAGGCGGGCGCCCTCCAGCTCCGCGCGCTGGCCGTCGCGCAGGACCACGTACCCGAACAACCCGGGCACCTCCCGCACGGCGGGTTCCTCCGACCCCGGGACGGCCGCGAGGAGGTCGGCGGCCAGCCGTCCGAGTTCGGCGACGACGTCGGCGACGGGCGCGCACCCGGCCAGGCGCTCGCGGACGGCGGCGTCCCACCCGGCGTCGGGGGAACCGTCGACGAGGACGACTCCTCCGTTGGCGCACACCGCGTACCGCGGCGGCCCGTCCGGCCAGCGGATCCGCAGGTACTGCTCGACGGTCCGGGTGGTCACCGGCACCAGGCGCTCCGCGGCGACGAGGTCGCCCAGCACGGACCACGCGCCCGGGGTGACCCAGGAGATCGTCCCGCCGCGGTACTCCTCCACGGGCACCAGACCCGCGACGTCGGCCTGGGCGGACCGGGAGGAGAACACCAGGGTCTGGTCCAGGTCGCTCGCGGCGAGCAGTCCCGCGCTCACACCGCCCGCCCGTCGGCGCCCGTCGCCCCGCGGGTGAACCGCGGGTGGATGAGGCCGATGGCCGAGTAGGACAACCCGGGCACCTCCTCGACGACCACGCCGCGCTGGTCGGCCAGCAGCCGGACGTGCGCGAGGTCGTCGGGGTGCGACAGTTCCGCCTCGGGGCGCACGAGCACCCGCCACGGGATCCGTCGCAGCAGGACGCGGGTCGTCTCCCCCACCCCGGGTTTCACGAGGTTCACGTCCCCGATGCCGTAGTGCTCGCTGACGCGTTCCACCTCGGCCCAGCCGGTGAACGACGCCTGCCGGTCGCCGGTGCGGACGGCCTCGACCGCGGCGGGCACCTGCGCGGCCACGTCGTCGAAGCAGGCGGTGACCTCGTCGAGGAACCGCCGGGACAGGTCGACGGGGGCCAGGTCGGCGTAGAACTTCGCCCCGTGGAACTGCCCCGGGGCGATGAGGCGGTCGTTGAGCACGGTGCGCGAGACCAGCCCGGAGACGGTGGAGTTCAGGCACGCCGACGGCACGAGGTAGTCCTCGCGGGTGCCGAACGTCCGCACGCAGCGGCCCGGGTCCGCCAGCACGGCGAGGTCGTCGCTGAACCCCGCGTCGAGGGCGGTCAGGGCGGCGGACAGTTCCCGGACGATGGCGCCCTTGCCGGTCCAGCCGTCGACGAACACGACCGACGCCGGGTCGTGGTGCGCGGCCGCCCAGCGCAGCGCGACCTCGTCGAGCCCCTTGCCCCGCACGATGGACACCGCGACGTGCGGCCAGTGCAGGCCCTGCCGGGACGCCCAGCGCCGCAACAGGATCCCGACCGGGGTGCCCGCGCGGGCCAGGGACGCGAGCATCAGGTCCGGACCGCGTTCGGCGCGCAGGAGCTCGGCGACGACCGCCACGCCCAGCGCGACCCGGCGGGCCCCGCGCGCGAGGGCGTCGAGGAACAGCCGCTGGTACTCCTCGTTCGGCTGGAACTCCACCGGCAGCGACTCGGCGTAGTGCGCACCACCGCTCTGGATGGCCTCCTCGCGCTCCTCGGCGGGGGCTTCCAGCTCGGCGCCGGACAGGTCGGTGAGCAACCAGCTCACCTCGTCCGGCCGGTAGCTGCCGAACCGGGGTCCGGACAGCGGGGTCGGGAGGTTCACGCGGGGTCACTCCAGGTGTCGGCGGGCAGGGTGAGCAGCAGGAGGCGGTCGGCGCACGGGGCCAGGGCGGCCAGCACGCCGTCGGCGGCGGACAGCGCCGCCGGGTCCGAGGCGCCGTCCACGACGAGCAGGAGCGCGTCCCAGCCGCCGGGCCGGACCACGTTGTGCGCGTACCGGACACCCGGCCCGTCCTGGGCCGGGTCGTGGGAGACGAACGCGACGGAACTGCGGACGGCGTACCCGGGGTCGTCGACCGCGAGCACGGGCGAGCGGGTCGTGGAGGAGAACCGCACCCGTCCTCCGCGGCGGTCCGCGAGCGCGGTGGCGACGACGAGGGGCGCGTGCAGCAGTTCCTCGGTCCCCAGGACGAGGACGTCACCGTCGTCGGGCACGTGCCGCAGCAGGTCGTCGAGGGCGCCGTCGCGGCGCAGCGAAGCGTCGAGCGCCGCCTCGTGCCCGGGCGGCGTCCCGAACCGGGCGGTGGTCGCCGCATCGGCGGGCCAGTCGAGCGCGACGGTCGTGACGTCGGGCGCCGGTCGGGCCTGCGGGACCACGGGGTCGACGCCGGCCGCGAGCGCGGCGCCCCGCTCCAGGACGCCCTCGGGCAGCGCGACGCTCCCGGCGGCGAGGGAGACGACGTCGACGCGGGCGCCGAGCTCGGTCGCCAGGGCGGCCATCCGGTCCCGGTCGGCGTCCGAGCGCAGGTCGACGAGGCCGGCGACGACGTAGTGGGCGTGCGGGGCCAGGGCGTGCACGGCCCGCACGGTGTTCGCGACGGTCCGTCCCGTGGACAGCTCGTCGTCGACGAGGACCACGGGCGCGGCCGGGTCGGCCAGGCGGGCGCGGACGTCCGGGTCGGTCGGCAGCAGCCGGTGCCCGGTGGCGTGGGAGTGCTCCTCCTCGAACCCCGCCCAGTCGACGGCCCCGGGCACGTCGCGGCGGGTGGAGTGCAGCCCGGCGCAGCCGAGCGCCTGCGCCACCGCGTGCCCGAGGCCGGTGGCGGTCTCGGCGTACCCAAGGACCACGACGTCGGGCCTGGCGGCGGGCCGGCGCGCGGCGGCCAGGACGGCGGCCGCGGCGTCGGCGTCACCGGCCAGGGCGGCACGCCAGGTGGCCGTGGGGGCGCCAGGTGCGTCGGGGACGCCGAGGGTGGCCGCGACCTGCGCCCCGAGCCGCAGCCCCGCGGCGCGCACGAGCCGCGGGTCCGTCGGAACGTGCTTGCCCAGGACGGTGCTCACCAGGAGGTGGGCCCGGCGGGGGTTGCGACGCAGGGCCAGACCGAGCAGGTCGTGGACGTCGAGGCCGTCGACGCCCGGCGGCCCGTCGACGGCCACGCCCAGCCGCTGCCCCACCCAGTCGCGTGCGGTCGCGCTCACGCGCCCGCCCGGGCCCGGCGCCACGCGTCGTCCTGGGCCTGCAGCAGGTGCGCGTACGACACGTCTTCGCGCGCGACCCCGAAGGCGCGGGCGCGCAACAGGACGCGTTCGGCCCACGCCCGGTGCGGGCCCGCCTCGTTCATCTTGTTCCGGTACGCCGAGGCCATGGCCCCGCCGCCGGACTGCGCCACGACGTCGGTGGCGTCGCAGAAGTCCTCGTGCGTCACGACCGACATGGCGTGCACGACGGCGACGTGGGAGGGGTGGATGACGGTCTTGCCCTGCAACCCGTTCACCTGGTCCAGGACGAGCTCGCGGACCAGGCCGTCGAGGTCGTCGGCGATGAGCTGCTCGCGCAGCTCCTCGGCGCCCTCGGCGAAGGGGCTGGCCGCCAGCGACGTGCGGAAGACGCGCTCGCCGGAGCTGAAGTGCTCCCACACCGGCGCGGTGATCGGGTACCCGCTGCCGTCGGCACGCCCGAGCACGTTGATGACGTCGCCCAGGACGTCCGCGACGACCCGGACGTCCCACACCGTCGACCCGCGGGGCCGGCGCAGGCCGTAGGCCGCGGACAGGTCCGTGGCCCCCGTGCGGACGGCGAGGACCACGTCGCGGTGGGCGTCGAGGACCTCGCGGATGGCGAAGAGGGCCTCCTGCCGGGTGTCGAGGTGCGCGACGTCGCGGCTCTCCAGCACCGGCAGCGCCCACAGCCGCCGGCCCGCGCGCTCGGAGGCGGTGGCCACGGCCTCCAGCCACTCCTTCGGGTGCGGCTGCCCGGCGCCGCCGAACTTCGGCACGACGAACCCGAGCAGGCAGTCCAGCCCGACGCCCGCGCGGTCGACGACGTCGAGCAGCTGGCGGGGGGTCCGTGCGCGCAGGAACAGCATGAGCGGCTGGTCGTGCGCCCACTCCGGTGCCCGGGCCAGTCCGGCGAGCTCGCGCACGAGGATCTCCTCGGCCTGCGCGACCCGGTCGTCGGGGACGGAGTCCTCCAGGCACGCCACGGCCGAGAGCACTCCGCGGCGGGCGAGCTGCAGGAGGTCACCCGCGAGGCGTTCGCGCGTCGCCGGGCAGTAGAGGGTCGCGCCGAGCGCCACGGCCAGCTCGTCGCGCGGGGCCGTGACGTCGACGGGCTGCGGCGGGTGCAGGAAGAGCCGCTGCGTCTGCTCGGCGTCGAGGGTGGAGAAGTGCCGCACCGCCGGGGCTCAGAGGTGCGCCGCGACGGCGTCGCGCAGGTCGCGGATGTGGCGGCCCTGCGCGGGAGCCCCGATGGCCGTCATGGCCCAGCCGGAGCCCTCACGGGTGAGCTTGGCCATGACGAGCGCGGTGTGGGGACCCGCCTCGGACAGCTCGTAGCGCGCCAGCTCGACCTCCTGGGGGCCGGCCGCGTCGACGAGGCGGCAGACCGCGTTCTGCACCTGGCTGAAGGTCTGGCCCGTGAAGCTGGAGACGGTGAAGACCAGCGTCTGGACCGCCGCGGGCACGGCGGGCAGGTCGATGTGGACCACCTCGTCGTCGCCGTCACCCTCGCCGGTGAGGTTGTCGCCGCTGTGGACCACCGAGCCGTCCTTGCTGCGCAACTGGTTGAACCACACCTCGTCGACGAGCTTGCCGCGGCCGTCGAAGAGCAGGACGCTCGCGTCGAGGTCGATGTCGACGGCCTTCTTGCGGAACAGGCCCTTGGCCACGGCGTCCCAGCCCAGCCCCGCGAAGACGCGGGTCAGCTCCCCGCCACCGGACTTGCTCAGCGACAGCTTCTGGCCCTTGGCGAGGCTGACGGCCATGGTGTTCCCTCCGGTGGTTTCGGACTGCGCGTACGTGCGTGCGGGCGGGACGGGCGGGGTCAGGACGGGCGGGGCACGGTGCCCTCGGCGTTCCAGTCGAGGTCGTCGAAACCGTAGGCCAGGGCGACCTCGCGCGCGGTGCCGGTGAAGAACTCGTTCTCGCGCCGCAGGACCAGGTCGCCGGCCACGTCGTGGATGGAGGCCAGCGCGCACGTGCGCGCGCCGGCCGGCGGGTCCTGCGCCCACACCTGCACGGTCCCCGCCCCGCGACGCGAGATCGTCAGGCGCGGCGCCAGGGCGGCGTAGTCGGGCGCCGCCGGTCCCTGGGCGTAGACGTAGAAGACCATCCGGCGCAGCAGGTCCAGGTGGGCCGCGTCGGCGAGGACCTCCTCGCCCGCCTGCTCACTGCGCGCGCCCAGGCGCAGGACCTGCCGTGCGCCGAAGCCGGGAGCCGCGAGCAGTGCACCCAAGGACTGCAACGCACCCGAGTGACGGTCGCGCGTCTCCCAGAAGCACCCCAGGTGGACGTCGGACGAACGGTGCAGACCCGTCGAGGTCACCTGCTGTTCCCACTGCAGGGAGAAGCGCAGGCTGCCCGACCCCCGCTCGGCCGCCGGGACCGTCAGGCTCGGACGTTCGTCGTCCAGGACGGTGCGGCGCTCGCTGGCCCGCGCCTGCCCCACGACGGCCTCCGGCGGCGGGGCCACGGGCCGTGCGGCGGGTGGCACACGCGGTGGGGGGGCGGGTGCCGGCGCCGGGCGGGGTTCCGTCCGGGCCGGCGGGACGGGAGCGGGCCGTCGGGGCGGGGCGAGGTGGTCGGCGAACGTGCGGGTGCTCCGCCGCGGCACGGGGTGCCCGAGGAAGTTGTGCACCGCCTCGTCCGGCCGTCCGTGCGTCCCGCCCACCCTGCCTCCTGCTCCGCTCCGCCGTCCTCCCCGCTCCCGCCTCGAGTGCGCTCAGCCCGCCTGCGCGGTCGCCTCGGTCTCGACGTGCGCGGCCTCGGGGTGGGCACGGTTGTACCGGATCGAGCTGATGAGCGAGGCCACGATGAAGGCGAGCCCGATGAGGCCGGTGACGACCTCGGGGATGTGGATCTCGATGCTCAGCAGCAGGATCGTCGCCAGCGCGCCGATGGCCCACAGCGCACCGTTCTCCAGGTACGGGTACTGCGCGAGCGTGCCCTCCTCGACGAGGTGCACCGTCATCGACCGGATGTACATGGCGCCGACACCCAGACCGATGGCGATGATCACCGGGTCGGAGGTGATGGCGAACGCGCCGATGACACCGTCGAACGAGAACGACGCGTCGAGGACCTCGAGGTAGAGGAAGAGGAAGAACGCGGCCTTGCCGGTCGCCTTCGCGGCTCCCGTCGGGCCCTTGCGCCCCTCGGACCCGGCGGCAGCCTCGGCCTCTGCGCCCTCGGGGTGCTCACCGTGGTCGAGGTGCTCCTCGACGTTGAACAGCTCACCGAGGCCGTTGACCAGGAGGTAGGTGACGACGCCGGCGAGGCCGGACGCGAGGACCGTGCGGCCGTGGTCGGTCGCGAAGGTCTCGGCCACGACGAGGAGCACGATGCCCGCGACGACGACCTGGACGTACTCGAGCTTGCCGACCTTCTCCAGGACGCGCTCGACCGGCCCGAGCCAGTGGTGCTCCTTCTCCCCGAAGATGAAGTTCAGGAACAACATCAGCAGGAACATGCCGCCGAACGCCGCGATGGTGGGGTGCGCCTGGTTCAGCTCGTAGCCGTAGGTGCCCGGGTCCTCCGGGTTGCCGCCCTTCAGGGCCAGCTGCACGACCTCGACCGGGCCCAGTCCGGCGGTGACGCTGACGAGCACGATCGGGAAGATCAGCCGCATGCCGAAGACGGCGATGATGATGCCGACGGAGAGGAAGATCTTCCGCCAGAAGTCGCTCATCCGTTCCAGGATGGTCGCGTTCACGACGGCGTTGTCGAAGGAGAGGCTGATCTCGAGGACCGAGAGGATCAGCACGAGGGCGATCGCCTGGAAGATCCCCAGGTGGGCCGAGAGGCCGTACAGGGCGGCGAGCACGAGGCCCACGGCCGTGACGACGAACGACCAGCGGTAGGTCTTGAGGATCACCAGTCAGCTTCCTGTTCGGGGACGCCCTGCGGGAGGGTCCGGACGCGACAGGCTCTCACGAGCCGCTCACAGCGCGCACACCAGAGCACCGCGCGTCCCGGGCGGGACGCGCGGTGCTCACGAGGAGTCGTCAGACGCTGACGCCGAAGTCCGACGCGATGCCGCGCAGACCGTTGGCGTAGCCCTGGCCGACGGCGCGGAACTTCCAGTCGCTGCCGTTGCGGTACAGCTCGCCGAAGACCATGGCGGTCTCGGTCGAGGCGTCCTCGGACAGGTCGTAGCGCGCGACCTCGGTGCCGCCCTCGGCGTTCACGACGCGGACGTACGCGTTGCGGACCTGGCCGAAGGACTGCTTGCGGGTGTCGGCGTCGTAGATGGCGACGGTGAAGACGATCTTGTCGATCTCGGCCGGGACGGTCGCGAGGTTGACGTTGATCGCCTCGTCGTCGCCGTCGCCCTCACCGGTGCGGTTGTCACCGGTGTGCTCGACCGAGCCCTCGGGGGACTTCAGCTGGTTGAAGAAGACGAAGAAGCCGTCGTTGGGGACCTTGCCGTTCGCGCCGACCATGATGGCCTGCGCGTCCAGGTCGAACTCCGAGCCCGTGAAGGAGTTCGCGTCCCAGCCGAGCCCGACGACCGCCTTGGTCATGCCCGGCGCTTCCTTGGACAGGGAGACGTTTCCGCCCTTGCTGAGGCTGACGCCCATGGTGTGTCGCTCCTTCTGCGAGTAGTGCTGACGGTGGGCCAACGATCACCGGCCCCGGGAAGTGCCCGTTCTAGTCGCGCGATCCGCCGAACAGGCCACCGATCGCGCCGACGCCCTGCTGGTCGGGCTTGGCGCTGTTCTTCACGAGGGCCTTGGCGAAGGCCTCGATGGTCACGGACTGCAGGATGACGCGGCCGTTGCCGCGCAACGTGGCCAGGGTCAGGCCCTCGCCACCGAAGACGGCGCTCATGATCCCCTGCCGGTTGAGCCGGCCGACGGTCTCGACGCCGTAGCTGATCCGGTCGTCCCAGGCGACGATGCAGCCGGTGTCGACGCGGATCGTGCCGCCGTAGTCGGCGGGGTTGATGTCGATGAAGTCGCCGGCCCCGGCGATGAGCAGGGAGCCGCGGCCGGTGAACTTCTCGAGGATGAAGCCCTCCCCGCCCATGGCGCCCTGCCCGAACCCGGAGAAGGCGATGTCGAAGTGCACGCCCGCCTCGGCGGCCACGAACGCGTCCTTCTCGGCGAACCACGTCGTCGACCCGTCGAGCTCGAGGTGGCGCATCTCGCCGGGCAGGACGCCGGCGAGGCCGAGCAGACCGTCCCCGCCGGGGGTGTGGAAGTGCTGGAAGGCGAAGGACTCCCCCGCCAGCATCCGCTTGCCGGCGTTCGCGGCGCCGCGCAGCAGGCCGCCGAAGCCGCCGCCCCCGCCGGAGTCCTTGCCGTTCGGGTCGCTCGGGGCCGACAGCTTCGTCTCCATGACGACGTCGCCGGAGGAGAACAGGAACTTGCCGGCCTCGCAGTAGACCGTCTGGCCGGGGCGCAGGGTCACCACGGCCATCTGGGTCGTGGAGCCGACGAGCTGGACGTCGAGCGTCATGATCCCTTCCTACCGCACCGGGTGCCTCCCGTGCGGATCACCTAGAGCTGCAGGTCCCCGCCACGGAACTTCGCCTCCAGGAAGCGGCTCTGCTGGCGCTGCCGGTCCACGTCGGCGGCCAGGACCGCCTCGCGCAGCCGGCGGCAGCCCTCGACGAGCAGGTGCAGCTGGTTGCGCAGCTCGTCCGCCGGTGTCAGGCCGCCGCCGTCGCGGTGCCCGCGGGCGACGTCGTCGGGCAGCGAGAGGAAGTCCTCGACCGTGCGCGGCAGGTGCTCGGCCGCGAGGGTCTCGAGGTCGTGCCGGACCTGCGGGTCGGCCCCGCGATCGGCGATCCGGCGCAGCAGCGGGCCGAGGAGGTCGGCGACCTCGTGGACGAGCGCGCGCTCGGCGTCGGCGAAGCGGCCGCTGGCGTCGACGCGGGCGACCGTGGCCGCGAGCGCACCGGCCGGCGAACCGTCCCAGGCCGGTGGGGGCGGGGGTGGCGGGACCGGCCGCGGCGAGCTCCGAGCGGGGGTCCGGACGGGGGCGACACCCAGGACGACCTGCCCCGTCCGCAGGGCTCGCCGGTAGTGCCGCCGCAGCCGACGTCGGCGCCGCGCCTCGTTGTCGTGCGCGACCTCGAGGGCGATCCAGGCCCACATGGCCAGGAACCCGACCCACCACAGGCCGTGCGGTCCGAGCGTGGCGTAGAGCGTGATCCACCCGCCGAGGCCGACCCAGCGGATGAGCTGGAAGACGGGGTCGGGGACGAACCCCAGGACGGGCAGGTCGGTGCCGAGGCGGGGTTCGAGCTGGTCGAGACCCACCTGCTCGACCGCGGTGCCCGGTGGCACCACCCGTGGCGGGGGCTCGTCCGGCCTGCCCGGCTTGCTCAGCTCGACGCCCACGCCGTGCTCACAGGTCCAGGTCGCTGCGGCGGAACTTGGCCTCGAGGAAGCGGCTCTGCTGCTGCTGGCGGTCGACGTCGCGGGACAGGACGGCGTCGCGCAGCTGCTTGCACCCCTCGACGAGGAGCAGCAGCTGGCTGCGCAGCTCGTCGGCCGGCGTCGTCCCGGCGGACGTCCGGTGCTCGTGCGCGTAGTCGTCGGGCAGGACGAGGTAGTCGTCGACCGTGCGCGGCAGGTGCTCGCCCGCGAGGGTCTCGAGGTCGTGCCGGACCTGCGGGTCCGCCTCGCGGGTGCGCAGCTGAGCCAGCAGGGGGCGCAGCAGGCGGTCCACCTCGCGGACCAGCTCGACGGAGCCGGCGTCCATCCGGCCGCCGGAGGTCTCGGCCCGCACGACGGCGCCGGCGAGGGCGCGTTCGGCGGTGGAGACGGGATCGGGCAGGACCGGCGGCGCCGGCGTCTCGACGGCTGGCGGGCGGTGCCGCTCCGAGCGCAGCCGGTGCCGTTCGAGGCGACGGGCGCGCAGGGCCTCGCGGTTCGCGCCGGCCCAGGGGATGCCCTCCTTCTTCACGTAGGCCATGACCGCACCCTGGGTGAAGAGCATGGCCAGTCCGAGCCACGCCACGTGGTTGGCGAAGGCGACGATCCAGGCGGCCGTCCAGAGGGCGTTGACCAGGCCCATCGCCTGCGGGCTGAGCCCCTTCGCGTCGTCGCTCTCCGGCACCGACGGCTCGCGCTTCTCGTACGGCGCGGGCGGGGGCGTCGTGCGCGCGAGCGTCCCGTCGGCGCGCACCTCGGGCGCGGGCGCCGGGGCCTGCTGCGTGGCGGCCGGGCGCTCGCGGTCGCCGCCCTTGCCGAGTTCGACTCCCACCGGTCTGCCTCCGATCCCTACAGGTCCAGGTCGCTGCGGCGGAACTTGGCGTCGAGGAACCGGCCCTGCACGGCCAGCTTGCGCGCGTCCTGGTCGTACACGGCGCGCTGCAGGTCCTTCGCCCCGTCGACCAGCAGGCGCAGCTGGGCGACGAGCTCCTCGGCCGGCGTCGTCCCGCCCGGACCGCGGTTGGTGAGCGCGTACTCCTCGGGCAGGTCGAGGTAGTGCTCGAGCGCTCCGGGCAGGTACTCGGTCACGATGGCCTCGAGGTTGTGCAGCTCCTCGACGTCCGCGCCCCGCTTGGCCACGTGCGCGAGCAGCGGCTTGAGGACGTCCTCGACCTCGCGCACGGCCGGGACGGCGCCGTCGGGCAGCCGGCCCCCGTTGCGGTTGGCCGTGCGGACCACGTCGTGCAACCGCTCCTGCAGCGCGACGACGGGGTCGGCGGGCGGTGCCGGTTCGACCGGCGCGGGCGCCGGTGCCGGAGCGAGCTCCTCCCCCGTGAACGCCGCCTTGATCCGCAACCACGTCGAGTTCGCCATGACCGAGTGCACCAGTCCCAGACCCCAGGTGCCGGTGAGCAGCAGCCCACCGAGCACGTCCCACACGAACGCGTCCCTCGAGAGGAGGGCGAACGCGGCCCCGTTGGCCACGAAGTACCCGAGGGCCGACAGGACCCACAGCGGATGGCGGCCGCGCAGGCCCATGTACAGGAACGACAACCACTGCAGCCCGACGGCCGGGATGGCGAGCCACCACGAGTTCGCCGCCCGCCACGTCCGGCTGCGCAACCTCCGCGAGACGACTTCGGGCGGGGCGACGGCCCGCGAGGACCCGCCCCTGCGGTCGCCGCGACGCCCACCGCGACGGACGACCCTGCCCTCGACGACCGCGCGCCGCAGGGCACGGGACGGTCGACGGTCCGTCTCCCCACGGGGTGGGGCCACCGAACTCACCGGGGGCCTTCCAGGGCCGGACCGGCGCCCTGCTCACCGTTGCGGGCCCGCTCGAGGTAGGACCGCGAGCGGTGCACCTGCCCCTCGAGGGCGTCGACGGTGCTGGCCATGCTGACCACGGCCTGCTGCTTGAACGTGTCGATCGCGTCCATCGTCGAGAACACGTTGTCGAACGCCTTCTGCAACGTGGCGACGTCGACCATCGCGGTGGAGGCCTGCTGGTGGATCTGACCGGTCTGCTGCTTGAGCATCTCCGACGTCGACAGGATCATCTGGTTCGTCGTCGTGTTGAGGGCGTTGATCTGGTCGAGCACCAGCTTCTGGTTCGCCAGCGCCTGCGCCACGATGACGGCGGTCCGCAGGGCCGCGACCGTCGTGGTCTGGGCCCGGTCGACACCCTTGATGAGTTCGATGTTGTTCTTGCGCACCAGGTCCAGCGCCAGGTACCCCTGCACGCTCACGGCGAGCTGGGTCAGCAGGTCCTGGTGGCGCTGCCGGATCGGGAACAGCGCGTCGGACGTGAGCGCGTCCGCGGCCTGGGGGTTGCTGACGCGCAGTTCGTCGATCTTGGCGACCGTCGCGGCGTCGAG
The DNA here is from genome assembly GCF_042473625.1 of Kineococcus sp. DHX-1. Taxonomy (GTDB): domain Bacteria; phylum Actinomycetota; class Actinomycetes; order Actinomycetales; family Kineococcaceae; genus Kineococcus. Next base: position 1,493,061 of record NZ_CP170445.1, on the reverse strand, counting down.
GGCCTTGGCCAGCGTCGCGTACTCGGTGAGCTTGCCCATCGTCGTCCAGAGGTTCTGCTTCTCGGACTCGATGGACGCGTTGTCCTTGCGCAGCTCGTCCTGACCGCTCGCCAGGGCCTTGATGATGGCGTCGAGCTGGGACTGGGCGTCCTGGTAGCGCTCGAAGTACCGCTGGATCTTGTTCCCGAACGGGATGACCCCGAGGAGCTTCTTCGCGCCCCGCAGGTCGGCGCGGCCGGGGTCGAGGTCGGTGACGGTCTGCCGCAGTTCGAGCAGGGTGTTGGCGACCTTCACCTGCGCGTCGGCGCCGGGACCGGAGGCCTTCTGGCCCTTGGCGCCCGCGAGGCTGGACTGCGGGCGTTCGAGCATGCGGTTGGAGACCTGCGCGGAGGAGCGGACCTCCTGCTCCCCCATGCGCGTGATGTCGTCGACCTTCTTCTGGAAGGCCGGGCTGCGCGGGTCCTGGGCCGCGAGGTCGGCGACGAACGCCTGGGCCTTGCGGTTCAGCTCCACCTTGGTCGCCTCGTCGAGCGGGATCATCCCCTCGGCGGTGTCGTCGGCGACGACGGGCACGGGCGCGGGCGGGGTGAGCTGCAGGTCCGACGTCGTCGCGGCGGGCGCGCTCGCCCCGGCCGGCGGGTTCAGCGGCTTGCTCAGGTCCAGCGACTCCGACATCAGGCGGTTCCCCTCGTCCTCGATCTGCGTGCCACCCGCGCCTCCCCCGGGCAGGGACCGATCCTAGGTCGGTCCCTCCCGGCGTCGCCGTGGGCGGTCGTCCGATCCTCGCCGACCCGGCGCCGGTGGGCATCCACCCCTCGGTGGAGAGCTCGTGACGCCCCGTACGCCGGTCGTCGCGGTCTCCGGGTCGACGTGCGGGAAGTCCCCGAGGTGCCGCTCAGGGACCTCCCCGACCCGCACGCCCCGTCAGGCCGTCACCAGTCGTCCTCCTCGCGGTCGCGCCGGTCGTTCTCCTCGGTGCGCACCTTCGCCCGCTCGAGGGCCTGCTCAGCCTCCTCGCGCGTGGCGTAGGGGCCCAGCAGGTCCTTCTGCTGCCCCTTGTGCTCCAGCTCCTGCACCTGGCCGGTGCTCGTGTCGTAGAACCACTGCGTGCTCATGCACGCATCCTGGCGCGTCGCCCCCGCGGTCGCGCCCCGGCAGCGCACGGGGACCCCGGGAGCCGGACCTAGACTCGCCCCCCATGAGCACCGGGACCTCCACCGCACCACTGGGCACGCTGGAGCCCGGCACGATCTCCCCGCGCCGGCCGGTCCCGGCGAGCATCGCGCGGCCCGAGTACGTCGACCGTCCCGCGCCCGCGCAGTACACCGGTTCGCACGTCATCGACCCCGAGGGCGTCGAGCGGATCCGCCGGGCCTCCCAGCTCGCGGCGCAGGCCCTGGCCCTGGTCGGCGAGCACGTCGTGCCGGGCGCGACGACGGACGAGCTGGACCGCATCGGCCACGAGTTCCTCTGCGACCACGGCGCCTACCCCTCGACCCTGGGCTACCGCGGGTTCCCGAAGGCGCTGTGCAGCAGCCTCAACGAGGTCATCTGCCACGGGATCCCCGACTCGACCGTGCTGGCCGACGGCGACATCGTCAACATCGACGTCACGGCCTACCTCGACGGCATGCACGGCGACAACAACGCCACGTTCCTGTGCGGTGACGTCGACGAGGAGTCGCGCCTGCTCGTCGAGCGCACCCGGGAGGCGACGGTGCGGGGCATCAAGGCCGTCGCGCCCGGGCGGGCCGTCAACGTCGTCGGCCGGGTCATCGAGAAGTACGCGGCGCGCTTCGGTTACGGCGTCGTCCGCGACTTCACCGGTCACGGCGTCGGGCCGGCGTTCCACTCCGGCCTCGTGGTCCCCCACTACGACTCGGCGCCCCAGCACGCCACGGTCATGGAACCCGGCATGGTCTTCACCATCGAGCCGATGCTGACGCTGGGCACCCACGAGTGGGACATGTGGGAGGACGGCTGGACGGTCGTCACCAAGGACCGTCGGCGCACCGCGCAGTTCGAGCACACGATCGTCGTCACCGAGACCGGCGCGGAGATCCTCACCCTCCCGTAGTCCCCTGGTCGGACCGGACGGGGCGAAGATCATCCCCGGGTGCGGGACACGGCGGGGTGCTCGAGCGTTGCGCCTCCCGACGGCTGCCGCCGTCGCCCCGTTCCCTGCCAGGAGGACCCGTGAGCGCCCCCGTCCTGTCCCGACCGACCCACGGCAAGCTGATCGCCGGCGTGTGCGCCGGTCTCGCGCGCCGCTTCGGCCTGTCCCCCAACGTCGTGCGCCTGCTGTTCCTCGTGTCGTGCCTGCTGCCGGGGCCGCAGTTCATCGTCTACGTCGTGCTGTGGATCGTGCTGCCGAAGGACACCGGGGGCTACGGCGCGAGCTCCTCGGGGGGCTACGGCCGGTGAGCCGCGTGGCCGCGGAGCGCTGCTCGTCCTAGGCTCCGGGCTCGTGAGCGAGACCGAGCAGCCGAGCAGCACTCCGCAGGCCCGTCCCAGCACCGCGGTGGTCCGGGAGTCCGGACGCACGACCGGGCTGGGCGTCGACATCGGAGGGTCCGGCATCAAGGCGGCGCCGGTCGACCTCACCGGCGGCGCCTTCGCGGCCGAGCGCGTGCGGCAGGAAACGCCCCAGCCCTCGACCCCGTCCGCCGTCGCCCCGGTCGTGGCCGAGGTCATCTCGGGTTTCGACGTGCCGGCCGACACCCCGGTGGGCATCACGTTCCCGGCCGTCATCCAGCACGGCATCGCGCGGACCGCGGCGAACGTCGACAAGTCCTGGATCGGCACCGACGCCGGCACGCTGTTCTCCGAGACCCTGGGGCGCAAGGTCTTCGTGGTCAACGACGCCGACGCCGCCGGGTACGCCGAGGTCACCTTCGGCGCCGGGAAGGGCGTGCGCGGGGTCGTCCTCGTCACGACGCTGGGCACGGGCATCGGCAGCGCGCTGTTCGTCGACGGCCGGCTCGTGCCGAACACCGAACTCGGCCACCTCGAGATCGACGGGCACGACGCCGAGAAGAAGGCGGCGGACTCCGCCCGCGAGCGGCACGACCTGTCGTGGTCGCAGTGGGCGAAGCGGTTGCAGCGCTACTACTCCCACGTCGAGGACCTGCTGTGGCCGGACCTCATCGTCGTCGGCGGCGGCGTCAGCAAGAAGCACGAGAAGTTCCTGCCGCACCTGGACCTGCGGGCCCCGATCGTCCCGGCGCAGCTGCGCAACGACGCCGGGATCATCGGTGCGGCGATGCTGGCGGCCGAACTCGCGAACTGATCCGGAACCCGTTCCTCCAACGTTGGAACGGGTGCTTCCGGTGGTGACCCAGGCGCACTAGGGTCGCCGCATGACTGACGCGACGCCGCGGCTGACGTTCGGACTCTTCCTGCCGCAGGGCTGGAAGCACGACCTCGTCCAGGTGGACCCGGTCGACCACTGGAGCGTGATGAGCGGGCTGGCCCGCCACGCCGACGAGGGCGACGTCTGGGACTCGATCTGGGTCTACGACCACTTCCACACCGTTCCCGAACCCACGGACCAGGCCACGCACGAGGCCTGGTCGCTCATGGCCGCGTTCGCCGCCTCCACGCGGCGGATCCGGCTGGGGCAGATGTGCTCCTGCATGAGCTACCGCAACCCCGCCTACCTCGCCAAGGTGGCGACGACCGTGGACGTCATCTCCGGTGGTCGCCTCAACATGGGCATCGGCGCCGGCTGGTACGAGCACGAGTGGCTCGCCTACGGCTACGGGTTCCCCTCGGCCGGAGAACGTCTGGCTCGTCTGGACGAGGGCGTGCAGATCATGCGCCAGCTCTGGACCGAGGGCGTCTCGACGTTCGAGGGCAAGCACTACCAGACGTCCGGTGCCATCAACCGGCCGCTGCCCGTCCAGGCGGGCGGGATCCCGCTGTGGATCGCCGGCGGCGGGGAGCGCAAGACCCTCAAGACGGCGGCGAAGTACGCGACGCACACGAACTTCGACGGGTCGCTGGAGACGTTCACGCACAAGTCCGAGGTCCTGCGCGGTCACTGCGAGGACGTCGGCCGCGACTTCTCGAGCATCACCCGCACCGCCGACTACAACGTCGCGATCGGCCGGGACGAGAAGGAGGTCGCCGAGCGGATCGCCGCCCGGAAGGCGTCCCTGGAGCGGTACGTCAGCGCCGAGGCCGCCGAACGCGAGGTGGGCGGCTTCTCGTCCTCGGCGGTGGGGGTCGGGACGCCGGAGCAGATCGTCGAGAAGCTGCGTCCCCTCCTGGCCGCCGGCCTGGGGCACGCGAACTTCTACTTCCCCGAGCTCGCGACCGACACCTCCGGCCTGGAGCTGTTCGAGCGGGAGGTCGTGCCCGCGCTCCTCGCCGGCTGACCGGGGTTCCCCGCGCTGACGACCGTCAGCGCGGGGAGACCGCCTGCGCCGCACCGACGCCGCGCACGACACCGGCGAACGCGACGGCTGCGCCCGCGAGGAGGAACGCGGACACCAGCAGCAGCCCGGCGATCGTCGCCGACGACGCGTCGTCCGAGAGCCTGGAGGCGGCGTTCGAGGCCGCCACGCCCGACAGCCACAACCCCCACCACGTGCGCAGGCGCGGGGCGGGGACGTTCCGGACGCGGTCGCGGCACGCCGCCCAGACGTCGTGCACGAGCTGGAACGGGACGAACAGCAGGGCCACGGGGACGATCCAGCCGAACCACGCCCAGCGCCGGGCGCGGCCCAGCCAGAGGGCGACGACGATCCAACTCGCCAGCAGCAGACCCGCGGTCGCCACCGAACCCAGACCGCTGACGACGGTCGCGGCGAGGCTGCCGTCGGCCGCGACGGTGACCAGCCCCGTGAGCAGCGTCGCCCCGGTCACCACGGCGGCCAGCACGACGGCGGCCAGCACGACGGCGGCCGCCCCCAGTCCTGCGACGGGTTCCAGCGGCACCGAGGTGGTGCGGGCCGGCGGCCAGTTCGAGGGTGGTGCCGACTCGACGGGCTGCGGCGCACCGAACCTGGGCGCGGGCGCGCAGGACGCGGCGGTGAACTCCCCCGCGGCTGGCGCGAAGAACGGGACCTCGGCCGCCCGTCGGTGCGCGCCTGTCCCGAACTGCCCGTCGCCCACCACGGCACTCCCCTCGTCGGGCCCGGTGCCCGTGGTCCCACTGCGGGGCGGCCGTGACCCGACGCTCCGTCGTCGACGCGCACTGCACCCGTTCGGCCCTCGGCGTCACCCGCGCGGACGGGTCGCGGCAGACTGGCCCCGTGGGTGGTCCGGACGTTTGCGCCTTCTGCGGAGCCGGCGGCGAGGAGGCGCAGGTCGTCGTCAGCGAACGCCTCGGCGTCGAGGTCGCCGTCTGCGCGGCCTGCCGGGAGAAGTTCGCCCCGCGCGCCGCCGTCCGTCCCGCGACCGTCCCCGTCGAGGGCGGGGACCTGCCCCCGACGCTGGGCCAGCAGACGTCGGCCGTCCTGGAGCACGTGCGGCGCCTGCAGCGGCGCGCCGAGCAGCGGCCGTACGCCGAGGAGGACTGCCGGTACTGCGGCCACCTCGTGCACCGCTACCCCGGCGCCGACGGCGCCCCCGTGCGGCTGGCCAAGGAACCCGTGCTCGCCGAGAGCGTGCCCGCGGCCGACCGCTGGGAGGTGCGCGACGGGCGCGCCGTCCCCGCCGACGACGCGCCCGACGAGGACGCCCTCGGCGCGCGGGTGCTGCACGACGTGGTGTGCCCCGCCCACCCCGTGCCGGACAACCCGCGGCTCGCGCGGCTCTGGCACGCCCACGTGCGCCCGCCCGCCGTCGACCTCTGAGGGGGTTCGAGCGTTCGGGACGGGGAAGAAGACCGGCATGCGCACCACCGCCACCCTCACGCTCTGCGTGGCCGCCCTCGTCCTCGTCACGGGCTGCTCCCGCAACTCCGGCCAGGACACCGAGGAGGCGCAGGCCGACCAGTCCTCCACGGCCAGTGCGGCCGGTGACGCCCCCACTGCGGTGGAGACGCAGCCCGCACCGTCCCAGGGCGCGCCGGCGGCCGACGTGCCCTCGACGACGATCACCGCCAGCCCCGACGCCGGCCAAACCACCGAGCTCGCCGCCCAGCTCAGCACCATCTCCCCCGGCGTGGCCGACGACCGGGACAAGGCCGTCGCGGCCGCCGCCGAGCTGTGCCGCCTCCTCGCCGGCGGCGACGACGCGACGTCGCTGTCGAGCAGCGCCGGGTCGCTGTTCGGGGCAGACGGCGGGCCCCAGCTCACCGACGAGCAGACCCGCGCCGTCGTCGCCGCGGTGCAGGAGACCTTCTGCCACGAGTGATCTAGCGGGGTGTGCAGGAACGCTGCACTGCTGGATGACGGACGACCTGGCTGCGAGCTGGAGATGGTGGGCGGACCCGACAGCTTTACGCGGATGCTCGTCGATGCGAGACGACCCCCGAAAGGGTGACACTCCTCTTTCTCCATTTCGTCACCGCGCCCCGCTGTGGACTGCGACTCTCAGTAGCAACCCAGTCACGACCCAGGAGACGCGCATGTCCACCATCGAGCCCACCCCCGAAGTCCCGGCACAGCCGCAGACCGCGAACCAGCCCGCCCCCTTCGCCGCAGCGCACCTGGCGCCCCAGCAGTCGTTCCGGCCGATGGTGCAGCCGGAGTTCAAGAGCATCGGCACCATGTGGCTGCTGTGGTTCTTCCTGGGCGGCGTTTCAGCGCACGAGTTCTACCTCGGGCGCACCGGCATCGCGTTCCTGCGCCTCTTCACGGGGCAGTACCTGCTGGTCGGACTCATCATCGACCTCTTCACCAACACGGCCCGGGTGCGCAACTACAACGACCAGGTGTCGCTATTGACGGGCGTCGCCTCGCCCACGGCGGTCATCGTCAAGGCGTGACGCGCGCCTGGCGGTCCGACGAAAGAGCGGGCCGCCAGCGCAGGCCGCCGACGGTCTTCGACCGGGTCGCCCGAGAACAGGCCAGGAAGGGGACGAGCCGGCCTGTAAGCCGGATCCTGTACCGCCGTTGCCGGCGGTGGCGACCATCCCTCTAGGACGTGCGTTGCCGCACGCCTCAAGCGACCTACCCGGCAGCTCGGGCGGGCCGCCCTCGAACGCTGCCTGTCTGGTCTTGCTCCGGGTGGGGTTTGCCTAGCCACACTGGTCACCCAGCGCGCTGGTGGTCTCTTGCACCACCGTTTCACCCTTACCGCCCCGTCCCGGGAGACCCGGGGCGGGGAGGCGGTCTGCTCTCTGTGGCACTGTCCCGCGGCTCACGCCGGGTGGGCGTTACCCACCACCCTGCCCTGTGGAGTCCGGACTTTCCTCGGCGACCGGGCGAACCCGGTCGACGCGGTCGCCCGGCCGACTCGTCCGGCGCCAGCCTAGGCCATCTGGAAGCGACCCGGCGCCGGGCAGGCCCTAGGCTCCCCCCTCGTGCTCGTGCTGCTCCCGCCGTCGGAGACCAAGTGGGCGGGGCCGCGACGCGGAGCCCCGGTCCGTCTCGACGCCCTCTCCCACCCCGAGCTGACGCCGGCGCGCGAGCAGGTGCTCGACGCGCTGGTCGAGGTCTCCGCCCGGCCCGACGCGACGGAGCTGCTGGGGGCCGGGGCGAGCCTGGCCGACGTCGTCGCCGCGAACACGACCCTGCGCACGCGCCCGACCGCCAAGGCCGCACAGGTCTACACCGGCGTCCTCTACGACGCGCTCGACCTGCCGTCCCTGCCCGCGAGCGCCGCGCGCCGCGTCCTCGTCGTCTCGGCGCTGTGGGGCGTCCTGCAGCCGCGCGACCGGGTCCCGGGGTACCGGTTGTCGATGGGCACGTCGCTGCCGGGGGTCGGCCCGCTGGCCGCCTTCTGGCGCCGGCACCTGACGGAGGTCCTGCACCCCGCCGGGGTCGTCGTGGACTGCCGCTCGAGCACGTACGCGGCGGCGTGGGTGCCGGACGCCGCCACCGCGGCCCGCACGGTCGCCGTCCGCGTCCTGTCGGGCGGCAAGGTCGTCTCGCACAACGCCAAGCACACCCGTGGGCTGGTGGCCCGCGCCCTGCTGACACGCGGGGGCCGGCCGCCGAAGGACCCGGGCGCGCTGCTGGACGCGGTGGCGCAGGACTTCGAGGCGAAGCTGCTGGAACCGGCGCGCCGCGGCGCGTCCTGGACCCTGGAAGTCGAGGCGGCCTGACGTGTGGTGGGTGTGCGGGATCGCCGGGGTCGTCGTCGTCGTGACGGGCCTGCTGGGCCGGGACGACATCGCCGAGGTCGCGGGGCGGGCCGGGCCCGTCCTGGCCTTCCTCCTCGCGGTGACGGTCGTCGCCGAGCTGGCCGACGCGGCCGGCGTGTTCGACGCCGCCGCGCGGCTGGCGGCGCGGATCGGCCGGGGCCGGACGTGGCTGCTGTGGCTGCTCGTCGTCGTGCTCGGCACGTTGTCCACGGTCGTCCTCTCCCTCGACACGACGGCGGTCCTGCTGACCCCGGTGGTGCTCGCGCTGGCCGCGCAGCTGCGGCTGGACCCGCTGCCCTTCGCGGTCACGACGGTGTGGCTGGCGAACACGGCCTCGCTGCTGCTGCCGGTCTCGAACCTGACGAACCTCATCGCCCTGGACACCCTGCGCGACTTCGGCGTCCGCGGGACGGTGGGGTTCACGTCGCTGTCGTGGGCGCCGTTCCTGGCGGGGCTGCTCGGCGCGGTCCTCGTCCTGGGCCTGACCTACCGGCGGCGGCTGCGCGGGAGCTACGAGGAGCCTCCGCCCGCTCCGGAACGTGACCCGGTGCTCTTCCGGACCTCGGCCGTCGTCTGCCTGCTGCTCGCACCGGCGTTCGTCAGCGGGGTGACGCCGGCGATCCCGGCGGCCGTCGCGGCCGTCGTGCTCGTCGCGGTGTTCGCCGTCCGCCGGCGCGAGGCGTTGTCCGTCAAGCTCCTGCCCTGGCAGACGGTGGTCCTCGTCAGCGGACTGTTCCTCGTCGTCGAGGCGGCCCAGGTCCACGGGCTGGAGGACCTCCTCCGCCCGCTGGCGGGCACCGGTGAGAGCTTCACCGACCACCTGCAGCTGGCCGGGACGGCCGCCCTCACGGCGAACGTCGCGGACAACCTGCCCGCCTACCTGGCTGTGGAGCCGCTGGCCGGCAGCGCCCACCGGCTGCTGGCGGTGCTCGTCGGCGTGAACCTCGGGCCACTCGTCACGCCGTGGGCGTCGCTGGCCACCCTGCTGTGGCTGGACCGCTGCAAGGCCCGCGGGGTGACGATCTCGCTCCCGCGCTTCGCCCTCCTCGGGCTCGTCGGTGCGGTCGTCTGCGTGAGCGCCGCGACCGCGGCCCTCCAGCTCACCCGCTGAGGCTCACAGCTCGCGGTGGTGCTCCTCGAAGGCTGCCCGCATGCCGACGAGGAACCGGCGGACGACCTCGAGCTCTGAGTCGTCGAACTCCCCCATGACCGCGCCGCTGCGCCGGCCGAGGGGCCCGAAGAACGCCGTCGCGAGCTCCTGACCGGGGTCGCCGTAGCGCAGGAAGACCTTGCGCCGGTCGGTCTCGCTGCGGTCCCGGCGCAGGTGGCCCTTCTTCTCGAGCCGGTCCACGACGCCCGTCGCCGCGCCCGTCGTGACGTTGAGCAGGCCCGCGAGCTCCCCCGCCGTCAGCGGGTCGTCGGCGACCTCCCGGCGCATGACGTGGATGAGGGCCTGGAGGTCGGTGGGGTGCAGGCCGTGACGGGCGGCGAAGACGTCGGCGATCCGCTGGGACGTGGCGGCCAGGTCGCGCAGCTCCTCGACGACGTCCTGCTCCAGGCGGGCCCGCGGGGTGTCGCGCGGTCGGTACATGCTCATCGGTTTGCCATCCTACCGCTCGCACGCCAGACTTCTCAGTGACTGAGAGATCAATTGGAAGAGGTTCTCGTGCGACTCCTCATCGGCCGCGTCACGGCCTGGCTCGTGCTGCTCGCCGCCGTCGCCTTCGCCGGGCTCGTCAACGGGGTGGCCGGCTCGGCTCCCGAGGGCACCTCGGCCGCGACCGGCGGCCCCCCGGCCTCGGCGGAGTCCGTGCGGGCGGCCGCGCTCGCCGACCAGCTCCCCGACGACGGGCAGGGCGCCCTCCTCGTCGTCTACTCCCGCGACGGCGGCCTCACCGACGCCGACCTCGCCGCCGCCTCGCGCCTGGGCCGCCCGATCCCCTCCGAGGACGGCGAGGCCGCGCTCGTCACCCGCACCGTCCGCGTGGACGTCCCGCGCGAGGAGCTCGCGACGACCGTCCAGGACCTGCGCAACCAGGCCCGGCAGGACCTGCCCGCCGGCCTGCAGGTCGAGGTCACCGGCGGGCCGGCGTTCAGCACGGACATCGCCGACTCGTTCTCCGGCGCCAACACCCGCCTGCTGCTCGTCACGGCCGGTGTGGTCGCGCTCCTGCTGCTCGTCACCTACCGCTCCCCCGTCCTGTGGCTCGTGCCGCTGGCCGTCGTGGGCGTCGCCGACCAGGTCACGACGCGCCTGCTCGAACTCGTCGGGCGCCTCACCGAGACCCCGGTCGACCCCTCGGCCACGGGCATCACGAGCGTCCTCGTCTTCGGCGCCGGGACGGACTACGCGCTCCTGCTCATCGCCCGCTACCGCGAGGAACTGCGCCGCGAACCCGACCGCCGGGCCGCCATGCGCAACGCGCTGCGCGGGGCCGGGCCGGCCATCGCCGCCAGCGCCGTCACCGTCGTCCTCGCCCTGCTGACGCTGCAGGCGGCCGTGCTGCCGAGCGACCGGACCATCGGGCGCGACGCCGCCATCGGGATCGTGGTCGCCTTCGTCTTCGGCCTGCTCGTGCTGCCCAGCGCCCTCGTCGTGTGCGGCCGCACGCTGTTCTGGCCCTTCGTCCCGACGGTCGGGTCCACCGACACCACGCGCACCGGCGTCTGGGCCCGCATCGCCGGAGCCGTCCTGGCCCGTCCCGTCCGCATCGTCGTGGGCTCGGTCGTCCTGCTGGGCATCATGGGCGCCGGGTTGACCGGGGCCTCGCTCGGGCTGTCCCAGACCGAGCAGTTCCGCGTCAGCGCCGAGTCCGTCGACGGCTCGCGCACGTTGTCCGAGCACTTCCCCGGCGCGGCCGCCGAGCCCGCCCAGGTCCTCGTCCGTGGCGACTCCACCACCGTCGCCGCCGTGCAGTCCGCTGCCGAGGCCGTGCGGGGGGTCGACGGGGTGACCGTCGGCCGCAGCGCCGACGGCACCACCGAACTGCTGGCCCGCCTCAGCGCCGACCCGGGCACGGCCGCCAGCCGCGACACCGTGGAGGCCCTGCGGGACGCCGTGCACACGGCCGCTCCCGGGACGCTCGTCGGCGGCACCGAGGCCGAGGCGCTCGACGTCCGGACGGCGACGGTCCGCGACCTGCAGGTCGTGACGCCGCTCATCGTCCTCGTCGTCCTGGTCGTCCTCGTGGTCCTGCTGCGCTCGATCGTGGCGCCGCTGCTGCTGGTGGCCACGGTCCTCGCGACGTACGTGGCGGCCCTCGGCGCGGCCTACCTCGTGTTCACGCAGCTCGCCGGGATGCCGGCCCTGGACACCCAGGTCCCGCTGCTGTCGCTGCTGTTCCTCGTCGCGCTCGGGGTCGACTACAACATCTTCCTCGTCACCCGCATCCGCGAGGAGACCCCGGCGCACGGCACGCGCGAGGCCGTGCGGGTCGGCGTCGCCGTCACCGGCGGGGTGATCACGAGCGCCGGGATCCTGCTCGCGGCCGTCTTCGCCGTGCTCGGGGTGCTGCCGCTCATCGTCCTGACGCAGATCGGCGTCGTCGTCGGCATCGGCGTCCTGCTGGACACGCTGCTCGTGCGGACGGTGCTCGTGCCGGCGCTCTTCGCCCTGCTGGGCCACCGCGTGTGGTGGCCCAGCCGGCTGGACTCCCCCGGCGCGAGGGGCCAGCACCGCGCTCAGACGCGGTTGACCGCCAGCACCTCCGAGGAGCCGTCGGCGCGGTAGCGCAGGAGCGTCCGGGAGCCGGGGTCGACGTGGATGCGCCGCTGCACCTGCGGCCCCGCCCCGAGCACCGACCGCAGCAGGACGCGCAGCGGGTCGCCGTGCGTGACGAGGACGACCCGCTGCCCGGCCCACCGGCGCAGCACCTCGTCGCGCGCGGCGAGGACGCGCCGCTCGACCGTGCGCAGGGACTCCCCGCCGGGCGGCGCGGCGTCGCCGGAGTCGTTCCAGGCCGCGAACTCCCGCGGCCACCGCTTGACGACCTCCGCGGACGTCAGGCCGTCCCAGTCGCCGAAGTCGGTCTCGTCCCACTGCGGGTCGACGACGACGCGCACACCCAGGCGCTCCGCGATCGCGTCGGCCGTCTGGCGCGAGCGGCGCATCGTCGAGGACACGACGACGTCGGCGCCCTGGACCTCCCGGCACGCCGCGGCCGCCTCCGCCTCCGCCACTCCGCGCTCCGAGAGCTCCGGGTCCTCGCCGTAGCGACCCGAGACGCGGCGCTGCTCGGTGAGCAGGGTCGAGCCGTGCCGCACGAGGACGATCGTGGTCGGCGGCCCGTCGGGGTCGACGGCCCGGGACGCGGCCGACGCCGGACCGGGGGCAGCCGCGGGTTCCGTCGTCGCCCGCTGCCACTGCCGCCCCGCGGCTGCGGCGTCCATGGCCTCGTTGGCGAGGCGGTCGGCGTGGGAGTTCTGGGCGCGCGGGATCCAGCCGTAGTCGACGTGGGACCCGGCGAGTGAGCGCGCCTCCTGCGCCAGGACGCGCATGTCGGCGTGCTTGACCTGCCAGCGCCCCGACATCTGCTCGACGACGAGCTTGGAGTCCATCCGCACCTCGACCCGGGCGTCGGGGTCGACCGCCTGCGCCGCACGGAGTCCGGCGATGAGACCGCGGTACTCGGCGACGTTGTTGGTCGCCTTGCCGATGGACTCGGCGACCTCGGCGAGGACCTCGCCCGTCGCCGCGTCCTTGACGACCGCGCCGAACCCGGCGGGGCCGGGGTTCCCGCGCGAGCCGCCGTCGGCCTCAATCCGCAGGACGCGGCTCACAGCCCGGATTCCTCCGTGCGCACCAGGATGCGCCCGCACTCCTCGCAGAACACCACGTCGTCCGAGGCCGCCCCGCGGATCCCGGCCAGGTCGGAGGCGTTGAGCTCGAGCTGGCACCCGCCGCAGCGGCGCGAGCGCAGCAGGGCCGCACCGACACCCCCGCGCGGGGCCCGGACCTTCTCGTACAGCGCGACGAGCGCATCGTCGATGCCCATGACGATCGCCTGGCGGCGGGCCAGGACGGCCGTCTCCTCCTGCGCGACCTCGGCCAGCGCCGCGTCGCGGCGCGCGGTGACGTCGGCGATCTGCTCGGCGAGCTCGGTGTCCGTCGTGGTCAGCTCGGCGGCCGCGAACTGCACCTGCTCCAGGCGCTCCATGACGACGAGTTCCTCGTCCTCGAGCACGCCCTGCCGGCGGGAGAGGGACTCCAGCTCGTGCTGCAGGTTCTGCAGGTCCTTGGCCGAACCCGTCCCGGACTCCAGGCGCTTGGTGTTGCGGGCCGCGCGGTCGCGGACCTGCGCGACGTCGGCCTCGGCCTTGGCCACCTGCCGCTCGACGTCGCCGACGAGGGTGCGCGCGGCGACGAGCATGTCGCCGGACCGGCGCCGTTCCTTCTCCAGTCCGTCGAGCTCGGTCTGCTCGGGCAGCGTCCCGCGGCGGTGCGCGAGCTGCGCCAGACGCGTGTCGACGGCTTGCAGGTCCAGCAGGCGCTGCTGGTCGATCGCCGGAGCCTTGGGCATCCGCCGGCTCACTCTCCTCGGCTGGGGACGCGCAACGTCCAGGGGTCGGTGCGCGTGGTGGACACGTGGGCCTCAACGGTACGGCCGACCGAGGCCAGCGCGACGACGAGGCGGTCAGCGCAACCGGCCAGCCACGGCCACTCGCTCGCCCAGTGCGCGACGTCGACGAGGTGCGGGCGCCCGTCCTCGAAGGCGGCGCGCTCGCGGGCCTCGGAGGCGGGGTGGTGGCGCAGGTCCGCCGTCACGTAGACGTCGGCGTCGCTGGCGCGGACCTGCTCGAAGAGGCTGTCCCCGGACCCGCCGCAGACGGCCACGCGCCGGACGAGCGCGTCGGGGTCGCCGGCGACGCGGACGCCCTGCTCGGTCTCGGGCAGCGCGGCCGCGACCCGGTCGGCGAAGTCGCCGAGGCGCTCGGGGGCGGCGAGGACCCCGACCCGCCCGATGCCGAGGTCGGGCCGCCCGGGGAGGGGCTCCAGCGGGACGAGCTCGTCGAGGTCCAGGACCCGGGCGAGCGCGTCGGACACCCCCGGAGCGCCGGCGTCGGCGTTGGTGTGGGCGACGTACACGGCGAGGCCGGCGGTGATCGCCCGGTGCACGACGCCGCCCTTGAAGGTCGTCGCAGCCACCGAGTTCACCGGCCGCAGCAGCAGCGGGTGGTGGGTCACGAGCAGGTCGGCCCCGGCGGCGATCGCCTCCTCGACGACCTCGGTGGTGGGGTCGACGGCGAAGTGGATGCGCCGGACGGGAGCGGCCGGGTCTCCGCAGACCAGCCCGACGGCGTCCCACGACTGCGCCCAGTCCAGGGGGTGCATGGCCTCCAGCGCGTCGGTCACCTGCTGGAGGGTGGGCGCGTCCGCGCCGGGCGAGGGGGCCGCAGGGATCACGGAGGCGAACACTAACGGGTCACGGGCGGCTACCGTGGTGCCGCCGGACCCGGCTGGGGACGGTGTGGGGCCTGTAGCTCAGCTGGTAGAGCACCGCGTTTACACCGCGGCTGTCGTCGGTTCGAACCCGGCCGGGCCCACCGCGCGCAGCAGTTCCGCCGCCTCCGCCTCGACCGCGGCGACCTCCTGCAGGACCCGTCCGGCCTCCTCCAACGGCCGCGGGTCGAGCTCCCGTCCCGCTGCCTCGAGCAGCCCGGCCACCCGCGTCCACCCGTCGGCCGCCTGCGCGTACAGGTCCCGGCCGCGGGCCAGCCGGTCGACGTCCGCGGCGGGCAGCTGCCCGGCGCAGCGCTCGACGCAGTCCGCGAGGAACTCGCTGTGCAGCAGGCGGAAGAGCCCGCCGCCGGTGCCGCCCGTTCGACGAGCGTCCCGGCCGTCACGAGGTCCCGGGCCGGGTCGTGGACGCGGTCGAACCACGTGGGGAGCCGCGTCGCGGCCAGGCGCAGACCCCGGTGCCCGACGTTCGCGATCGGCGGGTCGAGGAACTCCGCGGCACAGGCGACGACGGCGTCGACGAGGGCCGAGACGAGGTCCCCCGTGCGCAGCGGGCTGCCCGCCGGCACGTCGAGGGTGAACGAGCGGTGCGGGGCGGACATCGGGCCTCGAGCGGCCCGGGCGGCCCGGGCGGCGGCGACGTCGTGCAGGCTCGCGCTCACGCGCCCGCCCTGCTGGGCGGTGTCGACGAGGTGGACGAGGCCCTCACCGAGAGTGGTCGCGGCGACCACGTGACCGGCGAAGGGCGCCGAGCTCGTGAAGTACGGCAACCGGCTGCTGTCGAGCTGCAGACCCACCGGCGACCCGGCGAGGCCGTCCTGCAGGTGCGTCAGGGCCGCCCGCGCGGACCAGGTCTCGCGCACCGAGAGCCGCAGCCCGGCGCGTGCGGCCAGCCGCCGGGTCAGCTCGAACGGCTTGACCCGGCCGCCGAGGAAGGGGGACGGAGCCCACCGCGTGTCCCCGTGCACGAACGACAACCCGGCCCCGAGGCCGAAGAGCGACGCCTCGGGAAGATCGACGTTGCGGTCGTGCAGGAGCACCGAGAGCGCCGTCGTCTCGCAGTGCCGGCCCCCGGTGGCCCAGACGGGCGCGGACGTCCCGACGGCCTGCTCACCCCTCCAGGCAGGCCAGGTGCGCGGCCAGCGACCGCGGCGCACCGTGCTCGCCGCGCAGCAGCCACCGCACCCGACCGCCCTCGACGAGGACGGAGAGCCGCTGGGCGACCCCGAGCTCCTCGTCGAAGGCGTCGAGGGTGCGCGAGACCTCGCCGTGCGGCCAGAAGTCGCTCAGCAGCGGGAAGGGCAGGACGCGGTCGTCCGCCCAGGCCCGCAGCGCGGGGACCGGGTCGCAGGACAGCGCCGCGAGCTGGACCCCCGCCGCGTCGAACCGGTCGACCTCGAAGGCCAGGGCCCCGAGCTCGGCGGTGCAGTGCGTGGAGAAGGCGGCGGGGACGCAGACCAGCAACGCGGGACCGTTCTCCCACAGCTCACGGAGCGGGACGCGCTCCCCGTGCTGGTCGGGCAGGACCGCGTCGGGCGCCGGGAAGGCGTCCCCGACCTCCAGGCTCAGCGGCGACCGTTCTTCGGCGTCGTCATGCGGGTCCCGGCCCAGTTCGCGCACGCGCTCACGCTGGACGTGGCGTGCAGACCCGCCGTGGGAGCCGCCTCGTCGATCTCGGCGGCCGGCACGTGCCCGGGCCGGCCCTTCTTCGGCGTCAGGAGCCAGACGATCCCGCCGTCGGCGAGGTTGGTGATGGCGTCCACCAGGGCGTCGACGAGATCCCCGTCACCCTCGCGGTACCAGCAGATCACCACGTCCGCGACGTCGTCGGCGTCCTCGTCGAGGAGCTCGGAGCCGACGAGCTCCTCGACCGCCTCCCGGAAGTCCTCGTCGACCTGCTCGTCCCAGCCGTACTCCTGGACCAGTTGCCCGGACTTGAAGCCCAGCTTGGCCGCTGCAGCCACTTCCGCCGCAGGGTCCGCGGTCGCACCCACTGATGTCCTACCTTCCTCGAGACCCCTGGAGGCGGGGCTCTACGACAGTCTTGACCTCCTAGTGGAGCGGAGAAGCGGTGTCCTGCGCAAGACGAACCGCGCCACGGACCGGTCACGAACCGTCCATGAGCCCGTGCGCGGCGTCCACGGGGCCCCCGCCGGAGAAGAGTGAGAGGCTGCCGGGGTGGCCACCGCGTCGACCCGCACGCGCACGACCCGCCTCGACCTCGACGCCGGGTCGGCGACGGAGCGCGCGGACACCCTGGCCGTCGAGGAGCCCCTCCAGCTCGAGGTGGACGGCGAGCAGCTGACCGTCACGATGCGCACGCCGGGCCACGACGTCGAGCTCGCGCTGGGCTTCCTGCACGCCGAGGGCCTGCTCCGCGCGGCCGGCGACGTCGTGGCGATGCGGCACTGCACGGACGTCGGCCCGGACGGGGAGCCCACGTACAACCTGCTGCAGATCAGCGCCCGACCGGGCAGCCGCCTCGCCGGGGACCGGGTCGCGCGTCCGTTCACGACGACGTCGGCCTGCGGGGTCTGCGGGTCGGCCAGCGTCGACGAGGTCGTGGCGCGGGTGCCGGACCCGGTGCACGACGACGACGTCAGGGTGCGGGCCGACGTGCTCGCCGGGCTGCCGGACGCCCTGCGCGCCGCCCAGCCCACGTTCGACCGCACGGGCGGCCTGCACGCGGCGGGCCTGTTCTCGGCCGACGGCGAGCTGCTGTGCGTGCGCGAGGACGTCGGACGGCACAACGCCGTCGACAAGGTGGTCGGCTGGGGCCTGCGCGAGGGCCGCCTGCCGTTGCGCGGCACGGTCCTCGTCGTCTCGGGGCGCGCCTCCTTCGAGCTCGTCCAGAAGGCCGCCGTGGCCGGCGTCCCGGTCCTCGTCGCGGTCTCGGCACCGTCCTCCCTCGCGGTCTCCCTGGCGCGCGAGGCGGGCATGACGCTGCTCGGCTTCGTGCGCCCGCCCCGCGCCAACGTCTACGCGGGCGGGCACCGCGTGGACGTCGGCGGCTCGGGCCCCACGACGCAGGCGGACAGGGACACGGGGACCGGGGTGGGTCCGTGTCCGACGTCCGTCCTAACCTGATCCCACCAGCCGGGTCCCGGCGCCCACCGGTCCGACACCACGGACCGGGCGACGCGGACCCACGACCGATGCGGGAGGACCACCACCGTGGCCAGACGCGATGAAGCGGGCGCGCCCGCCGGCAAGGGCCCCATCCTCAACGGCCTGCCGTCGCAGTTGCCGGACATCGACCCCGAGGAGACGGCCGAGTGGCTGGCCTCCCTGGACGGGATCGTCGACGAACGCGGGCAGAACCGCGCGCGCTACCTCATGCTGCAGCTGCTGCAGCGGGCCCGCGAGCGCCAGGTCGGCGTCCCCAGCCTCACCGCGACCGACTACATCAACACCATCGGCCCCGAGTCCGAACCGTGGTTCCCCGGGGACGAGGAGGTCGAGCGCCGCTACCGCGCGTGGATCCGCTGGAACGCCGCGGTCATGGTGCACCGCGCCCAGCAGCCCGGCATCGGCGTCGGCGGCCACATCTCGACGTACGCCTCCTCGGCGACGCTGTACGAGGTGGGCTTCAACCACTTCTTCCGCGGCAAGGACCACGCGGGCGGCGGTGACCAGGTCTTCATCCAGGGCCACGCCTCCCCCGGCGTCTACGCGCGCGCCTTCCTCGAGGGCCGGTTGAGCACCGAGCAGCTCGACGGCTTCCGCCAGGAGGTCTCCAAGGCTCCGAACGGCCTGTCGTCCTACCCCCACCCCCGGCTCATGCCGGACTTCTGGGAGTTCCCGACGGTGTCGATGGGCCTGGGCCCGGCGAACGCCATCTACCAGGCGCAGTTCAACAAGTACCTGCACAACCGCGGGTTCAAGGACACGTCGCAGCAGCACGTGTGGGCCTTCCTCGGCGACGGGGAGATGGACGAGCCGGAGTCGCGCGGGTTCGCGCAGCTCGCCGCCTACGAGGAGCTCGACAACCTCACGTTCGTCGTCAACTGCAACCTGCAGCGCCTCGACGGCCCCGTGCGCGGCAACGGCAAGATCGTGCAGGAGCTCGAGGCGTTCTTCCGCGGCGCGGGCTGGAACGTCATCAAGGTCCTGTGGGGCCGGGAGTGGGACACGCTGCTCGCCCAGGACAACCAGGGCGCGCTCGTGAACCTCATGAACGCCACCCCGGACGGGGACTACCAGACGTTCAAGGCCGAGAACGGCGCCTTCGTCAAGGAGAACTTCTTCGGCCGCGACCCGCGGACCGCCAAGCTCGTCGAGGGCATGTCCGACGACGAGGTCTGGAACCTCAAGCGCGGTGGCCACGACTACCGCAAGGTGTTCGCGGCCTACCAGGCGGCGATGAACCACACCGGGCAGCCGACGGTCATCCTCGCCAAGACCATCAAGGGCTACGGCCTCGGCCCGCACTTCGCCGGGCGCAACGCCACGCACCAGATGAAGAAGCTGACGCTGGAGGACCTCAAGCTCCTGCGCGACTCGCTGCGGATCCCGATCACCGACGAGCAGCTGGAGAAGGACCCCTACCGTCCGCCGTACTACCACCCCGGTGACGGCGACGAGGCGATCCAGTACCTGCGCAAGCGCCGCGCCGACCTCGGCGGGCCCGTCCCGCAGCGCCGCGTGCAGCACGCCCCGCTGCACCTGCCCGCCGACGACTCCTACAAGATCGCCGCCAAGGGTTCGGGCAAGCAGGAGATCGCCACCACGATGGCGTTCGTCCGGCTGCTCAAGGACCTGATGCGGGACAAGGAGTTCGGCGCACGCGTGGTGCCGATCATCCCCGACGAGGCCCGCACCTTCGGGATGGACTCGCTCTTCCCGACCATCAAGATCTACAACCCGCACGGGCAGAACTACACCTCCGTGGACCGCGAGCTGATGCTCGCCTACAAGGAGTCCGTCGAGGGCCAGATCCTGCACGTCGGCATCAACGAGGGCGGTTCCCTCGCGGCGTTCACCGCGGCCGGTTCGTCCTACGCGACGCACGGCCAGCCGATGGTCCCGATCTACGTCTTCTACTCGATGTTCGGGTTCCAGCGCACGGGCGACAACATCTGGGCCGCGGCCGACACCATGGCCCGCGGGTTCATGATCGGCGCCACCGCAGGCCGCACCACGCTGACCGGTGAGGGTCTGCAGCACGCCGACGGGCACTCGCTGCTGCTGGCGGCGACGAACCCGGCGGTCGTGTCCTACGACCCGGCCTACGCCTTCGAGATGGGTCACATCGTCAAGGACGGTCTGCGCCGCATGTACGGCGACGACCCGGAGAACGTCATCTACTACCTGACGGTCTACAACGAGCCGATGGTCATGCCGGCCGAACCCGAGGGCGTCGACGTCGAGGGCATCCTGCGCGGCATGCACAAGATCTCGGCCGGTGAGGGCGACGGTCCGCGGACCCAGCTCCTCGCCTCCGGGGTCGGGGTGCCGTGGGCCCTGGAGGCCCAGCAGCTCCTCAAGGACGACTTCGGGGTCGTGGCCGACGTGTGGTCGGTGACCAGCTGGAACGAGCTGCGCCGCGACGGGCTGGCCTGTGACGAGCACGCCTTCCTGAACCCGGGCGAGGACGCGCGCACGCCGTACGTCGCGCAGAAGCTCAAGGACGCCCCTGGCCCGGTCGTGGCCGTGAGCGACTGGATGCGCCAGGTCCCCGACCAGATCGCGCAGTGGGTCCCGGGCGAGTTCGCCTCCCTGGGCGCGGACGGGTTCGGGCTGTCCGACACCCGTGCGGCGGCACGCCGGTACTTCCACATCGACGGTCCGTCGGTGGCGGTCCGCGCCCTGGAGATGCTCGCCCGCCGCGGCGAGGTCGACTGGCGAGCACCGGGTCAGGCGATCGAGAAGTACCAGCTCCACGACGTGCGGGCGGGCCGCAGCGGCAACGCGGGCGGCGAGAGCTGACGTGAGCTCGCGGCAGCTGCTGCCCGAGGAGGTCGGTGTCACCGTCCTCGGGCGGCTGCTGCTCGTCGGGCTCGGAGCCGGTGGCGTCGTGGGCGGCGCCACCGGGGCGGTCCTCGGCTCGGGCGGGGCGCTCGGGTCGTGGGACGCGGTGTTCGTCTACCTGGGCGCGCTGACCGGTCTCCTCGCCGGCCTGCTGACGCAGGCCGTCACCGCTCTGGTGGTGCACGTCGTGCACCGCAGGGTGCGGTGGGACACCGTCCTGCGCACGGCGCTGCTGCCGCCCGTCCTCGGGTCGGGGGCCGTCGCGCTGGCGGTCAGCTCCGCGCTGCCGCCCGACCTGGGGTTCGCCGGGGTGGTGGCGGCGGTGTCGCTCGCGGCCGTGGCCGCCCGCGCCAGCGTGCGCTGGTGCCTCGCGCCGTACCTCGTCCCGGTCTGGTGACCGCCCCGGCGCCGTGAGGCGTCTCAGTGCGCGGCGCGGGCGATCTGCTGCTCGAGCTCGGCGCGCAACCGGTCCACGCGTGCGGAGTCCGGGTGCATCCCCAGCGCCTTCAGGTGGCGCCGCGCCTCGGACAACCGGCCCGCGTCGATGGCGGCGGCCACGAGGTGCCGACCGGCCTCCAGGTCGTGCTCGCGCGGGCGCCAGTGCCCCACCCCCAGCGACAGGGCCTCGTCGTTCATCCCGGCCTCCCGCAGGACGCCCAGCGCGGCCGCCAGGCCGGTCCCCGAGGCGTCCCGCTCGGCGGCGATGCCGAGGCGGCGCAGCGCGGCCTCCCGGTCGTCGGCCAGCGACAGGCGTCCCAGGACGAGCAGCGGACGCCAGGCCTGCGGGCTCTGTGCCATCTCCTCGGCGAGGGCCCACTCGGCGTTGTCCGCCGCGCGGCGCACCTCGTCGGGGTCGGGCGTCCCGCCGGCGTCCTCCTCACGGGCGAGGGCGGCCCGCGTCCGGACCAGCTCGCCGAGGGCGGCGAAGGCGGCGGGGTCGTTGGGGTCCTCGCGCAGCACCTCGCGCAGCTGCGCCTCGTTGACGACGGGTTCGGCGCGACGGGCGCGCCGGCGGGCGCGTCGGCCGGCCGGACGGGTCCCCGGCCCGGACGTGGCGCCCCCCGGCGTCGGCTTGCGCCACCGGTCGAGCAGTCCCATGCGTCCCCTTCCGCGCGTCCTCCGAGGTGACTCCTCGGGATCTTCGGCGGGTCACCCGTCGCCGACCCTAGTGCAGACGGGCGACGTCGGCCCGGTCGCCCGCTGCGCCGTCCGACGCCCGGACCGGTGCCACCCCCTAGGCTTCCGGAGTGCCGAAGGAACCGACCGAGCTGTCGCCCGCGACGGTCCACCGGCTGGAACAGGCACAAGGCTCCTTCGCCTCCGCGATCGCGGCCCGGATGGACTCCGCGCACCCCTGGTACGCGCAGCTGCCGGCGGACGAGCGGTCCTGGGTGGGCCTGGTCGCGCAGGCCGGCTTCGGCGACTTCCTGCGCTGGCTGTCCGAACCGGACCCCGACGTCCTCGCCGGCACGGCGGTCTTCGGGACGGCCCCGCGCGAGCTGATGCGCTCGGTGACCCTGCAGCAGACCGTCGAGCTCGTGCGGACCGCGATCACGGTCGTCGAGGAGGGGCTGGACGCCGTCGTCGGCGACGGTGAACCGGGCGAGCAGGTCGCGGCCCGCGAGGCGTTGCTGCGCTACTCCCGCGAGGTGGCCTTCGCCGCCGCCGCCGTCTACGCCCGCGCGGCGGAGTCCCGCGGTGCCTGGGACGCCCGCCTGGAGGCCCTCGTCGTCGACGCCGTGCTGCGCGGGGACGGCGAGGACACGATCGCCTCGCGCGCCGCGGCTCTGGGCTGGACGCTCGACGCGCCGACGACCGTCGTCATCGGACCCTCGGGCGAGCAGGCCTCGGCCGGCGCGGTCGCCCGTGTGCGCTCCCTGGCCCGCGAGGCCGGCGGCGAGGCGCTCGTCGGGGTGCAGGGCGACCGCCTGGTCGTCCTGCTGACCGGTGACCTCGACGTCGGGGCGACGGCGGACCGGCTGGCGCGCACGGAGTTCGGCCCCGGGCCCGTCGTGGTGGGGCCGACGGTCGGCAGCCTGCCCGTGGCCGCCCGCTCGGCGCGCGCGGCCCAGGCGGGCATCGTCGCCGCCCGGGCGTGGCCGGAGGCGCCGCGGCCCGTGCTGGCCGACGACCTGCTGCCCGAACGGGCCCTGTCGGGGGACGCGACGGCCCGCCGGGCGCTCGTCGACCGCGCCTACGCCCCGCTGGCCGACGCGGGCGGGTCGCTGCTGGAGACGCTCACCGCCTACCTCGCCCACGGCGGGTCCCTCGAGGCGTGCGCCCGCTCGCTGTACGTCCACGCCAACACCGTCCGCTACCGGCTGCGGCGCGTGGCCGAGGTCTCGGGGTGGACGCCGTCGGCGCCGCGGGAGCGGTTCGTGCTGCAGACGGCCTTGGCACTGGGCCGGTTGTCGCAGGTGGGAGCGGCACCGCGCACCGAGCCGACCGGCGGCGGTCGCTGACCTGCATCGACGCAGCGTGCCCGACCGATCACTAGACGTTCGCTGACCTCCAGTGGGCCGGTTGGAGGATCCCTACAAGACACGGGCGTGAAGTCGGTGAGCGTCGTGACCGTGATCCACGGGCCCCGACGGGCAGGCTGAGCCGGTGCTCGTCTTCGTCTTCCCCGGTCAGGGCTCACAGTCGCCCGGCTTCCTCGCCCCGTGGCTCGAGCTGCCCGGTGTCGCGGACCGGCTGCGCTGGGCCTCCGCCGTCGTCGGGGACGACCTCGTGGCGCACGGCACCGTCTCCGACGCCGAGACCCTGCGCGACACGGCCGTGGCGCAGCCGCTCATCGTCGCCGCCGGGCTCCTGGGCCTGCGCGAACTCGTCGCCTCCCCCGCCGACCTCGCGGCCGTGTCGGGGGCCGTGGCCGGCCACTCCGTGGGCGAGTTGACCGCCGCCGCCGCGACGGGCGCGCTGACGCCCGAGCAGGCCCTCGTCCTCGTGCGCGAGCGCGGCCGGGGCATGGCGGCGGCCGCCGCCGCCCGGCCCACGGGCATGAGCGCCGTCCTGGGGGGCGACCCGGACGAGGTCGCCGCGAAGCTCGCCGCCCTCGACCTGACGCCCGCCAACGCCAACGGCGGCGGGCAGACGGTCGCCGCCGGCACGACGGAGGCCCTCGCCGCGCTGGCCGCCGACCCGCCCGCCAAGGCGCGCGTCATCCCGCTGCAGGTCGCGGGCGCCTTCCACACCGAGCACATGGCCCCGGCCGTCGGTGCCCTGGAGCAGCTCGCGGCCGGGATCGACCCGGGCACGGCGAGCGTGCCGATCGCCGCGAACGCCGACGGCGAGCTGGTCAGCGACGGCGCGCAGTTCCTGCAGCGGCTCGTCGCCCAGGTCAGCCGTCCCGTGCGCTGGGACCTCGTGACGGAGGCGTTCGCCCGTCTCGGGGTGACCGGGCTGATCGAGGTGCCCCCCGCGGGGACGTTGACCAACCTGGCCAAGCGCACACTGAAGGGTGTGGACGTCCTGGCCCTGAAGACGCCGGACGACCTGGACAAGGCCCGGACCATGATCACCGAGCACGGTGGCGTGGCCGCGACGCTGACCACCACGGAGGCCGCCCTGTGACCGCGATCAAGACCGCCCCGACCCGCGAGGCGCGCCTGCTCGGCGTGGGCGCCCACCGCCCGCCGCGCGTCATCGACAACGAGGAGGTGTGCACCTGGATCGACTCCTCCGACGAGTGGATCCAGCAGCGCACCGGCATCCGGACCCGCCGGTGGGCGGCCCCGGACGTCTCGGTCGTCGACATGAGCGAGGACGCCGCCGCCAAGGCGCTGGCGCAGGCCGGGCTGACGGGCTCCGACATCGACGCCGTCATCCTGGCGACCGTCTCCCACCCGTACCAGACGCCCGCCGCCGCCGCGGTCGTCGCGCACCGCCTCGGCGCCACGCCGGCCGCCGCGTTCGACGTGTCCGCCGGCTGCGCGGGCTTCTGCCACGGGGTCGCGGTCGCCGCCGACCTGGTCCGCGGTGGGACCGCCCGCAACGTCCTCGTCGTCGGTGCCGAGAAGCTGTCCGACTTCACCGACCAGCACGACCGCTCGACCGCGTTCCTCTTCGCCGACGGCGCGGGCGCCGCGGTCATCGGGGTCGGCGACGAGGCCGGCGTCGGCCCCACGGTGTGGGGGTCGGACGGCGGGCAGGCCGAGCTCATCAAGTCCAAGTTCTCCTGGCTGGAGCTGCGCTCGGCCCAGCAGACCGACGCCGCCCTCGTCGCCGAGGACCCGGCCGAGGTCGGCGACGTGGAGCGCTGGCCCTACCTGGAGCAGCAGGGCCAGTCGGTCTTCCGCTGGGCCGTCTGGCAGATGGCGCCCGTCGCCCAGGCCGCGCTCGACGCCGCCGGGGTGAGCGCGGAGGACATCGACGTGTTCGTGCCGCACCAGGCCAACGCCCGCATCATCGACGCGATGGTCAAGCAGCTCAAGCTGCCCGAGAGCGTCCACGTCGCCCGCGACATCGTCGACATGGGCAACACCTCGGCCGCCTCGATCCCCCTGGCCCTGGAGCGCGCGATGGCCGACGGGGACGCCCCGTCCGGTGGCCTCGCGCTGCTGATCGGCTACGGCGCAGGTCTGTCCTACGCCGCCCAGGTCGTCCGGCTCCCGTAGCCGGCTGAGTTCTCCTGGTCGCGAACCCCCGCGGTCAGGTCGTTGCGGTGGTCCAGGCGGACCACCGTCCACATGGAGGAGCCACGCATGGCCAGTGAGCAGGAGATCCTCAGCGGTCTCGCCGAGATCGTCAACGAGGAGACGGGCCTGCCCACCGACAGCGTCCTCGCGGACAAGTCGTTCACCGACGACCTGGACATCGACTCGCTGTCGATGATGACGATCGTCGTCAACGCCGAGGAGAAGTTCGGCGTCCGGATCCCGGACGAGGACGTCAAGAACCTGCGGACCGTGGGCGACGCCGTCGCCTACATCTCCCAGGCCCAGGGCTGAGCACGCCCGACCAGCAGCACCCGGCCGGCCCGCCTCGGCGGGCCGGCCACCCGCAGGACCCTCGCACGCCGTCTGAGTTCCAGGAGGAGCTGACCGACATGACCACGACCCCGTCGACCCCGTCGACCGCGACGACCTCGTCGCGCCGCGTCGTCGTCACCGGGCTGGGCGCCACGACACCGCTCGGCGGCGACGTCCGCACCAGCTGGGAGGCCGCGCTCGCCGGCCGCTCGGGGGCGCGTCCCATCACCGACGACTGGATCAACGAGTTCGAGCTGCCCGTGACGTTCGCCGCCACGGCCGCCGTGCGCGCCGACAGCGTGCTGGAGCGTCGCGAGATGAAGCGGCTCGACCCCTCCCAGCAGTTCGCCGTCATCGCCGCCCGCGAGGCGTGGGCCGACGCCGGCTCCCCCGAGGTCGACCCGCTGCGCCTCGGCTCGGTCGTGGCCACCGGCATCGGCGGCATCTGGACCCTCCTGACGGCGTACGACACGCTCAAGGAGAAGGGCGCGCGCCGCGTCCTGCCCCTCACCGTCCCGATGCTCATGGCCAACGGCCCGACGGCCGCCATCAGCATCGAGTTCACCGCGCGCGCCGGGGCGCACACCCCCGTCAGCGCGTGCGCCTCCGGCGCCGAGGCCATCGCCTACGGCGTGGAGATGATCCGCTCGGGTCGCGCCGACATCGTCATCTGCGGCGGTACCGAGGCGGCGATCCACCCGCTGCCCATCGCCTCCTTCACCTCGATGCACGCCATGTCCAAGCGGAACGAGGACCCCGAGCGCGCCTCGCGGCCCTTCGACACCGCCCGGGACGGCTTCGTCCTCGGTGAGGGCGCCGGCATCCTCGTCCTGGAGTCCGAGGAGCACGCCCAGGCCCGCGGCGCCCGCGTCTACGCCGACGTCCTGGGCACCGGGCTGTCGGCCGACGCCTACCACGTCGCCGCCCCCGAGCCCGAGGGTGCGGGCGTCAGCCGCGCGATCCTCGACGGGTTGAAGCAGGCAGGGCTGCAGGCCTCCGACATCGCCCACGTCAACGCGCACGCGACGTCGACGCCGGTCGGGGACGTGGCGGAGGACAAGGGGCTTCGGCTCGCGCTCGGCGACGCGGTCGACGGCATCGCCGTGTCGGCGACGAAGTCGATGACCGGTCACCTGCTCGGCGCGGCCGGTGCGGTGGAGAGCATCTTCACGATCCTGGCCCTGCGCGACCGGATGGCCCCGCCGACGATCAACGTCGACGACCTCGACCCCGAGGTGACGCTGGACGTCGTGCGCAAGGACCCGCGGCCGCTGCCGTCGACGGGCACGCTCATCGGCCTGAACAACGCGTTCGGCTTCGGCGGCCACAACGTCAGCGCGGTGTTCGCCTCCCGCTGACCCGTTCCGCTCCGCAGGAGGCCTGCCGCTCGCGGCGGGCCTTCCTGCGTTCCCGGGCTCGCTTCAGCCGACCTGGTGCAGCCAGCGGACGGGGGTGTCGTCCCCGGCGTGGCGGAACGCCTCGAGCTCGCAGTCCCAGGCCTCCCCGACGGCGAGGGCGAGGGCGCGACGAGCCCCCGCGGCGTCCCCCGTGCTGAGCAGGTCCATGGCGGCGTGCACGCGGTCCTCGGGCACCTGGACGTTGCCGTGCACGTCCGTGGCGGCGTGGAAGATGCCGAGCGCCGGCGTGTGGCTCCAGCGGCCGCCGTCGCAGCCCTGGGAGGGTTCCTCGGTGACCTCGAAGCGGAGGTGGGCCCAGCCGCGCAGGGCGGAGGCCAGCAGCGCACCGGTCCCCTGCGGCGCCTGCCAGGAGTACTCCGCGCGCAGGCAGCCCGGAGCGATCGGCTGGCTCGTCCAGTCGAAGGACGCGCGCACGCCGAGGACACCGCCGGCTGCCCACTCGATGTGCGGGACGAGCGCTCGCGGTGCGGAGTGCACGAAGAGCACGCCGCGGGTCGTCGCACCGGACATGCCGTTGTCTCCTTCTGCGTCGGTGTGAGGAACGTCTTCCCCTACGACCTCACGTCACGCAGAACGACTGGCTGTGATGCTTCGACTACACGTAGTGCTGCTCCGTACGCGCCCATCATGCCCCACGGATCACGCCCGGGACCACCGGTGTCCACAACTCCTCCACGCTCAAGTCCGCCGGGCGGATGTCGATGGACCACTGTCGGAGAACGGCCGGCTCGAGGCAGCAGACGACGGAGGGACCCCGCGTGGACGACCAGCTCACCCAGCCCGCGACGCGCTCGGCCGCGGGCGAGATCTCCGAGGTCATCCGGCCGGCGGCGATCGTCCCCGAGGAGGCCGCGCGCTCGGTCCTCGTCGAGCTCGCCCTGCGCGACGTGCAGAACGGTGGCGTCTGGCAGGCCGGTCCCTCGCTGTGGAGCCGCTTCGACCGCCCCTGGCACGGCCCGGACAACGCCGCGGGCGCCGAGCTCATCGGTCGCATCCACGTCGCCTACGGCACCCCCACGAAGTACGAGATCACGATCTACCGCGTCACCGTGACGCTCTTCGGCAGCCAGCTCGGCTGGAGCGTGGAGTCGCTGTGCGACGAGGCGCTGGGCCACGGCGGTCTGCGCCTGCGCGACTGCCCGCGCGCGACGATGTCGACGCCCCCGCCGCCCTTCCGGGGCTGAGCGCACCGCTGCGAGCGGTGGCACCATCTCCTGGTGCCCGATCCCGTTCCACCCCGCCGGCACCACCGGCCCGCTCTGCCCGGTGACGAGGCGATCGTCAGCCTGGCCGGGGGCGTCGACCCCTCCGCCGTCCAGGAGGCCGCGCACGCCGCCGCCAGCGCTCTCGTCCACGGCGCCCGCAGCGCCCAGGACGCCGAGGTCACTCGCCGCGTCGTCCGCCTCGCCCAGGACGAGGGCCTGGAGGTCATCGCGGACCTGTGGGCCGATGCCCCGGCCGACTCCCTCGCCGGCGCCCTGTGGCGCCTCTACGTGCTGCGGACCTGGGTGCACCGCCAGCCCGTCGCCGTATCCCGCCAGTACGCGGAGGGCCGTCGCCACGCCCCCGTGCTGGAGGTCGTGGCCGGGGTCGCCGACCCGCCGGGCCCGCAGGAGGTCGCGACCGTCGTCGACCAGGTCCTGCGGGGGGTGGCCGACGGCGACTTCGCGGTGACGCTGGAACGGGCCGCGGCGTTCTGCCGGATCCTCGCGATCGGCCGGGCCCACCACGCCGACGCGGGCTGGACCGACTCCGAGCACGCCGCCGACGACGCGGGGGCGGCCCTGACCCGTTCCGCTGCACGGCTCGTGCGGACCGCGGAGCAGCTCGAGCACGTCGCCGTCCGGTGGCGGGCCGGCGAACTCGGCTGACCCGGGGGCTGCGCCGGGCGCAGACCCGTCGTTACAATGGGACTGCGTCGGGCCGCGGTAGCCCCGGGTCCCAAATTGAAGCCGCTACGAGCGGCCGTGCGCCGTGAGGCGCTTCCCGGTCCGGCGCACCTTCAGCTGAACAACCCCTCGCCCCAGGCGCCGCCGCGCTGCACTCCCGGCGGGCAGGCGAAGATCCCCGACCCGGTGTGCTTGATGTACTCGCCCAGGGCGTCGTGCGTTCCGAGCCTGCGCTGCACCGGGACGAACTGCTGGTGCGGGTCGTTGCCGAAGACGATGAAGAACAGCCCGGCGTCGAGCTGACCCGTCGCGACGTCGAGCCCGTCGGTGTAGGAGTACCCGCGCCGCAGCATCTTGACGCCGCCGTTGGTGTCCGGGGCCGCGAGCCGCACGTGCGCGGCGACGTCGATGGCGGGCTTGCCGTGCACGGTCTTGTCCAGGTCGAGGGCGTCGAACTCCTGCGTCCCCGACAGCGGCGCACCGGACTCCTTGGCGCGGCCGATGACGCGCTCCTGCTCCCCGAGGGAGGCGCGGTCCCAGGACTCGATGAGCATGCGGATGCGGCGCGCGACGAGGTAGGTCCCGCCGCGCATCCACTCCTGGTCCGCCGAGGGAGCGCCCTGCCCGCCGACCCACACGAACTTCTCCAGGTCGGCGGTGTCCTCGGCGCGCAGGTTCGCGGTGCCGTCCTTGAAGCCCATGAGGTTGCGCGGGGTGGACTGCGCCGTCGAGGTCGTCGAGGTGCGCCCGAAACCGAGCTGCATCCACCGCACGCGGACGGTCCCGCGGCCGATGCGGACGAGGTTGCGGACGGCGTGGAACGCCACCTGCGGGTCGTCGGCGCACGCCTGCAGGCACAGGTCCCCGCCCACCTTGGTCGGGTCGAGCTGCTCCCCCGGCAGGGCCGGCAGCTCCTCCAGCGCCGCGGGCCGGCGGTCGGCGAGGCCGAACCGCTCGTCGAACAGGGACGGCCCGTACCCGAGGGTCACGGTGAGGTTCGCGGCCGGCAGTTCGTGGGCCTCGCCGGTGTCCTGCGGCGGTTCGTCGCTCGCCCCGCCGAGGCCACCCGGCCCGCCGACGGGGACGCCCGTCGTCATCGTCGCGGCGGCGGCGCTCCAGCGCTGCAGCACGTCGGCGAGGTCACCCGCCCGCTTCGTCGTGACGTCGAGGGCGGCGAAGACGAGGGAGTCCTGGGCCGGCGTCGTGACGCCGGCCTGGCGGGACCCGTGGAACGGGACGGTGCGCGACGCGGTGGGCGAGCCGGCGGCGGCCGGTCGGGAGGCGACGGCGCTGACGCCCGCGCCGATCCCGGCCGCACCGACGACCGCGGCGCTCGTCAGGACGCCGCGCCGGCTGGGACGGATCACGCTCACGGACGGGACCTCACTGGTTCGCGGCGCCGACGACCTTGCCGGACACCTGCGAGAGGGGTTCGGCGAGGGCGTCGACGGCCGTGGCGAGGTCCTTGACCTGGTCCGGCGTCAGCTCGGTGTAGAGGGCGTACCCGTCACCGCGGCGGTACGGCTGCAGGGCCGTCTGCACGTCGTCGAACCGGCCCTGGATCGTCGTGACGAGGTCGGCGTCGGTGACCTGCAGGGCCGGGGTGAGCAGGTCGAACGCCTTCCGCGACCCCTCGACGTTCGCCGCGAAGTCGAGCAGGTCGAGGTGGGAGTAGGCCTCCTCCTCCCCCGTGACCTTGGACTTGGCGACCTCGTCGAGCAGGCCCGAGGCGCCGTTGGCGAGGTCGGCCGGCTGGTAGGTCGTCGTCTGCACGAGCGTGTTCAGCTGCCCCACGTCGGCGACGAGCTGCTGCGCGACCGGCGCCATCCCCTCCGTGGTGCCCTTCTCGAACAGCGCCTGCTCGATGCGGTGGAACCCCGTCCAGGTCGAGGGGTCGGCCACGTCGGCGATGCGCACGTCGATCCTGGGGTCGAGGTCACCGAAGCTCTCGGCCACGGGCTCGATGCGCTCGTAGGGCGCGCGGGCCGGGCCGTAGAGCTCCTTGGCCTTGGCGACGTCCCCGGCCTCGACGGCCGCGGCGAAGGCGCCCGTGGCCGTGACGAGGTCGGCGACCTGCTGCTTGACGTAGGTCTGGTAGCCGCTGGTGGCGGCGGCGAACAACGGGTCCTCGGTGCTGCTCGGCGCCGACCCGGTCACCGTGAACTTCGAGGTCTCGGTGGCGGCGTTGGGGCACTGGATCGTGTACTCCCCCGCCTCCAGCTTCAACGAGAACTTCCCCGTCAGCCCCGGCGTCAGGTTCTCCCGCTCGCCCAGGATCCGGCCGCCGGAGTTCACCAGCTCGGCCTCGGTGACGGCGCTGGCGCCGGAGTTGACGACCTCGAACGAGGCGGCACCGGCCGGCACCGAGTTCGGTTCCGCCGTGCACCCGTCGTCGGTGAGCGTCACCTTGACGGCCCCGTTCGTGGAGCCACCGCCCGCGGCGGAGTCGTCGGCGGCGCTCGAGCCACCGCTGCAGGCGACCAGGAGGAGCAGCGGGGCCGCGGCGAGCGCGAGGAGGGGGCGGGACGTGCGGATCACGTGGACCTCTCGGGGTGCAGGGGGTGCTTGGGGGCTCAGGCGGCGACGCGCTGCGGGGCGGCGCTGCGCGTCCGGGGCCGCAGGACGACGACGAGCATGGGGACGAGGTAGACGAACCAGCCGACGAGCTCGGCCCGCGTGGGCCGGGGCTGCCAGCCGAGGACGCCGGTGAGCAGCGCCGACCGGACGGTGCCCGGGGCGACGACGGCGGTCAGGTCGAGGACCTTCTCCTGGCCGGCGAGCAGCCAGCCGGCCTCGTAGGCGGTGTGGGCGGCGGACATCACGAGGCCCGCGGCGACGAGGACGAGCACGACGCCGGTGACGCGGAAGAGCCGCGCGAGGTCGATGCGGACCCCGCCGCGGTAGAGGAGGTAGCCGAGGACGACCGCCAGCGCGATGCCGAGGGTCGCCCCGAGGGCGCCCGTGGAGTTGCTGCCGGAGGCCTGGTAGGTCGCCAGGAGGAAGACCGAGGTCTCCAGCCCCTCGCGCAGGACGGCGAAGAAGGCCATGGCGACGAGGGCCCACGACGAGCCGCGGGCCAGGGCCGAGGACGCCGACGACTCCAGGTCCGCGCGCATCGTCCGGGCGTTCCGGGTGGTCCAGACGACCATCCAGGTCACCATCGCCACGGCGACGAGGGCGAGCACGGTCTCCAACTGCTCCTGCTGGCGCTGGGGCAGGGACTGCGTCGCCGCCTGCAGCGCGGCGGCCACGCCGACGCACAGCACCACGGCGGCCACCACCCCGGCCCAGACGAACCGCAGCGCCCGCCGCTCCCCGCGCTGGACGAGGAAGGCCGAGACGATGCCGACGATCAGCGACGCCTCCAGGCCTTCCCGCAGCCCGATGACGAACGTCGCGAGCACGGCGCACCTCCTCCACGCGATGGTCCACGGCTCCCCGGTGAGGTGAGCCTCGCCGAAGATAGCGCTGCCTCACCTGGCCAGAACCGCCGCGACCACCACATGTGGCTCACTTCACACCGACCCCGGGAACTCGGCACCGAGCCCCACGTTGAGACCTTCCTGTGCACGACCCTGGTGGCCACGCGGTCCGTCGGCGGTGGAGGATCGTGCCCATGTCGATCGACGCCGTGCCGTCCCTGGAGTCCGCGCGCGAGCCGGAGCGGGAGCCGATCGCCCTGCCCACGGCCGCCGACGTCGAGGACGCGGCCGCCCGCCTGGCGAAGGTCGTCACACGCACCCCGCTGGCGACCAACAGCCGCTGGTCCGCCGAGCTCGACGCGCACGTGCGCGTCAAGCGGGAGGACCTGCAGGCCGTCCGGTCCTACAAGCTGCGCGGCGCGTACAACCTCGTCGCCCAGCTCGACGCCGAGCAGCGCGGTCACGGGGTCGTCACCGCCAGCGCCGGGAACCACGCCCAGGGGCTGGCGTACGCGTGCGCCGCCCTGCGCGTGCGCGGACGGATCTACGTCCCCCGGACGACACCGCGGCAGAAGCGCGACCGCATCGCCGCCCTCGGCCAGGAGTTCGTCGAGACCATCGTGCTCGGCGACACCTACGACGACGCCGCCGCCGCGGCGGCGCAGGACGCCGCGCGCACCGGCGCGACGATGGTCCCCGCCTTCGACGACGTCCGCACCGTCTGCGGCCAGGGCACGGTGGCCGTCGAGGTCGTCGAGCAGCTCGCCGCCCTCGGCGAGACGCCCCCGGACGTGCTCGTCGTGCCCGTCGGCGGCGGCGGACTCCTCGCCGGCGTCCTCACGTGGGTGCGCGAACGGCACCCGCACGTGCGGGTCGTCGGGGTCGAGCCGGAGGGTGCCTCGTCCATGGCCGCCGCCCTCGCCGCGGGGCGACCGGTCCGCCTCGGCGACCTCGACACGTTCGTCGACGGCGCCTCCGTCCGCCGCGTGGGGGACGTGACGCACGCCGTCGTGGAACAGCACCCGGTCGAGCTCGTCGCGGTCCCCGAGGGGGCGATCTGCGTCGAGATGCTGGCGATGTACCAGACCGACGGGATCATCGCCGAGCCCGCCGGCGCCCTGGCGACCGCGGCGCTCGCCGGGTACGTGCGGGTGGAACCCGGCCAGAGCGTCGTCGCCATCGTCTCCGGTGGCAACAACGACGTCTCCCGGTACGCGGAGATCATCGAGCGGGCCCTCGTGCACGAGGGGCGCAAGCACTACTTCCTCGTGGAGTTCCCGCAGGAACCCGGTGCGCTGCGGCGGTTCCTCGACGAGGTGCTCGGCCCGGACGACGACATCACGCTCTTCGAGTACGTCAAGCGCAGCAACCGCGAGTTCGGCCCGGCCCTCGTCGGCATCGAGATCCCCACCAAGGACGACCTGCCGGGGCTCCTCGCGCGGATGGACGCCGCTCCCCCGACCTTCGACAAGATCACCGCCGACGACCCGCTGTACCGCTACCTGCTCTGAGGCGGAAGCCGGGGGCGCGTCCCGGCGTTGACGGTCCCGTGGTGGTCGAACTGTGGACGTCGGCGTTCTGCGCGCCCTGCCGAGGCGCGCGCCGCGTCGTGCAGCGGGCGGCCGACCTCGTGCCGGCGCTGAGCACGGTCGAGGTCGACGTGGCCGACGACGTGGAACGGGCTGCAGCGGAGGGCATCGCGGGAACGCCCACGGTGCTGCTGCGGGACGACGACGGGCGCGAGGTGTTCCGCGCCACCGGCGCCCCGACCCTGCCGCAGCTGCTGGCCGCCGTCGCCGGGGCGCTCCCCCGGACGGGTGTCACCTGAACAGCGGCTCGACACCGGCCGGCGCACGGCCGACGACTCAGGGACACCCGACCGCGTCCGAGGAGCCCCGCCGCATGCCCGCACGTCCCGCCTCGCCGACCAGCACCACCCCGGCCCGCCGCACCCCGGTGGCCTCGCGCCCGGCGACCCACGTCGTCCGCCCGGCCGGTCGGTCCCCGCGCGGCCGGATGCTGGCGGTGCTGCGGGCGAAGCCGGCCGTCTGAGAGGTTTCAGGGACCGTCCCCCGGAAGAGGGGCAGGCGACGCCCTCGAGTTCTAGGCAGTCCTGCCGATGTGACCGGGGTGGAAGCCAACCGCGTGCCGACGACGGCCGACGTGACCACCGCGGGCCTGCGGGCCCGGCAGGTCGTGACGTCGCTGGAGGAGATGTGGGGTGACGAGCTCCCCCCGTCAGCCGACCCCGTCCACACCGTCATGACCGACGCGGTCCACAGCGACGACGAGCACGGTCGCGACAGCGGTCTCGTCGTCCAGGGCGACGGCCTCAGCCTCGACGCCCTCGTGGTCCTGCTCCGCGCCCACGGGTCGGTGCAGGAGCGGCTGCTGGCCCTGCCGCCGGCACTGGCCCAACGCCTCGTCGGCCGCGTCGTCGACGCGAGCGTCGGGCCGGACTCGGAACCGCGCGTGGGGCGGGTGGGGCTCGAACCCACGACCGAGGAATTATGAGTTCCCTGCTCTGACCGACTGAGCTACCGCCCCGAGCGACCCGCGAGCCGCCCGGCGAGGATATCCGACCGGTCCGATCACCCGCCGAACAGCGCCGAGCGCCCCTGCGTCCACGCTCCGAGGACGTGCCGCCCCAACCGCTCGTCGAGGGCGACGGCGGCCTGGATCCCGAAGACCACGTCGGCCGCCATCGCCGGGTCGGACGCGACGAGCGGGGCGATGACGCCGTGCCGGACGAGTTGCTCGTGCACGGCGTCGGCCTCGACGTGCTCGGCGTAGAAGTGTTCCGTGGCCGGCCCGCACTCCAGCCGCCGCGCGGCGTCGACGAGGCGTTGCGACCCCGGGGACGACGTGAGTTCCACGACGGCGAACTGCCCGACCAGGGCGCCCCGCAAGCTGCGGTGCAGACCGAACAGGGACATGAGGTTCACCTCGGCGAGGACCTCGGCGGGCGCGACGTCGAGGAACTCGCCGTAGGCGTCGCTCAGCCCGAGTTCGCGCATCATGTCCGCGAACAACCCGGCGTGCATGCGGTCTCCGCGACCGGCGCCGTACTCGTCGTGCTCGACGGTGACGAGACCGGCCTTGGCCGCTCCCTCCAGCCGAGGGATCACCCAGGCCTGCGGGTCGGCCTCCTTGAGGTGGTAGACCGAGCGCAGGGCGATGTACTCGCGGAAGTGCTCGACGGTCCCCCGTTCGCGCAGGAAGTGCGAGGTGCCGCCCTCGCCGTCGCTCGCGACGAGGAGCCCGGCGATCTCCCCGTCGAGGTCGTCACCGCCGGCCACGACGGAACGGGCTGCAGCGCAGAAGGACCGCTCCAACTCGCCGCGCAGCGCGAGCAGCGCCGGATCCCACTCGAGGTCGTCGTCCACGTCGGCGAAACCCCGGTAGTGCAGCTCGTAGCAGAGGTACAGGGCGAGCTGCAGGTCGTCGCCCCAGGGGTCGGCGACCGCGACGTCGACGGTCGGCAGGGCACCGCCGTGGAACCTCGTCAGCACGGCCGTGCTGATCGGACCGCGGGACCGCGGCAGGGCGGGACGGGTGCGGACGGATCCGTGCGTCGTCTCGCTGGTCGAGGTGGTGCTCACGCGCTCTCCTCCGGGGGTTTCCTGCGGGCGCGACGCCGGTGGCTGGTGTCGCACCAGGGCTGGATGGCGCTGCGCCGGCAGACGCACAACGCGACGACCGGACGCTCGGACCGCACCGTCGTCCCGTCGGGCAGGTCGACCTCGACGGGCCCCTCCACGAGCAGCGGGCCGTCTCCGGTGACGACGACGCGCTGCGCCGGGCCGTCAGGCGACACGACGCACCTGCGCCGTCTCGGGCAGTTGCGCGCAGACGACGACGAGTTCCTCGTGGTCCTGGTCCGGCAGCAGCAGTCCCCGCGAGCGCAGGAGTTCGGCGCGCCGGCGCATGACGGGACCGAACGGTTCCGGCGCACGGGCCACGACACGGGCCTGCAGACCGGCCGCGGTCACCCGTTCCACGGTCCGTTCGGTGTCGGCGAGGGCGGACTGCGTCAGCAGCAGGTGCCCACCGGGCGCCAGCACCCGGTGCACGTCGTCGCAGATCCGGTCCAGCACCGCCCGGCCGTCCATCCCCGCGTCCCACGACCGGCCGGGAGCGTGCCGGGGCAGCCGGTCGGTCGCCGCCGGCACGTACGGAGGGTTGGCCAGCACGAGGTCGAAACGACGTCCTCGGACGGGCTCGAAGAGGTCGCCGCGACGCACGTCGACCGGCACCCCGGCCAGCGCCGCGTTGGCGCGGGCCGTCAGCACCGACCGGAAGGACAGGTCGACCGCGGTGACGCTGCGGGCACCGGCTCGCGCCGCGGCGAGGGCGAGGGCCCCACCGCCGGTGCAGACGTCGAGAACGTCCCGCCCGGCGGCCAGGTCGAGGTCCACCAGGGCACGGGTGAGGAGCCGGGTGTCGCCCTGAGCGGGGTACGTGCCGGGCAGTCGCAGGAGCACGCCCTCATCGTGGGTCGGGGCCGGCGGCACCGCTCGGTGAAACCGGTGATCCGTCCCGGAAGGAGTCACTGGGCGTGCGCTCCCTCGTGCAGCTCGTGGACCACGGCGTGACCGCGACCTCGGGCCATGAGCCAGCGGTTGATCGGCCAGGCGACGACGAACGCCGTGCCCAGCGACAGCGCCAGGGTCCACCAGAACAGCCACTGGCCCAGACCCGCGGCGAGCGCCCCGGGGACGAGCCCGATGACGCCGTTGTCGACGACCTCCATGACGGCGATCGAGACCGTGTCCGACGCCAGCGCCAGCCGGACCGCCCGCCGCCAGCCGACCCCGGCACGCAGCACCCCGCGCATCGTCAGGGCGTACCCGAAGGCGAAGGCGAGCACGAGGGACAGCACGATCGTGGCGGCGCCGCCGAGGCCGGTGAGCGCGGCGACGACCATTCCGGCGATCTCGCCCGCCGCGCACCCGGTGAGGCAGTGGCGCGTGGCCTGTGCGGCCATCCTCCAGCTCGTCTGCACCCGCCCGACGAGACACCCGCAGCGCAGCCGACGCACCCCGGAACGCACGAGAGGGCACACCGGAACCGGTGCGCCCTCTCGTCGGAAGCTCCCGCAGTTGGACTCGAACCAACAACCTGCCGGTTAACAGCCGGCTGCTCTGCCAATTGAGCTATGCGGGACCACTCCGCGTCAGACGAGTGAACCCGCCGTGACGACTGTCCAACCGTACCAGCCCCTCAGGCGTCCTCGTGCACGCCCGCGGGTCCCCGTCACGCCCCTCCCTGAGCCCGTTCCTGCCACGTCCGGCGGGCCTGCTCGAGGCGGAACAGCTCGGCGGAAGCGGCCTGGTACTCCTCCGCCTGGCTCGAGGGGTCCAGGCGCATGAGCGCGCGCCGGGCGTCGGCGACGGCGCGCGTCGCGGCCTGACCGGCGAGGGCTGCCACGAGCGAGCGCCCCCACCGCTCGAGCTCCTCCTCGCTGGAGACGGGCAGGTCGACGGCCGCGAGCTCGTCGACGAGCGAGGCCACGGGACCGTCGGCGTAGTCGAGGACCCGCGTCAGCCAGGCCGGACCCTGGGGAGCCTCGGCCGGTCCCCCGGCGGCGACGACGGCGTCGTGCACCGCGCGGTGCCCCGGCGCCCCGAAGGCGTCCGCCTCGAGGGCGTCGAACACCTCCGCCACCGACCAGGGCGCCTGCAGGGCGCACGAGAGCACGCGCCGTTCGAGCTGGGCGACGGGGTCGTTGAGGTCCACCGAGGGGCGCGGGGGCGGCGGCGGCGTGGTCTGCGGACGCGCGGCCCCCGGGCCGGGACCCCCGGAGTGCCGTCGCACGCGGTCCAGGACGAAGCGCTCGTCGAGGAACCCCGTCCACCGGTCGAGGTTGATGGCGTACCGCTGCTGCAACCCGCGGTCGCGGATCGCGCCGATGATCGGGGCGGCGGCGTCGAGCGCGGCGAGGCGGCCGCTCTCGGAGTCCAGGTCGTACCGCTCGATCGTGGAGCGGATGGCGAACTCGAACAGCGGCACACGACCGTCGACGAGCTGGCGCACCGCCTCGTCCCCCGCCGACAGCCGCAGCTCGCACGGGTCCTGCCCGCCCGGGGCGACGGCGACGTAGGTCTGCGCGCTGAAGCGCTGGTCCAGCTCGTAGGCCTTCATGGCGGCCTTCTGCCCGGCGGCGTCCCCGTCGAAGGTGAAGACGACCTCGGCCGCGACGTCGGCGCCACCGAGCATCCGCTGGACGATCCGGGCGTGCTCCTCGCCGAACGCGGTCCCGCACGTCGCGACGGCCGTGCCCACCCCGGCGAGGTGGCAGGCCATGACGTCGGTGTAGCCCTCGACGACGACGACGCGCTTGGTGCGGGAGATCTCCCGCTTGGCCAGGTCGAGGCCGTAGAGGGCCTGCGACTTCTTGTAGACGGGCGTCTCGGGCGAGTTGAGGTACTTCGCCTCGATGCGGTCGTCGTCGAACAGGCGCCGGGCGCCGAAGGCGACCGTGTGGCCGCTGACGTCGCGGATCGGCCAGACCAGCCGCCCGCGGAACCGGTCGTACAGGCCGCGCTGGCTCTGCCCCGCCAACCCCGAGGTGACGAGGTCGTCCTCGCTGAACCCCTTGGCACGCAACTGGCGCAGCAGCGCGTCACCGGTGTTCGGGGCGAACCCCACACCGAAGCGCGCCGCGTCCTCGCGGCTGAAACCCCGGGCGGCCAGGAACTGCCGCGCCGTCTCGGCCGGGCCGGGCGCCTCGAGCTGGCGGGCGTAGAACTCCTCCGCCACCTCGTGCATCTGCAGGAGCCGCTGGCGCTGACCGGCGTTGCCCGCCGGGCGCTGGGCGGTGCGACCGCCGTCGTCGACGTACCGCAGCTGGATGCCGGCGCGCTGGGCCAGGCGCTCGACGGCGTCGGCGAAACCGAGGCCGTCGATCTTCATGACGAACTCGATGGCGTCGCCGGACTCCCCGCACCCGAAGCACCGCCAGCGGCCCGTCGCGGGCCGGACGGTGAAGCTCGGCGTGCGCTCGTCGTGGAAGGGGCACAGGCCCTTGAAGGAGCCGACACCCCCGGAGCGCAGCGTCACCTGCTCGCCCACGACCTCGTCGAGGCGGACGCGCTCCTTGACGGCCTGGAGGTCGTCTGGATGGATGCGCCCGGCCACGGGTGGAGTGTAGGCGCCGGTGCCGACGCGTCCCGCGGGCGGCGGGTGGCAGGATCGCCCCGTGAGCAGCGAGCAGAGCAGCGGCGACGACCGCACCTGGGGCTTCCGCACCCGCGCCGTGCACGCGGGCGCCGTCCCCGAGCCCACCACGGGGGCCCGGGCCGTCCCGATCTTCCAGACGACGAGCTTCGTCTTCGAGGACGCCGCCGACGCCGCGAACCTCTTCGCGCTGCAGAAGTACGGCAACATCTACTCGCGCATCTCCAACCCGACGGTCGCCGCGTTCGAGGAGCGCATCGCCTCCCTCGAGGGGGGGCTCGGGGCCCTGGCCTGCGCCAGCGGGCAGTCCGCGGAGTTCCTCACGTTCGCGGCCCTCGCGGGCGCCGGCGACCACGTCGTCGCGTCGAACAACCTCTACGGCGGCACCGTCACCCAGCTCGACGTGACCATGCGCCGCTTCGGCGTCGACACCGTCTTCGTCGACCCGACCCCGGAGTCGGTCCGCGCCGCCATCACCGAGAAGACCCGCTTCGTCTTCACCGAGCTCGTCGCGAACCCCTCCACGGTCGTGGCGGACATCCGCGGCCTGGCCGACGTGGCGCACGAGGCCGGGATCCCGCTCATCGTCGACGCCACCACCGCGACGCCCTACCTGTGCCGGCCCATCGAGCACGGCGCGGACATCGTCATCCACTCGGCCACCAAGTTCCTCGGCGGTCACGGCACGACCCTCGGGGGCGTCGTCGTGGACGCGGGCACCTTCCCCTGGGACAACGGGAAGTTCCCGGCCATGACCGAACCGGTCGCCTCCTACGGCGGGCTGTCCTGGTGGGGGAACTTCGCCGAGTACGGGTTCCTCACCAAGCTGCGCAGCGAGCAGCTGCGCGACATCGGCGCGACCCTGTCCCCGCACTCGGCGTTCCTGCTGCTCATGGGCGTGGAGACGCTGCCGCAGCGGATGCGTGAGCACGTCGCCAACGCCCAGCGCGTCGCGGCGTGGCTCGAGGCCGACGAACGGGTGTCCTGGGTCCGGTACTCCGGGCTCCCGTCGCACTCCCACCACGTCCTCGCCCAGCGGTACCTGCCCGAGGGACCCGGAGCCGTGTTCTCCTTCGGCGTCGCCGGCGGACGCGCTGCGGGAGAACGCTTCATCGACTCGGTCCAGTTGTGCTCGCACCTGGCGAACATCGGCGACGCGCGCACGCTCGTCCTGCACCCCGCGTCCACGACGCACCAGCAGCTGTCCGCCGACCAGCTCCAGGCGGCGGGCGTGCCCGCCGACCTCATCCGCATCAGCGTGGGCCTCGAGGACGTCGAGGACGTCCTGTGGGACCTCGACCAGGCCCTCGCCGCGGCCGTGAAGGGGAACTCGTGACCGACCCGCAGACCACGACGACGAGCGCCTCCGACACCGGCACGGTGGCAGCCCCGGAGAACCTGTGGGAACAGCCCGCGGCGACCGGGTCGAAGGACGCGCCCGCCAGCACGTGGAAGGCCCCGTCGGCCGGGGAACGGCTGCGGATCCTGCGCCGCACGAAGACCGTGGCGATCCTCGGGGCGTCGAACAAACCGTCCCGCGCCTCCTACTTCGTCGAGACGTACCTGCTGGCCGACTCCGACTTCGAGCTCTGGTTCGTCAACCCCAACGAGACCGAGGTCCTGGGCCGCCCGGCCTACCCCTCGCTCGCGGAACTCCCCGGGGTCCCCGACCTCGTCGACGTGTTCCGGCGCCCCAGCGAGCTCGACGCGGTCCTCGACGACGTCATCGCCGTCGGCTCACCCGTGATGTGGATGCAGCTCGGGCTCGCCGACGAGGCCGTCGCCCGGCGCGGCGCCGAGCACGGAGTCACCGTCGTCATGAACCGCTGCCTGAAGATCGAGCACGCCCGGTTCCACGGCGGGCTGCACCTGGCCGGGTTCGACACCGGGGTGATCTCCGCTCGACGCCGGTCCCGCTGACGACGCGGGCTCCACGGGCCCTCGTCGTCCACAGCCGGCTCGCGGTCCCGGCCGAGAACGCCCAGTCCTGCCCACCGTCCGGGGAACCGACCGGACGACTTCCCCGGGTGGCCCTCGGCGACGGGCCCGAGGCGACCACGGCTCCACCGGTGGCGCGGGAGCTGGACCCACCGCCGCCCCGGCCCGTGAGCCGAGGGGCACGACGCGGAGGGAGTGGCGATCACCGACCCCGGCGGTGTGACCGCCGAGGAGGTGTCCCGGCAGGACGACCGCGTGACGTGCCTCCTGGTCGCGCCGCGGCGCGTCCCGTCGGTGGCTCGCTGACCGCGGGCGACCTGCGGCCACCGTCCCCTTCTCTACCGCTGGCGCGAGCGCGTGAGCTTCTCGTGCCAGGCCAAAGCGGACACGTCGGTCAGCGAGGCGACCTGGTCCACGACGACGCGCAGCCGCGCGGCGTCGTCGACGGCGAGGGCGTGGTCCTCCCGGAACGGGGGTTCGAGCACGTCCGGGCCGCCCGCGACGAGGGCGTCGAGCAGTTCGTGCAGCAGTTCTCGCTGCCGGGCGTAGAACGGCTGCCGTTCCTGCGCGCTCA
Source organism: Kineococcus sp. DHX-1 (assembly GCF_042473625.1). Classification (GTDB taxonomy): domain Bacteria; phylum Actinomycetota; class Actinomycetes; order Actinomycetales; family Kineococcaceae; genus Kineococcus. The sequence continues at coordinate 1,451,047 of NZ_CP170445.1, read as the reverse complement.
TGACGAAGGTCGCGGCCACGCCCTTGAGGACGGCGACCTCGAGGGCCGTCTCCTGCGGCACCACGACGTCGGCCGCGTACCGGGTGAGCCGGCCGTCGCCGTGCCGGTCCCGCGTCGCCCGCTCGGTCGCGTTCGCGAACCGGCCGATGAGCTGGGAGGTCATGTCCTTCAGCGCCGCGAGGTGCCGCCGCCCGCCGAACACCTCGCCGGGTCGTTCGGCAGCCCAGAAGCCGGAGGAGGAAAGTCGTTGCAGCGCAGCGTCGACCGCGTCGTCGGAGGCGTCCGGGACGTACCAGTCGCGGACCTGCTCGGCCACGCGCGCGCGGATCTCGCCCTGTTCGAGCCAGTCGAGACGCACGTGCCCCGCCACGACGGCGTCCTCGACGTCGTGGACCGAGTAGGCCACGTCGTCGGCGAAGTCCATCACCTGCGCCTCGACGCACGGGCGGTTCTCGGGGGCCTGTCCGCGCAACCAGGTGAACACCTCCGCGTCGTCGGCGTAGGCCCCGAACTTCGACGTCGCACGGGGCGCCTTGCCGTGCAGCCACGGGTACTTCGTCGCGGCGTCCAGGCTGGCCCGGGTCAGGTTCAGTCCGACGGGCGAGCCGTCCGCGGCGACCGACTTGGGCTCCAGACGGGTGAGGATGCGCAGCGTCTGGGCGTTGCCCTCGAAACCCCCGATGCCGACGGCGGCCTCGGCCAGGGCCCGTTCCCCGTTGTGCCCGAACGGTGGGTGCCCGAGGTCGTGGGCCAGGCACGCGGTGTCGACGACGTCGGGGTCGCAGCCCAGGGCCGCGCCCAGTTCACGCCCGACCTGCGCGACCTCGAGGGAGTGCGTCAGCCGGTTGCGCACGAAGTCGTCCGTCCCGGGGCCGACGACCTGCGTCTTGGCCGCGAGGCGACGCAGCGCGGAGGAGTGCAGGACGCGGGCGCGGTCGCGCATGAACGCGCTGCGGCCGTGGGTCTTGGGGGGTTCGGTCGCCCACCGCTCGACGTCCGCCGGACCGTAGCCGCTCATCCGCCGGACACCGACAGCTCGGCCTGGCGGATCATCTCGGCGGCCGCGCCCGTGAGCTCCTGGGAGTCCAGCCAGCCCTCCGGCAGCGCGACGCGCGCCTGCGGCGACCCGGCCCGGCCGCGCGACCCCTCGGCCGCGGCACCGGGGTACGGCTGGTCGAGGTCGAGGTCGGCGATGAGCTCGTCGAGCGCCTCGAGGGTGTCGACGAGCCCCAGGCGGGCCCGCATGTCCCCGCCGACGGCGTAGCCCTTGAAGTACCAGGAGATGTGCTTGCGGATGTCGCGGCAGCCCCGCAGCTCGTCCTCGTAGAACTTGCAGAGCAGCTCGGCGTGACGGCGCAGGACCTGCGTCACCTGGCGCAGCCCCGGCCGCACCCGCTCCGGGCGGCCGGCGAACCCGGCCTCGAGGTCGGCGAACAACCACGGCCGGCCGAGGCAGCCACGACCGACGACGACCCCGTCGACCCCGGTGCGCTGCACCATGTCCAGCGCGTCCTCCGCGCTCCAGACGTCGCCGTTGCCGAGGACCGGGATGGAGGTGACGGTGTCGCGCAGGCGCGCGATGGCGTCCCAGTCGGCGTGCCCGGAGTAGTGCTGGGAGGCGGTGCGCCCGTGCAGCGCGACGGCCGCGACGCCTTCCTGCTCGGCCGTCCGCCCGGCCTGCAGGTACGTCAGGTGGTCGTCGTCGATGCCCTTGCGCATCTTCACCGTCACCGGGATGCCACCCCGGGACGCCGCGGTGACGGCGCCGCGGACGATGTCGCGGAAGAGGTCCGCCTTCCACGGCAGCGCCGACCCACCGCCCTTGCGGGTCACCTTCGGCACGGGGCAGCCGAAGTTCAGGTCGACGTGGTCGGCGAGGTCCTCGGCGACGATCATCTCGACGGCCTTGGAGACGGTGAGCGGGTCCACGCCGTACAGCTGCAGGCTGCGCGGCCGCTCGGCCGGGGTGAAGGAGATGAGCCGCATCGTCTCCGGCGTGCGCTCGACGAGCGCGCGTGACGTGATCATCTCGCTGACGTAGAAGCCCTCGCCCTGCTCGCGGCAGAGCTGGCGGTAGGCGGTGTTGGTGATGCCGGCCATCGGCGCCAGCACGACCGGGGTCGCCGAGACGAGGGGCCCGATCCTCAGCGGCCGGACGGCGGTCGACGTGGGTGCACTCACGCACCCATTGTGACCCCCCGTCAGAGCCAGCCGTTCGTCTCCGCCAGCCGGACGGCCTCGGCGCGGGTCCGCGCCCCCGTCTTGCCGATGGCCGCGGACAGGTGGTTGCGCACCGTGCCCTCGGACAGGCGCAGGGCAGCGGCGAGGTCGGCGACGGTGCCGCCGTCGCGGGCGGCGCGCAGCACCCCGGTCTCCCGCTCGGTGAGCGGGGTGAGCCCGGCGGCGAGGGACTCGGCCGCGAGCGCCGGGTCGACGACGCGCAGACCGGCGGCGACGCGGCGGACGACGTCGGCGAGCTCGCGGGCCGGGGTGTCCTTGACGACGAAGCCGGCGGCTCCCGCCTCCATGGCCCGGCGCAGGTAACCCGGCCGTCCGAAGGTGGTGACGACGAGCACGCGGGTGCCGGGGACGGCGCGGCGGACGGCGGCGGTGGCTGCGATGCCGTCCAGTCCGGGCATCTCGATGTCCATGAGGACGACGTCCGGCCGCAGGGTCCGGCACGTCTCGGCGACCTCGTCGCCGCGGGAGACCTCCCCCACGACCTCCAGGTCGCCCTCGAGCGAGAGCAGGGCCGCGAGGGCTCCGCGCACGAGCGCCTGGTCGTCGGCCAGCAGGATCCGGATCACACCCGCACCGCCAGCTCGAACCCGCCGTGCTCGGAGCGGCCGACCGTGACGGCCCCGCCGACGGCCTGCGCGCGGGCCGCCAGCCCGGCCAGCCCCGAGCCCCGCTCCCCCGGCCGGGGTCCCGTCCCGTCGTCGGCGACGACGACCCGGCCGGGTTCGACGTGCACCCAGCAGGCGCGGGCCCCGGAGTGCCGCACGACGTTCGTGACGCCCTCGCGGACGACCCAGCCGAACAGCTCCTGCAGCTCGGGGTCCACCTCGTCGACGGAGCGCGGCAGGTGGGCGGTGATCCCGGCGGCGGCCAGGGCCTGTCGGGCGCCCGCCAGCTCGGTGCCCAGGGAGACGTCGCGGAACCCCTCGAGCGCGGCGCGGACGTCGCTGAGCGCGGTGCGCGCCAGCCGCTCCACGTCGGCCACCTCGGCGCGGGCGCGGCCGGGGTCGACGTCCAGGAGACGACCGGCGAGCTCGGCCTTCAGCGTGATGACGGTCAGGGAGTGCCCGAGCAGGTCGTGCAGGTCGCGGGAGAACCGGCTGCGCTCCTCGGCGACGGCGAGGCGGGCCAGGTCCTGCTGGGCCACGGCGAGCTGGTGGCCGCGGGCGACGAGCCGAGTGGTCCCGAGCGTTGCGGCCGTGGCGAAGAAGGCGCCGATGGCCGTGCCCTCGAGCCCGTCCCAGCCGGGCACGAAGCGCCCGAGCAGCGCCACCCCGAGGATGAGGGAGACGGCGACGGCCACGGCCTGCCGGAAGGGCAGGGCGAACGCGGCGTAGGCGCAGACGAAGAAGACGCTGTTGAAACCGCTGGTCCCCGCACCGGGGACCATGAGGACCGTGAGGAGGCTCAGCGCCAGCAGGCCGAGCACTGCCTCGCGGTGGGCGACCTCGAGGCGGCCGGCGACCCGCATCCGGCCCCAGCCGCGGGACAGCAGGAGGAAGTACAGGACGCCGAAACCGACGGTCGCGACGATGGAGAGCGTCCCGAGCCGCCGGTCGGGGTTGCCCCACGCGTCCTCGACGGTCTGGACGAGGATGAGCAGCCAGACCCCGGCGAACAGGTACCCCGAACCCCGCATCCGCGGGACCGCCATGGGCGGCAACGGGTCGCGCGACGGCACGGGAGCACCCTCCCACGCCGCCACGCCCGCGGTCCTCGTCCGCCGGCTCACACGCGCCCGGTGTCCCGGCGGAACAGCAGGGCCGCCCCGGTCGCGAAGAGCGCGGTCCACACGACGAGGTTGGCGACCGCCCCCACGAAGGAGCCGTCGTGGGACATCTGCCAGTGCGCCAGCACACCCACCCCGTAGGCGGGGGTGAACGAGGCGACGGTCTGCAGGGTGTGGCTGAAGATGCTCAGCGGCACGAACAGTCCGCCGAGCATGGCCAGGAGCGCCAGGACGGGGCCCATGACCTGCATGGCGTTCTCGGACGGCACGAGGTAGCCGATGGCCAGGCCGAGGGCGGCGAAGACGAGCGAGCCGATCCAGGCCACGAGCCCGCCGACGACCCAGGCCGAGGCGCGCATCCGTGCGCCGGTGGCGGCACCGATGGCCAGTTCCACCGCGACGGGGATGACGGCGATGCTCGCGGCCGCGATGACCTTGCTGGCGACGTAGGTCGCCGGCCGCATGGGCGTGAGCCGCAGCTGCCGGCTCCACCCGCTGGCGCGTTCGACGGCCACGGACGCCCCGACGCTCGTGGCGGCGACCATGGCGCCGTAGACGGCGAAGCTCAGCATCACGTACGCCTTGGCGTCCGCCCCCGGCTGCGGCGCACCGAACGCGAAGTAGAAGACGACGGGCATGACGAGGGTGAAGACCAGCGTCCGCCGGTTGCGCAGCACGCGGCGGACGTCGAGCTGCACGTAGAGCGGGTTGACCAGGCCCCGCGGGACCTCCGCAGCGGTGCTGGGGGCGAGGGGCAGCGTGCTCACCGGGAGACCTCCGGGGTGGTGCTGGTGAGGGAGACGAAGGCGTCCTCGAGCCCGCGCGCGGTGATCTCGAGGTCGGTGGCGGGGGTGCGGGTCAGGAGGAACCGTGCGACGGCGTCGGAGTCGTTGGCGTGCACGAGGACCTGGTCGCCGTTCAGCTCGAGGTCGTCGACGCCCGGCAGGTCCTCCAGGTCGGCCAGGCGTGCCCCGGGCCAGGTGGCCCGGACGAGCCGGCCCGCGGACAGGGCCTTGATCTGCGACGGCGTCCCGTCGGCGACGACCTTCCCGTGCGCCACGAGGACGATGCGGTCGGCGTAGCTGTCCGCCTCCTCGAGGTAGTGGGTGGCGAAGACGACGGTGCGCCCGCGGCGGGCGTCGTCGCGGATGGCGCCCCAGAACGCCCGGCGGCCCTCGACGTCCATCCCGGTCGTGGGTTCGTCGAGCACCAGGAGGCGCGGGTCGGGCAGCAGGGCCATGGCGAAGCGCAGCCGCTGCTGCTCCCCGCCGGAGCACTTCCCGACGCGCCGGCCGGCGATGGCGGTGATGCCGGCCCGCTCGAGGACGACGTCGACGGGCTGCGTGCGGGCGAAGAGGGACGCCGTCATCTGGACGGTCTCGCGGACGGTGAGGTCCTTGAGGAGCCCGCCGCTCTGCATGACGGCGGACACCCAGCCGTGCGCGACGGCGTCGCGCGGGCTCGTGCCGTAGACGCTCACCGTCCCCGAGGTCGGCTGCGACAGACCGAGGACCACGTCGATGGTGGACGTCTTGCCGGCCCCGTTGGGGCCCAGGAACGCGACGACCTCGCCGGGCCGCACGACGAGGTCGAGCCCGTCGACGGCCTCCACCCTGCCGAAGCGCTTGTGCAGGGACTCGACGGCGATCGCGGGCGTGGTCACCGCGGGGGCGGTGGACCGGGCCGGCGCTGCCGGGGTGCTGATCTCCATCCCCCCACCGTGGCGGGGACGCGGGCCACGGACCTCGGCCCCGCGTCACCCCCCGGGGGTGACGGATGTCATGCCCGCGCGCGGGGCCGGTGGAGCGCGGCGAACACGACCAGCCCGGCCAGCAGCCCCCAGAACGCGCTGCCGATCCCGGCGAAGGTCAGCCCCGAGGCCACGACGGCGAACGTCGCGCCGGCCGTCACGCGGTGCGCGGTGTCCGCGAGGGCCGAGACGAGGCCGCCGACGAAGGAGTCCAGCAGCGCGAGCCCCGCGACGGCCTCGACGAGCACGGGGTCGGTGCCGCCCACGAGGCCCGCGATGGGGGCGGCGAGCAGCCCGAGGACGAGGTACCCCGTCCCTCCGGCGACGGCGGCGATCCAGCGCCGGCCGGGGTCCCGGTCGGCCCCGGGCCCGGCGATGATCCCGGCGGCGAGCGCCGAGAGGTTGACGCTGTGCCCGCCGAAGAGGGCAGCCGCACCGGTGCCCAGACCCGCGCCGACGAGGACGCGCCCGGTCGGCACGTCCCGGTAGCCCAGCTGTTCGAGGATCGTGAACCCCGGGATGTTCTGCCCGGCCATCGTCACGACGTACAGGGGCACGCCGAGGGAGACGAGGACGTACGGGTCGAACGGGGGCAGGACGGGCGTCAGGGTCGGGACCCAGTGCAGCGCAGCGCCCGTGGGCAGGTCGGCGACGGTCGCGGCGAGCGCGACGACCATCGCGGCGGGCACGGCGAGCACCGGTCGCCACCGTCGCAGCGCGAGCCACACCAGGACGACGAGGACGGCGACGACGGGCGTGCGGCGCACCGCCGTCACCGGTGCCAGGCACAGCGGGAACAGGACCCCGGCCAGCAGGGCTCCCGCGACGGGGGTCGGCACCCGGCGCACCAGCCGGGCCAGGGCCGGCCAGGCCCCGGTGACGACGACCAGCAGCGCGCACAGCAGGAACGCTCCGACGGCCGCGCCGAGCGAGCCGGTGCGCCCCTGGGCGGCCACGAGCAGCGCGGCGCCCGGGGTGGACCAGACGAAGGACAGCGGCAACCTCGTGCGCCACGACAGCAGCGCGGCGAGGACGAACTGCGCCAGGCACAGCGCGAGCAGCCCGGACGCGGCCTGCGACGGGCTCGCCCCGACGGCCGCGAGGCCGGCGAGGACGAGCACGAACGAGGACGCGAAACCGGTGACGGAGGCGACCGCCCCGGCCGTCAGCGGCTGGCTGAGCGGACCGGGCGTGGGCTCACCCACCGCGGTCGTCAGGCGCCGAGGAGGCGGGCCCCCAGCCACTGCGCCACCTGGCCGAGCCCGACCCGCTCCTGGGCCATGGTGTCGCGCTCGCGGATCGTCACGGCCTGGTCCTCGAGGGTGTCGAAGTCGACCGTGATGCAGTACGGCGTGCCGACCTCGTCGTGGCGGCGGTACCGGCGGCCGATGGCGCCGGCGTCGTCGAACTCGACGTTCCAGTGCGTGCGCAGCTCCGCGGCGAGGTCCTTGGCCTTGGGCGAGAGCTGCTCGTTGCGCGAGAGCGGGAACACGGCCGCCTTCACCGGGGCGAGGCGGTGGTCCAGGCGCAGCACCGTGCGCTTGTCCACGCCGCCCTTGGTGTTCGGGGCCTCGTCCTCGGTGTAGGCGTCGACGAGGAACGCCATGAGCGACCGGGTCAGGCCCGCTGCGGGCTCGATGACGTACGGGACCCAGCGTTCGCCCTTGGTCTGGTCGAAGTACGACAGGTCGACGCCGGACTCCTTGCCGTGCGTCGTCAGGTCGTAGTCGGTGCGGTTGGCGATGCCCTCCAGTTCGCCCCACTCCGACCCCTGGAACCCGAACCGGTACTCGATGTCCACGGTGCGCTTGGAGTAGTGCGACAGCTTCTCCTGCGCGTGCTCGTAGAAGCGCAGGTTGCCCGCGTCGATGCCCAGGCCCGTGTACCAGGACATGCGCTCGTCGAGCCAGTACTGGTGCCACTCCTCGTCCGTGCCGGGCTCGACGAAGAACTCCATCTCCATCTGCTCGAACTCGCGCGTGCGGAAGATGAAGTTCCCCGGGGTGATCTCGTTGCGGAAGCTCTTGCCGATCTGGCCGATGCCGAACGGGGGCTTCTTCCGGGCCGAGCCCATGACGTTGGCGAAGTTCACGAAGATGCCCTGGGCCGTCTCGGGCCGCAGGTAGTGCAGGCCCTCCTCGTTGTCCACGGCGCCGAGGTAGGTCTTCATGAGGCCGGAGAAGTCGCGCGGTTCGGTCCACTGCCCCCGCACCCCGGTGTCGGGGTCGGGCACGTCGGCCAGGCCGTTCTCCGGCGGGTGGCCGTGCTTGGCCTCGTAGGCCTCGAGGAGGTGGTCGGCGCGGTAGCGCTTGTGGGTCTGCAGGGACTCCACGAGCGGGTCGGTGAAGACGGCGACGTGACCGGAGGCCTCCCACACGCGGCGCGGCAGGATGACCGAGGAGTCCAGGCCCACGACGTCCTCGCGGGTCGTGACCATCCGGCGCCACCACTGGCGTTTGATGTTCTCCTTCAGCTCCACGCCGAGGGGTCCGTAGTCCCAGGCCGAGCGGGTACCGCCGTAGATCTCCCCCGACGGGAACACGAACCCCCGCCGCTTGGCGAGGTTGATGACGGCGTCGAGGCGGGATGCGGCCACGCTGGGATCTCCTGTCCGGCTGGGTGTCGGCGGCGTCCGCGCACTCGCGGCGCGGACCCCTGTGAGGTTACGCGCTGAGCGAGCACCGGTGCCGACGGGTCGCAGCCGTTCGGCCCGGACGGCCCAGCCGACGTAGGCTGAGCCGACCCGCCCGGGCCGCACCGGGCCCGACCTGAGGAGTGCGAGGAACGGTGTCGGCGCCCGCCCGTCGGTCCACGAAGCAGCGGTCGGCCGTGTCGGCGGTCCTCGACGAGGCGGACGCGTTCATGTCGGCCCAGGACCTGCACGCCCGGCTGCGCGAGCGCGGGGAGAACGTCGGTCTGGCCACCGTCTACCGCGCGCTGCAGGTGCTCGCCGAGGACGGGGACGTCGACGTCCTGCGCACCGACGACGGCGGCGAGGCCGTGTACCGCCGCTGCAGCACCGGCCACCACCACCACCTCGTCTGCCGCCGCTGCGGCGCGACCGTCGAGGTCGAGGGCCCGCAGGTCGAGGCCTGGGCCCGCCGCATCGGCGCCGAGCACGGCTTCACGGCCGTCCAGCACGTCGTCGAGGTCTTCGGCGTCTGCGCCGCCTGCAGCGCCCGCGACTGACCCCGCTCGACATCGCCCTCACCGGCCGCGGGACTCCCCCGGCGCGAACCGCAAGGGGGCGGAAAACACACCCTCCGCCCTCGGAGAGCGTGTTCTGAGGGCGGAAGGCGTGTCCTCCACGCGGGCCCGGGGCCGTGCGCCGGGGTCAGCGGTCCCCGAGCCAGGGCTCCAGGCCGTCCTCCGGCGCGGTCCACGCGGCGCTCTCGGCGGGGGTGGCGAGGATGCGCTCGAAGGCGGCGCTGACGCGTTCGGCGTCGCCCTCGTCGACGCCGGTGACGACCAGGCGCGTGCGGGGGCGCTCCCCGCGGCGCGCGTCCCAGGTCCCGATCGTGCCGATGCTCAGCTGCCCGCCGGCCCCGTCCCACGCGCAGACGACGTCGGGCCGCGACGGCACCCAGAAGAACCCGCGGGCGCGCAGCCGGCCCGCGCCGACGGCCTCGATCTCCTCCAGGAGCCGACCGGGGTGGAAGGCGGCGGGAGTGCGCAGGTCGAGGGTGAACACGCCGAGCCGGTCGTCGGCGCCGCTGGGCCGGGCGGCCCGCAGGTCGCTGTGGCGCAACGGTTCCGCGGCGACAGAGGTGGCGAGTCGGCGGGGTGCGAGCAGGTCGGGGGCGTCGACGGCGAGCAGGTCGGCGACGACGCAGCCGGGCGCGGTGACGTGGTCGAGCAGCACCGACGACCGGGCGGGCAGCTCGCCGTCGACGAGGACCAGGTCCGCTTCGTCGAGCTGGTGGGCCAGCACCTCCCCCACCGCCCGGTCGGTCTCCTCCCCGTCGCCGTCGGTGATGAGCTCGTCGCCGAGCAGGTCGTCGAGGAGGCCGGGACCGTGGACCACGGAGACGACGCCGGCCACCGCGACGAGGTCGGCGAGGTCGTCGGGACCGTCGGTGCCGAGGGTGAGGGCCTGCAGCACCGCGAGCGGTTCGGCGGTCACGGGCAGGGCGAGCACCAGGCGCTCGGCCCGGCCTGCACGGGCGATGGCCGCGACGGTCGGCAGGACGTCCTCGCGCAGGGCGCAGCCGAGGCAGGCGTGCTCGAGCGGCACGTCCACGTCCTCCAGCACGCGGTCGAACTCGGCGGCCAGGCGGTGCAGCCGGTCGGGGGCGAGGTCGTAGCGCAGCAGCACGGTCCCGGGCCCGCCCCACAGGGCGGCGGCGGTCGCGCTGTCGCGCAGCACCGGGTCCATCGAGGTCAGCAGGGTCACGGGCAGTCGCACGAGCACTCCTTGATGAGATCCGTTCTCAAGAAGAGGGACGGTAGCAGACACCCCGACGCGCCCCACGCCCTCCCACGTGCTGAGCACGGGCGGTGACCCCCGGTAACGTCGCCCTGCAACCACCGTTGTCGACACCCACCGGGAGTACCCGTGAACCGCTCCGAACTCGTCACCGCCGTCGCCCAGCGCGCCGGCCTGACGCAGTCCGACACCGACTCCGTCATCAACGCGCTCGGCGACGTCCTCGTCGAGGCCGTCGGCAAGGGCGAGCCCGTCAAGCTGCCGGGCCTGCTGACCGTCGAGCGCGTCGAGCGCGCCGCCCGCACCGGCCGCAACCCGCGCACGGGCGAGACGATGGAGATCGCCGCCTCCTACGGCGCCAAGCTGACCGCCGGCTCCAAGCTCAAGGCCGCCGCGAACGGCAGCTGAGCCCCCGCGCCGCCTCGGCTCCCTGCCGGAGCACCCCCTCGGTTTCGCTTCCGGGGGGCGACAGGCCAGACTGCCCCGCGAGAAGCAGTCAGCACGTGCACAGGAGTCAGCGTCGACCTCCGAGCACTCGGCAGGGAGGCGAGGCGTCGCATGAGCGCACCGACGGACGAAGGACTGCAGCCCGACCTGCAGACCCCGCCCGGGACCACCCGCACGTCACGCGACGTGCTCACGGTCGACGGGGTCTCCTCCGACGAGGGGCACGCCGCGCTGCGGGCGTCGGTCCGCAAGCTCGGTGAACTCCTCGGGGAGTCCCTCACGCGGCACGAGGGCCGCGAGCTGCTCGACCTCGTCGAGCAGGTCCGCAAGCTGGCCCGCCGCCCCGACGACGGTGCCGACCTGGCCGCGCTGCTGTCGGGCGTCGACGACGCCACCGCGATCAACCTCGCCCGCGCCTTCACCGCCTACTTCCAGCTCGCCAACGCCTCCGAGCAGCTGCACCGCGGCCTGGAGCTCTCCCGCGCCTCGGCCGGCGGCCTGGACGGCACCCTCGAGCGGCTCGGCGAGGCCCTGCGGTCGGGGGACCTCGACAAGGGCACGGCCCAGGAGATCCTCGGCCGGCTGCAGCTGCGCCCGGTCTTCACGGCCCACCCCACCGAGTCCAGCCGCCGGTCCGTGCTGGACCTGCTGCTGCGCATCACCACGATCGTCGAGGCGTCCGAGGACGGTTCGCAGCGTCCGCTGGAGTCCCGCCGGGGCCAGCGCCGCCTCGCCGAGCTCGTCGACGAGCTGTGGCAGACCGACGAGCTGCGGGTCCTGCGCCCGCGCCCGGCCGACGAGGCCCGCTCGGCGCTGCACTACCTGCGCAACCTCACCTCCACTGTGCTGCCGGACCTGCTCGAGGACCTGGCGGTCGGGCTGGCGGAGCTCGGCCTGGAACTGCCCGAGCAGGCGCAGCCCCTGCGCTTCGGCAACTGGGTCGGCGGGGACCGCGACGGCAACCCGAACGTCACCCCCGAGGTGACGGCCGAGGTCCTGGGCATGCAGCACGACGCCGCGCTCGACGTCCTGGCCGCCGCCACGCGCGACCTCATGACCGAACTCGCCGCCTCCACCCAGATCGTCGGTGTCTCCGACGAGCTGCTGGCTTCCCTCGAGGCGGACGCGCAGGCGCTGCCCCGGGTGCGGGCCGCCCGCGAGCACCTGAACGGCGAGGAGCCGTACCGGTTCAAGCTGTCGTACGTCCTGGCCCGCCTGGAGGGCACCCGGGCCCGCCTGCACAGCGGCGCCGAGCACGTCCCGGGCCGCGACTACGCCGGCATCGAGGAGTACACCGCCGAGATCCAGATGCTGCAGGACTCGTTGCGCGCCAACGACGGTGACCTCGTCGCCGACGGGGCCGTCGCCCGCCTCCTGCGGGTGGCCCGCGCCGTCGGGTTCGGCCTGGCCACGCTCGACGTCCGCGAGGACGCCGGCAAGCACCACACCGCCCTGGCCGCGATCTACGACCGTCTCGGCGAGCTCATCACGCCCTACGCCGACCTGGACCGCACGGCGCGCACGAAGCTGCTGTCGAAGGAGCTCACGGGCCACCGCCCCCTCATCGGCTCCGCCGCCCGCACCCTCACCGACACCCCGGCCCGTGTGCTGCAGCTGTTCTCCACGATCCGCACCGCGCTGGACCGCTACGGCGACGACGTCATCGAGACGTACATCGTCTCCATGACCAAGGGGATCGACGACATCTTCGCCGTCGTCGTCCTGGCCCGGGAGGTCGGGCTCGTCGACCTCGCGGAGACGCCGGGCGCGAACGACGTGGCGCGCATCGGGTTCGCTCCGCTGTTCGAGACGGTCACCGAGCTCGAGAACGCCGAGGAACTCCTCGAGGGTCTGCTGTCCGACCCCTCCTACCGCCGCGTCGTCGCCGCCCGCGGCGACGTGCAGGAGATCATGCTCGGCTACTCCGACTCCTCCAAGGACGCCGGGATCGCCGCCTCCCGCTGGCAGATCCACCGCGCCCAGCGCGCGCTGCGCGACGTGGCCCTGCGCCACGGCGTGACCCTGCGCCTGTTCCACGGCCGCGGCGGGTCCGTCGGCCGCGGGGGCGGCCCGACCGGCGAGGCGATCCTGGCCCAGCCCTACGGCACGCTCGACGGACCCATCAAGGTCACCGAGCAGGGCGAGGTCATCTCGGACAAGTACGTCCAGCCGCGCCTGGCCCGGCACAACCTCGAGGTCGCCCTGTCCGCCGCGCTCGAGGCGTCCACGTTGCACCGCACGCCGTTGCAGCCGCGCGAGGTCCTCGACGGCTGGGACGAGACGATGTCCGCCGTGGCCGCCGCGGGCCAGCAGGCCTACCGCGCGCTCGTCCGCGACCCCGGTCTCGTGCCGTTCTTCCTCTCCGCGACGCCGGTCGAGGAGCTCGGGAACCTCAACATCGGTTCCCGTCCCTCGCGCCGTCCCGGCGGCACCGGTGGCCTGGAGGACCTGCGGGCGATCCCGTGGGTGTTCGGGTGGACGCAGAGCCGCATCAACGTCCCGGGGTGGTTCGGGGTCGGGTCCGGCCTGCGCGCCGCCCGCGAGGCCGGCCACGAGGACGACCTGCGCGCCATGTACGCCGACTGGGCGTTCTTCCGCAGCTTCGTCTCCAACGTCCAGATGACGCTGGCCAAGACCGACCTCGGGATCGCCGCGCACTACGTCGAGGAACTCGTCGGCGCCGACGCGCGCGGGGCGTTCGAGACGATCCGCGCCGAGCACGCCACGACGCTGGAGCAGGTCCTGTGGCTGACGGGGCAGGACGAGCTCCTCGAGGGCGCCCCGGTCCTGCGTCGGACCCTGGAACTGCGCGACGCCTACCTCGCACCGCTGCACGCGCTGCAGGTGACGCTGCTCGCCCGCTCCCGCGCGAGCGGCGAGGAGGTCGACCCCGCCCTGCGCCGCGCCCTCCTGCTGACGATCAACGGGATCGCCGCGGGGATGCGCAACACCGGCTGACACCCACCGGAACCCTCTGGGCGGCGGTCACTCCTGCGGGGTGACCGCCGTCTCGTCCGTGGGGTCCGGGGCGTCCGCCGCCCCGCCGTAGCGGCGGTTGCGCGTCGCGTACGTCTCGATCGCGGCCCACAGCGCCCGGCGGTCGACGTCGGGCCACAGCACGTCGGAGAACACCATCTCGGCGTACGTCGACTGCCAGGGCAGGAACCCCGAGGTCCGCTGCTCCCCGGAGGACCGCCAGAACAGGTCGACGTCCGGCATGTCCGGTTCGTCGAGGTAGCGGGCGAACGTGCGCTCGTCGACCCGGTCGGGGTTCACGACCCCGGCCGCGACGTCCTGGGCCAGAGCCCGTGCGGCGTCGGCGATCTCGGCGCGACCGCCGTAGTTCACGCACATCGTCAACGTGCAGACGGTGTTCTTCCGCGTCATCTCCTCGGCCGTCTCGAGCTCGCTGATGACGCTGCGCCACAGACGGGGACGACGACCGGCCCAACGGACGCGGACGCCCCAGGAGTCCATGACGTCCCGGCGCCGCCGGATGACGTCGCGGTTGAACCCCATGAGGAACTTGACCTCCTCGGGGCTGCGACGCCAGTTCTCCGTCGAGAACGCGTACGCCGAGACGTGGGTGACGCCGATCTCGACCGCGCCGGCGACGACGTCCAGCAGGGACGCCTCCCCCATCTTGTGCCCCTCGATGCGCGACAGGCCCCGCTGGTTCGCCCACCGGCCGTTGCCGTCCATGACGATCGCGACGTGCTGGGGGACCTGGTCGGCCGGCAGCTGGGGCGGGCGAGCACCGGACGGGTGCGGCGGCGGCGCGACGACCGGGCGCGCCTCGCGCGCGGGGGTCTGGGGGGAACGGCGTCGTCGGGGTCCGGTCACGGGCACGGCACCAGGGTGCCAGGTGGGACCATGGGGCACGTGCCCGACCACGTGACCTCCCCCACCCCTGCCCGGACCGCCCTCGTGCGCCACGGCGAGACCGACTGGAACCGCGACGGACGTCTCCAGGGCCGCACGGACATCCCGCTCAACGACACCGGTCGCGCACAGGCCCGGGCCCTGGCCGAGCAGCTCGCCGAACCCCTCGGGGACGTCCCCTGGGCCGCGGTCGCGTCCTCGCCCCTGTCCCGCGCCCGCGAGACGGCGCAGATCATCGCCGACCGCCTCGGCCTGGACCTGCTGGCACCGCACGACGACCTCGTCGAGCGGCACTTCGGCGAGGCCGAGGGCGGGAACCTCGCCGAGCTGACGGCCCGGTACCCGAACGGCGAGCGGCCGGGCCAGGAACCGTGGGAGGACCTCGTCGCGCGCGGGGCGGGCGCCCTGCGCCGGCTGCGCGCCGAGCACGGCGACGTCCCGCTCGTCGTCGTGGCCCACGGGACGCTGCTGCGCGCGACGGTCGAGGGCCTGGCCGGTGTCGAGCTGGCGCGCATGGCGAACGCGACGTCCGTCGTCGTCGAGGGCGCCGGCCAGGACTGGCGGCTGGCCCGCGCGCCGCAGCGGGCCTGAGCCCCACCCGGCGACCGACCAGAACTCCTGCCGGAACACCGGCGGCCGCGGGGAGTCGACCAGCGTCTGGGCCGTGAGGACGGCCGCGGAACCGTCGGCCGTCGCGCGGTGGGCCACGCACCCGCGGTCAGCCCTTCCGGCCACTCCCGCGGCGCCGGGACCTCCAGCCCGTTCTGACACCGGGACGGCGACTGCACCCCGGGCACCTCCGACGACGACGGGGAAACCGAGCCGCACGTCGACGTCAGCAGGTCCCGGTCGATCACGTCACGGTCGGCGGGGACGGTGGCGTCGGTCCGGTGGTCAGGCGCAGCCGAGACCGTGCCCGTCGTCACCGGCCGACCCGTCGCGACGTCGGCGAACGGCCGGAACTCAGCGGACGGGGGTCTCCTCGGGCCGCTCCACGTGCCGCAGCGAGCGGATGCCGCGTTCGAGGTGCCACTGCAGGAAGGCGGCGACGAGCCCGCTGCCCTCACGGCGGCAGCGGTCCTCGGCGTCCTCGGCGACCGCCCACTCCCCGCTGAGCAGCGCCGCGAGCAGGTCCAGGGTCTGCGGGTCCGGTGCGGCCGAACCCGGCGGCCGGCAGGCGCCGCAGACCGCTCCCCCGGCAGCGACGTTGAACGCCGTGTGCGGGCCGGGTTCGCCGCAGCGGGCGCAGTCGGCGAAGCTCGCGGCGTACCCGGCGACGGCGAGCGAGCGCAGCAGGAACGCGTCCAGGACCAGCGGGGCGGCGTGCTCGCGGCGCGACAGCGTCCGCAGCGCGCCGACGAGGAGCAGGTACTGCTGGGTCGCGTTCTCGCGCTCGACCTCGGTGAACCGCTCGGCCGTCTCCACCAGGGCGTGCCCCACCGTGTAGAGGCCGTAGTCGGCGGCCAGGACCTGCCCGTAGGGGGCGAGGACGTCGACCTGGGTGACGGTGTCGAGGGAGCGGCCGCGGTGCAGCTGCACGTCGACGCAGGTGAAGGGTTCCAGCCGCGCCCCGAAGCGGGAGGACGTGCGCCGCACGCCCTTGGCCACGGCGCGCACGCGGCCGTGGTGCCGGGTCAGGAGGGTCACGATCCGGTCGGCCTCGCCGAGCTTGGTGGTGCGCAGGACGACGGCTTCGTCGCGGTAGCTCTTCGCCCCGCCGATGCTGGATCCCCTGCTCCCGCTGGATCCCCTGCCGCCCGCCACGGCCCCACTGTAGGTCGGGGTTCCGACAGCGCCTCGCCGGTGCGACCTCATGACGCGACGAGCCGGTCCCGTCCCGAGCGCTTGGCGTCGAGCACCGCGCGGTCGGCGGCGGCGACGGCCTCGGCCGCCGACGCCGGCCCGGCCACCCCGGCCGAGACGGTGACGCGCAGGCCGAGGGAGATCTCCAGCCAGGGTTCCTTGCGCACGACCTCCAGCAGCCGCTCGGCCGTCTGCTCCGCGCCGCGCCCGCCGGGCACGAGGACCACGAACTCGTCGGCGCCGTAGCGCACGACGATGTCGTCGTCACCCACGTTGCGCTGCACCAGGTCCGCGATGCGGCGCAGGACCGCGTCGCCGGCGTCGTGGCCGTGCTCGTCGTTGACGGCACGGAAGCGGTCGACGTCGAGCAGGACAGCCCCGAAGCGCTGGTCGGGGCGTTCGAGGACCTGCTGCAGGCGGCGGCGGTTGCCCAGGCCGGTCATGGGGTCCACGAGCGAGGCACGGCCGAGGCGTTCGTGCTGCTCGGCCATCTCCCGCTGGCGCATGCGGTCCTGCAGCGCCTCGAACCGGCTCTCGCGGTCCTCCCAGAGCCGCGTGAGCGAGACCTGGGCCAGGAGCTCGAGCGCGTCGGCGGCCTCGCTGCGGCCGTCGTGCAGCACGGCGTTGCGCGCCCGGACGGCGAGCGCCGTGAGCCCCCACACGTCGAGCTGGGTGGCCGAGGAGACGCGCTGGACGGCGGCGAGGAGGTCCGCGGCGGCGGCCCGGTCGCCCGCGTCGGAGGCGACCATCGCCAGGGCGATCCGCGCGATCTGCGTCTCGGCGAGTTCCTCGCGCAGCCGGAACGCGTCCATCGCCGGCCGCAGCCGGGCCTGGGCGAGGTCGGTGTCCCCTGTGCGCTGCAGGACGAACGCCTCGACGGCCTCGGCCCGGGCGAGCATCTCGGGGTAGTCGGCCTCGGCGGCGAGCTGGCGCATCCGGGCCGCCCGCGCCAGCGCCTCGGTGTAGTGCGGCCAGGCCTCCTCGGCGCGGCCGGCGACCTCGAGCATCGACCCCCACGCGACCTGCAGGACCGCGGCCTCCTGCGCCACGTTGAGCCGCACCCGCGCGGGCGGGAACGTGAGCGCCAGCATCTGGACCATGAGCTCGTCGGCGGGCTCGAAGAGCGCGAGGGCGTTGAGCGCCAGGGCGACGGACATCGTCGCCGAGAGGTGGTCGTAGGTGCGGATGGGCTGGGCCGAGACGATGAGCTTGCCCTCGGCGAGGTGGTCCATGGCCAGGGCCGTCATGCCGAGGTCGACGCGGGACTCCGCGAGCAGCGCGAGGGCCTTGGCCCGCCAGACGGGGTCCGCGCCGGTGCCGAGACGGCGCAGCAGGTGCCCGGCCTCCTCGCTGGCCTCCGCCGCGCGGCCGAGCTGGTGCAGGGCGACCCCGCAGATGAACTGCAGGTACCGGGCCGTGCGCTCGTCCCCGGCGGCCTCGCAGAAGGCCAGGGCCTCGCGGCTGGCGGCGATGGCCCGCTCGCCGTAGCCGTCCAGGTAGAGCTTGTGGGCCCACTCGGCGAGGGGGTCGAACGGTCCGAACGGGCTGACGGGTTCGAGCTCGGTGCCCACGCCGCCCCCTCCCGGTGTCGCCGCCGGTGACCGCGCGTCACAGGTGGTGACTGATCTTAACGGTCCGCGCCGCCCGGGGGGAGTCGAACCCCGGACGGCGCGGACGCGTGCAGCGGGTCAGCGCAGGGCGCGGTTGACCGCCGAGACGATCGCCTTGAGCGAGGCCGTCGTGATGTTGTGGTCGACGCCCACGCCCCACAGGACCCGGCCGTCGACGGCGCACTCGACGTAGGCCGCGGCGCGCGCGTCCCCACCGGCCGACAGCGCGTGCTCGGCGTAGTCCAGGACGCGGACGTCGACGCCCTGCTCACCCAGGGCGGCGCAGAACGCGGCGATGGGCCCGTTGCCGGTGCCCTGCACCGTGCTCACGGTGCCGCCGTCCCAGAGGTCGACCTCCAGGGTGTCCGCCCCGTCGACGACGCTCACCGAGCGGGTGCCGCGCAGGGCGAAGCGGCCCCACTCGGGCGTGCCCGTGGGCGAGGGCAGGTACTCGTCGGTGAACACCTCGTAGATCTGCCGCGAGGACACCTCCCCGCCCTGGGCGTCGGTGCGTTCCTGGATGACCCGGGAGAACTCGATCTGCAGGCGGCGCGGCAGGTCCAGCTGGTGCTCGGCCTTCAGCAGGTACGCCACCCCGCCCTTGCCGGACTGGGAGTTCACGCGGATGACGGCCTCGTAGGAGCGGCCGACGTCCTTGGGGTCGATCGGCAGGTACGGCACCGCCCACGGGATCTCGTCCACGGTCTTCCCGGCGGCGGCCGCGTCGCGCTCCATCGCCTCCAGACCCTTCTTGATGGCGTCCTGGTGGGAGCCGGAGAAGGCCGTGAAGACGAGGTCGCCACCATAGGGGACGCGTTCACCGACGGGCAGCTGGTTGCAGTGCTCGACCGTGCGGCGGACGTGGTCGATGTCGGAGAAGTCGATCTGCGGGTCGATGCCCTGGCTGAACAGGTTCATGCCCAGCGTGACGAGGTCGACGTTCCCGGTCCGCTCGCCGTTGCCGAACAGGCAGCCCTCGATGCGGTCGGCGCCGGCCAGGTACCCGAGCTCGGCCGCGGCCACGCCCGTCCCGCGGTCGTTGTGCGGGTGCAGCGACAGGATGACGTTCTCGCGGTGGTGCAGGTGGCGCGACATCCACTCGATCGAGTCGGCGTAGACGTTGGGCGTGGCCATCTCGACGGTGGCGGGCAGGTTGACGATGACCTTGCGGTCCGGCGTCGGCTCGAAGACCTCGACGACCGCGTTGCAGATGCGCGCGGCGAACTCCAGCTCGGTGCCGGTGTAGGACTCCGGGGAGTACTCGTAGTAGACGGTCGTCTCGGGGATGGTCTCCTCGAACTTCCGGCACAGGCGGGCGCCCTGCAGGGCCAGGTCGACGATGCCGTCCTCGTCGGAGCCGAAGACGACGCGCCGCTGCAGCACCGAGGTGGAGTTGTAGAGGTGGACGATCGCCTGCTTCGCGCCGCGCAGCGACTCATAGGTGCGCTCGATGAGGTGCTCGCGCGCCTGCGTCAGCACCTGGATGCGGACGTCGTCGGGGATGAGGTCGTTCTCGACCAGCGTCCGCACGAAGTCGAAGTCGGTCTGCGAGGCGGACGGGAACCCGACCTCGATGTCCTTGTAGCCCATGGCGACGAGGAGCTGGAACATGCGCAGCTTGCGCTCGGAGTTCATGGGGTCGATGAGCGCCTGGTTCCCGTCGCGCAGGTCCACGGCGCACCAGCGGGGGGCCTGTGTGATGCGCTTGGTCGGCCAGGTGCGGTCCGGCAGGTCGACGGTGATCTGCTCGTGGAACGGCTGGTACTTGTGGAACGGCATGGGGCTCGGCGTCTGGGTGTTCTGCACGTCGTCATCTCCTCATTGCGGGCGGTGTGGCGGCCGGCGCGCACGACGAGGTCCCGCGACGGGGAGACCGGCCTAGCTGGCCCCGCCGCGGCGACGAAGGAGGAGGTTCCCCAGACGAGCCACGCGCTCACCGTACTCCAGGGCCGAGGAGCGGGACACCCCGCGGCCGGTTGTCCGCGGATGTGGACGCGTGCCACAGTGCTGCACACCCACCCGTCGTCGTCGCCGGAGGACGGCCATGCCCAGCTCCCCCACCCGCCCCACGAGCCCGGTCCTGGACGTGACCATCACCCCCGTCGCCTTCCACGACCCCGCCCTGCTCAACAACGTCGGCGTCCACGAGCCGTTCGCGTTGCGCAGCGTCGTGGAGGTCCGCACGGGCGACGGCGTCGTAGGCCTCGGCGAGAGCTACGGCGACGCGGCCCACCTGGAGCGGCTGCACCGCGCGGTCCCGCACCTCATCGGGACCGACGTCTTCGACCTGCACGCCGTGGCCCGTGCCGTCGCCGCCTCCCTCGGCGGGATGCCGGCCCGCGCGGGCGACCTGCTCGGACAGGTGGTCCAGGACGCCGCCGACCGCGTCCTGAGCCCCTTCGAGGTCGCCTGCCTCGACGCGCAGGGCAAGCTCACCGGCCGCCCCGTGAGCGACCTGCTCGGTGGGGCCGTCCGCGACGAGGTCGCCTACAGCGCCTACGCGTTCTACAAGTGGGGCGCCCATCCCGGGCGGGACGAGGACGGCTGGGGTCCGGCGCTGGACCCGGCCGAGATCGTGGCCCAGGTGCGGCGGATGGTCGACGAGCACGGTTTCACGGCCGTCAAGCTCAAGGGCGGGGTGTTCCCGCCCCAGGAGGAGGTCGAGGCGGTCCGCGCGCTGCGCGCGGAGTTCCCCGACCTCCCGCTGCGCCTGGACCCGAACGGGGCGTGGACACCGGACACGTCCGTCCGCGTCGCCGAGGAGCTCGACGGCGTGCTGGAGTACCTGGAGGACCCCACGCCGGGCATCCCGGGAATGGCGGAGGTGTCTCGCCGGCTCGAGGGCCGCATGCCGCTGGCCACCAACATGTGCGTCGTCGCGTTCGAGGACCTCCCGCCCGCGGTCGCGCAGGACGCCGTCCAGGTCGTCCTGTCCGACCACCACTACTGGGGTGGGCTGCGCCGGACGCAGGACCTCGGCCGGATCTGCGAGGTGTTCGGCCTGGGCCTGTCGATGCACTCCAACTCCCACCTCGGCATCAGCCTGGCCGCGATGACCCACCTCGCGGCCGCGACACCGAACCTCGACTACGCGTGCGACACGCACTGGCCGTGGAAGCCCGCCGACGAGGACGTCGTGGTCCCCGGGGTCCTGGAGTTCTCCGGTGGCGCCGTCCGCGTCCCCACGGGGCCCGGACTGGGCGTGGACCTGGACCGGGACGCGCTCGCCCGGCTGCACGAGCAGTACGAGCGGTGCGGCCTGCGGTCCCGCGACGACACGGCGTACATGCGGACGGTGGATCCCGGGTTCGCACCGCACCGGGGTTCCTGGTGAGCACCCGCGTGTAGGTTCGGCGCCGAGCCCGAGGTCACCGAGGACCCGGCGCGCCCAGGAGAGGCGGACCGCATGGCCCTGCACGAGATCGAGTTCGGTTCGGCCAACGGCCGCGACACCGTCCAGGGCTGGCTGTACCGGCCGCCGGGGGCGGTCCGCGGCGTCGTGCAGGTCGTCCACGGCCTCGGGGAGCACTCGCGCCGGTACCTGCACCTGACCTCCACCCTGCTCGACGCCGGGTTCGCCGTCGTCGCCGACGACCATGCCGGTCACGGCCGCACCGCGGTCCTGCAGGGCACCTGGGCCGACGCCGGTCCGGACGCCGCCCGCGTGGTCGTCGAGGACGAGCTGACGTTGCAGCGGCACGCCCGTGACCTCCTCTCGGACCCTGCGGACCTGCCGTACGTCGTCTTCGGGCACAGCTGGGGTTCGCTCATCGCGCGGGGCATGGCGGTCGACCCGGCGGCGCGGCTGCGCGGCCTGGCCCTGGGCGGCGTCGTCGCCCAGATGCGGGGTTTCGAGTCCGGCATCGACCGGCCCGCGCTGCGGGCGCTGGCCGACGGCGAGCAGGCGGCGGAACCGGCGCCGCCGGAACTCGTGGGCCAGTTCTTCGCGGGGTTCCTCGAGCGGTTCGGCGAGGGCGCCGGGCCGACGGCGTGGGTGGCCCTGGACGAGGACGTCGTGGCCGACCACGGCCGCGACCCGCTCAACAACTTCGGGGCTCCGCTGAGCAGCCGGTTCCTCCAGGGGTTCGCCGACCTCTACGACCGCGTCAGCGGGGACGACTGGTACGCGGCGGTGCCGGCGGACCTCCCCGTGCTGATCGTCGCCGGGGACCAGGACCCCGTCGCGAACTACGGCGAGGGCGCGTACCACGTGGCGAACCGCTTGCACCGCAGCGGGCACCCCGACGTCCGGACCCGGGTGTTCCCGGGCGTCCGGCACGAGGTGCACAACGAGCCCCCGACACGCGCGGAGTTCGAGCGTGAACTCGTGGAGTTCGTCACGCGGGTGTGCCACTGACCACCTGTCCACATGCTTGGACACTGTCCACCGACGGAGAGCTCCGGTAGTCTGGGTGCTCCGCCGACCCCTGGAGCACCCGTGTCCCGTCCCAGCGCCGTCTCCCCCGACGACCTGCGCCGCACCCTCGGCGCGGGTCTGCTGTCCTTCCCGGTGACGCACACGCACGCCGACCTGTCCTTGGACGAGGACGGCTACCGCGAGCACGTCGCCCACCTGTCGGGGTTCGGCGCGAGCGGGTTGTTCGCCGCGGGCGGGACCGGGGAGTTCCCCGCCCTCACCCAGGCCGAGGTGTCCACCGTCGTCCGCGCCACGGTCGAGGCGAACGCCGGGCGCAGCCCCGTCGTCGGGCCCGTCGGGTACGGGACGTCGACGGCCGTGGCGATGGCCCGCGAGGTCGAGGCGGCCGGGGCCGACGGCGTGTTCGTGCTGCCGCCCTACCTCAACGAACTGACGCAGGAGGGCCTGTACCGGCACGTCGCCGCCGTCTGCCGGGCGACACGGCTCGGGGTCGTCGTCTACCACCGGGCGAACGCCCGGTTCACCGCTGCCACCGTCGACCGGCTCGTCGCGGAGTTCGACAACTTCGTCGGGTTCAAGGACGGGATCTGCGACATCGACCTGCTCGCCACGCTCAACGCCCGGCACGGCGAGCGCTTGCTGCTCGTCGGGGGCCTGCCGACCGCGGAGACGTACGCCCTGCCCTACCTCGACCTCGGGGCCACGACGTACTCCAGCGCCATCTTCAACTTCGCGCCGCGCTGGGCCCGGGAGTTCTACGACCGGGTCCGCGCCGGGGACCGCGCCGCGGTGCAGGCTCGCCTGGCCGAGTTCGTCCTGCCCTACCTGCAGATCCGCGACCGCAGCGCGGGGTACGCCGTCTCGATCGTCAAGGCCGGGATGACGGCCGCGGGCCGCAGCGCCGGGGCGGTCCGGCCACCGCTCACCGACCTCACCGAGGCCGAACTCACCGAGCTGACCCCCCTCGTGCAGAAGGTGCTCTGAGCGGTGACCGCCAGCGTGGCCCCCCGCGTCGCCGACCTGCGCGTCGTCCCGGTGGCCGGCCACGACTCGATGCTGCTCAACCTCTCCGGGGCGCACGCGCCGTTCTTCACCCGCAACGTCGTCGTGCTCACCGACACGCAGGGCCGCACCGGCGTCGGCGAAGTGCCCGGCGGGGAGGCCATCCGCGCGACGCTCGCAGCGTCCGCGGACCTGCTGCGCGGCAGGCTCGTCGCCGACCACCGCAACCTCCTGCGCGAGGTCGGGCAGGAGTTCGCCGGGCGGGACGTCGCCGGCCGGGGACTGCAGACGTTCGACCTGCGCACCACCGTCCACGTCGTCACCGCCCTGGAGTCGGCGCTGCTCGACCTGCACGGGAAGTTCCTCGGCCTCCCGGTGGCCGACCTGCTCGGCGAGGGCCGGCAGCGCGACCGGGTCCGGGCCCTGGGGTACCTGTTCTTCGTCGGTGACCGGCAGGCCGCGGACCTGCCCTACCGCAGCGCGCCCCACCCCCGGGACGACTGGGAACGGCTCCGGGACGAACCCGCCCTGGACGCCGGCGCCGTCGTCGCGCTCGCCGAGGCCGCCCACGCCCGGTACGGGTTCGCGGACTTCAAGCTCAAGGGCGGGGTTCTGCCCGGGGAGCAGGAGGCCGAGGTCGTCACCGCCCTGGCCCGCCGGTTCCCGGACGCGCGGATCACCCTGGACCCCAACGGCGCGTGGTCGTTGGCCGAGGCCGTCACCCTGGGCCGGCGGCTGCGCGGCGTCCTCGCGTACGCGGAGGACCCGTGCGGCGCCGAGGGCGGCTTCTCCGGTCGCGAGACGATGGCCGAGTTCCGGCGCGCTACGGGACTGCCGACCGCGACGAACATGGTCGCCACCGACTGGCGCCAGCTCGCCCACGCGGTGCAGGCGCACGCCGTCGACATCCCCCTGGCCGACCCGCACTTCTGGACGATGGCCGGATCGGTGCGCGTCGCGCAGCTGTGCGAGGCGTGGGGGCTGACGTGGGGGTCGCACTCCAACAACCACTTCGACGTCTCCCTGGCGATGATGACGCACGTCGCCGCGGCCGCCCCGGGGGACGTCACCGCGATCGACACCCACTGGATCTGGCAGGACGGCCAGCGCCTCACCCGCGAACCCCTGCGGATCCGCGACGGGTTCCTCGACGTCCCGACCACGCCCGGCCTCGGCGTCGCCCTCGACGAGGAGCGCCTCGCGCAGGCCCACGAGCTGTACCGGACCCACGGCCTGGGCGCCCGGGACGACGCGGCGGCCATGCAGTTCCTCGTGCCGGGGTGGACGTTCGACCCGAAGCGCCCGGCGCTCGACCGGACGTTCCCAGGCTCGCCTCGTAGGGTGCGGCCGTGACGTCGCCCACCTGGGACCCGGCGCAGTACGCCCGGTTCTCCTCCCCCCGGTCCCGCCCCTTCCACGACCTGCTGGCCCACGTCGGGGCGACCGCGCCGCGCACCGTCGTCGACGTCGGCTGCGGTCCGGGCAACCTCACCGTCGAGCTCGCCCGGCGGTGGCCGGACGCCCGGGTCCACGGGGTGGACTCCTCCCCCGAGATGGTCGCGGCCGCCCCCGCAGGGGCCGGCGTGGAGTTCTCCGTCGCGGCTGCCGAGGAGTTCGACGCGACCGGCGTCGACGTCGTGGTGTCGAACGCCGTCCTGCAGTGGGTGCCGACGCACCGGGACCTGCTCCGCCGCTGGGCGTCCCAGCTCTCCCCCGGCGCCTGGTTGGCGTTCCAGGTGCCGGCGAACTTCGGCGCACCGTCGCACGTCCTCATGCGGGAACTGGCTGCCTCCCCGCCGTGGCGGCAACGCCTCGCCGGTGTCCTGCGCGGGACCGAGTCGGTCGCCGCACCCGGTGAGTACCTCGACCTGCTCGCGGGTGCGGGACTGGTCGCCGGCGTGTGGCAGACCGAGTACGTGCACGTGCTGCAGGGTGCGGACCCCGTGCTGGAGTGGGTGCGCGGTACGGGGTTGCGCCCCGTGCTGCAGGCGCTGGACGGGGCGAGCGCGGCGGAGTTCGAGCGCGAGTACGCCGCGCTGCTGCGGGAGGCCTACCCGGCGCGCGACTACGGCACGCCGTTCCCGTTCCGGCGCACGTTCGCCGTCTCGACGCTGCCCGGCTGACCCGGCTGACCCGGCGGGTCCAGTTCCAGCAGTTCCAGCAGGTGCGGGGCGGGGGAACTCCCGGCCGACGTGACGACCGAGACGACCCACTCCGGGGCGTCGGCCGGCATCGCGAGCACGGCCAGCCCGGCCGCCTCGGGTTTGGCGGCCACGTGCCGCGGGACGACGGCGGTCCCGAGGCCCCGGTTCACGAGGTCGAGCAGGGCGTGCACGTCGCCCACCGAGAACCGGACGCGGCGGTGCACCCCGCGGGCGGCGCAGGCCGCATCGGTCAGCGGCCGCACACCCCACGAGGGCACGAAGTCGATGAACGGCGAGGCGGGCAGGTCCGACCAGTCGACGGTGGCGCGACCGGCCAGCGGGTGGTCCGGCCGCACGAGCAGGACGAGGGGTTCGCGGCCGAGCTCCGTCGCCGCGAGCGAACCGAGGTGCTCGGTGGTGGCGACGAAGGCGAGGTCGAGCTCACCGTCGCGCACGCGGCCGACGAGGTCGTGCGAGCCCGCCTGCTCGAAGTGCACCTCGACCTGCGGGAACCGGCGGTGGAACCGCTCCAGCAGCGTCGAGACGTCGACGACGCCGAGGCACTGCTCGGCCCCCACCCGCAGCGTGCCGGACAGCCGCCGGGTGGCCTGGACGACGGCGTCGCGGGCGGCCGTGGCCTGCGCGAGCATGCTCCGCGCGAACGGCAGCAGGGCCAGGCCCGCGTCCGTGGGCTGCACCAGGCGCGGGGTGCGGTCGAACAGCGCGGTGCCCAGCTCGTCCTCCAGGGTGCGGATCGCCGCGGAGAGCCCAGACTGCGAGACACCGCTGAGGGCCGCGGCGCGGGTGAACTGCCGCTCGTCGGCCAGCGCCACGACGTACTGCATCTGCCGGAGGTCCATGGCAGAAATGCTACTCATGGATCCGATGACTCCCAGTTGTTGGACTTCTGACAGCGCGGTTCCTAGGCTCGCCGCGTGAAGCAGCGCAGCCTCGGGCGCCCGGGCGCCCCCACCACCCGACAGGTTTCCGCCATCGGCCTCGGCGCCATGCCGCTGAGCATCGAGGGGCGGCCCGACACCGACCGCGCCATCGCCACCGTGCACGCCGCCCTCGACGCGGGCGTCACCCTCATCGACACGGCCGACGCCTACCACCGCGACGCGGACGAGGTCGGCCACAACGAGGAGCTCATCGCCCGCGCCCTGCGCGAGTACGGCTCCTCCACCGACGACGTCGTCGTCGCCACCAAGGGCGGCCACCTGCGCCCCGGTGACGGCTCGTGGACGAAGAACGGCGATCCCGCCTACCTCAAGGACGCCGCGCGCGCCTCGGCCCGCCGCCTCGGCGTGGAGGCCATCGGCCTCTACCAGTTCCACCGCCCCGACCCGGACGTCCCGTACGCCGACTCCGTCGGTGCGCTGGCCGAACTCCTCGACGAGGGCGTCATCGTGCGCGCCGGCATCTCCAACGCCGACGTCGACCAGATCGAGGAGGCGGACCGCATCCTCGGGGGTCGGCTCGTCTCGGTGCAGAACCAGTTCTCCCCCGCCTTCCGCAGCAGCCTGGGCGAACTCGAGCACTGCGCCGCGAAGGGCATCTCGTTCCTGCCGTGGTCGCCGCTGGGTGGGATCTCCAACGCCGCCGAGCTGGGCAGCCGGCACGCGGTGTTCGCCGAGGTCGCGCAGGCCCACGGGGTGAGCCCGCAGCAGGTGACCCTCGCGTGGGAACTCGCGCTCGCCGACGTCGTGCTGCCCATCCCGGGGTCCTCCCGTCCGGCCAGCATCACCGACTCCCTCGCCGCCGCGGACCTGGAACTGTCCGCCGACGAGATCGCCCGCCTGTCCGCCGCCACCTCCGGAGACGCCGCGTGAAGACCTTCGCCCTCGGCACGTCCGACCTGCAGGTGCCCAACGTCGTCCTCGGGCTCATGCGCATCGCGGAGATGTCCGACGAGGACATCCGCACCCTCGTGGCCACGGGCCGCGAGGTGGGCATCACGATGCTCGACCACGCCGACGTCTACGGCGGGTCCAAGCACAAGTGCGAGGAGCGGTTCGCCCAGGCCGTGCAGCTCAGCTCCTCCGAGCGCGAGCAGACGGTCATCCAGACGAAGGCCGGGATCGTCCCGGACGGTCCGTACTTCGACTTCTCCTACGAGCACATCGTCGCCTCCGTCGCCGGTTCCCTGCAGGCCCTGGGCACCGACTACATCGACGTCCTGCTCCTGCACCGGCCCGACGCGCTCGTGGAACCCGAGGAGGTCGCGAAGGCCTTCGACGAGCTGCACGCCGCCGGCAAGGTCCGGCACTTCGGGGTCTCGAACCAGACCCCGGGCCAGCTGGACCTGCTGCGCAAGCACGTCCGGCAGCCGCTCGTGGCCAACCAGCTCCAGCTGTCGATCACCCACGCCCCGCTCATCGCGCAGGGTGTGGCGTCGAACATGCAGGGACTCGACCAGTCGATCTCCCGCGACTACGGGACGCTCGACTACTGCCGCCTGAACGACATCACCGTCCAGGCGTGGTCGCCGTTCCAGGCCGGGTTCTTCGACGGGGTGTTCCTCGACGACGACCGGTACCCCGAGCTGAACGTCGTGCTCGACCGCCTCGCGGGCCAGTACGACGTCCCGAAGCTGGCGATCGCCACGGCGTGGATCACGCGGCACCCGGCGAACATCCAGGTCGTGCTCGGCACGACGAACCCCGACCGGGTGCGGGCCGCGGCCCAGGGGTCCGACCTGCCCCTGACCCGCGCGGAGTGGTACGAGCTGTTCCGCGCCGCCGGCTACACGGTCCCCTGACCCACCCCGCACCACCCGGCCCGCCGCCCCCGCCGCGGGGCGGCGGGCCCACCCACCACCGCGAGGAGATCCCGTGCACCACACCCACCTGGGCTCGACCGGTCTGACCGTCAGCCGGATCGTCCTCGGCTGCATGAGCTTCGGCGACGGCAACGAACAGCAGACGTGGACCCTGGACGCCGAGGCGGCCGAGCCGGTCTTCCGTGAAGCCGTCGACCTGGGCATCACGTTCTGGGACACCGCCAACGTGTACGGCCGCGGCAGTTCCGAGCGCGTCACCGGTGAGGCGATCAGGAAGTACACCCGCCGCGAGGACGTCGTCCTGGCGACGAAGGTGTTCGGCGAGATGGGACCCGGCCCCGGGCAGTCCGGTCTCTCGCGGCGCGCGATCCTGGAGCAGGTGGACGCGTCGCTGGAGCGGCTGGGGACCGACTGGATCGACCTCTACCAGATCCACCGCTTCGACCCCACCACCCCGGTCGAGGAGACGATGGAGGCCCTGCACGACGTCGTGAAGGCGGGCAAGGTCCGCTACCTCGGCGCCTCCAGCATGTGGGCCTGGCAGTTCGCGAAGCTGCAGAGCGCGGCCGACCTCGGCGGGTGGGCGCGCTTCGTGTCGATGCAGAACCAGTACAGCCTCGGCCAGCGCGAGGAGGAGCGGGAGATGTTCCCGCTCCTCGCGGACCAGGGCGTCGGCTCGATCCCGTGGGGACCGTTGCAGGCGGGGAAGATGGCCCGCCCCTGGAACGAGCAGAGCACGGCCCGCGCCGGGGACGAACCGACGGCAGACCCCAAGGGCAACCCCGTCCGCCTCGACAGCGACAAGGGCATCGTCGACGCGGTCGAGCGGATCGCGGGCGAGCGGGGCGTCCCGATGGCGCAGGTCGCCCTGGCGTGGGTGCTGCGCAACCCCGTCGTCGACGCCCCCATCGTCGGGGCGACGAAGACGCACCACCTGCGCGACGCCGTCGCGGCCCTGGACGTCGAACTGACCGACGAGGAGGTCGCGGCGCTGGAGGAGCACTACGTGCCGCGGCAGCCGACGTTCTTCTGACCCCCCCGACCCGCCCTCACCCCAGGCGCCACGTGCGCAGGTGCTCCCACTGCAGGGTGCGCCACCACCGGCCCGTCCAGTCCTCGCTGGTCGTCCGGTAGAGCGTGACCGTGTCGCCGCGGAACTCCCGGCTGAACGACACCGGCAGTTCCCCCACGTACGCCCCGACCTCCGCTGCGAGGTCGGGGCGTTCGTACAGGTCGTGCGAGACGAGCGAGAGGTGGGCGTTGAAGGACGCGGGGTCGAAGACGTTCTCCTTGGGGTTCGCCATCGGAACCCGCAGCGGCGCGACCGCCGCGTCGACGGCGCTCGCCAGGTCCAGCAGGTCGGCGTTCACGGACCCGTCCTGACGGTGGTGGACGTCGTAGACGTACCCGATCCCCAGCGGCCGCACCCCGGCGTTGTGGACCGCGAACCCCGGCCGGTCCCGCAGCGCCTCGTCGAGCGCTCTCTCCAGCGCGGCCTCGTCCCGCCCGACGTGCTGGCTGCCGACGAGCGTGGCGTGCGGCGGGAAGGCGCCCGCCGAGACGAACCCGTACTGCGCCCGCACCTGCGCCGTGACGGTCGTGACCGCCAGGCACGTCGCCGGGTCGGGGCGCAGGTACACGCCGTAGCGGAACGGGTCCCCCGCCTCGCGGGGTCGTTCGGGACCGAGTGGGCTCTGGCGCTGGGGAACGTTCCCTGTCATGAGACCGACCTTGTCACGTCCCGCGTGGTCAAGGGAACGTTCCCGAGATGAACGTCGGGTGAAGCGGCGTCAGGGCCGGCCGGCCGTCCTGCCCACGAGGAGCGAGCCGTCGACGGCGCGGTGCCGGGTCACCACCTCGGCGCCGGCGGCGCGCGCGTCGATGGCCGTGGTGAGCTCGTCGACCGCGAGCGCCCCCACGACGTCGAGCGGCTGGCGCCAGGAGGTCAGCCCGAGCAGGGAGCCGGCCACGTCGCCGATGCCGTCGTACCCCGTGACGGACAGGTCCTCCGGCGCAGTCAACCCCCGCTCCTGCAGCGCTTCGAGCGCGGCGACGGCGTAGCGGTCGCTGGCGGTCATGAGGCAGGTGGCGCGCTCGGCCAGGGCCGACTCGACGACCTCGCCCACGCCGACGAGACGGGCGTCGCGGTGGTCCTCGGCGCGCAGCTGCGTCACGTGCACACCGAGCTCGCGCAGCCGGGCGGCCATGGCGTGGCTGCGCGGGGACAACGTCAGCGAGGTGGTCGGCTCCAGCGTGAGGACGACGACCCGCCGGTGACCGAGGGCGTGGACGTGCTCGGCGAGCGCCCGGCCACCCCCGTGTTCGTCGCAGTAGACGCTCGACAGCGCCGGACTGCGTTCGGGCCGGCCCGCCACCACGGTCGGCACCCGGGCGGCCAGCGGCAGGACGTCCTCGACGGGCAGGGCGCCGCTGCACACGAGCAGGCCCTCGACCCGCAGCGAGACGAGGGTCTCCAGCGCCCGCCGCTCCTCGCTCACAGGGAAGGACCCGGAGCCCGTGGCCGTCACGATCCGGTAGCCGACCGCGGACGCCCTCTCCTGCAGGGCCGTCAGCAGGTGGCCGTAGAAGGGCGTCGCCGCGTCGCGGACGAAGGCCCCGAGCGTGTGGGTGCGGCGGGCCACCATGCCCTGCGCCATGGCGTTGGCGACGTAGCCGAGTTCGGTGGCGGCGGCCTGGACCCGTTCGCGGGTGGCGGTCGCGACCCCGGGGGCCCCGGTGAGGACGCGGGAGACCACCGACTTCGAGACCCCCGCGCGGGCGGCGACGTCGAGGATGGTCGGGACGGCAGCGCTCACCCCCGTTCCACCTCCGCGCGCAGCGCCTCCCAGGCGTCGTCGGCACCGGTCCACAGGTGGGCGCGCCAGCCCCGCTCCCGGGCCGCCTCGACGTTGACCGGGCGGTCGTCGAGGAACACGACGTCCGTCCCCGGGACGCCGAAGGCCGCCTCGACGGCGGCGTAGGCGGCGGGTTCGGGTTTGGCGGCCCGCAGGTCGCAGCTGAAGACGAGGTGCTCCAGCGGGCGGCTCCACACGGCCGCGCGCACGACGCCGGCCAGGGACTGCGGGGCGTTGGACAGGATCCCGGTGCGGGTGCCGCTGGCGCAGACGGCGGCCAGGAGCTCGGCCGAGGCCGCCGTCGGGGCCCCCCAGCGGGCCGCGTCGACGGCGTCGACCGCCTCGATCCGCGCCTCGACGTCGGAGGCCGTCAGCCCGAGGTCGGTCAGGACCGCGGTCCAGTACGTGCGCGCGTCGTCGCCGCGGTCGTACCCGTCGCGGTGGCGCCAGTAGGCCGGGCCGAGGACGTCCGCAGCGACGCCCAGCGCCGCCGCGACCTCGGGGACCCCGCCCTCCTGCGCGGACAGGACCCCGCCCACGTCGAAGACGACGACACCGGGCAGCTGCGGCAGGGAACGTTCCACAGCGGCACCCTACGGCAGGCGCTCCCCGGCGTCGTCGAGGCGCAGACGACCCCCGATCCCGACGTCCAGGGCACCCGGGACGCCCAGGCGGCGGGTGTGGGCGACGAAGGCGGGACCGGGCGCGGTGAAGCGGTCCCCCATGGTCCGGCCCAGGGCGATCGGGTGCAGGGTCCCCCAGTGCACGGGCAGGCTGTGCGCCGGCCGCGTCCGGGCGACCAGCTCGGCCGCCTGCCGCGGGTCGAGGTGGTGGGGGCCCAGGGTGTGTCCCCATCCCCCCACGGGCACGAGCGCGAGGTCGGGCGCGCGCCCACCCGCACCGAGGACCTCGTCGGACCCCTCGAACTCGCCGGTGTCGCCGATCGCCCACAGCAGCAGGTCGTCCGGCTCGCGGGCGGGGAACGCCCCGGGCACCCGGACGAGGTGCTCGACGGCGACGGCGTCGAGCGGGGCGCGGCTGACCCCGCTGCCCGTGCGGTGACCGGCGTGGTGGGCCGGGAGCGCGGTGACGGCGACCGGCTGGTCGCGCACGCGCAGCTCCCGGGTCTGCCCGACCCCGACCTCGACGACCTGGGTGGCGGACCGGCGCAGGCGCCAGCGCACCCAGTCCGAGGACCCGGGCGGGGTGACGAGGACGGCCGGCCGCAGTCGCCGCAGCGACGGCAGGTCGAGGTGGTCGTGGTGCAGGTGGGAGACGAGCGCGAGGTCGCACCCCGCCGACGCCGCCGGTGCCGGCGTGCGGGGACGGCGACGGAGGTGGGCCAGGCCCGGGCGCAGGACCGGGTCGGTGACCACCCGCAGCGGGCCCCGCGGGGTCCGCACGTCGACCGTCACCGTCGAGTGCCCCAGCCACGTCACGTCGACAGCCATCGACGCCTCCTCCCCTAGTGGTTCGTCACGGCACGGTTCGTCACGGCCGGAGCCCGACCTGCTGCATCCAGCGCACGAGCTGGTCGTGCACGGTGGCGGCGCCCACGAGCGGCGCCTCGCCCGGGACCGTGCGGTCGCGCAGGTCCTCGTCGACCTTCCAGTCCGACGGGTGCACGAGGACGGCCTCGGTCTGCCAGCCGCCGAGGCCCCCGTGCGAGCCGACCTGCTCCTCGAACGCGTGGACCTCACCGGTCACCGCGTCGACGCTGGAGTGCACGAACAACGCTGGCGCCGTCCGGAAGCGCATGACCCGCAACAGGTCCACGGCCGCCCGGGGGCCCAGGACCGCGAGCGGGTCGGTGCCGGTGACCTCGCCGGAGACCAGGTGCCGCTCCCCCGCCGGACCGCGCACGACCACCTCCGCGCCCCGGTGGCCGGCGACGAAGCCGATGCCGGACGTCGCGAGCAGCCCTGGGAGCAGCGCCGGCCAGCGCTCCTGGAGCACGTCGAGGTCGAGGCGACCGGACGGGGCCTCGGGCACCGAGAGCAGGGCGGTGCAGCCCGAGGTCGCGACGACGACCGCGTCGTGGACGGGCGCAGGTTCGGCCTCGTGCCGGGCGCTGACGCGTTCGGAGCGCGCGGAGGTCCCGAACTCGCGGACGAGGACGTCGACGCGGCCGCGCATCTCCTCCCCGGCCGCGGTGGTCACGACGGGGTGGGTGTCCCCCGGCGCGCCCTCGTGCCCCGGTCCGGGCGCGTCGAGCAGTTCGGTGACGAGGTCCTGCAGCCGCCGCCCGCTGACCTGGGCGAACGTCGGGCCCTGCGCCTGCCCGTGGTCGGAGACGACGACGACCCGGTACTCGCGCGGCGCGACGTCGGCGACGTCG
Source organism: Kineococcus sp. DHX-1 (assembly GCF_042473625.1). Taxonomy (GTDB): domain Bacteria; phylum Actinomycetota; class Actinomycetes; order Actinomycetales; family Kineococcaceae; genus Kineococcus. The sequence continues at coordinate 1,417,663 of NZ_CP170445.1, read as the reverse complement.
GCGAGGGTCTGCAGGACGCGGTCGATGCCGGCGAGGGCGTCCAGGGACTCCGCACGCGCGACCCCGGCGTGGTGGGCGACCTCGTCGTAGTCGAGGAAGTCGACGAAGACGACGGGGCGGCCGTCCACGAGCGCCTGGGCGACGAGGGAGACGTTGAGGTCGCGCAGCAGGGCGTTCGTCAGCGCGCGCAGCAGGACGTACCAGCCGCGGCGCGGGATGCGCGGTTCGATGCGGCGCACCCGCTGCTGCCACCCCTGGTAGAGCTCCTTGACGATCTCGCCGAGAGTGAGGATCAGGCTGCGCAGCAGCAGGAACGGGCGGGCGACGTAGCGCAGGTAGGGCCGCCCGGACCCCCCGGCGCGCGAGGTCGAGACGACGAGGTGGGCGTGCGCGGCCTCCCCGGAGAAGAGGTTGCCGATGCTGGCCCCGTCCCCGGCCAGCAGGCCCGTGCGGCCGGCCGCGTGCGCCGCCTCCCGCACCCGGCGCTCAATGACGGCGGCGTCGGCGGGGCGGTTGGCGACCAGGACGCGGCGCAGCTCGGGGTCCCACCAGCGGAACGCCGGGATCTCCTCGGTGCTGCCGTGCAGGAGGCCGGCCTGGCTCGCGGGGGTCGTCGACGGCAGCTGCGCGCGCCACCCCTCGGCCAGGTGGCTGCCCTGCCGCAGCCAGCGCGCGATCGTCGTGAGCGTCCCGGAGTGCAGCCCGAACTGCAGCAACGGCATCGACAGGCCGTCGACCTGCACCACGAGCAACCCGGGTGGGCGCCCGTCCCCCGGGCGGCGGGTGCGGTGCCGCAGCAGACCACGGACCACCCAGCGGCTGTCGTTGGACCCCACGAGCCAGCGGACCACCACGCCCACGAGCCCGGTCCAGAAGTAGACCTGCCAGAGGGCGTTGAAGGAGTTCAGGTCCAGGCCGGGGACCGCCGTCAGGGCGGTGTGCAGCAGGAGCAGTTGCACCGCGACGCCGAGGACGACGGTGACGAGCGGCCCCAGGACGGTGACCAGCGGGCCGAGCAGCGGGCGCACGAGCAGGTCGCCGACCGCGAGGACGGCCGCCGAGGCCAGCAACCAGAACGGTGAGGAGACCTGCACGCCCGCCACCAGGTGCACGCTGATCCACAGCGCGAACGCCGTGGGCAGCAGCGACAGCAGCAGGTCCCGCGTGTCGCGCGCGGTGAAGGCGAACCAGGAGCGCACGGGCTGCTCGCGTCGGGCGGGTCGGCGGGTCAGAACCCGAGGCGCTGCAGCTGCTTGGGGTCGCGCTGCCAGTCCTTGGCCACCTTGACGCGCAGGTCGAGGTGGACGCGGGTACCGAGCAGGGCCTCGATCTGGCGGCGGGCGCGGGTGCCGACGTCCTTGAGCCGGGACCCGCCCTTGCCGATGACGATGCCCTTCTGCGAGTCGCGCTCGACGTAGAGCCAGACGAACACGGTGAGGACGCCGTTGTCGCCCTCGGTCATCTCCTCCACGACGACCGCCAGGGAGTGCGGGAGTTCGTCGCGGACGCCCTCGAGCGCCGCCTCGCGGACGAGCTCGGCGACCATGACCGTCTCGGGTTCGTCGGTGAGTTCGCCGTCGGGGTAGAGCCGCGGTCCCTCGGGCAGGTGCGAGAGCAGGACGTCGGCGACGGTGTCGACCTGCTCGCCGGTGAGGGCGGAGGCGGGCACGACGTCGGAGAACCCGCCGAGCACCTCCTCACCCATCGCGGAGACGGCCAGCAGCTGCTCGGCCACCTGCTGCTTGGAGGCCTTGTCCGTCTTGGTGACGAGCGCGACCTTCGTCGAGCGGGGCACGGCGGCGAGAGCGTCGGCGATGAACCGGTCGCCGGGGCCGATCTTCTCGTCGGCGGGGATCGTCAGGGCGACGACGTCGACCTCGGCGAGGGTCTCGTGGACGAGGTCGTTGAGCCGCTGGCCGAGCAGCGTCCGCGGGCGGTGCAGGCCGGGGGTGTCGACGAGGACGAGCTGGGCGTCGGGGCGGTGGACGATCCCGCGGACGGTGTGGCGGGTCGTCTGCGGCCGCGAGCTCGTGATGGCGACCTTCTGCCCCACGAGGGCGTTCGTCAGGGTCGACTTGCCCGCGTTGGGCCGGCCGACGAAGCACGCGAAACCCGAACGGTGCGGGGTGGTCTGCTCAGTCATGTTCTCGCCCTCCGGCGCGGTCGTCGACCAGTTCTGGATCGGGTTCAGGCAGGCGGTGGACGAGCACCGTCCGCACCTGGTTGCGCCGGCCCTCGCGCCCGTCGGCCTCCAGCCGCAGGCCGTGCACCTCGGCGACGGCGCCGGGGACGAGGACCTCGCCGAGCGTCTTGGCGAGCAGACCGCCGACGGTGTCGACGTCGTCGTCCTCGATCTCGCGCTCGAACAGTTCCCCGAGGTCCTCCACGTGCAGGCGGGAGGAGACGCGGAAGCCCCCGTCCGGCAACGACTCCACCTCGGGGCGGCCGCGGTCGTACTCGTCGGAGATCTCGCCGACGATCTCCTCGATGATGTCCTCGATCGTCACGAGGCCCGCGGTGCCGCCGTACTCGTCGACGACGACGGCGACGTGCACGTTGTCCCGCTGCATCTGCCGCATGAGGTCGTCGACCGGCAGGCTGTCCGGGACGAAGACCGCCGGCCGGGCGACCTCCTCGACGCGGACCGCGCGGGCCCCCGTCGGATCGACGTGGAAGCGGCGGGCGATGTCCTTGAGGTAGACGACCCCGAGGACCTCGTCGGCATCGTCGCCCACCACCGGCATGCGCGAGAACCCCGAGCGCAGGAACAGCGCCTCCGCCTCGTGCAGACCGGTCCCACGCCGGGTGGTGACGACGTCGGTGCGCGGCACCATGACCTCCCGCGCGAGGGTGTCGCCCAGTTCGAACACCGAGTGGATCATGCGGTGCTCGCCGGCCTCGATGACCGACGTCTCCCCCGCCAGCTCGACGATCTCGCGCAGCTCGGCCTCGGAACCGAACGGGCCGTGGCGCAGGCCCCGGCCGGGGGTGACGGCATTGCCGACGGCGACAAGAGCCCGCGCCACCGGCCCGAGGACCGTCGTGAGCGGGGCGAGGACAGGAGCCGCGAGGAGGCCGACCGTCTCGGCGTGCAGCCGGCCCAGGGTGCGGGGGCCGACGCCGACGAGGACGAAGTCGAGCGCGGACATGCCGAGACCGGCCAGCAGCAGGACGAGGAACCAGGAGTCGACCCAGCTCGCGACGACCACCGTGACGCAGACCGCGGCGAGGGTCTCGAAGACCACGCGGAGCAGCGTGCAGACGGCGATGACGGGCGAGGCGGTCTCGAGGACCCGCGCCAGCGCCGGGGCACCGCGGCGCCCGTCCTCGACGAGGTCGCGGGCCCGGCGCCGCGAGGTGCCCGCGATGGCGGACTCGGCGGCGGCGATGAGCCCGGCGGCCACGACGAGGACCAGGGCCAGCACGAGCAGCGGCCCGGCGGGGGCTCCCACGTCAGTCCCCCGAGGGCAGCGCGCGGTGCCCGACCGTGGGGGTCGGGTCGCCCGGACGACCGATGCGGGCCAGGAAGCCCAGCACGAGCCGGCGCTGCAGCGTGAACATCTCGCGTTCCTCGTCCGGTTCGGCGTGGTCGTAGCCGAGCAGGTGCAGGATCCCGTGCGTCACCAGGAGGAGGACCTCGTCGGCCGTCGCGTGCCCCGACGCCTTGGCCTGCGCCGCAGCGACCTCCGGGCACACGACGATGTCACCGAGCAGCCCCGGCTCGCTCGTCCCGCCCTCCCGGCCCGGCCGCAGCTGGTCCATCGGGAAGGACATGACGTCGGTCGGGCCCTCCTCGTCCATCCACTGCACGTGCAGCCGGGACATGGCCTCGACGTCGACCATGAGGACGGACAGCTCGGCGAGCGGATGGACCCGCATCTCGTCGAGCACGTACCGGGCCAGGTGCGACACCTCGACGGTGTCCACCCCGCGACCGGCGGCGAAGGAGCTCTCGTCGACGACCTCGATGCTCACGCGCTCACCGCTTCCGGGCGCTGTGCGGGGCGGTGACCCGCGGGCGGGCCTCCTCCCAGCGTCCGTAGGCGTCGACGATCTCGCCGACGAGGCGGTGCCGGACGACGTCGCTGGAGGTCAGGCGCGAGAAGTGGACGTCCTCGATGCCCTCGAGGATGTCCTGCACGACGCGCAGGCCCGACTCGGTCCCCGAGGGCAGGTCCACCTGTGTGACGTCACCCGTCACGACGATCTTGGACCCGAACCCGAGGCGGGTCAGGAACATCTTCATCTGCTCGGGCGAGGTGTTCTGGGCCTCGTCGAGGATGATGAACGCGTCGTTCAACGTTCGGCCGCGCATGTAGGCCAGCGGCGCGACCTCGATCGTCCCCGCGGCCATGAGCCGAGGGATCGAGTCGGGGTCGAGCATGTCGTGGAGGGCGTCGTACAGCGGCCGCAGGTACGGGTCGATCTTGTCGGTGAGCGTGCCGGGCAGGAAGCCGAGCCGCTCCCCCGCCTCGACGGCCGGCCGGGTCAGGACGATGCGGTTGACCTGCTTGGCCTGCAGGGCCTGCACCGCCTTGGCCATGGCGAGGTACGTCTTGCCCGTGCCCGCCGGACCGATGCCGAAGACCACCGTGTGGGAGTCGATGGCGTCGACGTAGTGCTTCTGGTTGACCGTCTTGGGACGGATCGTCCGGCCGCGGCTGGACAGGATGTTCATCGTCAGCACGTCGGCGGGCCGGTCGTCGGCCGTGCCGGCGGCCTGGGCGCGCAGCATGGCGACGGAGCGCTCGACGGCGTCGGGCGAGAGCGGCTGACCGCTGCGCAGGACGGCGGTCATCTGGTCCACGAGCCGTTCGAGGAGGGCGACCTCGCCCGCGGCGCCCGTGACGGTGATCTCGTTCCCGCGCACGAGCACGTCGGTGCGCGTGAAGGCGCGTTCGAGGACGCGGAGCAGCTCGTCGCGAGCGCCGAGGAGGCCCACCATCGGCACCTCGGGCGGCACGACGATGACGTGCCGCGACTGCGCCGGGGGTTCGGGAGTGGTGTCGGTGCTGGCCATGATCGCCCCGAGGGGCCGTTCGCCTCCGTGCTGAGAGGGTGCGGTGGGTCCGCGCTGTCGGGTCGATCCTAACGAGCGGTGCGCGCGGAGGCTCGCGCGTTCACCACCGGCGCACCCGCTCCTGCAGGCGCAGGGCGTCGTGCGGGGCGTGGCCGCGGGCGTCGTTGTCGAAGTGGACGCGCACGTCGGCCACCTCCGACCACGCCCGCACGCGGTCGGCCCAGGCGTCGAGCGCGGCGCCGGAGTACCGGCTCGTGTACAGCTCGGTGTCCCCGTGGAGGCGGACGTGGACGAGGTCGGAGGTGACCTCCTCGAAGCGGGGCCAGCGACCGGCGGAGTCCGCGACCACCAACCCCACACCGTGCGCCCGCAGGAGGGCCAGCGCCTCCGGCGTGCCGAACGAGGGGTGCCGCGGCTCGAGCGAGTGCCGGACCCGGCGGTCCGCGAGCCCCTGCGGCGCTCGCGTCACCGCCCGGTCCTCCGAGAGCTTGCCGTCGTGCCGACGGGCCAGGGCGGCGGCCTCTCCCACCGTCCGGGGCAGCTGCCGCAGGAAGCCGTCGAGGACGTCGGCGTCGAACACGGCCGTCTCGGGCAACTGCCACAGCACCGGACCGAGCCGGTCGCGCAACTCCAGCAGGCCGGAGGCGAAGAAGTTCGCCAGCCCGGTCTCGACGCCGCGCAGGCGCTTGAGGTGCGTGACGAAGCGCCCACCCTTGACGGTGAACTCGACGGCGGGGTCGGCGGCGGCCTCCGCCGTCTCACGCCACGCCCGGTACGAGCTCGGTCGCTGCAACGAGTAGAAGGACCCGTTGACCTCGACCGTCCCGAACCGTTCCGCGGCGTACGCCAGCTCGGCCCGGTGCGGCAGGCCCCGGGGGTAGAAGTCGCCCCGCCAGTGCGGGTACGTCCACCCCGAGATCCCGACCAGCACGTCACCCATGGACACCTCCGACGGGGACGTACCCGTCGTGGACAGCCCTACGCCGTCGCGCGGTCGGGGTCGGGGGTGGCGTCGAGGGCAAGGTGGGGTGCCCGAGGACCGGGGGTGGTTCTCTCCGGTACCGGTGCCCCGTTCTCGTGGTGAGAGTCGTCCTGCCCCTGGTGTCGCTCGTGGTGGTGAAGCCGGGCAGGTCCTTGGTGTAGTTGCACGAGCGGCACAGACCCTGACCGTTCTCGATGCTCGTCCCCCCTCCGCGCGACCACGGGGTGACGTGGTCGACGTGCCGGATCGGCGCCTCGCACCACGGAGTGGCGCACCGCTGGTCCCGGCGCCTGAGGTACCGGGCCAAGGCCGGTGGGAACAGGCGGGACGTCGCGTCCATCGCGACCAGCTCGTCGGTTCCTGGTCTGCAGTACAGCCGCCGGATCCAGGTCTGCTCCTTCTCGGCGGCCTCCAGCACCAGCGCCCGGGCCTGCTGAGCGGGGACCGGGCCGCCGTCGATGCCCTCGCACCAGACCCGCGCTGAGCTGGTCCCCTCCCGCAGCAGCGCCGCCTCGTCCATCACCAGCTCCACGGTGACCGGGATCGGGTCGGTGACGAGCTCTGCGCCGGTGACGCGGGCGAACAGGACGTCGTACATCGCCTGGTCCTCGGTGCGTTCGTCGCTCGGATCGGCGCGCAGCTGGTCGGTGGCCGCGCGGCGCAGCGTGGTGAGCAGGGTGAGGTTGGCGGCCGGGGTACCCACGGCGGTGAAGAACGTCATGTGGTCGGCGCCGGGCCGCACGGTGCACCGGCGGGTGCCCTCGGCTCGGCGGTTCCTCTCGACCGCCGCGGCCGGATCGGCGGCGTCAGCCAGGGCGCGGGCGGCGCCGGCCAGGTAGCGGTGCCCGAGGCCGGGGCGGCGGTACTCCCGCCGCATCCGTTCGTCGATGCGGGCACGGTCGGTCGCGCTGACGTGGCAGGTGGCGGTCACGACGTCGCGGGCGGCGCGTTCGGTGATCAGGCCCTCGGCCAGCGCGGCCAGGGTGATGGGCATGTCCTGCACCAGCACCCGGGCGGCGAACACGAGGGAGGTGCCGGTGGAGGGGGACACCTGCCGGGCCAAGGCGATCTCGCGGGTGGTGGCGGCGTCCCCGCCGGCGCGTCCGGTCATGAGCTGGGCGTAGCGGGCGGTGGCCTGGACCTGTCGGGCGGTCAGGGCGCGGATCTGCCGTTCGGCGTCGGTGATGACGTCGACCAGCTGCGCGGGAGTGAGCCCGTCGAGGGTGGTAGCGGCCGTCGTCATGGCTGGAGCCTAGACCGGATGCCCGATCGAGACAAGGGTGGATGCGTTGCGCCGCAACGGATTCAAGGGAATTGAGGTATCCCGGTCCCAGTTCTACCAGTCACCTCCGACATCAGGAACGGGTTGTCCCCAGCCCCCGCGCCCGCCACGATGCACCGGTGGACGAGGTGCGGAACCGGACGGCCGTCCTGGGGACCGGGGAGGTTCCGTGGGACTCCCCCGTCGTCCCTGCGGACGACCCCGGACTGCGCGGCGACGGGTTCTTCGAAACCCTCCTCGTCCACGGGGGAATCCCGCCCCGCGTCGTCCGCCTCGAGCAGCACCTCGACCGGTTCGAACGGTCCGCCGCAGCCTTCGACCTCGCCGTGGACCGCTCCGCGTGGGAGAACCTCGTCACGAGCATCACCGACGACGTCCCCACCGGCACCGAGGCCGCCCTCCGGCTCACGGCGTCCGCGGGGACCTGCACCGCCACCCTCCGACCCCTGCCGGAGAGTGTCCGCCGGGGCCGGGACGGCGTCCACGTCATCACCCTCGCCCGCGGCACGAGCACGACCCCCGACGCGCCGTGGTTGCTGAACGCCGCCAAGACGTCGTCGTACGCCGTGAACTCCGCCGCGCTGCGTGAAGCGCGCCGGCGCGGGACCGACGACGCGCTCTTCCTGGACGCCGCCGGCGAGGTCCTGGAGGCGCCGACGGCGAACCTGCTGTGGCGCGCCGGGGGACGGTGGTGGACTCCGCCGCAGGCGGATCGGGACGTCCTCCCCGGCACGACCCTGGCCGCTGTCACCGCGGCCCTCGGGGTCCGCGAAACCCCGTGCCGGCCGGACGACCTGCTGGCGGCCGACGGGGCGTGGTTGCTGTCGAGCCTGCGCGGGGCCGCCCCCGTCCGGTCGCTGGACGGGACACCGCTGCCCGTCGACGGGTCGCTCACCACGGTCCTGCGCCGCACCGCTCTGGAACCCTGAGCCCTTCATCGGGAGTTCCTCGGGAGGGAACCCGGACGTCACCTGCACCGAGGACCGTTCCGCGGGTGCCGACCCCCCTACCCCCTCCGTTCTCCCGACGCTCCCTCCTCGCCGCCGGCGGTACCGGCCTGCTGGCCCCGACCCTCCTGCGCAGCGGGGCACCCCGACTCACCCACGGCGTGCAGTCCGGGGACGTCACCGCGGACACGGCGACGATCTGGACCCGCTCGGACCGGCCGGCCCGGATGTTCGTCCAGGTCTCCTCGACCGGCAGGTTCGGCCGTGACTGCCGCACGTACCGCGGCCCCCTGCTGACGTCGGCCGGCGACTTCACCGGCCGGCTCGACGTCACGGGGCTCCCCTCGGGAGCGGACGTCCCGTACCGCGTCGTCCTCGGTGCCCCCGACGCCCACCGCCCGGACGGCGCGTCGCAGGAGGGCTTCCTCCGCACCGCGCCGGGCGCGCGAGACCACCACCGCCGCATCCGGTTCCTCTGGAGCGGGGACCAGGCCGGTCAGGGCTGGGGGCGCAACCCCGACCTCGGCGGTTTCCCGATCTACCGGGCGATGGCCGAGCGGGACGCGGACTTCTTCCTGCACTCCGGCGACACGATCTACGCCGACGGGCCCATCACGGGCGACGTCACGCTGCCCGACGGTCGCGTCTACCGCAACGTCGTCACGGAGGCGAAGTCGCACGTCGCCCAGACGCTCGACGACTTCCGCGGCGCGTTCAAGTACAACCTCGAGGACGACGCCTACCGCGCGTTCTTCTCCCGTGTCCCGCAGGTGAACCAGTGGGACGACCACGAGGTCCACAACAACTGGTACCCGCACGAGGTCCTCGACGACCCCGCGTACCAGGAGAAGCGCGTCGACGTCCTGTGGGCGCGCGGGGAGCAGGCCTGGCGGGAGTTCGTCCCGGTCTCGCACCGCCGGACGGACGACGTCTACGGCACGTTCGCCTTCGGTCCCCTGCTCGACGTGTTCGTCCTCGACATGCGCTCCGACCGCGACCCCAACCCGTGGGGCTGGGCCGGCGGCGGGATCCGGCCCGACGGCGGGATCCTCGGCACCGAACAGGCGCGCTGGCTCGTCGAGGCCATGGCCGCCTCGACCGCGCGGTGGAAGGTCGTGCAGGCCGACATGCCGATCGGCCTCGTCGTCCCCGACGCCGCCTCGGACGGGATCGAGGCCGTGGCGCAGGGCGACCCGGGCGTGCCCCGCGGACGCGAGCAGCAGATCGCGTGGATCCTGCGCGAGCTCAAGCACCGCGGCGTGCGCAACCACGTCTGGCTGACGGCCGACGTGCACTACACCGCGGCGCACCACTACCACCCGGAGCGCGCCGCGTTCACCGAGTTCGACCCGTTCTGGGAGTTCGTCTCCGGCCCGTTGCACGCCGGCTCGTTCGGACCCAACGCCCTCGACGCGACGTTCGGTCCGCAGGTCGTGTTCCAGGCCGTGCCCCCGCGGGCGAACACCTCCCCGCTGGAGGGGTCGCAGTTCTTCGGCGAGGTCGAGATCGACCCCGACTCCGAGGCGCTGACGGTGACGCTGCGGGACATCGCCGGCAAGGCGCTGTGGAGCCGGGCCCTGCACCCGGACGCCTGAGTCTCAGGGAGCTCCGGGCAGTCGCCGCGTCGTGAGCGCCGCCAAGGGCGCCCGCAGCTTGAGCAACACCTCTGCGACCTCCGCGTCGGGGTCGGAGTCGAGGACCACGGCGCCGCCGGCCCCGACGTGCCACTCCTCGCCCACCCGGACCGCGGTGCGGATGACGACGGCGAGGTCGGCGGCCCCGGTCAGGGAGAACCAGCCGAGGGTTCCGGAGTAGATGCCGCGCGGGCGCTGCTCGAGGGCGTCGATGATCTCGGTCGTCCGCAGCTTGGGCGCCCCCGTCATCGACCCCGGCGGGAAGCAGGCGCGCAGGCAGTCGACGGCGGAGACGTCCGGGCGCAGCCGTCCCCGGACGGTCGTCACCAGCTGGTGCACGGTCGCCAGCGTCTCCGTCGCCATGAGGTGCGGGACGGTGACGGACCCCGGGACGCAGACCCGCCCGAGGTCGTTGCGCAGCAGGTCGACGACCATGAGGTTCTCCGCGCGGGTCTTCGGATCCGCCTGCAGCGCGGCGGGATCGGTGTCGACCGGGGCCGTCCCCTTGATGGGCCGGGTCTCGACGGACCCGTCCTGCCCCACCCGCAGGAAGCGCTCGGGGGAACTGCCGACGACCTCGACCCCGCCGGAGCGCAGGTACGCCGCGTACGGGGCGGGGTTCGCGCGACGCAACCGCCGGTACGCCGCGAACCCCGCGTCCGGGCTCGGTCCGACGGGGACCCGCGCCCGGGTGGTGAGGCAGACCTCGTAGCTCTCCCCGGCGTGCAACTGCTCCTGCGCGCGGACGACGTCGTCGCGGTACCGCTCCGGGGCGGTGTCGAGGACGACCGGCAGGTCCAGAGCGGGCGCGGGCTCACCGAGGGGCGCGAGACCGTCGAGCGCGGCGATCGTCTCCCCGATCCACGACGGTTCCCGATCCCCGTCCCCGGCCCCCTCCGACAGCGCGCACACCCACGTCGCGTCCGCGTCGTGGTCGATGGCCAGGAACCGGTCGACGAACACCCACCGGTTCGCGGGGGTTCCCGGAGCCCGCGACCCGTCGTGCGGGACGGGGAAACCGCACTCGTCCTTCGCCTCGTACCCGGCCCAGCCGACGTGGCCGCCCGCGAACTCGAACGGAACGTCCTGCGCTCCGTCGACCCCGACGCCGGCCAGCCGCTCGGAGACCGCGGCGATCGACGTCTCGACCGCGCCCGTCAGGGGGCCGAGGAAGGAGAACCGGCCCGACCCCGCACCCCGGCTCGCCGAGTCCAGCCAGAACGCGTCCTCCCCACCGAAGAGACCCGCCACGACCGCCTCGGCATCGACGACCCCCGGGACCCTGCGACTGTGCAGCCGGTACCGCTGCGGGTGCCCGAACCGCCGGCACCAACGCACGAAGTTCTCCACGATCAGCGCGCCCGAGGGGCTGGCCACCGACTCCGGGTGGAACTGCACCCCGACCTGGGGCCTGTCCCGGCGCCGCAACGCCATGAGCACGCCGTCCTGCCCCCACGCCAGGGGTTCCAGGACGTCGGGCAGGGGTTCGGCCACCCGGAACGAGTGGTAGCGGGTGGCGTCGAAACCCTGCGGCAGGCCGGCCAGGACCGAGTCACCCGTGTGCCGGACGCGGTCGACGAAACCGTGCCGCGGCTGCGGGGCGGCGTCGACGACGGCACCAGCCGCGAGCGCGATCCCCTGCATCCCCAGGCAGACCCCGAGGACGGGCACCTGCGCGCGCGCCAGCACGTCCGCGGACAGCGCGAAGTCGCGCGGGTTCGCCGGGTGGCCCGGCCCCGGGGAGACGACGACGCCGGCGAAACCCTCGAGGTCCAGCTCCCCCGGTGCCACGTCGTCGTCGCTCACCACGACCGGGTCGGTGCCCGAGGCCACGGCCAGCAGCTGGACCAGGTTGTGGGTGTAGGAGTCGTGGTTGTCCACGACGAGCCAGCGCACGGGCCGATCCTCCCAGAACGCGGGGGCCTTCTCAGCCCTTGCGCAGGTCCCGCGCGAGCTCGGCCTGCGCGACGACCTCGGCGAGCCCGGCACCCGTCGACGCCGTCACGACGGCCGCGACCGCCCCCTCGACGAACGGGGCGTCGACGAGGGCGACCGCCGCCCCGTCGGGCAGGTCGGCCAGCACGGTCCGCGCCGTGAGCACGGCGCTGCCGAGGTCCACGAGCACCGCGACCTCGTCACCCGCGTCCAGCGCCGCCTCGACGGCCACCTCGAGCGCGTCGGCGTCGGTCCCGAGGCGCCCGTCCGCCGTCCCGCCCACGGGCACGACGGTGGCCGTGGACGCCATCTGGCCCGCGAGGTCCGCCACCCCGCGCGCCACGTCCGCGCTGTGCGACAGGAGAACGACCCGCACGCTCACGACGCATCCTCGATGAGGGCGGCGAACAGCAGCGCGATCGACGCGGCTCCCGGGTCGCGGTGACCGATCCCCCGCTCGCCGAGGTAGCTCGCGCGTCCCTTGCGGGCCACGAGCTCGTCGGTGGACGCGGCCCCACGCGCCGCCGCGTCGGCTGCCTCCTGCGCGGATCCGCCCGCCTCCAGCGCCTCGACGGCCGGGGTGAGCGCGTCCACCAGGGTCGCGTCGCCGACCTGCGCGCCGCCGAGCGCGACGACCGCGTCGAGGCCGGCCCGCAGCGCCCCCGCGAGCGCCGGCCCGTCCGCGGACTCCGCGTCCCCCAGCGCCTTGCCCGCGCGGCGCAGGAGCGTCCCGAAGAGGGGGCCGCTGGCGCCGCCCACGGTGCTGACGAGCGTGGACCCCGCCTTCACCAGGGCGGCCCCCGGGGTCGCCGGCTCGGCGGCGTCGAGCGCGGCCAGGACGGCGTGCATCCCGCGCTGCAGGTTCACCCCGTGGTCGGAGTCCCCGATGGGCCGGTCCAGGTCGGTCAGCTCCGCGGCGTGCTCGTCGACGGCAGTCGCGAACCGCCGCAGCCAGTCCCGGACCCCGGCGGCCGTGAGCACCGGGTTCACGCGCCCCACCGCAGCGCGGGCGTGCGGACGGGGGCGTCCCACAGCTGCAGCAGCTGCGGGGTCGCGCGGCACACGCTCACCATGCTCCCGGCCATCTCCAGGCTCGTCACGTGGTTGCCGACGAGGGCCCGGCCGATGCGGGCCCCGCGGGCGGTCAGCTCCGCGACGACGTCGCCCGCGAGCACCTGCAGCTCCAGCAGCGGAGTGCCCCCCATCCCGTTGACCAGCAGGAGCAGTTCCTCGCCGTCCAGCGGCATGTCGTCGGCGATCGCGGCGACCGACGTGCGCGCGACCTCGCGCGCCACCCCCGTCGCCGGGACCGGCACCCGGCGCCGGCCCGGTTCACCGTGGATCCCGATCCCGAGTTCCATCTCCCCCGGCTCCAGGTCGAACCCGGGCCGGTCCGAACCCGGTGTCGTGCAGGGGCTCAGCGCGACGCCGAAGCTGCGGCTGCGGGCGACGACGTCCCGGCCCAGAGCTGCGAGCTCGGCCAACGCCATGCCCTCTTCGGCCGCGGCGCCCAGCACCTTCTCGACGAACAGCGTCCCGCCGGTGCCGCGACGGCCGGCGGTGTAGAGGCTGTCGGTGACGGCCACGTCGTCGTCGACGAGCACCGTCTCGACGGGGATGTCCTCGTCGTCGGCGAGTTCGGCGGCCATCTGGAAGTTCAGGACGTCGCCCGTGTAGTTCTTCACGACGTGCACGACCCCGCCACCGCTGGAGGCGGCCGTCGTCGCGGCCAGCACCTGGTCCGGCACGGGCGAGGTGAAGACGGCCCCGCACGCCGCGGCGTCGAGCATCCCGAGCCCCACGAAACCCGCGTGCAGGGGTTCGTGCCCGGACCCGCCGCCGGAGACGAGCCCGACCTTCCCGGGCCGGTGGTCCCCGGAGTGGTCGTGGTTGCGGGAGACGACGTGGTGCTCGAGGTCGACGGTCAGTTCGGGGTGGACCGCGGCCAGCCCGCGCAGCGCGTCGGTGACGGCGTCGGCGGGGTCGTCGAGCAGCTTCGTGGGGACGTGCATGGGAGCTCCTTCGCCCGGGGGCGCCCAAGCTATCCCCCCGCGGCGAAGTCCGGAACCGCCCCCCGCGCGTGCTCGACGCGCCCCGCCGGTTCCTCCCACTCCTCCTGCCGGCCCAGGGCCGTCATGTCGAGGAACGCGTAGGCGCCGCCGAGCTGCTCGGTGCCGCGCGCGAACGTCGAGTACGTGTGGAACACCTCGCCTCCGGTGGTCAGGAAGCAGCTGTAGCCCGGCTGTTCGGACGGGCCCGCCGCGGCCTGCTCGACCACCCACTCCTGCCCCGCGGCACGCAGCGCGTCGGCGTCCCGGTAGTTCCACAGCACCGGGGCGACCGCGGCGTCGAGCGTGACGTGGAAGTCGTGGTTGAACGTGCTGCCGAGGGAACTCACCCAGTCGAACCGGTACCCGCGCTCGGCGGCGACCTCGGCGATCCGCCCGTACGGCGCCCGCGAGACGGCGACGAAGCTCGTCCGCCGCGCGTGCAGGTGCGCCAGGAGGCCCTCGCTGAGCTCGGCGAGCGCCGCCGAGCACGCGGGGCACGGCGCGTCCCAGTCGGGGCCGAACATGACGTGCTGGACGACGAGCTGGTCCCGGCCGGCGAACAGGTCCGCCAGCCCCACCTCGCCGTCCGGTCCGGTGAAGCGGTACGGCTCGGTGACCTCCACCATCGGCAGGCGACGGCGGTCGGCGTTCAGGGCGTCCTTGGCGCGGACGGCCTCCTTCTCCCGCTCCAGCAGCGCGGTGCGGGCGCGCAGCCACTCCTCGCGGGTCGTGATCTCGGGCAGGGCCACGGGACCCCCTCCTCGTCTCGTCCTGGTCCGGTGCTGACGAGGAGGAGACCCGGGCGGGCGGCCGAACTCATCGGCCGCCGGGCGGGGAGTCCGTTCGTCAGTCGGTGACGACCGTCCGGTCCACGGGTTCGGGGTCGGCGGGCTGCACGCTGAGGCTGGGGAAGTCGGCCAGGGGTCCGGACTCGGACTGGTCCCAGTCGTCGAACGTCAGCCCGCTCTGCAGGTACACGACGAGCAGCCGCGCGAGGGCGACGAGACCGTCCACGTGGGCGCGTTCGTGGCCGTGGCTGGAGTCCAGCCCGAACCCGAGCAGGGCGTGCCGGGCCTCGATCCCGGCTTCCAGGGCGGGCGCCGCGTCGGAGCGGTAGTGCCGGTAGACGTCCCGCACGGCGGGGATGTCGCGCTCGCAGGCCAGGCGGTGCAGCCGACGGGACAGGTGGTAGTCGAACGGGCCCGTCATGTCGAGCATGGCGATGCTGGCCAGCTCCTCGCGGGAGTTCTGCCCCTCGGCGACCACGGCGTTGTCCACGGCGACGAGTTCGGCGACGTCGGGGGCGAGCCCGTGGGTGGCGCCGAAGCCGACCTCCTCGCCGATCGTCACGAGGAACTGCGCGGTCACCGCGAGCGGCAGGTCGGCGTCCTTGAGCGCCTTGAGCGCCGCGAGGCAGGCCGCGAGACCGGCCTTGTCGTCGAGGTGGCGCGACTTCACGTAGCCGCCGCGGGTCAGCTGCGGCGCCGCGTCCAGGGCCACGAAGTCGCCGACCTCGATGCCGAGCGCGCGCACGTCGTCGGCGGAGGACACGGGTTCGTCGATGCGGACCTCGACGTAGGGCCAGCCGACGCCCTGGGTGTCGATCTCGTCGCCGAAGGTGTGGCCGCTGCTCTTCAGCGGCAGCACCGTGCCCGTGTACACGCGGTCGTGGTCGTCGGTGAAGATCGTGACGTGCGCGCCCTCGGAGAAGCGGGCGCTGTGGCTGCCGACGGGCACGACCTCGAGCCGGCCCGACGCCTTCACCTGCTTGACCATGAGCCCGATGGTGTCGGCGTGCACGATGACGGCCCGTCGGACCTTCTCGGTGCGGCCCTGCAGGGTCGCGCGCAGGATCCCCCGGCGCGTCAGGTCGAACGGGAGCCCGAGGGCGGCGATGTGGTCCCCGACGGCCTGCATGACCGCGTCGGTGCGGCCCGACGGGCTGGGGATCCGGAGCATCTCCATGAGGGTGCTCGTGAGGTACTCGACGTCGATCGGGGCGTCGACGACCGGCTGACCGGGGGCCCCGGCGTGGACGTGGGTGCGGGTCTGGCTGCTCATCACGGGCGATGCTCTCAGGAGTCGGGGGAGGATGCCCCGGTGGACCTCGCGGACGTGCTCGACGACCTGTACGGCTCGCCACCGGCGGAGTTCACCGCCACCCGCGATGCGTACGCGCGGCAGGCGAAGGCGGAGGGCGACCGGGACCTCGCCGGCCGCATCGCCGGGCTGAAGAAGCCGCCGGTGCCGGCGTGGGCGGTGAACCTGCTCGTCCGCGAGCGCGGCGAGGACGTCGAGCAGCTCCTCCAGCTCGGCGCCTCGATGCGGGAGGCGACGGCCTCGCTCGCCGGTCCGGAGCTGCGCGAGCTGAGCGTGCAGCAGCACAAGGTCCTCGACGCGATGCGGGTGCAGGCGGGGCGGCTCACGCAGGAGGCGGGGGTCCGCCTCTCCCTCGACGTGGGTGAGAAGGTCGTCGCGACGCTGCGGGCCGCCATGGCCGATCCCGCTGCGGCGGACGCCGTCCGCACGGCGACGCTGGTCAGGACCCTGGAGTCGACGGGGTTCGGCGACGTCGACGTGGAGGGGGCGACGGCCGGCGACGCGGCCCCGCGCCCGGTCCCGGCCAAGACCCCGCGCAGCCCGGCGAGGAAGCCGGCGGAGAAGACGGGGGCGAAGACGGGGAAGACACCCCCGCGCGACGAGCTGCGCGCCCGCCGGGAGGAGAAGGCGGCCCGGGAGGCCGAGCGGGAACGGGCGGAGGCCGAACGGCGCGAGCGCGAGCTGGCCGAGCTGCGCGCGGCGGTCGAGGAGGCCGACGACGCGCTCGACGACGCCCGCGACGAGGCGTCGGCGGCCGACGCGGACCTCGCGTCGGCGCAGCGGCGGCAGGAGGACCTCGACCGCCGCCGGGAGGACCTCCAGGCCCGGCTCGACGCCGTCATCGAACAGCTCGAGAGCGCCCAGGACACGGTGCGGACGGCCGAGCGGACCGCGCACGCGGCCCGCGAGCGCGTCGGGCACGCCGAGCGGGAGCTCGCGGACCTGCGGGACCGGCTGCCGGAGTGAGGTTGCGGGGTGACGCTGCTCTACCGCTGGTCGACGGGACAGACCCAGGCGACGCGGCCGGCGAGGGTCCAGCTCCTCACCGGCGACCCGCAGCGCCGGCACGTGGGCCGCTTGTAGACCCAGCGCTCGTCCGGGGCCGAGGGGTCGGAGACGACCTGCCCGGCCTCCAGCCCGAGGCGCAGGTGCACGACGGCGAGGTCCCACAGCAGCGCAGCCTCCACGGCCGTGACGGGGCGCGTGGGGTCGATCCCGGCGAGGAAGAGCAGCTCGGCGCGCCACGCGTTGCCGATCCCGGCCCAGAGCGACTGGTCGAGCAGGGCGGCGCCGACGGCGGCGCGCGAGGACGCGAGGCGCTCGGCGGCCTCCTCCCGGCCGGCCTCTCCCACCCGCAGGGGGTCCGGCCCCAGGCCGGCGATCAGCTCGTCGCGGGCGGCGGCGTCCAGGCCCTCGCAGCGGCTCGGGGCGATGAGGGAGAACGCCGCCCGCTCCCCCGCCAGCCGCATCCGCGTCCCGCCGCGGGCGGGCAGCCCGAGGTCGTCGGTGCGCAGGAAGAACCCCTTCAGCCCGAGGTGGACGTGCACGTCGGGGGCGTCGTCGAAGGCGTAGAGCAGGTGCTTGCCCCACGCCTGCACGTCCTGCAGGAGGTGGCCGTCGAAGGGGGCGGCGTCGAACCTCCCCTGCGGGCTCGTGACCGACAGCACCTGCCCGGCGAGCGCCTCGCGCTGGTCGCGGGCGTGCCGGTGCAGGGCGTGGGCCTCGGGCACGGCGCTACCCCTGCTCCGGCGTGCCGGGCTGGCGGCGGGTCTCGGGGAACAGCAGGTCGAGGAACCTCTGCGCGGTCGGGCGCGGCGAGTGGTTCGCCAGCCCCGGGCGCTCGTTGGCCTCGATGACGACGTGGTCGGGACCCGAGACGTCGGGGACGAGGAAGTCCAGGCCCGTGACGGGGATCCCGATGGCCCGGCTCGCGGCGACGGCCGCGTCGAGGAGGTCGGGGTGCAGGTCGTCGGTGACGTCGTCGATGGTGCCGCCGGTGTGCAGGTTCGCCGTCCGGCGCACCTCCAGGCGTTCCCCGCGCGGCAGGACGTCGTCCATCGCGTAGCCGGCGTCGCGGACGACCGCCTCCGTGGTGGCGTCGAGCGGGATGCTGGACTCCCCGCCCGTCGCGGCCTGGCGCCGGCGGCTCTGCGCGCCGACGAGCGTCCGGATGTCGTCGGTTCCCGTGCCGATGACGGCGGCGGGCCGGCGAACGGCCGCGGCGACCACCTCGTGGTCGATGACGACGATCCGCAGGTCCTGCCCGGCGACCAGTTCCTCGACGAGGACGTCCGGGCAGTGCGCCGCGGCCTCCGCGACGGCCTCGCGGAGTTCGTCCCCACCGCGCACGCCGACGGTGATGCCCTTGCCCTGCTCGCCGCGCGCGGGTTTCACCACGACGGGGCCGGTCTCGGCGACGAGCCGTTCGCACTCGGCCAGGCCTGCGCTGTCCCGCAACGGGTCCTGGGCCAGCTCGACGGCCCGCGGGACGCGGACACCGCGGCCGGAGAGCAGGCGACGGGTGACGCGCTTGTCGTCGCAGCGGGACATCGCGACGGCGCTCGTGAGCTCGGAGAGGGACTCCCGCGTCAGCAGCGAGCGGCCCCCGAACGTCAGCCGCATCTCCCCGCTGGGTGCGTCGGTGACCTCGACCCGGACCCCGCGGCGCAGGGCCTCGTCGGCGATGATCCGAGCGTAGGGGTTCAGGTCGCCGAGCCCTTCCGGTTGGGGGGAGAACAGCGGCCGGTTGATGGGGTTCTTGCGCTTGACGACGACGGGCGCCGCGGGCCGGAAACCCAGCCGCCGGTACAGGGAGATGGCGCCGGCGTTGTCGTGCATGACCGACAGGTCCAGGATCGCCCGCCCGCGGGCGACGTAGCGTTCGGCCAGGACCCGCACGAGGGCCTCCCCGGTGCCCCGCGGGGCGACCTGCGGGTCCGTCGCCAGGCACCACAGGCTGGCCCCCTGGTCGGGGTCGCCGAACGCGAGGACGTGGTCGACGCCGGTGACGGTCCCGACGACGGCGCCCGTCCGGGTGTCCTCGGCGACGAGGTACGTGAAGGTCCGCGTCCGGTGGTTGGCCCACATGACGTCCACGTCGGAGACGACCATCCCGCAGGCCGCGTAGATGCGGTTCACCTCGTCCAGTTCGGCGCGCTCGCGGACCATCCGGACGAACACGTCGGGGTTGCGGTCCTTGGGCGCCCGGTACCGGGCCAGGGGCAGCCGGAACGTGATCGAGGGGTCCATGAACAACTCGTGCGGCGCCATGCCGACGAGCACCTGCGGTTCCCGGACGTACATGGCGATGTCCCGCTCGCCGGTCTCCTCGGCGCGCAGGGCGTCCACGACGTCGCGCTGGTCGCTGAAGGTCTGCCCGAACACGAGCCGGCCCCACCCCATGTCGAGGACGACGTCGCGCGTCATGTCCTCGGTGAACCACTGCGGGGGCCGTTGCCAGGTGCGGCCGGAGATGGTCGGGACGTCGAGGCCGCGCTGGCGCAACCCGGCGACGGTGGTGCGGCGCTTGGTGTTCGACACGTGCGTCTCCCCCGTCCCGCGTCAGCCGATCCCGTGCTGCTGCAACCACATCTCGAGCAGGCCGAGTTGCCACAGCTTGTTCCCGCGCAGCGGGGTCAGTTCGCCGTTGGGGTCGCGCAGCAGGCCCTCGACGTACTCGGGACGGAACAGGGCGCGGTCGCGGGCGGCCTGGCTGGACAGCGCGTCCTTCACCAGACCGAGGACCTCGCCCTCGAGGTGGGTGATGGCCGGGACGGGGAAGTAGCCCTTGGGCCGGTCGATGACCTCGCGCGGGATGACGCGGTACCCGACCTGCTTGAGGATCCCCTTGCCGCCGTTCGCGAGCTGCAGTTCCGGCGGGACCGCCGCGGCGAGCTCGACGAGCTCGTGGTCGAGGAACGGGACGCGCGCCTCCAACCCCCAGGCCATCGTCGTGTTGTCGACGCGCTTGACGGGGTCGTCGACGAGCATCACCTCGGTGTCCAGGCGCAGTGCCGCGTCGACGGCCGTGTCCGCCCCCGGGCGCGCGAAGTGCCGGGCGACGAACTCGCGCGAGACGTCCGTGGCCGTCATCCACTGCGGGTTCAGCACCTGGGCCACCTGCGCGTGGTCGCGGTCGAAGAACGCGCGGGCGTAGGCGTCGACACCCTGTTCCGGGGTGAGCCCCGACAACGGCGGGTACCAGTGGTAGCCGCCGAACACCTCGTCGGCGCCCTGACCCGACTGCACGACCTTGATGGTCTGCGAGACCTGCTGCGAGAGCAGGTCGAACGCGACGACGTCGTGGCTGACCATGGGTTCGGCCATCGCCCCGACGGCGTGCGAGAGGGCTCCGACGAGTTCGTCGCCGCTCACCCGGATGCGGTGGTGGTTCGTGCCGAACCGTTCCGCGATGACGTCGGAGTAGGCGAACTCGTCGCCCTCGCGACCGCCGACGGACTCGAAGCCGATGGAGTACGTCGCCAGGTCCTTCTGACCCTGCTCGGCGAGCAGGGCGGTGATGAGGCTGGAGTCCAGACCGCCGGAGAGGAGGACCCCGACGGGGACGTCGGCGACGGTGCGCCGTTCGACGGCCGTCCGCAGCGCGGCGAGGACGGCGTCCTCCCAGTCCCGCTCGGAGAACCCGGCGAACTCCTCGCGCCGCACGTGGTCCGGCGCCCAGTAGCGGTGCTCGCGGGACGTGCCGTCGGGTTCGACGATCCGCACCGTCGCGGGCGGCAGCTTGCGCACGCCCTGCAGCACCGTGTGCGGAGCGGGCACGACGGCGTGCCAGGTGAGGTAGTGGTGCAGCGCGACGGGGTCGACGGTCGTGTCGACGTCACCGGCCGCCAGCAGCGCGGGCAGGCTCGAGGCGAAGCGCAGCCGGCCCGGCGTTTCGGCCAGGTACAGCGGTTTGATGCCGAGGCGGTCGCGCATGAGCACGACCCGGCCGGTGTCCCGCTCGTGGACGACGACGGCGAACATGCCGATGAGGTGGTCGACGACGTCGGCGCCCCAGCGGTGGTAGCCCTTGACGATGACCTCGGTGTCCGACGTCGAGGTGAACCGGTAGCCGTGGCCCGTCAGCTCCTCGCGCAGCTGCGGGTAGTTGTAGATGCAGCCGTTGAAGACGGCGGTGAGCCCGAGCTCGGGGTCCTGCATGGGCTGGGCGCCGCACGCCGAGAGGTCGATGATCGACAGGCGGCGGTGGCCGAAGGCGACCCGGCCCTGGGACCAGACGCCCTCGCCGTCCGGGCCGCGGGGCGCCAGCGTCTGCGACATCCGCTGCACCGCCGCCACGTCGGCCGCGTGCCCGTCGAACCTGACCTCACCGCACAAGCCGCACATGGCGCACCATCCAACCGTGTGATCAGCCGGGGGGCCAGGTGAAGTCCCGGCCGCCGAGCACGTGGCCGTGCACGTGGAAGACCGACTGGCCCACCGCGGTGCCCGTGTTGAAGACGAGGCGGTACTCCCCGCCGCACCGCTCGTCGGCGATGCGCTGGGCCACCTCGACGAGCCGCGCGAGGGCCTGCGGCGAGGCCGCCGCGAGCTCGGCGACGTTCTCGTACCGCTCGCGCGGCACGACCAGGACGTGGACGGGCGCCTGGGGGTTGACGTCCTCGAAGGCGACGACGAGGTCGTCGGAGTGGACGACGGTGGCGGGGATCTCCCCCGCCACGATCTTGAGGAACAGGTCGTCGGGGGCGCGCTGCACGCGGGAGACCTCGGCCATGCCCCCGCACGCTACTCGCGGCCGCCGGGTGGGGAACGGTGACTCCCCGGTGACGATGATCGTCACCGGGGAGTCAACGTTCCCTCGAGGCGACGCCCGCGGGTCCCTGGACCGCCCGCCGAAGAATGTCGGGTTGGATGTCAACCGTGACCCTGCGTGACTCGTCTACACGGTGTGATGGTGATGAAGGAGCGCGCGGTGGCTGACGACCCGCGCTCGTGGTCGGCCGACGAGGCCGTCGGGGCGCTGTACGCGGCGCACTGGCGGCGGCTCGTCGCGCTCGCGACCTCGCTCATGGGCGAGTCGGCGAGCGCCGAGGAGGTCGTCGCCGACGCCTTCGTCACCCTGCACCGGCGCTGGGACCGGCTCGCGGACAAGGGGTCTGCCGTGGCGTACCTGCGCACGAGCGTCGTCAACGGGGCCCGGGACGTGCTGAAGCACCGCGTCGTGGCCGACCGGCGCCGTCCGCTGCCGGACCCTGCGCCGGACGGTCCGGAGGAGCACGCGGTGCGGGCCTCGGAGCACCGCTCGGTGCTGAGCGCCCTGGACGGGCTGCCGACGCGGCAGCGGGAGGTCCTGGTGCTGCGCTACCAGGGCGAGATGTCCGAGCAGGACATCGCCGACGTCCTCGGCATCAGCCGGGGCGCCGTCAAGACGCACGCGCACCGCGGGCTGTCCGCGTTGCGCGAGGCCATGAGCCGGGAGGACCACCAGTGAGTGACGTGACCCCGTCGGGTCCGCTGCCGGACCCCGACGGCGACGACGACCTGAGCCCCACCGCGCGGCAGCTGCGCGACGCCCTGGCCGCCCGCGCGGCCGACGCACGACCGACCGATCGACTCGAGGAGATCCGCATGACCAGCCGAGCCGCCCGCCGCCGTTCCCGCGCCTGGGCCGCCGTCGCCGGGGTCGCCGCCGTCGTCGTCGTGGGCGGTGGCGCCTACGCCGTCACGCAGCGCACCAGCGGGAACGTCAGCACCGTCGCCGCGAGCACCTCGGCCACGCCGTCCACCTCATCGGTGGCGCCGTCGACCGCGTCCTCGACGACCAGCGCGGCCCCCTCCACGGCGGCCGGCGCCTCCAGCGCACCCGCGACGGCCTCCGCCACCGGGACCGGCACCGGCACGGCGACGGGCACCGCCGCCACGGGCACGCTGCCCTCGGGCGCCGGGACGGTCCCCGTGTACTGGGTGGGCGGCCAGCCGGCGAAGCTGTTCCGCGAGTACGCGAAGGCCGGGACCGCGAAGGACGACCCCACGAACGCGCTGCGCGCCATGCTGGCCGGGAAGCCGTCGGACCCGGACTACTCCAGCCCGTGGTCGGCGGACCCGAGCGCGACCGTGACCTCCAGCGGCGGTCGGCTCGTCGTCGACCTGTCCGCGTCCGCCGCGAGCGGCAGCGCCGGGGCGGGTGGTGCGCAGCTCGCGGTGCAGCAGCTCGTCTACACCGTGACGGCCGCCGCGGGCTCGGACGACCCGGTCGAGGTGCGCGTCGACGGCAAGGCCCGTCCGTCGCTGTTCGGCACCACCGTCGCCGAGACGCTGTCCCGCGCCCCGCAAGCCGACGTGCAGGCCCCGGCGTGGATCACGTCGGTGACGGGCGGGTCGGGCTCGGTGACGGTCAAGGGCGTCGGGTCGGCCTTCGAGGGCACCCTCATGTACACGGTCACGAACAGCGCCGGCACCGAGGTCGCCCGCGACGCGGTGCAGGCGGGGGCGAACGGGACCTTCGCCCCGTTCTCGTTCACC
Organism: Kineococcus sp. DHX-1; assembly: GCF_042473625.1. Taxonomy (GTDB): domain Bacteria; phylum Actinomycetota; class Actinomycetes; order Actinomycetales; family Kineococcaceae; genus Kineococcus. The sequence goes on along the minus strand of NZ_CP170445.1, from coordinate 1,394,230 downwards.
GCCCAGGTGCCGGCGGGCACCTACACGGTCGCGGTGTTCGCGCCGGACGAGTCCGGTGGCGAGGCGGGGCCGACGGCGGGGGACACGAAGCCGGTCACCGTCTCCTGAGGGGCGCTCCCCCCGCCGCCCCGCGTCGGACGCGCACGGGGTGACCCCGTGCCCGATCACCGGGCACGAGGTCACCCCGTGCTGTCAGGCGGGGCGGGTGCTCAGCGACCGGAGAAGCGGTCGCGCAGCTTCGAGAAGACGCCCTGGTGGCTCTCGGACAGCTTCCCCGCCGGCCGGACCTCCCCGCGCAGCTCGGCGAGGCGGCGCAGGAGCTCCTCCTGCTCCTCGTCGAGGTCGCGGGGCGTCATGACCTCGAGCTTGACGAGCAGGTCACCGCGTCCCTGGGCGCGCAGGTGCTCGGCGCCCTTCTGCTTCAGGGTCACGACGTCGCCGGCCTGGGCGCCGGGGCGCACGTCGATCTCCTCGGTGCCGTCGAGCGTCTCCAGCGGGATGCTCGCCCCGAGCGCCGCGGCCGTCATCGGCACCTCGAGCGTGCACAGCAGGTCGTCCCCGGACCGGGAGTACACCGGGTGCGGGCGCTCGTGGATCTCCACGTAGAGGTCACCGGGCGGGCCGCCGGCCGTCCCCACCTCGCCCTGGGAGGCGAGCTGGATGCGGGTCCCGGTGTCCACGCCCGCGGGGATGCGGATCGTCAGCGGGCGACGGGCGCGGATGCGGCCCTCCCCCGAGCACTCCAGGCACGGCGAGGGCAGCACGGTGCCGAAACCGCGGCACGTCGGGCACGGCTGCTGGGTCATGACCTGCCCGAGGAGGGAGCGGACGACGCGCTGGACCGACCCCTGCCCGTGGCAGATGTCGCACGTGGCCGGACTGGTGCCCGGCTGGCAGCAGGAGCCCTTGCAGGTCGGGCAGAGGATCGCGGTGTCGACCTGGATCGAGCGCTCGCCGCCGAAGGCGGCCTCGGCCAGGTCGACGTCGACGCGGATGAGGGCGTCCTGACCGCGCTGGGTCCGGCTGGCCGGACCGGGGCCCCGGCCGCCCCCACCGCCCTGGCCGAAGAACGCGTCCATGATGTCCGAGAAGCCGAACCCGGCCCCGAAGCCGGCGCCCGCGCCGCCGGGCACCGCACCGCCCCGGTCGTAGGCCGAGCGCTTGTCGGGGTTCGACAGCGTCTCGTAGGCCTGCGAGACCTCCTTGAACTGCTCCCCGGCGTCGGGGTTGACGTCGGGGTGCAGCTTGCGCGCGAGCTTGCGGTACGCGCGCTTGATGTCCTCCGTGGAGGCGTCGCGGGAGACGCCCAGGACGTCGTAGTAGTCGCTCACGAGGTCGGGGTTCTCCTGTCGGTTCTCTTCCGGGTGCTGGTCACGGGTCGTGTCACCGCCGGGTCACGACGCGAGGATCCGCGAGACGTAGCGTGACACCGCTCGGACCGCGGCCATCGTCGTCGGGTAGTCCATGCGGGTGGGGCCGAGGACGCCGAGGCGGGCCAGGACCGCCTCGCCGCCGTAGCCGGTGGTCACGACGGACGTCCCGTCGAGACCGAGGTGCAGGTTCTCGGCGCCGATCCGGACACTCAGGCCGCCGCGCTCGGACGGGTGCTCCTCGGCCAGCTCCTGCACCAGGCGCAGCAGCACGACGTGCTCCTCCAGGGCCTCCAGGACGCTGCCCAGCGGCATCGACAGGTCGGCCCCGGACTTGACGAGGTTCGACGTCCCGGCGATGACGACGCGCTCCTCCAGGGAGGCGGTGAGGCAGTCCCCCAGGGAGGCCGCGACCTCCGCCGCGATGGCGATGTCGGCCTGCGGCGTCTGCTGGACGAGGTCGGTGAGCGCCTCGCGCGCCTCGCGCAGCCGCTTGCCGGCGACGGAGGCGTTGACCCGCGTGCGCAGCGCCGCGAGAGACACCCCGAGCGTCTCGACGTCGACGGCCGAGCGGACGTCCAGGACGCGCTGCTCGACGCGGCCGGAGTCGGTGATGAGGACGAGCAGCGCGCTGCGCCCGCCGACACCGACGAGTTCGACGTGCCGCACGCTGGCCCGCGACAGCGACGGGTACTGCACGACGGCGGCCTGCCGCGTCAGCTGCGCCAGCAGGCGCACGGTCCGGTCCACGACGTCGTCGAGGTCGTCCGCGCCGTGCAGGAAGGTCTCGATCGCGCGCTTCTCCGCCGGCGTCATGGGCTTGACGTTGGCGAGCCGGTCGACGAAGAGGCGGTACCCCTTGTCCGTCGGGATGCGGCCCGCGCTGGTGTGCGGCTGGGTGATGTAGCCCTCGTCCTCCAGCACGGCCATGTCGTTGCGGATGGTCGCCGGGGACACGCCGAGCTGGTGCCGCTCCACCAGGGCCTTGGACCCGACGGGCTCGTGGGTGGAGACGTAGTCCTCCACGATGGCCCGCAGCACCGCGAGCCTGCGGTCGTCGCTCATCCACCCCTCCCGGTCCGGTGTCGGCATCCACCCTGTTGGCACTCCTCGCGCGCGAGTGCCAAGTCTAGGACGTGTGCCCCGGCCGCGCCTCCACCGTCCGGTGCGGGTCGCTCGTTAGCGTGCCGCGGGTGAGCCAGCTGCCCCCCGACCGGTACGGCGCCGACGTGCTGTCCGCCGACCCGCACGCCCGCACCCGCCCCAAGCCCGTGCACCGCGACGAGCCGGCCGTGCGCGGGCTCGTCGTCGAGGACGTCGACACGGGCTGGGTCGGCGCCGTCGTGCGGGTGGAGAAGAGCGGCGGCGTCCACGTCGTCGTCCTGGAGGACGCCAAGGGCCGCACCCGCACCTTCCCGCTCGGCCCGGGGTTCTGGGTCGACGGACAGCCGGTCCGCCTCGTCGCCCCCGTGAGCGCCGGCCCGGCCCGCCCCACCCGGACGGCCAGCGGCTCGGTCGCCGTGACCGGTGCCACGGCCCGCACCGCCCGCGCCTCGCGCATCCTCGTCGAGGGGCGGCACGACGCCGAGCTCGTCGAGAAGGTCTGGGGCGACGACCTGCGCGTCGAGGGCGTCGTCGTGGAGATGCTCGACGGCGTCGACGACCTCGACGCCGCGATCCGCGCGTTCGGGCCACGCCCCGGCCGCCGCATCGGCGTCCTCGTCGACCACCTCGTCCCGGGGTCGAAGGAGTCGCGCATCGTCGCCCAGGTCGCCGCCAGCCCGCACGTCCTCGTCCTGGGGCACCCCTTCATCGACGTCTGGCAGTCGGTGCGGCCGCAGCGGCTGGGCTGGACGAAGTGGCCGACGATCCCGAAGGGGCAGGACTGGAAGCACGGCATCCTCGCCGAGCTGGGCTGGCCGCACGCGAGCCAGGCCGACGTCGCGCACGGGTGGAAGCGCATCCTCGGGACCGTCCGCAGCTACGCCGACCTCGAACCCGCGCTGCTGGGCCGGGTGGAGGAACTCGTGGACTTCGTCACCGCAGACCTGGCGGACCGCTGAGCGAACCGGGAGGATCGGAACCGTGAGCCAGCCGCCGTACCCCCAGCAGCCGCCCTCCTCGCCCGCGCCCCTGTCGCCCTCCGACGAGCGGATGTGGGGGATGTTCGGGCACCTGTCCGCGATCGCGGCCAGCTTCATCGGCCTGCCGTTCCTCGGCCCGCTCATCGTCTTCCTGGTGCTGAAGGACCGCAGCGGGTTCGTGCGCGGGCACGCTGCGGAGGCGCTCAACATGACGATCTCGGTGATCGTGTACGAACTGGTGCTGGGCGTTCTCCTGGGCATCTTCACCGTCGTGACGCTCGGGGTCGGCGGGCTGTTCTTCTGGGTGGCGGGAATCCCGGCGATCGTGTTCCTGGTGTTCACGATCCTCGCGGCCGTCGCCGCGAACCAGGGCCGCGTGTACCGCTACCCGCTGATCTTCCGGCTGGTGCGATGAGGTTCACGCCACCGCGCGCAGGTCCCCCACGGCGTCCGCGCCGAGCGGGACCAGCGCGACGGTCGTGACGCCGGCGCGTTCGTAGTCGTCCAGCCGCCGGCGCACGGCCTCGACGGAACCCACGAGGCTCGTCGCCTCGACGAGTCCCGACGGGACCCGCTGCACCGCTTCGTCCTTGCGGCCCGCGAGGTACAGGTCCTGCACGGCGTCGACGGCCTCGCCGAACCCCAGGCGACGACCGAGGTCGGCGTAGAAGTTCGACTCCTTCGACCCCATGCCCCCGACGTAGAGCGCGATGAGCTTGCGCGCCGGGAGTTCCGCGCGGGCGCGGTCCTCCCCCGTCGCGTCGGTCAGGACGAACGGCACCGACGCCGTCACCTCGAACCGTTCCGGCGGCGTCGCACGGCGGGCGAAACCCGCGGCGAGCCGCTCGGCGGACTCCGCCGCGTTCTCCGGGACGAGGAACGAGGGCAGCCAGCCGTCGGCGATCTCCCCGGCGAGTTCCACGTTGCGCGGACCCACCGCGGCGAGGTGGATCGGCAGGTCCGCCCGCGGCGGCGGCTGCATGAGCTTGAGCGGGATGCCCGGACCACCCGGCAGCGGCAACGTGAGGTGCTCCCCCGCGAACGTGGAGTCCTCCCGGGCCAGCAACCGCCGGACGAGGGCGACGTAGTCGCGCGTGCGGGCCAGGGGTTTCGCGAACGGCTGGCCGTACCAGCCCTCGGCCACCTGCGGTCCGGACACCCCGAGGCCGAGGCGGAAGCGCCCGCCGGACAACCCGTCCAGCGTCGCGGCCGTCATCGCGGTCGACGCCGCGGCGCGCGCGGGGACCTGCAGGACGGCGGAGCCGAGGCCGATGCGGGTCGTCTGCCCGGCCAGCCAGCCGAGCACGCTGACCGCGTCCGTGCCGTAGGCCTCGGCGACCCAGACGGAGGCGAACCCGGCGTCCTCGGCCGCCAGCGTCAGCTCCAGCGCTCTCGCGGCGGCGGGTCCGACGGGACCGGTGAGGTAACCGACGCTGAGCCCGAGGTCCATGCGCGCACGCTACCGGCGCGGCCCCTCGGCGCGTACCGACCGTCCGCCGCCGGCCGCAGGAGCGCGGCGGTGGTGGCGCCGGAGGACCACCGCCAGGACCACGCAGAGGAGCAGCACGAGGACGGCTGCCCCGACAGCGACGACGAGCTCCGCCAGGTGGGGGACGATGGGCATGCCGTGACGGTAGCGGCGCTCCGGGTGGCACGTGCAGGATCCTCGAGGTTCTCGGAGCCCCGAACGGCAGGGCTTGCGTGCTGAGAGCTCGAGGTACGCCCCCGGCCGGTCTCGCTGCACCCTCGACCACGGGCGGCCCGGACTCGACGCTGGAGCAGACGGTGCAGACGGTCTTGTCCGACGGCGGTCGGCTCGATCCTCAGCGCCGACCGGTGGGTTCTGGCACTCTCGGGCCGTGCACCGTCGCGCCCGAGTCCTCGTCCCCGCTCTCGTGGGCCTGCTCGCCCTGACGGGCTGCGGCAGTGGTGGACCGGAGACCGTCGATGCCCAGCTCGTCGCCGTGTGCATGGGGCATCCCGACGACTCGACCGGTCAGTGGAGGTACGTGTTCAGCCGGGACGGCCGGACGGTCGCGGAGGGCTCGGCGATGCCGGGAACGGCCCTGACCGTCGAGGTGCCGCTGGGCATGATCGACGTGAACGGCAACGGCGAGCCCGTCGGCTCCCTCGGCAGCGACCTGCCCAGCACCGTGGACGCCGCCGGGCACCCGCAGGGGCTCGTGCACCTCTCGGGCGACGCGGCGTGCCCCGACCTCTCGGGCACCTGACGGCTCAGTCCAGCAACCGCCGCACCACCGCGTCGGCGAGCAACCGCCCGCGACGGGTCAGGGCCACCCGACCACCGGCGGCGGGTTCGAGGAGCCCGTCGAGCAGCAGCTGCGCGGTTGGTGGCCGGACCCCCCACCACGCGGGGTCGAAACCCTCGGCGAGCCGGGAGCGCAGGAGCACGTCCTCGACGCGGCGGTCGTCCTCGGAGAGGCGCTCGCGGGCGTGGGCGGGTGACGTCCCCGCGTCCAGCCGTCCCGCGTAGGCGCTGGGGTGCTTGACGTTCCACCACCGCACCCCACCGACGTGGCTGTGCGCACCCGGCCCGATCCCCCACCAGTCGCCACCGCGCCAGTAGGCGAGGTTGTGCCGGCACGCGAACTCCGGTCCGCGGGCCCAGTTGCTCACCTCGTACCAGTCGTACCCGGCGGCGGCGAGCGTGTCGTCGACGACCTCGTACTTGTCCGCCTCGTCGTCGTCGGAGGGTTCGGGGACCTCACCGCGCCGCATCTGCGCGGCGAGCTTGGTCCCCTGCTCGACGATGAGCGCGTACGCCGAGACGTGGTCCGGCGAACAGGCCAGGGCGGCGTCCAGGCTGCGGCGCAGGTCGTCGACCGATTCCCCCGGGGTGCCGTAGATGAGGTCGAGGCTGACGTCGAGGCCGGCCTCACGGGCCCAGCGCACCGCGAGCGGGACGCGGGCGGGGTCGTGGGTGCGTTCCAGGACGGCCAGGACGTGCGGCACGGCGGACTGCATGCCGAAGGAGACGCGGGTGAACCCGGCCTCGCGCAGCGTCGCGAGCCCTTCGGGGGTCACCGAGTCGGGGTTGGCCTCCGTCGTGACCTCCGCGCCGGGCGCGAGGCCGAACTCGTCGCGGACGGCGGCGAGCATCGTCGCGAGGTCGTCGGCGGGCAGCAGCGTGGGGGTACCGCCGCCGAAGAAGACCGTCTCGGCCGGTCGGACGGCGTCCCCCAGCACCCGCGCGGCGAACCGGACCTCGGCGGTCGCCGTCTGCGCGTAGGCGGCCTGGGAAGCCCCGCCGCCGAGCTCGGTGGCCGTGTAGGTGTTGAAGTCGCAGTAGCCGCACCGCACGGCGCAGAAGGGGACGTGCAGGTAGACCCCGAACGTGCGGTCGGCGGCCCCGGCGAGGGCCTCGGGCGGCAGCGCACCGTCGGTGGGGACGGTCTCGCCGTCGGGCAGGGTGCTCGGCACGTCCTCCAGTGTCACCCGTGACGAGGACTGCTCCGGTACCCCTAGGGGGTAGGGGTTGCGCTTCCTACCCCCAGGGGGTACCAAGGAGGCATGGAGCACGGACCGGGCTACGCCGGGGAGAAGGACGAGGTCCTCAAGCGGCTGCGCCGCGTCGAGGGGCAGGTGCGCGGCCTGCAGCGCATGGTCGAGGAGGACGCGTACTGCATCGACGTCCTGACCCAGGTCTCCGCCGCGACGAAGGCCCTGCAGGCCGTGGCCCTGTCCCTGCTGGACGACCACCTCGGGCACTGCGTCGCGCACGCGGCGGCCGAGGGCGGCGCGGTGGCGGACGAGAAGATCAAGGAAGCGAGCGCGGCGATCGCGCGGTTGGTGAGGTCCTGATGAGCGAGAACCGGTTCCAGGTGTCCGGGATGACGTGCGCGCACTGCGTCAGCGCGGTGACCGAGGAGGTGTCGGCGCTGCCCGGCGTCGAGTCCGTCCACGTCGACCTCGTCCCGGACGGCACCTCCACCGTCACGGTCACCGCCACCTCCCCCCTCGAGGAGTCGGCCGTCGCGGCCGCCGTCGACGAGGCGGGGTACGAGCTGGTGCGCTGATGGCCGTCCCACTGGAAGGGTTCATCCCCGTCGAACTCACGATCGGCGGGATGACGTGCGCGTCCTGCGCGAACCGCATCGAGAAGAAGCTCAACCGCATGCCGGGCGTCGAGGCCAGCGTGAACTACGCGACCGAGAAGGCCTCCGTCCGGTTGCCGGCCGGCACCGACGTCGCGGACGCCATCGCCGTCGTCGAGAAGACGGGGTACACGGCCACCGTTCCTCAGCCCGACCCCGGACCCGCTGCGGAGCAATCCGACCCCGTCACCGGCGAGCTCGGACGGCGCCTCGCGGTCACGGCCGCCCTGGGCCTGTCGGTCCTGGCGCTGTCGATGGTTCCCGCCCTGCAGTTCACGAACTGGCAGTGGCTGGCGTTCGCCCTCGCCTCCCCCGTCGCGGTGTGGGGCGCGTGGCCGTTCCACCGGGCCGCGGTGGTCAACGCCCGGCACGGCGCCGCCACGATGGACACGCTCGTCAGCATCGGTGTCGCGGCGGCCTGGCTGACGTCGTGCGCGGCCCTGTTCCTCGGCGACGCCGGGATGCCGGGGATGCACATGGAGTTCCGGCTCTGGGGTTCGGCCGGCGACGAGCTGTACCTCGAGGTCGCGGCCGTCGTCACGGTGTTCGTCCTGGCCGGCCGCTACCTGGAGGCCCGGGCCCGGCGACGGTCCGGCGCCGCGCTGCGCGCCCTGCTCGCCGTCGGCGCGAAGGACGTCGGCGTCCTGCGGGACGGCGTCGAGCACCGGGTGCCCGTCGCCGACCTGCGCCCCGGGGACGAGTTCGTCGTCCGGCCCGGCGAGACCGTCGCCACCGACGGCACGGTCGTGGACGGCAGTTCGGCGGTCGACGCCTCCGTCGTCACGGGTGAGTCCGTCCCCGTCGAGGTCGGCGCGGGCGACGACGTCGTCGGCGGCACGGTCAACGCCGGGGGGCGGCTCGTCGTGCGCGCCACCCGGGTGGGTGCCGACACCGCCCTGGCCCGCATCGGACGCGCCGTCGAGGAGGCGCAGTCGGGGAAGGCTGCGGCGCAACGCCTCGCCGACCGCGTGTCCGGCGTCTTCGTCCCCGTCGTGCTCGTCGCGGCCCTCGCCACGTTCCTCGGCTGGTGGCTGTCCGGAGCCGGTGCGGGACACGCCCTGACCACCGCGGTCGCGGTCCTCGTCATCGCCTGTCCCTGCGCCCTGGGCCTGGCGACACCGACCGCGCTGCTCGTCGGGACGGGCCGCGGCGCCCAGCTCGGCATCCTCGTCAAGGGACCGGAGGCGCTGGAGGCGACCCGTCGCGTCGACACCGTCGTGCTCGACAAGACCGGCACGGTGACGACGGGACGGATGACCCTCGTGGCGGTCGTCCCGGCCGAGGGTCACGACGCCGCGGACGTGCTGCGCCGCACCGGGTCCCTGGAGGACGCCTCCGAGCACCCCGTGGGCCGGGCCGTCGCCGCCGCGGCGCGGGAGGCCGGTGCCCTGGCGGCTGTGACCGACGTCGTGGCGACCGCGGGCGCCGGCATCGCCGGGACCGTCGAGGGCGTCGCGCTGCGCGTGGGACGTCCCGACTGGGCCGCGACGAGCCTGCCGACCGGGCTGCGCGACGCGCTCGACGAGCACGAGGCCGCGGGCCGGACGGTCCTGGTGGTCGTCGAGGACGGGGAGCCGACGGGCGTGCTCGCCGTCGCCGACGCCGTGCGCCCCACGAGCCGCGAGGCCGTCGCCGGGTTCCGCGCCCTCGGCCTGCACCCGGTCCTGCTCACGGGCGACCACGAGCGCACCGCGCGCACCGTCGCGGACACCGTCGGGATCGACGACGTGGTCGCCGGGGCACGCCCGGAGGACAAGCTCGCCCACGTGCGCGCTCTGCAGGCGCAGGGCAAGGTCGTCGCGGTCGTCGGGGACGGCGTCAACGACGCCGCCGCGCTGGCCGTCGCCGACCTCGGGATCGCGCTGGGCACCGGGACGGACGTGGCCGTGGAGGCGGGTGACCTGACCCTCGTCCGCGCCGACCTGCTCGCGGCCGTCGACGCGGTGCGGCTGTCCCGCCGGACGCTGTCCACGATCCGCGGCAACCTGTTCTGGGCGTTCGCCTACAACGTCGCCGCCCTCCCCCTGGCCGCTGCGGGGCTGCTGAACCCCGTCGTCGCGTCCGCGGCGATGGCGTTCTCGTCGGTGTTCGTCGTCACGAACTCGCTGCGGCTGCGCCGGTTCCGGTAGGGGCCCTGGTAGAACCGGGGGGGATTCGCACCGCCCGGTGCGACGGTCCCGGACGAAGGAGTCCCCGGTGAGCAGCGACGACGCGCCGGACGCAGCGCCCTACCGCGACCCCCGGCTGCCGGTGGCCGAACGCGTCGCGGACCTGCTGGGCCGCATGACGCTGGAGGAGAAGGCGGGTCAGCTCTTCCACACCATGGTCGAGGTGGGATCCGGAGGGACGCTGGCCGAGGAGCCGTCGCGGATGGGGGCCGCCACGGCCCGCGACCTCGTGACCCGCCGGCACCTGACCCACGTCAACGTGCTGGCGGCGCCGCGCACGGCCCGCGAGTTCGCCCGCTGGCACAACCGTCTGCAGGAGCTCGCGGCCGGCACCCGGCTCGGCATCCCCGTGACCGTCTCGAGCGACCCGCGGCACTCCTTCACCGACAACCCCGGTGCCGCGCTGCTGTCCGGGCCGTTCTCGCAGTGGCCCGAGACGCTCGGGCTCGCGGCCCTGCGCGACGAGCGACTGGTCGAGGAGCACGCCGACGCCGTCCGCCGCGAGTACCTCGCCGTCGGCATCCGGACCGCCCTCCACCCGCAGGTCGACCTGCTCACCGAGCCCCGCTGGGCCCGCGGCGGCGCGACCTTCGGGGAGGACGCCGACCTCGCCGGCCGGCTGGGAGCGGTGTACGTCCGCGGACTGCAGGCCACCGGCGACGTCGCGCGGGAACGGGGCCTGGACGGAGCCTTCGGTCCGGCCTCGGTGTCCACGATGACGAAGCACTTCCCCGGCGGCGGCCCACAGCGCGACGGCGAGGACCCGCACTTCCCCTACGGCCGGGAGCAGGTCTACCCGGGCGGGTCCTTCGAGACGCACCTGCAGCCGTTCCACGACCTGATCGCCGCCGGGACCCGGCAGGTCATGCCGTACTACGGGATGCCCGTCGGACTCGTCCGGAACGGCGAACCGGTCGAGGAGGTCGGGTTCGGTTTCAGCCGGCAGGTCGTCACCGGCATCCTGCGCGAGGAGCTGGGGTTCGACGGGATCGTCTGCACCGACTGGGGTCTGGTCACCGACGCCGAGGTCTTCGGCCACCCCTTCCCGGCGCGCGCCTGGGGCGTGGAACACTTGGCGCCGCTCGAGCGGGTGGAGCGCATCCTCGCCGCCGGCGCCGACCAGCTGGGCGGGGAGGCCTGCCCGGAGCTCGTGGTCCAGCTCGTGGGTGACGGCCGCGTGACCGAGGCCCGCCTCGACGTCTCCGTCGGCCGGCTGCTGGCGGAGAAGTTCGTGCTCGGTCTCTTCGACGAGGCCCGGTACGTCGACGAGGACGCCGCCGCGTCCGTCGTCGGGGCCGCCGACCTCGTGGCCGCAGGGCGCCGGACGCAGTCCCGTTCCGTCACGGTGCTCTCCGTGGACGCCGTCCCGCTGCCCCTGCGCGCCGGGACGTCCGGCGCGCTCCGCGTGCACACGGCGACGGTGGCCGAGGACGGCGACGCGCCCCTCCTGCGCCCGCCGGCGACCCGTCCCGCGGACCGCGCAGAGCTCCGGTTCGTCGACGACCCGGCCACCGCCGACGTCGCCCTCGTCCGCCTCGAGGCGCCCTACGAACGCCGGGGTCCGGGGTTCGAGTCGTTCTTCCACGCCGGGTCCCTGGAGTTCCCGGACGCCGTCCTCGACGCCGTGCGGGGCCTGGCCGCCCGGGTCCCGACGGTCGCCGTCGTCCACCTCGACCGGCCGGCCGTGCTGACACCGCTGGTCGAGGCCGGCGTCACCCTGGTCGTGGACTTCGGTGCGTCCACCGACGCCCTGCTCGACGCCCTGACCGGCGTCGTCCCGGCGGAGGGACGACTGCCGTTCGACCTGCCGCGGTCGATGGCCGCCGTCGTCGCCTCCCCGTCGGACGCACCGTTCAGCACGAAGGACCCGCTGTTCCGGTTCGGCCACGGGATGCCGTTGCCGCAGTAGCGGTCAGGGCAGGGCGTTGGCCCGCGCGACGCCGCCGTACCAGTGCGCGCTGGGCTTGGGCGTCCGCTCGAACGTCTCCCGGTCCCACGCGACGAGGCCGAACGTCGGCCGGTACCCCGAGGCCCACTCGTAGTTGTCGAGCAGGCTCCAGTGCCAGTAGCCGCGCACGTCGATCCCCTCGGCGAGGCAGTCGTGGATCCCCTCCAGGGACGCCTTGGTGTACGCGGCGCGCCGGGTGTCGTCGGCGGTCGCGATGCCGTTCTCGGTGACCACCAGCGGGACGCCGCCGGTCAGCTCCCACGCCGCACGCAACCCGTCGGCCGCGGCCTGCGGGTAGAACTCCCAGCCCGTGAGCGTGGTCTCGACGTCGTCGCGCACGGGCAGCGGGCCGTCGGGGCCGACGAACGTGCGGGTGTAGGCCTGGACGCCGACGAAGTCGTTGCCCTTGGCGGCCTCGAGGTACCAGTCGTCGCGCGGGTGGCCGTACTCCGCGACCTTGTCGTCCGCGCCGGGTTCCCCGGTGCTCTTGAACGCCTGGGTCGCGACGGTCCACCCCGTCTTCGCCTGCGGCAGCTGCGACAGCACGTCCCGCGCCCGCTCGTGCGCGGCGAGCAGCTGGTCGGCGACGTGCAGGTCCGGGTTCGGCAGACCGTGAGCGACGAGGTTCGAGGCGTCCTCGCCGCCGGCCAGCATGGCCGCGATGTTCGGCTCGTTGACCGTGCAGATCCACTCGACGTCCCGGACGACGGGAAGCGCCGCCTCGACGTACCGGCCGAACCGGTCGGGGGCGTCGTCGGCCCGCCAGAACCCGTCGCGCTCGAACCAGCGCGGCACCGTGAAGTGCATCAGCGTGACCACCGGTTCCACGCCGAACTCCCGGCACGTGTCGACCATCCGCCGGTAGTGGTCGACCGCGGCCCGCGAGACGAACCCGCGCTCGGGCTCGATGCGGGCCCACTCGATGCTGAACCGGTAGGACGTCAGCCCGAGGTCGGCCAGGACGCGGATGTCCTCGCGGTACCGGTGGTAGCTGTCGGCCGCGTCGCCGGAGGGTTCCACGATGCCCCAGGCCGCGGCCAGGGCGGGGTCGTGCTCGTGGACCCACCAGTTGCTGGCGACGTTGCCGCCCTCGACCTGGTGCGCGGCGGTGGCCGCGCCCCAGAGGAAACCGTCGGGGAAGGTGCGCATCTCAGGACTCCAGGCGGGCTCGGGCCGGGTTCGGGACGGCGTCCAGGAGGGACACCGTGTAGGGGTGGGAGGGGTGCTGCAGCACCTGCGCCGTCGGTCCACGCTCGACGACCCGGCCCTCGTGCAGGACGAGCAGGTCGTCGGTGATGAGGCGGGCGCTCAGCAGGTCGTGGGTGATGTAGAGCAGCGACACCCCGAGGCGTTCGCGCAGGTCCTCCAGCAGCGCCAGGACACCCGCGCGCAACGTCACGTCGAGCATCGAGACGGGTTCGTCGGCGACGATCACCTGCGGTTCGCAGGCCAGGGCGCGGGCGATGACGACGCGCTGGCGCTGGCCCCCGGACAGCTGGTGCGGCAACTTCTGGGCGAACTGCGCCGTCGGCGTGAGGCCGACCGTCTCGAGGAGTTCGTGGACGCGGCGGCGCGCGTCCGCGCCCGTGCGGTCCGTGTGGTTCAGGACGGGCCGGGTGAGCGCGTACTCCACGGTGTGCAGCGGGTTCAGGGCCGCGTAGGGGTCCTGGAACACCATCTGGACGCTGCGGTGCAACGCCCCCACCTGCCGCCGCTTGAGCCGGCCGACGTCGAGGTCGCCGAACCGCACGGAGCCGGCCGTCGGCGGTTCCACCCCGGTGACCATCTTGGCGATGGTCGACTTGCCGGAACCGCTGGCCCCCACGAGGGCCAGGGAGGCCCCCGGTTCCAGGGTGAACGAGACGTCGGAGACGGCGTGCACCTCCGGTTCCCCGCGCCGCGGCGCCGGGTAGGTCTTGGACACGTCCTCGACGACGACGGCCGCGCCACCCGCGGGCGGGGTGGGCCGGGGCCGCAGCGAGCGGTCGGGGAACCCGGGCAGCGAGACCGTCTCGCCGCGTGGGTCCGCGTAGTGGCTCAGCAGCATCCGCGTGTACGTGTCCTGCGGGGTCCGCAGGACCTGCTGCGACGGGGCGTCCTCGACGATGCGGCCCTCGTGCATGACCAGGACGCGCTGCGTCGCCTCCAGGACGATGCCGAGGTCGTGGCTGATGAGGACGGCCGTGAACCCCTCGGTCCGCTGCAGGTCGACGATGGTGTCCATGACGGCGTGCTGGACGAGGACGTCGAGGGCCGTGGTGGGTTCGTCGAAGACGACGAGCTGCGGGTCCAGCGACAGCGCCAACGCGATGGACACGCGCTGGCGCATGCCGCCGGACAGTTCCCCGGGGTAGCGCGCGAGGACCTTCGGTTCAAGCTCGACCTTGGCCAGCAACTCGGCCGACCGGTCGGCCCACCGCTGCTTCGGCACGTGGCCGTGGGCGCGGTAGATGTCGGCGAAGTGGTCGCGGATCCGGCGGACGGGGTTCAGGGCGTTCATGCCGGACTGCAGGACCATGGCGAACCCGCCCTGGCGCTGCCGGCGCAACCCCTCGTCGTCGAGGTCGCGGATGTCGTGGCCGCCGAAGAGGATCTGCCCGCCGTTCGTGCGGGCCGGGGGCTTCTGCAGCCGCGTGATCGCGTAGCCGAGGGTCGACTTGCCGGACCCCGACTCCCCCACCAGACCGACGAACTCCCCGCGACGCAGGCCGAAGGAGACGTGGTCGACGGCCTGCACGGCGCGCTGGCCGTGCGACTCGTAGACGACGGACAGGTCGCGGACCTGCAGCAGGTCCTCCCCCACCACGCTCGGGGTCCCGGTGCTCGTGGCCTGGGTGCTCATCGGTCCGCCTTCCGGGTCCGCGACCCCTCGCGCAGTCGCGGGTTGCTCACGGCGTCGACGCCGAAGTTGACGAGGGTGAGGGACAGGGCCAGCAGCGCGATGCACAGACCGGGCGCGAACAGCAGCGCCCACTGCCCCGTGAGCAGGGCGCTGGAGTTCTGCGCCCAGTAGATCATCGTGCCCCAGCTGACGATGGACGTGTCGCCCAGGCCGAGGAACTCCAGCCCCGCCTCGGCGAGGATCGCCGCCGTCGCCGCACCGAAGAAGCTGCCGACGATGAGCGAGGTCATGTTCGGCAGGATCTCCCGGAACACGATGCGCGGGGCGCTGTCACCGGAGAACCGGGCCGCCTCGACGAAGTCGCGCGAGCGCAGCGACTGCGTCTGGGACCGCAGGACCCGGGCACCCCAGGCCCAGCCGGTGATGACGATGACCGCGATGATGACGGCGATGCCGCCGTTCTGCAGGTACGCCGCGATGACGATCATGAAGGGCAGGCCGGGGATGACGAGGAACAGGTTCACGACGAACCCGATGACCTCGGCGACCCAGCCGCGCGTGTAGCCCCAGGAGAGCCCGATCAGCACGGCGACGACCGTGGCGAGCAGCCCGGCGGTGAACCCGACGAGCACGCTGGTGCGGGCGCCGTGGACGAGCTGGGACAGCACGTCCTCACCGGCCGCGGTGGTCCCCAGCCAGTGCGCGCCGCTGACGTCCTGGCTGCGGGGGAACGTGTTCTCCTTCGCGTCGTACGGGGCCAGGAGCGGTCCGACGAGGGCGAGCAGGAGGAAGAAGGCGAGCAGGACGAGGCCGACGCGGGCCTTGCCGTTGTCCCACAACGTCGCGAGGACGCGGCCGGCGCTGCGCCAGGCGCTGGGGGCGTGCTGGACGTCGAGCTCGGACGAGGTGCTGGTGGTCGTACCGCTCATGGTGCCGCTCACCTCCGGGTCCGCGGGTCGAGGAGGCCGTAGAGCACGTCGACGAGGAAGTTCGCGACGAGCACGCTGACCGTGATCATGAGGAAGAGGGCCTGCATCAGCGGGTAGTCCTGGCCGATGACGGCGTTGAAGAGCAGGTAGCCGATGCCGGGGTACCCGAACACCTGCTCGACGAGCACGGACCCGCCGACGACCCCGCCGAGGGACAGGCCGAACCCGGTGAGGTTCGGCAGGATCGCGTTGCGGGCCGCGTACCGCAGGGCGACCGTGCGCCCGCGCAGGCCGTTGGCCTCGGCGAAGGTCACGTAGTCGTCGCCGAGGGTGTTGATCATCGCGTTGCGCATGCCGAGGATCCACCCGCCCAGCGACGTCAGCAGGATCGTGATGGCCGGCAGCGCGGCGTGGGCCAGGGCGTCACCGAGGAACTCCAGGCTGAACCCCGGCGTCGTGGTCGCCGAGTAAGCGCCCGTCGTGGGGAACCAGTGCAGGACGTACCCGAGGAAGAACAGCAGCAGCAGCGCCGTCCAGAAGTACGGGAACGTCGACAGGAAGCTGCCCGACAGGGTCGGCAGCGCGTCCAGCCAGGTGCCGCGCTTCCACGCCGACAGGACCCCGACGAGGGTGCCGAGCACGAAGGCGAGGACAGTGACGAGCCCCACGAGGAGCAGCGTGTACGGCAGCGCCTGCGAGACCATCGAGGAGACGGTCTGCGGGTAGAACGTGTACGAGACGCCGAAGTCGAGCGTCACGACCTGCTTCAGGTAGGACCCGTACTGGGACAGGAGGTTCCCGCCCGGGACCCCGAGCTGGGCCTCGATGGCCGCGCGCGTCGCGTCGCTGACGGGACCGTTCTGGGAGAGCTTGGCGATGGCCGCGTCGGCGGGAGTCCCCGGCATGAGCCGCGGCAGGACGAAGTTGACGGTGACGGCGGCCCACAGGGTCAGGACGAACAACCCGAGGCGGCCCAGCAGGTAGCGGCCGGGGAACGACCCCCGGCCGGTGCGCACGGCGGGTGGGCCGGCGACGGTGGGGTCGAGAACGGTCATGCCGCACCTCCGGCGAGCTTGAGCCGCGTGAAGATCCCCAGCGGCGCCGAGTCGTAGTTCTGCGGGGCCATGTAGGGGTCCTCCGCGGTGGGCCAGCCGACGAACTTGGCGTCGTTGTACAGGCCCCAGAGCCCGCCGTAGTACAGGCCGATGGCGGGCAGCTTGTCGTAGACCTGCTGCTGCAGCGCCCGGGCCGCGGCCAGCTGCGCGGCCGGGTCGGTGCTGGACTTGAACTCCGTCAGGAGCGCGTCGACCTCGGGGTCGGAGAACCGTTCGTAGTTCGCCTGCGTGGTCTTGCCGACGGCCACGGCGAACTCGCTGGCCATGAGGTCGTTGAAGGCGCGGAACACGTCACCGCCCCCCATCCCGCCGATCGCGACCTGGAACTCCCCGCCCGCGAGCGCCTGCTGGTACCCGGCCGGCTGCGGCAGCTGCAGCTTCACGTCGATGCCGAGGGCGCCGAGCTGCTCGACGACCTCCTGGGCCGCACGCGTCCAGTCGGTGTACCCGTTGGCCGAGGTGAGGGCGAACGTGAACTGCTTCCCGTCGGCGTCCACGAGCTTGCCGTCCCGCTGGGTGTACCCCGCACGCGAGAACGACTCCAGCGCGGCGGCGGTGTCCTGCGCGACCATGCCCTGGTCGGGGATGCCGGGGTCCAGCCAGTCCTGCTGGTTCGGCAGCATGAGACCCGTCTGCCCGGCGGGCTGCATGTAGCCCTCGCTGGCCACCTCCGCGATCCGCGTGCGGTCCAGCGCGAGCGACAGGCCCCGGCGGACGTCGACGTCGCCGAACGGGGCGACGGTGTGGTTGGGCAGCAGGGCGACGATGCCCCCCGGCGGGAACCACCAGCGGTTGTGCGGGCTGGCGGCACCCCACGTCCCCTCGACGTCCGAGATGAAGGAGTAGCTCCAGTCGTACCCGCGGGTGACCGTGTCGAGCTGGCTGTTCGTCGCGGGCAGCACGAGGTGCTGGACCTCGACGCTGTCGGCCTGCCAGTACCGCGGGTTCTTGTCCATCGAGTACTGCTGCGACGTGTAGTTCCCCAGCACGAAGGGCCCGGTGCCGACCGGGTGCTCGTCCTGGTAGGACCCGGGATCGGCGACCGTCGACCAGCGGTGCCGGGGGACGACGTAGGTGACGCCGATGACCTGCAGGGCCGGGACGTCCTCGCTCTGCAGACGGCACACGACGCGGTCGCCGACGGCCTCCACGGACTCCACGTGCTGCCAGACCCCCTTGGCGTCCAGGGCCGGCACCTCCTTCAGGAGTTCCAGGGTGAAGACGACGTCGTCGGCGGTGAAGGGTTCCCCGTCGCTCCAGTCCGCCTCGCGCAGGGTGAAGACGATGGTCTTCGCGTCCGGCAGCTCCCACGACTGCGCGAGCCACGGGATCTGCTCACCGTCGAGGGGGTTCACCAGGACCAGCGGCTCGTAGATCCACTTCGACGCCGTCCGGTTGTTGACCAGGAACGGGTTGAAGACGCGGTTGAACAGGGGGTTCCCCTTGTCCGCGTTGATGAGCATCGTGTCCTTCCCGATCGTCGGATCGGGTTGGCTGCGCACCTGCACGCTGCAACCGCTCAGTCCGGTCCCCACGAGGGCGGCTCCTGCGCCGAGCCCCGCGAGCACCCCCCGGCGGCCCAGCGCCGGTCCCTGCCGAAGCGTCATCGCTCGACCTCCACGTTCGTCGTGGAGGCCAGCGTATGCGCTTACATCGAGGTGTCAACCGGTGGGCAGCTCTCCCGGAGCAGCACCTGCACCGGCAACCGGGCCGACAGCAGCGGGGCGCCCGGGTCGGTCAGGCGGTCCACGACGGCCCGCACGGCGGCGCGGCCGAGCTCGGCCATGGGCTGGGCGACCGTGGTCAGCGGCGGCTCGGTGAAGCGGCCCACGTCGAGACCGTCGAAGCCCGTCACGTAGACGTCGTCGGGAACTCGCAGCCCCCTGCGCCGCAGGGCGTCGAGCGCCCCGAGCGCGGACTGGTCGTTGGCGCAGACCAGCGCCCGCGGGACCCGCCGTCCCAGCAGCTCCGCGACGGCCGCGTCCCCGGTGTCGCGGCGGAAGTCGCCCCGGACGTGCTCGACCGCCGTGCGGTCCAGGCCGGCCGCGTCGAGCGCGGCGAACAGCCCGCGCTGGCGTTCGGCGTCGTCCGGGGAGTCCGCCGGGCCGGCGACGTAGACGAGGTCGCGCACTCCCAGCCGTTCCACGACGTGGGTGACGAGGGCCTGCATCCCCGCCGCGTTGTCGACGCTGACGTGGTCGAGGCCGTCGGGCGGTTCGGCTCCCGTCCGGGCCGCGTCGGCGAGCAGGACGACGGGCAGGCGGCGGGCGACGTGGACAAGCAGGTCGTCGGAGACCGTGCGGGCCAGGACGGCCAGGCCGTCGACGCGGCCGGCGATGTCGTTGACGATGACGTCGCGGGCCGGCCCCCGGCCCGCGGCGACCATGAGCGCGAACCCCCGCCGCCACGCCTCGACCTCGGCCCCGCGCAGGACCTCGTCGAAGTAGAGGTTGGGGCTCTGCGGCGCCGCCCCGTGACGACGGTCGTCGACGACCCTGACCCCACCTCCGACCCCGTCGGCGAGCTCGGGTGCGGGCCGGTCCTCCTCCTCGAGCGCGTCGTGGCCGGGGAAGCACAGCCCGATGACCCCCGTCTTGCGGCCCGCGAGCGCCCGCGCGTTGCCCGAGGGCACGTAGCCGAGGTCGCGCACGGCGTCCAGGACCCGTTCGCGGGTGGCCTCGCGGACGGCGTCGGGGGTGCGCAGGACCCGCGAGACGGTCGCGATCGACACGCTCGCGCGGTCGGCCACGTCGTAGACGGTCGGGGTCCGGTCCCCGGCCGCGCGCACGGGGTGGCGGGCCATGCCCACGCCTCCTGCTCTGCTCCGGCTGCGGTCAGGTCCGCCGATGCTACGACGGACCCCACCCCGACCCGCGCCCCCCACCACCTGACGTCCCGCGTGGGGAACACACTTTCCGCCCTCGGCAAGCGCGTTCCGGGGGCGGAAAGTGTGTTTTCCACGCGGGAGGGGGTGGGCGGGGTCGCTGCGGTTGCGGGGTGGGGGCGTCAGCGCTTCCCTGCTGCCATGTCCGGTTCAGCGCAGTCCCAGGTGAAGGAGCACGCGCGACGCGGTGAGGCGTTCGCGCAGCAGCACGAGCAGGGCCTGAAGACCCTCGGGCGGGCCGGGGTCGCGGCCGAGGGCCTCGTCTACCTGCTCATCGCGTGGCTCGCGGCGCAGGTGGCGTTCGGCGGGTCCTCGGGGTCGGCGGACTCCAGCGGTGCGCTGGGGCAGATCGCGTCCCAGCCCTTCGGCAAGGTCCTGCTCGTCGTGCTCGCGGTCGGGTTCGTCCTGCTGCTGCTGTGGCAGGCCGTGGTCGTCGTGACGGGCGAGAAGACGTCGCACCGGGTGAGCGCGGCGGTGAAGGCCGTCGCGGCCGCTGCGCTGGCCGTGTCCTGCCTGCGGTTCGCCACGGGCGGCGGGTCGTCGTCGGGCAACCAGCAGCAGACGCTCACGCAGCGCGTGCTGGAGGCGCCCGGCGGGCCGGTGCTGCTGGTCGTGGTGGGGCTGGCCGTCGTCGCCGTGGGGGTCGTGACCGCGGTCAAGGGGATCAAGCACGACTTCGAGGACAAGGTCGAGGGGTCACTGTCCCCGGGGCTGCGTCGACTCGGGGTGGCCGGCGCGGTCGCGCGCGGAGTCGCGTTCGCCGTCCTCGGCGTGCTGGTGGCGGTCTCCTCCACGGGCGACACGGGCAAGTCCCGCGGCCTCGACGCGGCGTTCCACGAGATCGCGGCCCGGCCCTTCGGCACGGTGCTGCTGCTCCTGGTGGCCCTCGGCGTGGCCGCGTACGGGCTCTTCCAGCTGCTCACCGCCCCGCGCCGCCGTCGGGCCTGACGCCGCCGGGCCGCTGTGGGAACGTGATCCGCGCCACACGGACTCCGGGAACCCATCCGATCACCGATCGGTTGCGAACTGAGGGTGCCCTCACACCGACGTGCACCTCGGTGCACACTGTCCCAGGGCTCTCGTCCGGTTCGACCTCGAAGCAGGAGTGCACGTGTCGCGAAAGATCATCACCCCCGGGGACATCCGCGACCACGTCCTCCGCCTGGGCGAGAAGTACCCGCCCATCCCGCTGGACTCCGTCGACCGCACGGTCAACGACCCGCGCGGCGTGCGGCAGCGCTTCGGCCACGTCATCGACTACCTGGCCCGCGTCGAGCTCGAGGTGGACCGCAACGTCCTGGAGCTGCTGACCCTCCTGCCGGACGTCTCCGAGACGGACCGCCTCTTCTACGCCGACGTCTGGCAGCCGCAGGAGATCCAGCACGGACTGATCCTGGACCGGCTCCAGCAGGACATCGACCTGTCCCCGGCGGACCCGAACACCGACCACGTCAGCCCCAAGATCCGCATCCTCGGCTCGCTGGCCCACTTCAAGCCGGTGCAGGAGGTCGCTCGCCTCCTGTACTACCTGACGGGCGCCGCGACGGAGAAGGCCGCGGTCGTGGCCTACAACCTGCTCGTCGACGGGCTCGACGACATGGGCGAGGACGCCGTCTCGCGCACCATCGTCCAGCCCATCCGCCGGCAGGAGCCGGGGCACTTCGCGTTCTACCGCCTGTCGGCCACGGAGATGATCCAGCAGAACGTCCTGACGCCGTGGCAGATGCGGTTGGCGAAGGTGCTGCGCCGGGCGTCCTTCAGTCCGGTGGGCGCGCACACCCCGCAGCACCGCGCGCAGTTCGGCGGCGTCCTGACGACGCTGGGCCTGGCCGACAAGGTCGAGGACTTCGGCGCGCAGATCGGCCTCGTCGAGCGCGAACTGCTGTGGGCTCGCGACCAGGGGATGCGGGTGCCGGACTACATCCTCGCCGCGCTGCGCGACACCATCGAGCAGTTCCGCGTGAACGGGCTGCCGGGCGGCGTCCCCGCCACCGCGTGAGCAGCGCGGGGCAGGGCAGTAGCGTCAGCACGTGCCGCTGACCGACCTGCCCCTGGAGCAGCTCCGCACCTACCGGGGCGAGCTCACCGAACCCGCCGACCTCGACGCCTTCTGGGCCGGGAGCCTGGCCCAGGCCCGCCGTCACGACCTCGCCGTCGAGCTGACGCCGTACGCCGGCCCCGCGCTGCCCGCCCTCCACGTCGACGACGTGCGCTTCGCCGGCTGGAACGGCGACCGCATCGCCGCGTGGCTGCTGCGCCCGGCGCACCTGCCCGGCCCGCTGCCCGTCGTCGTGGAGTTCATCGGCTACTCCGGCGGCCGCGGCCTGCCCGTCGACCGGACGACCTGGGCAGCAGCCGGTTTCGCGCACCTCGTCGTCGACACCCGCGGCCAGGGCCACGACACCCCCGACCCGGACCCGGACGTCGCGGGCGGGCAGTGGGTCCGCGGGTTCATGACCAAGGGCATCGAGGACCCGGCGACGTACTACTACCGCCGCGCCCTCGTCGACTGCGCCCGCGCCGTCGACGTCGCCCACGCGCTGCCCGGTCTCGGCGTCGAGGTCGACACCGCCCGGATCGTCGTCCGCGGCGGGAGCCAGGGCGGGGCGTTCTCCATCGCCGCCGCGGCGCTGTCCGGGGACCGCGTCGCCGCGGCGCTCGTCGACGTGCCGTTCCTGTGCCACGTGCGGCGGGGCACGCACGTCGCGGGCGACGGTCCCTACCTCGAGGTCGTGGACTACCTGCGCCGGCACTCCCCCGAGAACGTCGACCGGGCCTTCGCGACGCTGGCGCACGTCGACGGCGCGAACCTCGCCTCCCGCGCCCGGGTGCCCGCGCTGTTCAGCGTCGCCCTCATGGACCCGGTCTGCCCGCCCTCGACGGTGTTCGCCGCGTACAACCGGTGGGGCCACGAGGACCGCGACATCGACGTGTGGGAGTTCGCCGACCACGCGGGCGGCATCGGTTTCCAGGTCCAGCGGCAGCTGCGGTTCCTGGAACGGCGCGGCCTGCGGTGACCGCGACCCCGCCGGACGACGAACCGGACCCCTGGTCGCTCTCGCTCGTCGCCCGCGTCGAACGCGACGCCCCCGGCCGGCGCCGTCCCACGCACACCGACGTCCTGGTGGCCGCGGCCCGCGCCGTCGTGCTGCTCCTGGACGACCCGCGCGTCACCGACCCCGACGGGGAACTGCACACCGCGGTGCAGGCGTGGCGCGACCGCCGCATCCGCAAGATCTGCCGCCGCGCGCGCGGGGCGGCGTGGGACCGCACGGCCGCGCTGGCGCACAGCGAGGCGGGTGCGGGCGACGCCGTCGTCCGAGTGTTCGCGCCGCACCCGCGCGAGGAGGTCCCAGACCTCTTGCGGCCCCTGCAGGTCGGCGGGCTCGACCTCGACGACCCCGAGGACCTCGAGGTTCCCGGCCCCGACGGGGTCCTGACGGTCCGCCTGACGCCCGGCGTCACGATGACGACGGGCAAGGCCGCGGCGCAGGTGGGTCACGCCGCGCAGCTGGCGTACGAACGGCTGCCGCACACCGAGGCGTGGCGGCGCGGGGGTTTCGGCGTGCGCGTCGTGACCGGTCCCGTCGTCCTGCCGCCCGCGGAACGGGTCGACGTGCGCGACGGGGGTTTCACCGAGGTCGCTCCGGGGACGGTCACCGCGAGCGCGGGTTTCGAAGGGACGGTCTGACGTGCCGCAGCAGGGAGCGCCGTTGCGGCGCATGGGTTTCCTCACCATCGGGTCGTTCGACCCGGCCGATCCCCGGCCGGGTCACGAGACGACCCTGCGCGTCGTGGAGCTCGGGGAACGCCTGGGCTTCGACAGCGCCTGGTTGCGCCACCGGCACCTGCAGCCGGGGATCTCCTCCCCCGTCGCGGTCCTGGCCGCCCTGACGCAGCGGACCACCCGCATCCACCTCGGGACCGCCGTCACCCCGCTCGGGTGGGAGAACCCGTTGCGACTGGCCGAGGACCTCGGGACCGTCGACGTGCTGGCGGGCGGGAGGTTGCAGCCGGGCGTCAGCGTCGGGCCGCCCATGCAGTACGAGCACGTCAGGGGTTCCCTCTACCCCGACACGGGCGACGTCGAGGACTTCGGCTACGAGCGGGTCCTGCGGCTGCACCGGTTCCTGCGCGGGGACAAGGCCAGCGACTTCGCCGGGACGCAGGGCATCGAGGTGTTCTCCGACCGCGTCGAACCGCACTCCCCCGGGCTGGCCGACCGGCTCTGGTACGGCGGGGCGAGCCTGCGCTCGGCGCAGTGGACCGGACAGCAGGGGCTGCACCTGCTGGCCTCCAGCGTCGTGCGCGCCGAGGGCGGGTCCACCGACTTCGCGACGGTCCAGGCCTCGCACCTGCGCGCGTTCCGGGAGCTGAACCCCACCGGGCGCACGTCGCAGGGACTCGTCGTCATCCCGACCGACTCCGCGACGGCGGCGCAGCGCGAACGGTACCGCGCCTACGTCGAGCACCGGTCCGCGCGCGTGGGGATCCCGCAGGGCCCCGGGCAGCTGCTGTTCGCCCAGGACCTCCTCGGGACGAGCGAGGAACTGGCCGAACGGTTGTGGGCGGACGCGGGGTTCCAGCTCGTCGACGAGGTCGTGTTCGCGCTGCCGTTCGGGTTCGAGCACGACGACTACGTGCAGATCCTCACCGACATGGCGACGCACCTGGGACCGCGGCTGGGATGGACCCCCTTCACGGGGTGAGCACCAACCGCAGGACGGTCGCGTCGGCCAGCCGGTCCAGCCCCTCGCCCACCTCGTCCAGCGCCAGGTACCCGGAGACGAGGCGTTCCAGCGGCAGTCGTCCCGCCCGCCACATCGCGACGTACTCCGGCACGTCGCGGGCGGGCACGGCCGAGCCCAGGTAGCTGCCGACGACGGTCCGCGCCTCGGCGGTGAGGACCAGCGGGTCGAGCGCGACGTGGGAACCGGGTGCGGGCAGCCCCACGGTGACGGTGGTCCCGCCCACGGCCGTCGCCGCGAACGCCGTCTCGAACGCCCGCGCCGACCCCGCGGCCTCGACGACCTTCTCGACCCGGCGGCCGGAGGCGGCCAGTTCCTGCGGGGTGGCGACCTCGTCGGCGCCGAGCTCCCGCGCGGTCCGCAGCTTGTCCGCCGACGTGTCGACCGCCAGGGTCCGCACGCCGTCCAGCCCCGCGGCCACGAGCAGCGCCGCCATCCCGACCCCGCCCAGCCCCACGACCGCGAGGGTCTCCCCGGGTGCGGGCCGGGCTGCGTTCCGGACCGCGCCCCCGCCGGTGAGCACGGCGCAGCCGAGCAGCGCGGCGAGGTCGGCCGGGACGTCCGCCGGCACCGGGACGACCGATCGCCGGTCGACGACGGCGTGGGTCGCGAACGCGGACACCCCGAGGTGGTGGTGGACCGGAACGCCTGCGCGCGAGAGCCTCCGTGCTCCCGACGGGAGCACGCCCTCCGCGTTCGTCGCGCTGCCGGTCGTGCACGGGACGCGACCCCCTGTCGCGCACGCGGCGCAGCGTTCGCACCGCGGCAGGAACGTCGTGACGACGCGGTCCCCCGGGGCGACGTCGTCGACGCCCGGCCCGACCGCCTCGACCGTTCCCGCGCTCTCGTGGCCCAGCAGCATCGGCAGCGGCCGCGGGCGGTTGCCGTCGACCACGGACAGGTCGGAGTGGCACAGGCCGGCCGCCTCGACGCGCAGCAGCAGTTCCCCGGGCCCGGGGTCCCCGAGTTGCAGCTCCGTCACGACGAGCGGGCGGCTCGTCGCGTAGGGGCGCGCCGCGCCGGACCGTTCGAGCACCGCACCCCGGATCGTCCGCACGAGCGGCAGCGTGTCAGACGGCGGGCCGCGGCGCCCGCGCGCAGACGGCGGCGAGCGCCGCCACCCCGGCGAGCACGAGGAAACCCCCGCCGAGGGACGTCGCCGCGGCCACGGCCCCCAGGACGACGGGGCTGACGGTGGACCCGAGACCCTTGGCGACGGATTCGGCGGCCGTGACGCTGCCGCGCAGGTCGGGGTGCCACCCGACGAGGACGGCCGGGCTCAGCGGCATGAGCGTGCCCAGGACGGCGCCGAGGACCACGAGCAGCGCGAGCAGGAGCGCCACCGCGCCGCCCCCGCGGACGCCCACGACCAGGGCCAACAGGGCGCAGGCGACCGGCAGCACGGGGTAGGCGCGGCGGAACAGGTCCTCGGCGCTGCGGCGGCCGAGGGCGAGCTGGTTCGCGCCGGCGCCGAGGAACACCCCGGCCGGGATCATCACCGACAGCGCGATGCGTTGCGCCAGCGGCGGACCGAGGTCCTGGGCGAGCAGGCTGACGGCGTAGTGCGCGGCCTGGATGGCCCACCCGACGCCACCGGCGGCGAGCAGCAGGGCCGCCGTCCGCGGGGTCCGGAGGGCCAGCGACGCCTCCCGCACGACCGCGCCCACCCCGGTCCGGGGACCGGTGGCGGGGCCGCGGGCGGTCGGCATCCGCCGCACGGCGAGCGGGGTCAGCGCCAGGACGAGGAGCCCGTAGGCGACCACCGTCCACGACCACACCTCCGGGGCTCCGAGGCCGGCCGCGGCCGCGCCGAGACCCAGGCCCGCGACGGCACCGAGGCTCGTGAAGGTCTGCAGCACCGAGAAACCGCGGTCCCGTCCACCGGGGTCGTCGCGGTGGGCGTCGGCGACGACGACGGCCGCGCACAGGACGAGGGCGCTGTTCGCCACGCCCGACAGCACGCGCGCCAGGAGCAGGCCGGCGTACCCCGGTGCCAGCAGCAGCGACGCCGACAGGAGGACGTTCAGGGCGACCGCCACGGGCAGCACGCGGCGTGGGGAGACGACGTCGACGACCGGGCCGAGGACGGCCGTGGCCAGCGCGGCGGCCGCGGCGTAGACGCCGACCGTCAGCCCGACCTGACCGACGGTCAGGCCCAGCCGCTCCCCGAGCACCACCGAGACGGGAGTGAACCCCAGCTGGGACACCGGGGACAGGGCGACGAGGAGCCCCGGCAGGACCCCCACGCGGCGACGGGTGCGGAGGTTCCGGGGCACGGTCCCGAGCCTAGGTCCGCCGCCGAGACCGGGCGAGGTGGTGGTTGACACGTGTGAGGCGAGGGGTTCATCCTTCCTCACACGTGTTAGGCCATCTCGCGAAGGAGCTCTCGATGGCAGACCTCACCCGCCGGTCCGTGCTCGGCGTCACCGGACTGGCCGCCCTCGGCACCGGGTTGTCCTGGGACCGGCTCACCGGCCGCGACGTCCCCGGGCGGGACGGGAACGCCCTCACCGTGGCGATCCTCGGCACGGCCGCTGACGCCGCGTCCCGGCAGGCCCTCCTCGACGCCTTCCGCGAGGCTCACCCCGACATCCCCGTCCGGCTCCAGGCGGTCCAGGGCCAGGACTGGACCCAGTTCTTCACCAAGATCCTCACGATGGTCGCCGCCGGCACCCCGCCGGACGTCTGCCTCATCGCCACCGAGGGCGCGCAGCTCTTCGCCGACCGGCTCGCGCACCCGCTCGACGAGTTCGTCTCGCGCGACGCGGCCGACCTGCAGGACTACTTCGACGACGTGCACCCCTCGCTCGTGGAGTCCTTCATGTACCAGGGGTCGCTGTTCATGCTCCCCGCCGACTTCAACGCCGCGAACGTCTACTACAACGCCGGTGCCCTGCAGCGGGCCGGTCTCGAGCGCCCCGCGGACGACTGGACCGTCGACGACTTCGTCACCGTCGCCCGCGCCATGCGGCAGGGCGCCGGCGGTTCCTCCTTCCGCCCGTACTTCTGGACCAACCGCCTGTGGGGCGGGGTCGTGCCCTGGCTCTACGTGCACGGGACGAGCTTCCTGCGCGAGTCCCGCGCGGGGGGCGGGGAGTGGTTCTGGCAGAAGTTCTACGCCGGCGACCCGACCGCGTCCTCGCGTTCGGGCGGCTACCAGTGGCTGGAAGCCGGCGCCGACGACCCCGCCGTCCTGGAGACGTTCGAGTTCCTGCGCGAGCTCACCGCCGAGGGGCTCGGCTCCTCCCCCGCCCAGGGCGGCGGCAACGAGCTCGTCGCCCGCTTCGCCGAGGGCGTCATCGGCATGACCCCGGCCGGCGGGTTCTGGGCCCAGGGCCTGGCCGACGGCGGGATGGGGCCCGACGACTTCGACGTCACGTTCTTCCCCCGCGCCCGGACCCAGCGCCACCAGTTCGGGTCCGCCGGGTACGCCGTGATGCGCACGTCGCAGCGCAAGGACGAGGCCTGGGAGTGGATCAAGTTCTGCTCCTCCCGACGCGGCATGGAACTGTCCTTCCCCGAACCCACGACGACCCCCGCCCGGCGCTCCCTGGTGAACGAGGCGTTCTACGCCGGCACCGGGCAGAAGCACTGGTCGGTGTTCTACGACACCCTCGACCGCTTCCCCGACACCGGCCCCATCCCGGCACCGCCGCAGCAGGCGGCCGTCGAGACTGCGCTGGTCAAGAACGTCCTCGCCGCGGTGACCGCACCGGCCGGCGGCGGGGTGCGCGACGCCCTCGGCACGATGCAGCGCGACCTCGAGCGCGCCCTGCGGAACGGATCGGTGAACTGATGGCCACCACGGTCCCCACCCCCACGACCGACGTCCGGGTCGGCCCAGCGCAAGCTGCCGGTCGCCGCCCGGAGACGCCGCGGCAGCGGCGCGTGCGGCGGCTCCTGGTCACCCTGTTCCTGGCGCCGACCGTCGTCGGGATCGCGCTGTTCACGCTCGTCCCGATCGTGGCCTCGGTGCTGCTGGCGTTCTTCCGCTGGGACGTCGTCACCCCGCCGACGTTCGCCGGTCTGGACAACTTCGCCGACATCGGCGCGGACCCGACCGTCCGAGTGGCGTTCCTCAACACGTTCGTCTTCGTGGCCGTGGCGGTCACCCTGCAGCTCGGGGTGGCGATGGGGCTGGCCGTCCTGGTGCAGTCGACGATGCCCGGCTGGTTGCGGTCGGTGTTCCGCTCCACGCTGTTCTTCCCGCTCATCCTGTCCGCGGCGTCGGTCTCCCTGGTCATGGCGTACCTGTTCAACGAGGACTTCGGTCTGGTGAACTCGGTCCTGACCGGCGTCGGCCTGCCGGACGTCCCGTGGCTGACGTCCCCGGCCGGGGCCGCCGTCGTCGTCGTGCTGGTCTACGTCTGGCAGAACTTCGGGTTCTCGTTCCTCCTCTTCGTCGGCGGCCTCGCCGCGATCCCCCGCGACGTCTACGAGGCCAGCTCCCTCGACGGCATCGAGGGCTGGGCCCGGTTCCGCTGGATCACGCTGCCGCTGCTCAGCCCGACCGTCCTCGTCGCCTCGGTCATGGCGGTCATCAACGCCCTGCAGATCTTCGACCAGCCCTACGTCCTGACGCGCGGCGGTCCCGGCGACTCGACCCGCACGGCCGTCATGGTGATCTTCGAGTCCGCGTTCCAGCAGTTGCAGTTCGGCCGGGCCGCCGCCATCGGCGTCGTGCTCACCCTGCTCATCATGGCGGTCACCGCCGTCCAGTTCCGGCTCAGCCGCCGCTACGTCTTCCACCAGTGAGGGGTCCTGAGATGGCCACGCTCTCCCCGGCCGGCGCGTCCGGCCTGCAGGTTCGCCCCGCCGCCCCTCGCCCCGTGCGGCGGCGCGGGCTCCCCCGACCGGGCACGGTCGGGAAGTTCGCCGTCCTGACCGTCGCGGTGTTCCTCACCCTCGGCCCCGTCGTGTGGACGGTCTGGACGTCCTTCCGGCCGCAGGTGGCCGGCGCCGGGGTCCAGCCCGGGTTCTCCGCCTACGTCGACGTGTTCGCGAAGGCCGACGTGCTGCTGCTCGTCTGGAACAGCGTCCTCGTCACCTCGCTGTGCGCTCTCGGGCAGATGGTGACCGCGGCGATGGCCGGCTACGTCTTCGCCCGCGTGCAGTTCCGCGGGTCCGGCGCGCTCTTCGCCGTCGTCCTCGCGACGATGATGGTGCCGCTGCAGGTGACGATCGTCCCGGTGTTCATGCTCATCCGCGGGATGGGGTTGTCCGACACCCTCCTCGCCCTGGTGCTGCCGGCGATCCCCACCGCGTTCGGCACGTTCCTCATGCGCCAGTACTTCCTCGGCCTGCCCGACGACCTCGCCGAGGCGGCCGCCATCGACGGCGCCGGTCCGCTGCGGACGTTCTCGTCCGTGTACGCACCCCTGGCCCTGCCGGGCATGGCCATCGTGGGGATCCTGGCCTTCAACTACCACTGGAACGAGTTCTTCCGGCCGTTGATCCTGACCGTCTCCGAACGCAACTTCACGATGCCGCTGGGCCTGGTGTCGCTGCAGGGCAACCTCGGGACAGGCAGCGTGTCGACGGTCCTGGCGGGGGTGGTGCTGTCGATGGTGCCCGCCCTCGTCGTGTTCGTGCTCGGGCAGCGACCGCTGCGCGAGGGTCTGACGGCAGGAGTGGGCAAGTGAGCACCGACGTGACCACCGCACTGGACCAGCGCCTGGTGGGCCCCGCGGACCCCGCGTTCCCCGTGCTGCACGGCCGGCCCGACCTCGGCTGGGTGAACGACCCGAACGGCCTGGCCCACGTCGACGGCGTCTGGCACGTGTTCTTCCAGCACAACCCCGCCGCCCCCGTCCACGGCGACATCCACTGGGGCCACGCGAGTTCGGCCGACCTCCTCACCTGGCGCGCCGAACCCCTGGCGCTGCGCCCCACCCCCGGCGGCGCGGACGCCGTCGGGTGCTGGACCGGCTGCGTCGTCCTGGACGGACCGGACCGGGTGCCGACCGCCGTCTACACCGGGGTCGGCGCCGACGGCCCCGAGCACGCGGTCACGCTCGTCGCGACGTCGGGCGAGGGGTTGCGGACGTGGACCCAGGAACCGATGGCCGTCGCGGCGCCCGTCCCGCAGGAGGGCGTGCGCGAGGTGCGGGACCCGTTCCTGTTCACGCACGCCGGGCACCGCTGGGCCGTCCAGGGGGCCGGCCACCCGCAGGGCCACGGCCGGTTGCTGCTGTGGCGCTGCGACGACCTGCGCGCCTGGGAACCGGCCGGGGAACTCCTCACCTCCGACGACCCCGTCGCCGCGCGGTGGGCTCCTGCGAACACCTGGGAGTGCCCGAACCTCGTCCCCTTCGGCGACCGCTGGCTGCTCGTGGTGTCCCTGTGGCACTGGCGGGAGGGGTCGCACGCCCTGGACGGCGTCAGCTGGCTGCTGGGTGACCTCGAGAGCGCCGGGGACGGGCTCCGCTTCGTCCCCGCCGACGGCGGTGAGCTCGACGGGGGCAGCACGTTCTACGCGCCGCAACTGCTCGCCACCGACGACGGCCGGGTCCTGGTGTGGGGGTGGTCGCGCGAGGACGAGCGCGATCCCGCCGACGTCGCGGCCGCCGGGTGGTCCGGGGTGCTGACGTTCCCCCGCGACCTGCGGCCCACCGCCGACGGTCTCGCCGTCGAACCGGCGCTCGAACTCCGTGGCCTGCGCCGGGAGGAGCTCACCGGCCCGTCCCGCACGGAACGCAGCTTCGAGGTCGAGGCGGACGGCCCGGTGGAACTCCTGCTGACCGGGCCGGACGGGGAACCGCGTCCGGTCGTCACCGCCGGCCACGTCGGACCCGTGCGGGTCCTCGTCGACGGCAGCCTCGTCGAGGTGTTCGAGGCCGGCCGCGCGACGACCCTGCGGGCCTACCCGACCCCCGGTGCCGTCTGGTACGTCCGCGGGGACGCCCGCTGCTACCGGTTGGGCGAACCCGCGCGCTGACGCGACGTCCGACGACGGGGCGGCGCGACCGAGTCGCGCACGACGACCGGGCACGGCACCAGGACGGTGCCGTGCCCGGTCGTCCGTGGTTCCCCCGTGCCGGAGACGTCGACGGCCAGGTCGGCGAGGACCCGGGCGACCGCAGCCTCCCCGATCTGCCGGTGCGGCAACGCGATCGTCGTGAGCGCGGGAACCATGGGCGCGGCCAGCGCGGCGTCGTCGTCGTACCCGACGACGGACAGGTCCGCCGGGACGTCGAGGCCGAGGCGGTTCGCCGCCAGCACCGCACCGACCGCGACGCGGTCGTTCGCGCACACCAACCCCGTCGGCCGGTCGGGCCCGGTCAGCACGGCCGTCGCCGCCGCGACGCCGTCGGAGATCTCCCAGCCCGTCTCCACCGTCCGCAGCGCGTGCCCGGCGGCCGTGAGCTCGGCGCGCACCCCGTCCTCGCGCAGGGTGCTCGCCACGGCGTCGCGGGCACCGGCCAGCAGGACGACGTCGCGGTGGCCCGCGTCGAGCAGCAACCGCGCCGCGGCCCGGCCGCCGGCGACCTCGTCGGCGACGAACGCGGGCACCGAGGGCGCCGCCGGGTCGTAGCAGTTCGCCAGCGCGAACGGGACGCCGGTGGCGGCCGCGGGCACCGAGTACTCGCGCAGGCTCATCGCCGCGAACAGCAGGCCGTCGACGCGGCGGCCGCGCAACGTCCGGTAGGCGTCGGCCTCGCGCTGCTCCTCGTCGTGGGTGTCGACGAGGACGAGCAGGTGCCCGGACCGTTCCGCGGCCTCGGACGCCCCGCGCAGCAGGTCCCCGCCGTAGGCGGTCGAGGCGATGGCGTCGGTGACCATCCCGAGCGTGCGGGTCCGGCTGCTGCGCAACGAGACCGCGGACGGGTTGGGTTCGTACTCCAGCTGCGCGGCCGCGGCGCGGATCGCGGCCTGCTTGTCCGGGGCGATGTTCCCGTCACCCCGGCCGTTGAGGACGAGGGAGACGGCGCTGCGGGACACCCCGGCCAGGTCGGCCACGTCCTGGGACGTGGCCTTGCGGGAAGGCGGCCGGGTCACCGCGTCAGGTTACCGGCCCGCCTCCCCCGCCCCGCCTCACTTCTTGGCGTTCTTGTCCTTGGCCTTGTCGCCCGCGGCGTCGGAGGAGAGCGCGGCGATGAAGGCCTCCTGGGGCACCTCGACCCGCCCGACCATCTTCATGCGCTTCTTCCCCTCCTTCTGCTTCTCCAGCAGCTTGCGCTTGCGGGTGATGTCACCGCCGTAGCACTTGGCCAGGACGTCCTTGCGGATGGCGCGGACGTTCTCGCGGGCGATGACGCGGGCACCGATCGCGGCCTGGATCGGGACCTCGAACTGCTGGCGCGGGATGAGGTCCTTGAGCTTGCCGGCCATCATCACACCGTAGCCGTACGCCTTCTCGCGGTGGACGATCTGGCTGAACGCGTCGACCTGCTCGCCCTGCAGCAGCACGTCCACCTTCACCAGGTCGGCGACCTGCTCGCCGTCCACGTCGTAGTCCAGGGAGGCGTACCCGCGGGTGCGCGACTTCAGCTGGTCGAAGAAGTCGAAGACGATCTCGGCCAGGGGCAGCCGGTAGCGCATCTCGACGCGGTCCTCGGAGAGGTAGTCCATGCCCTGCAGGTCGCCGCGGCGCTGCTGGCACAGTTCCATGACGGCACCGATGAACTCCGACGGGGCGAGGATCGTCGCCCGCACGACGGGTTCGCGGACCTCGGCGATCTTGCCCTCGGGGAACTCCGAGGGGTTCGTCACCTCCACGACGCGCTTGTCCTCCAGCGTCACCTCGTACGGCACGCTGGGCGCGGTCGAGATGAGGTCGAGGTTGAATTCGCGTTCCAGGCGTTCGCGCACGATCTCCAGGTGCAGCAGGCCGAGGAACCCGATGCGGAACCCGAACCCCAGCGCCACCGACGTCTCGGGTTCGTAGCTGAGGGCGGCGTCGTTCAGCTTGAGCTTGTCGAGCGCATCGCGCAGCAACGGGTAGTCCGACCCGTCGATCGGGTAGAGCCCGGAGAACACCATGGGCTTGGGGTCGCGGTACCCGCCGAGCGGGGTCGCGGACGGCTTGTGCGCGTTGGTGACGGTGTCACCGACCTTGGACTGGCGGACGTCCTTCACCCCGGTGATGAGGTAGCCCACCTCGCCCACGCCGAGCCCCTGCGACGGGGTCGGCTCGGGCGAGCTGACGCCGATCTCCAGGAGTTCGTGGGTGGCCTTCGTCGACATCATCGCGATGCGCTCGCGCGGGGAGAGCTTGCCGTCGATCACCCGCACGTAGGTCACGACGCCGCGGTACGTGTCGTAGACGGAGTCGAAGATCATCGCGCGCGCCGGGGCGTCGGCGTCGCCGACGGGGGCCGGGATCTCCTGCACGATGTGGTCCAGGAGCAGGTCCACACCCACACCGGTCTTGCCCGAGACGCGCAGGCAGTCCTCGGGTTCGCAACCGATGAGCTTGGCCAGTTCCTCGGCGAACTTCTCCGGCTGGGCCGCGGGCAGGTCGATCTTGTTGAGGACCGGGATGATCGTGAGGTCGTTCTCCATGGCGAGGTAGAGGTTCGCCAGGGTCTGCGCCTCGATGCCCTGCGCCGCGTCCACGAGGAGGACCGCACCCTCGCAGGCGGCGAGCGAGCGGGACACCTCGTAGGTGAAGTCGACGTGCCCCGGGGTGTCGATCATGTTCAGCGCGTACGACGTGCCGTCGACGTCCCACGGCATGCGCACGGCCTGCGACTTGATGGTGATGCCGCGCTCGCGCTCGATGTCCATCCGGTCGAGGTACTGCGCGCGCATGGCCCGCTCGTCGACGACGCCGGTCAGCTGCAGCATGCGGTCGGCCAGCGTCGACTTGCCGTGGTCGATGTGGGCGATGATGCAGAAGTTGCGCAGCAGCAGCGGCGCGGTCGCGGCGGGTGCCGGTGCGTCGGCGGCTCTCGGGGACACGGGCTGGGGGCACCTCTCGGTCGGGCGGGCGGACAGCCTCCATGGTCGCACGGCCGGAACCACCCCACCGGAACCCCGCGAGCGCTCCCGGCGTCCGAGGTCTGCGGTCACGGCGACCGCACCCGACGGAGGTGTCCGATGCGCTCCCCCACCCCCTCTCCCTCCCGCGCACGGACCCGGCGGTGGGCGGCCCCCGCCCTGGCGCTCACCCTGCTGCTGGGCGCGGCCGCGTGCAGCGGAGGCGGCGCGGACTCGTCGGGGTCCTCGGGGTCCTCGGGGTCCTCCGGGCAGCCCGCCGCCGGGGGTGGAGCCGTCGCCGCGGCGCAGTCCGACGCCCAGGCCGAGGGGGCCACCGGCACCGACGGCGCCGCGCAGGGCCGCGCGGTCGTCTCCACCGCGACCCTGGCCGTCCGCGTCCGCGACCTCCCGGCCGCCGTCGAGGCCGCCACGACCCGCACGGTCGGGGCCGGCGGGATCGTCGCGGCCAGCCGGTCCGGCGGTCCCGAGGGGTCCGAGACGACCCACCTCACGCTCCGCGTCCCGTCGCCCGCCTACCCCGACGTCCTCGACGACCTGGCCGCGCTCGGCCAGGAGACCGACCGGACCACCACGAGCGCCGACGTCACCGCCGAGGTCGCCGACGTCGGCAGCCGCGTCACCTCCGCCCAGGCCGTGCTCGAGACATTCCGTTCCCGCCTGCCGCAGGCGACGACGGTGCCGGACATCCTCGCGATCGAGGGCGAGATCGCCCGCCGCGAGGCCGACCTGGAGGCGTTGCAGGCCCGGCAGCGGGTCCTCGCCGACCAGACCGCGCTGGCGACCGTGGACGTCGACCTCACGCGCGGCGCGCCCCTGACCGCCGTCGCCGCCCCCGCGGAGCCGGGCTTCCTCGGTGGACTGTCAGCCGGCTGGCACGCGCTGGGCGCCGCGGTCCGGGTGGCCGCCCTCGTCGTCGGTGCGGTCCTGCCCTTCGCCGTCCCGCTGGCCCTCGTCGCCGTCCCGCTGTGGTGGCTGGCCCGGCGGCGTCGCGCCCGCACCCCGCAGGACCCGGTCCGCGCGACCCCTTGACCTGGAGGCCCGCGTTCACAGAACGTGTCCAGGTGACAGCAGCGTTGGTGTCGTGCCTGGTGGGGAGCGTGCTCCTGCTCGTGGCGGGCGTCGGGAAGGTGCGCCGGCCCGCCGGCACCGTCCGCGCGCTGCGCACCCAGGGACTGCCCGCCCCGGCCCTCGCCGTGCGCGCGCTCGGGGCCGCCGAGGTCACCGTCGCCGTGCTCGCCCTGGCCGGCTGGACGCCGGCCCTGGTCGCCACCGCCGCCGCCTACGCGGGGTTCACCGGGTTCGTGCTCCTGGCCCTCCTGCGGCGGCGCCCCCTCAGCTCCTGCGGCTGCTTCGGCGAACCCGACCTGCCCCCGACCACCGCCCACGCGGTCCTGACGGCGGCGCTCGCGCTGGCCGCGGGGGTGGCGGCCACGGCACCGGCAGGGCTGCCCGCGGTCTGGGTGGCCGGTCCCGCGGCGACGGCCGCGACCGTCGTCGTCACCACGCTCCTGGTGGCGCTGTGCCTGCTGCTGCTGACCGGTCTGCCGCGCCTGGTCGCCGCCCGCTCCCTCGTCCGCCCGAGCTCCAGCACCGCCACCACGACCACCGCCCGCCACCGGAGGACCGCGTGAGCACCACCGTGACGACCGTCCTGCTCGCCGGCCTGACCCTGGCCGTCGTGCTGCTGTCCGTGCTCGTGGCGGGGCTGCTGCGCTCCCACGCCGAGATCCTGCGGTCGCTGCACACGCTCGGCGCAGGCCGGGAGGACACCGCGCCCGGGG
Organism: Kineococcus sp. DHX-1; assembly: GCF_042473625.1. Lineage (GTDB taxonomy): Bacteria > Actinomycetota > Actinomycetes > Actinomycetales > Kineococcaceae > Kineococcus. Next base: position 1,358,304 of record NZ_CP170445.1, on the reverse strand, counting down.
CAGGCGGCGGCGTCGCCCGGGGGGACCGGTCGGAACTGCCGTTCGCGGTGGGCCGCGGGGTGGTCGCGGGGGCCGGGCCGGACGGCGGGACCGTCGGCCAGCCCGCCACGACCGTCGCCGGCACGACTCCCGCCGGTGACGCCGTCCAGGTGGCCGTCGGTGCCGGTGGCACCAACACGCTCATCGCGTTCCTGTCCAGCGGATGCCTGACGTGCCAGCGCATCTGGGCCCGCCTGGCCGACCCGGCCCCGCTCTCGCTGCCGCCGGCGACGCGCCTCGTCGTCGTCACCCGCGACGCCGACGCCGAGTCGCCGAGCACCGTCGCGACCCTGGCCGCGGGCCCCGAGGCCCGCGGGGTCGACGTCGTCATGTCGACCACAGCGTGGGAGGCGTACGAGGTCCCGGGCTCGCCCTACTTCGCCTACGTCGACGCCGCCGCCGGCCGGGTGCGCGGCGAGGGCAGCGCCACGGACTGGGAGCAGGTCGAACGCCTCGTCGCCGAGGCCGTCGGGGACCGCGCGCTGCAGGTGGACCTGCGCGACCACGACCACGCCCACGGGGGCGCCCACCGGGAGGCCCGGGCGGACGCCGAACTGCTCGCCGCCGGGATCACGCCCGACCACCCGAGCCTGCGGCTCACGGCCGCCGACCAGGTCCCCGGCACACCCGGACGCTGACCTCGTGGACCCCCTCACCCTGCCCGCTGCCGCGCTGCTGCTGGGCGTGCCGACGGCCGTCGTCGCCGCCCTGCGCAGCCTCTGGTCGCCTTGAGGTGAGTCGATGCTCTCGAGCATCACCCCGCTCGGGGAGCGGGGACGCGCCAGCCGGTGGTCGGTCACGGTCACCGCGCACGTTCTCGGGTCCGCGGCCGGCGGAGCCGTGCTGGGACTCCTGCTCGGGACCCTCGGCCTGCTGCTCAGCGTGGTCCTGCGTCCGGTGGCCGGTCCCGCCGTCCTGCTGGGGGCCGCGGTCGTCGTGGCGATGGCCGCGGGAACCGTCGCCGCGGAAGCGGGGCGCTGGCGGCGGTTCCCCAGCTGGCACCGGCAGGTCGACGAGGACTGGCTGCACCGCTACCGCGGCTGGGTCTACGGCATCGGGTACGGGGCGCAACTGGGGGTCGGCGTCGTGACGATCGTGACGTCCCCGGTCCTGTTCCTGGCGATGGCGTTCATGGTCGCGACGGGCGGTCCGCTGCCCGGGGCGTTGCTGGGCGCGGTGTTCGGGACCGTCCGGGCGCTGCCGCTGCTGGCCGCCCGGTCCGTCACGACCCCCGCACGACTGGCCGGGATGCACCGGCGACTGGAACGGCTCGCCCCGCTGGGGCGGCGCACGAGCGGGGCGTGGGCAGCGCTGGTGGCGGCGGCCTCGGTCGCCCTGACGGTGGGAGCGGTGTCGTGAGGGTGGGGGTGTTCTCGTGAGGGTGGACGCGCACGGCATCTCGGTCGACGCGCCGGCCGGGTGGGAGGTGCGGATCACGCGGCGCGCGGCGCAGGACCACGAGCCGGGGTCGCACCGACGGCCGGTCCTGCACGCGGCGACGGTGCCGCTGCCGGCGGTGCGCGGCGACTTCGGCGGCGGCGTCACGGGTCTGCTGACGAGCGCGGACGTGTTCGTGAGCCTGTTCGAGCAGGACCCCGGGGCGTCGCGGACGGCGCTGTTCGCCGACTCCGGCTTCCCCGTCCCCACCCTGGCGGACTTCTCGCCCAACCGCCTGCAGCGCAGCATCCCCGGCCAGTCGGGGGGCCAGTGGTTCTTCCACGTCGGGGACCGGGCGTTCAGCCTGTACGTCGTGCTCGGCTCGCACGCCCGCCGCGCGGAGCTGTTCGGGAAGGTGGCGCCGCTCGTGCGCAGCGTCCGGTTGTCGTCCGAAACGTCAGGAGACCTCTCGTGACCGTCGCCGAACGCACCCTCGACAGGGTCACGGGGTTCTTGACCCGGTTCCTCGACGCCCGCACCGACCGCCGGGGTTTCCTCGCCCGCACGGCCGTCGTCGGGTCGGCCCTCGCCGTCGGCCCGTGGGGTTTCCTCACGCGCCCGCAGAGCGCCTACGCCGCCGTCTGCGGGATCGACGCCACCTGCTCCTCGGGGTACACCGTGTTCTGCGCCACCATCGGCAACGGCGTCAACCGCTGCCCACCCGGCAGCCTCGTCGGCGGCTGGTGGAAGTCCGACGGGTCGGGGTTCTGCTGCGGCGGCGCGCGGTACTACATCGACTGCCACAGCTACTGCTCCTGCGGCTGCGGCGGCCGCATCAAGTTCTGCGGCGAGGGCTGCCGGAACTGCTCGTGCGGTTGCGGCCCGGCCGGCCAGTGCGACCAGCGCAAGGTGTGCTGCAACGAGTTCCGCTACGGGCAGTGCAACCAGGACACGAGCTGCACCGGCCCGGTGTGGTGCCGCGTCGTCACCTGCACCCCACCGTGGCGCATCCCGGCCTGGAACTGCACGACGACCTCGGCCACCGACCAGCGGACCAACCAGCACACGGCGCCGACGTTGAAGGACTGCACGCCGATCGGGCAGGAGTACACCGCGATCGGCGGCCCGGGCAGCGTCCTGGGCGAGCAGCGCACCCCCGAGCTCGGGACGCCCGCGCCCGGCGGCACCTACCAGTTGTTCGACTTCGGGTCGATCTACCACTCCCCCGGCACCGGTGCCCACGAGGTCCACGGCGAGGTCCTGGCGACGTTCGCCGCCCTCGGCTGGGAGGCCGGCCCGCTGGGGTACCCCCTCACCGACGAACTCCGCACCCCCGACGGCCGCGGCCGGTTCAACCACTTCGAGAAGGGCTCCGTCTACTGGACCGCGCAGACCGGGGCGTCCGCCGTGATCGGCGCGATCCGCGAGACGTGGAAGGCGCTGGGCTGGGAGACCGGTCCCCTGGGGTACCCCCTCACCGACGAGCTCCGCACCCCCGACGGCCGCGGCCGGTTCAACCACTTCGAGGAGGGCTCGGTCTACTGGACCCCGCAGACGGGGGCGCACGCCGTCGTCGGCGCGATCCGGGAGGAGTGGAAGGCGACCGGCTGGGAGACCGGGCCGCTGGGCTACCCCCTCACCGACGAACTGCGCACCCCGGACACCCGCGGCCGGTTCAACCACTTCGAACGCGGCTCCGTCTACTGGACCCCGCAGACGGGTGCGCACGTCGTCGTCGGCGCCGTCCGGGACGCGTGGGCGGCGACGGGGTGGGAACGCGGCCCGCTGGGCTACCCCGTGACGAGCCAGGCCCGCACCCCGGACGGCCGCGCCGAGTACGTCCACTTCCAGGGCGGGTCCGTCTACGCCTCGGCCGCCACGGGGGCGCACGCCGTGCGCGGGTCGCTGCGCGACCGGTGGCGCGACAGCGGTTGGGAGACGGGTCCTCTCGGACTGCCGACCACCGACGAGACCGCGGTGGCCGCCGGGTCGGTGCAGGACTTCGAACGCGGCGCGGTGTACGCCTCGGCCGCCACCGGCGCCCACCGCGTCCCGACCCCCGTCCGGGACGCCCTGCGCGCCGCGGGGGGCCCGGAGCGCTGGGGTTTCCCCGTCGAGGAACCCGGTCCGGAGCAGGGCGGGCAGGTCCGGCAGCGGTTCGCCCGCGGCACGGCCGTCCTCACCGTGGCGACGGGGGCGGTCGCCTTCGGCTGAGCCGACCGGGGCCGTTGCCCGTCGGTTCAGACGGTGAAACGGGACACCAGAGTGTGCAGTCGGGCGGCCGCCTGGGAGACGTCCGCCGCCGTGGTGGCGGTGTGCGTGGCACTCGACGTCGTCTGCGCCGCAGCGGCTGCGATGCTGGAGATGTTCGCGGAGATCTCCTGGCTGCCGGTGGAGACCTCGGTGACGTTGCGCACCATCTCGCTCGTCGTCGCGGACTGCTCTTCGACCGCTGCGGCGATCGTGGCCTGCAAGCCGTCCACGCGGGAGATGACCTCGCCGATCTGTGCGATGACGTCCGTCGCCGCCGCGACGTCGGCCTGCGTGGCGCTGACCTTCGTCACGATCTCCTCGGTGGCGCGCGCCGTCTGCTGCGCGAGTTCCTTCACCTCACCGGCCACGACCGCGAAACCCTTGCCCATCTCGCCGGCGCGTGCGGCCTCGATGGTCGCGTTGAGGGCCAGCAGGTTCGTCTGCTCGGCGATGGACGTGATGAGCTTGACGACGTCACCGATCTCCCGGCTGGAGGTGCCCAGTCGCTCGATGGTGGCACCGGCGTCACCGGCGGCGGCGACAGCCGTGGCCGCGGTGCTCGAGGCCTCCGCGGTGGACGTGGCGATCTCGGTGATCGCCGCGGTCATCTGCTCACCGGCGGCCGCCACGGTCCCGATGCTCGCGCTGATCTGCTCGGTGGCGGCGGAGACCACCTGCGACTGCGACGCCGACTCCTCGGCCCCGGACGACAACCGGGTCGCCACGGTCGTCAGCTCCTCGCTGGACGCGGCCAGGGTGGTGGCGTTGTCGGTGACCTCGCGCATCACGACGGACAGGGACTCGAGAGAGGCGTCCGTCGCCTTCGCCAGACGACCCACCTCGTCGCGACTGTCGTAGTCCACCCGCTGGTCCAGGCGACCAGCGGCGAGGCCCTCCACGACCGTGACGACGCGGTCCAGGGGACGGGCGATCGAGCGGGCGATGACGACCGAGACGGCGGCGGCGAGCAGCACGGCCAGAGCGGTGCACCCGGCCAGGACGCCCACCGCCTGGTGGTAAGCGGTCCGCCCCTCGGCTGCGACCGACTTCGCGGACGCCGCCTCCGCGTCGTTCATGGCGTCCAGGGCGGCGTTCACGTCCTTGCCGACCTGGGTGGTCGTCGCTGCCCGCTGGGCGACGAAGGCCGTCAGGTCCGACTCCTGCGCCAGCGGCAGCAGCGCCTGGCTCGCCGTGCGCCACTGGGCCAGCGCCTGGGTGTACTTCTGCTGGTCAGCCGGGCTGCTGGTCGGCTGGGACCCCAGGTAGGTCTGCCAGGCCGCGTCCAACGCGCTCTGGTCCTGCGTCAACTGGTCGGTGAGCTTCTGGGTCGAGGCCGGGTCGACGGCGACCGCGATGTCGCTGAGGTCCTTGCGCACCTGCAGGTACGCGGTCTGGACCTTGTCGATGCCGTCCACGGAGGCGATCCCCGAGGAGGACAGGTAGTCCATCCTGGTCTGCGCCTCGCTGAGACGCAGCACGCCCAGCACGCTGATGACGACCAGCAGCGCCGTCACCACCCCGAAACCGGCGAACAACTTCGTCGACACCCGCAGATCCCGCACCCGGACCGACACCCGAACCATCCCGTCCCGCGGCGCACCGTGCGCCGCCCCGTCCCCCGTCCATCGACGTCTGAACACTCGAGGTGAGCCGTCACACGTGCTGAGCTGCAACGGTTCCGGGTCTCGCTCCCGGAACGGGTCCGGGTCGGGTTCGCCACACTGGCCGTGTGTCCCTACCCGCGAACGTGACCAGCGCCCTCGCGGGCCTCGTGCCGCACGATGCGCTGTCCCACACCTTCCGACCGCGGAGCAGGGCGCCGGGGAGCCTGTCGTGGCGGCACGCTCCCGTCGATGCTCAGGAGGCCGCGGACCTGCTCGGCGGTCCTCTGCCGGTGTTGCCGGCACTGGGAGGCCCCGGCGTCGTCGAACATCTCTCGGTGCACCGCGGTGCGCCCGGTGAACCGCTGCGGGACCAGCTCGCAGCGGGGCACGTCGGGCTGCAGCTGCGGACCTGCTGGCTGCCGGAGGGGTTGTCGTGGGAGCGGGCGCACCGCTGGCCGGCGGTGCTGCACGGCGCGTCCGTCCTCGACCTGTGGGCTCAGGACCCGCGCCGACGTCCGCACCCGCCCTGGACGGACCGCCTCGCGCGCCGGTCCGACGCGGGCGGTGGCGACCACACCGTCGTGCGGGTGCAGGACGCCGCCGTGGGGGTGCAGGTCGACCTCTCGGGCGTCGTGCACCTGACGTGGCTCATCCCACGGGCGACCGGGGACCTGCCCGCAGCGCTCCTGACGCGCCGCGGCCCCCGGGCCGCCGTCGAACTGCTCGCCGACGCCGGACTGCTCACCCGCGGTTGAGGTCCCGCGCTCAGGCCACCCGCGTCACGAGCACCTGCGCGGCGACGGTCGACTTCGGCCCGGAGTAGACCCCCTGCAGCGGGGACACGTCGGAGTAGTCACGGGCGCGCGCCACGACGACGTGCCGGTCCCCGACGGGGATGTCGTTCGTGGGGTCCCAGGCCGTCCAGGCGCCGTCGTAGAACTCGATCCAGGCGTGGCTCTCCCCCGCCACCTCGACGCCGATCTCGGGTTCGCGGCGCGGGTGCAGGTAGCCGGAGACGTAGCGACCGGGGATCCCGACCGTGCGGAACCCCGCCAGGACGAGGTGGGCGATGTCCTGGCAGACGCCGCTGCGCTGCACCCACGACTCCTCGGCCGTGGCGTGCACGCCCGTCGCGCCGGTCACGTACTTCACCTCGTCGTGGACCCAGCTGCAGATGCGGTGGGCCGCCTCGCGGGGGTCGGCGCCGGCGACGAGGTCGCGCACGGTGTCGGCGAAACCGTCCCCCGGCGCCGTCGTCCGCCGGGTGGGCGTCACGTACTCGGCGAGGGCGTCGCGCACGTCCTCGGTGGCGAGGTCCTCCCACGTCGCCGACCGTCGCGGGTCGTGCCCGGTGCGGCGGTCGGTCTCCACCAGCGACGTCGCGGTCGTGACGAGGCGGTCGTGGCGGGCGTGCAGGTCGAACGCGGTGACGTGCGTCCCCCAGTAGTCCCAGTAGCGCGAGACGGACGCGGGCGGGCTCACCTCGACCCGGGTGTCCAGCGCCGTCTGGTCCGGCAGCGTCAACGGCGTCATGCGCGCCTCGTTGAAGCTGGCGATCACCTCGCCCTGGTAGGTGTGCGTCGTCGTGTGCACGATGCGCAGTCGCATCAGGACCTCCCCGCCGTCCAGGAAACCGCCCCCGCCATGGGGAAGAACCGCATCGCCACGGCCTCGGAGGCCGCCGAGCACGCCTCAGTCACCAGTTTCATCTGGTGGTGCAGGTCCCCCAGCAGGTCCTCGGGGCTCTGGAACTCCAGGCGCGTGCGGGCCATCCCGACGATGCGGCGGGCGTCCTCGGTGTACCCGACGCGCCGCAGCGCCGGGTCGATCGCGTCCAGGCAGGCCTCGGCGGTCTCGAGGGCGTTGACGACCGAGCGTGGGAACAACCGGTCCAGCAGCAGGAACTCGGCCGCGTGCAGTTCGCCCGCGGCCCCCGTGCTCGACCCGTGGTAGGCCCGCAGGAACGCCTCGTAGGCACCGGTGGAGCGCAGCAGCAACGGCCACTGGCTGCCCGACCCCGCGACGGCGCGGGTGTCGACGAGGCGGGCCGTCATGTCGGCCCGTTCCAGGGAACGACCCAGGACGAAGAACTGCCAGGAGTCGTCCCGGCTCATCGTGGCGTCGACCAGGCCGGAGACGACGGCGGTCCGCTCGCGGACCCAGGAGAAGAACCGGTGCGGGCTCGCGGCCCGCCACCGCCCGGACGCCAGCGCGTTCCACGTCGTGTTGAGCGACTCCCACATGTCGCTGGAGACGGTCTCGCGGGCCCGGCGGGCGTTCTCCCGCGCCGCACCGAGCGCCCCGGTGATGGCGCTCGGGCTCACCGGGTCGTAGGCGAGGGTCTCCAGCAGTTCCCGGCGGCCGACGCGGCGGTCGGGGTCCGCGGGGGAACCCATGACCGACAGCAACGACGTCGAGACGGCGCTCTCGTCGATCCAGGGGTCGGCCAGCGTGCGTTCGACGTGGACGTCGAGGATGCGGGCCGTGGAGTCGGCCCGCTCGACGTAGCGGCCGATCCAGAACAACGACTCGGCGATGCGGCTGAGCACGGCGTCACCCCTCCCGGGTCTGGTGGCTGGTCGTCCGCTGGCGGGACTGCTGCTGCTGCTGGGCCTGCTCCGACCCGGCCCCCGGACCGGGGTCGGTCACGTGGTGCTGCTCCTCCGGCAGCGGGGCGGGTGGGGCGACCGGGACGGGGACGGCCGGCGCGGGTTCGGGAACGGTGTCCTCGCCCGCGAGCACCCACGTGTCCTTCGACCCCCCGCCCTGGCTGGAGTTCACGACGAGGGACCCCTCGCGCAGCGCGACGCGGGTCAGCCCGCCGCGCAGGACCCGCACCGCCCGGCCGTCGTTGACGGCGAAGGGCCGCAGGTCGACGTGCCGAGGCCGCATCTGCGTCCCCGCGAGCGTCGGCACGGTCGACAGCGCCACGACGGGCTGCGCGATCCAGCCGCGCGGGTCGGCCAGGACGCGGCGGCGCAGCTCCTCGACCTGCTCGGCGCTGGCGTCCGGGCACACGACGAGGCCCTTGCCGCCGGAGCCGTCGACGGGTTTGACGACGAGCTCGTGCAACCGGTCCATCGCCTCCTCCCGCTCGGCGGGGATCTCCAGGCGGTACGTCGGCACGTTGCCGAGGATCAGCTCCTCACCGAGGTAGTACTTCGTGAGCTCCGGGACGTAGGTGTAGACGAGCTTGTCGTCCGCGACGCCGTTGCCGACGGCGTTGGCGATGCTCACCCCGCCGGCGCGGGCGGCGTTGAGGATGCCCGCGCAGCCCAGGACGGAGTCGCGGCGGAAGTGGACGGGGTCGAGGAAGTCGTCGTCGACGCGGCGGTAGACGACGTCGACCCGCCGGTCGCCGGCCGTGGTCCGCATGTAGACGCGGTTGCCGCGGCAGACGAGGTCGCGGCCCTCGACGAGCTCGACGCCCATGGCCCGGGCGAGCAGCGAGTGCTCGAAGTAGGCCGAGTTGTAGACACCGGGGGTCAGGACGACGACGACCGGGTCGTCGACCCCGCTGGGGGCGGCGGCGCGCAGGGCCGCGAGGAGGTTCTGGGGGTAGTCGGCGACGGGCTGGACGCGATGGGCCTGCAGCGCCTCGGGCAGCACCTGGGTCAGGGCCTGCCGGTTCTCCAGGACGTAGCTCACCCCGCTCGGCACCCGGACGTTGTCCTCCAGCACGCGGAAGTCGCCGTGCTCGTCGCGGACGAGGTCGATGCCGGCGACGTGGATGCGCACGCCGCCGGCCGGCTCGACGCCGACGGCCGCGCGGTGGAAGTGGCTGGAGGACGTGATGACCCGGCGCGGGACGACCCCGTCCTTGACGACCTGCATCGGCCCGTAGACGTCGGCGAGGAAGGCCTCCAGGACCCGCACGCGCTGCGCCACGCCCTTCTCGACCCGCGCCCACTGGGCCGCGTCGATGATCCGCGGGACGACGTCGAGCGGGAAGGGCCGTTCCTCCCCGGCGTAGTCGAAGGTGACGCCGCGGTCGAGGAAGGTGCTGGCGAGCTGGTCGGCGCGGGCGCGCAGCTCGGCGGCCGGCAGCTCGGCGAGGGTGGCGGCCAGGGCCTGCCACTCCGGTCGCGGACTGCCGTCGCCGTCGAACATCTCGTCGGCCGCGCGGGCGCCGGCTGCCCCCGCGGGAGAGTCGAGGTACCCCTCGAAGACGTCACCCATGCGCGAACCATAGGGAAGTCCACGTTGCTCGCGAGTTGCCCCCGCGTTTCCCCCGCGTTTCGTGCCCCGGTCCGGGTCCGGCCGCGGGTGTCCCCGGCTCCGCGTCACCGCTGGTAACCTTGAGGACGCCTTCGCTCCGTGCGGAGGTCACGGTCGTCCTCCGTCCCTCCCGGTGTCCCCACGCCGGAGTCCCCGGTGGAACGACCGCCCTCTGACACTGATCAGACCAACAGGAAGACGGAGCACGTGGCGAACATCAAGTCGCAGAAGAAGCGCATCCTCACCAACGAGAAGGCGCGCCTGCGCAACAAGGCCGTCAAGTCGGAGCTGCGCACCGCGGTGCGCTCGTTCCGCGAGGCGCTCGCCTCCGGCGACGCCGAGAAGGCGCAGGCGGCGCTGAAGGTCGCGAGCCGCAAGCTCGACAAGGCCGTCAGCAAGGGCGTCATCCACAAGAACCAGGCGGCCAACCGCAAGTCGGCCATCGCCAAGTCGGCCGCCAAGGCCTGATCCTCGGATCCTCCACGGAGGGCCGGTCCCCGCTCGGGGGCCGGCCCTCCGTGCGTCTGGGTGTCCTCAGCGCCGCGCGGCCGCGACCACCCGGACGGCCTTCTCCAGGGCGTGCTCGGCGTGCGCCCCGCCACCCTTGACGGCGTGGTCGGCGGCCGCGACGGCGAGGATCGCCTCGGCCATCCCGTCCGGGGACAGCAGGCGCACCTCCCGTTGGGCCTTCTCCACCAGCCACGGCGCCATGCCGAGCTCGCGGGCCAGGTCGGCGGGCCGACCCCGGCCCGCTCCCGCCACCTTCGCCAGCTGCCGCAGCCGGGACGCGAGCGCCGCGACGACGACGACGGCGGGCACCCCGGTCGCCTCCGCGTGCCGCAGCAGGACGAGCGCCTGCCCCTCCCGGCCTTCGACCGCCGCGTCGGCCACCTCGAAGCCCGTCGCCTCGCGCCGGCCCCCGTGGTAGCGGTGGACGGCGTCCTCCGTCACCGTGCCCTCGGTGTCGGTGAGCAGCTGGTCGACGGCGGCGGCCAGCTCCCCGAGGTCGCTGCCGAGGGCCGCGACAAGCGCCCGGGCGGCCTCGACGTCGATCGAGCGGCGGGCGCGGCGGACGTCGGAGAGCACGAAGTCGACCTTGTCCTGGTCCCGCTTGAGCGGCTGGCAGGACACCTCGGCCACCCCGGGGACGGTCCGCGCGGTGTCGAGGACCTTCTTCGCGCGGTTGCCCCCCCGGTGCCGCAGGACGAGGACGACCGTGTCGACGGGGGCCTGCAGGTACTCCAGGACGTCCTCGACGAACGCCTCGCTCGCGGCGTCGACCCCGTCGACGAGGACGAGGGAGCGCTCGTCGAAGAGCGAGGGCGACGTCCACGTCGCCAGCTGCCCCTTCTGGTACCCGGCCGCCGCGACGTCGGTCCGCTCGAACGAGGGGTCGAGCTCGCGCATGCGCGTCAGCAGCGCCGTGAACGCGCGGTCGGCGAGCGCCTCCTCGGACCCGGCGAGGAGCACGACGGGCGCCGGGGCGAGGTCGTGCGGCGGGATCCCGGGTGCGGCGCTCGCGGCCTTCTTCGCGGGGGACTTCGCGGCGGTCTTCTTGGCGGCGGGCACGGCGTCACTGTCGCACGGGCGTCGGACACGCGGCCGCCCACGAGGTCATGTCACCAAACGTCACGTGAGCGGGACCGTGCGTCGCTACCGTTGAGTCTTCAACCCTTCGAGGAGGCAGTGCAGTGCGGTCGCGGTGGATCCTGTCGGGACTGGTGGCGGCGGGGGTGCTGGCCTCCGTCGCCGCACCGGCCGGAGCGACGCCGGTGGTGCGGGGGCCGCGCGCCGAGCCGGCGCTGCGGGTGGCGCCGCACTGCGTGGTCACCGGCCCGGTGCTCGACGTCGCGTGGCGGGCTCCCGACACCGCGCTCTACCGGCTGGGCACCGACCCTGGCGGCCTGGCCCCGTACGTGCGCGCCGCGCAACCGGGGTGGCAGGCCCAGCACGTCCAGCTGCCCGTCCGGGCGGGCCAGGTCACCGTGCGGCTCCAGGCGACCGACCCGGCCGGTGACGCCGTCGGCGACCCGGTGGCCCAGCGTCCGGTCACGGTCCCGGCCTGCGACGCCTGGCCCGAGCTGCAGGAGTACCTGTCCTCCGGCGCGAACGCGGCGGGGGCCCCGCAGTCCGTGGGCGCGCTCACCGGGCGGACCTCACAGGGGTGGCGCGGCACCACCGTCCACGAGGCGACCGGTGGGGACGTCGTCGTGCTCGCCGACGGCACGACGCACGTCGTGCGGGGCGTCATCGCCGACCGGTGGCGGGCTGAGGGCGGCGCTCGCGGCCGGCTCCTGGACCCCGAGACCAGCGAGGTGGAGGTCGCCGACGGGTCTGGCTTCTACTCGACGTTCCAGAACGCGTCGATCTTCTGGAGCCCGGCGACGGGGACGCACGTGGTCTACGGCTACCCCTACGGCATCGGGCTCGACGGGACGACCTGGAACCCCGGCCCGGGCTACCCCACCGACGACGGCGGCGACGTGCAGAACCCGGACGGCACGCACGCCGGTTCCTGGCAGCACTTCGAGAACGCCGTGCGGTACCGGTCGATGTTCGGCGCCGGAGACGTGTACCGCGGGCCCCTCTTGGACACCTACGCCCGCCACGGCTATGAGAAGGGATACCTGGGCTGGCCCGTGAGCGACAACGAGCCGTTCTGGTACCGGCGCGACGCCGTCAACGACCGCGACAGCTGGCGCCAGCGGTTCCAGTTCGGCGCGATCTACGCCCCGCTGCCGGGGAAGGTCGAACCGCACGTCGTACGGGGGGCCATCGCGGCCTACTACCAGGGGCGGGACACGTCCGACTTCAGCCTCGTCCGCCGGTTCGGCTACCCCGTGACCGACGAGCTGAGCACTCCCGACGGAGTCGGTCGGTACAACGACTTCGCCAACGACACGAGCATCTACTGGAGCCCGGCGACCGGCGCCCACGAGGTGGTCGGCTCCGGCTGGGGTTTCCGCGCGTACTGGGCCTCGCGCGGGTGGGAGCGGTCATCCCTGGGCTACCCCGCGGCGTCCGAGCTCGGCCTGCCCCAGCCCAACCGGTTCGGGACGACCGGTGCGGTGCAGGCGTTCTCCGGCGGCAACGCCTACCTGTCGGGCGGCGCGACGGGGCAGAAGCGGTTCGCCAGCGTCGTCGGGGACCTGCTGCGCGAGTACGGCCGGCTGGGCTGGGAGACCTCGGCGCTGGGGTACCCGGTGGCGGAGGAGACCGCGGTGCCGGGCGGGACTCAGCAGCTGTTCGAGGGCGGCCGGCTCGTCCGCGACGGGCGCACCGGCGCGGTCCGGGTCGACCTCACCCCGAGCGGTGCGTGACGACCCCACCCACGAGCGTGGCCACGACGTCGCTGCGCCGCAACGCCTCCGCTCCCCCGACAGCGAACGTGCGCGCCGGGTCGTCGGCGACGAGGACGAGGTCGGCGACGTCCCCGACGAACACCCCGCGCCGGCCTCCGCAGGCGGCGGTGAGGGCGACGTCGAACCGCAGGTGCTGGTCGGGGTGCCAGGGTTCGCGCTCGTCGACGGTCCGGTGCACCGCGCTCGCCAGGGCGTCCCACGGGTCGAGCGGGGCGACCGGGGCGTCGGAGCCGAGGCGGAGCTCGGCGCCCGCGGCGTGCAGGTCGGCGAACCGGTAGGCGCGGTCGGCGCCCTCCGGCCAGTGCACGTGGACCGCGTCGCGGTCGTCGACGGCGTGGCGGGGCTGGACGCTCGCCACGACGCCCAGCCGCGCGAACCGCGGCACGTCGTCGGGGTGGACCTGCTGGGCGTGCTCGAGACTGCCGTGGCACCCCACGGCCTCGAACGCGTCCAGCGTCACGCGGACGGCGTCGTCCCCGATCGCGTGGACGGCGACGTGCAAGCCGTTCGCCGTGGCGCGCCGCAGGGACGCCTCCAGCTCGGCGGGCGGGATGCGCAGGATGCCGTGACCGCCGGTCGGGTACTCCTCGTGGCAGAACGCCGTGCGGGTGCCGAGCGAGCCGTCGACGACGAACTTCACGGGCCCGACGTGGACGCGGTCGCCGGCCAGGACGTCCCCGGTCCGTCGGCCCGCGGCGATCGTCTCCTCCAGCCAGTCCGGCCAGACGCCCGCGGCGACGCGGACGGCGGGTGCGGCGCGGCGGGTCCACGCCTCGACCGGCGCGTACTCGAGGTCCACCAGGCCCGTGACGCCCCGGGCCGCGGCGGCCGCCGTGGCCGCGGCGATCCAGCGGTCCTGGACGGCGTCGCCCACGGTGCCCGCACGGGTCATCAGCTCCATGGCCGGCGCCTCGACGAGGACCCCGGTCGGGTCCTGCACCCCGAACCGGCGGGCCGCGGCGGAGTTCACCCAGACGGCGTGCAGGTCCGCGCTCACGACGAGCACCGGACGCTCGCCGAACCGGGCGTCGAGGACGTCGCGGTGCGGCGGTGAGTCCCACAGCGCGTCGCGGTAGCCGTGGCCGACGACGAGGTCCTCCCCTGGCCCCGCCCCCGTCTGCAGGAGCGTGGCCGCCTCCGCCGCCGACCGCGCGGACAGGACGTCGATGCGGCGCCGGGCCGCGGCCCACTGCGTGAGGTGCACGTGGCTGTCGACGAACCCGGGCAGCAGCACGGCACCGCCGGCGTCGAGGCGTTCGGCCGCCGACCAGGGAGCGGTCCGCGCCAGACCGGCGCCGACGGCGACGACGCGACCGTCCGCGAGCGCCACGTCGACGACGTCATCTCCGATAGCTGGGCGACGGACGTCGTGCAGGACGAGCACTGGGGCCTCCGGTCGGTGGGACTGTCGGGACATCGTGCCGACCACGACGCGTCGGCGGGCACCCGGGGCCTCACCCGCTGCCGTACCGGGCGCGTCGCTCGGCCTCCCGCGGGTCCGGCCCGCGCTCCAGCGTCCGCAGCGCCGACGCCGCCCCCGCCACCGCGACGTCCCCGCCGGTGTCGGTGCGCAGGACGCGGGCGCCCGTGGCGGCCAGGACGTCCAGCGTCGAGGCCGCGGGGTGGCCGTAGTCGTTGACCGCGCCCACCTCCACCAGCGCCACCCGCGGCCGGGCCGTCGCGTACAGCTGCGGCACCTGGGTCGGGGAGCCGTGGTGGGCGACCTTCACCACGTCGGCGACGACGCCGGCCGGCCAGCGCGCCAGCACCGCCCGCTGCTCGTCGCGTTCGGCGTCCCCGGTCAGCAGCACCCGCACGCCCTGCACGTCGGCCAGCAGGACGAGGCTGGAGTCGTTGACCTGCGCCGAGTCCGGCGCCCGCACCCGCGCCGCCTCCGGCTCGGGGCCGAGGACCGTCCAGGTCACCGCCCCGGCGGCCCCGGTGTCCCCCGCGGTCAGCGGGACGACCGGCGTGGACCCGGCCTGCTCGCGCACCCGCCCGGCGGCCGGTTCCACCGCCAGCGGGGAGACGTGGACGACCCCGACCTCCCGGCCGGCGAGCGCCCCCGCGAAGCCGCCCACGTGGTCGGCGTGGAAGTGCGTCAGCACCACGGCGTCGAGCCGGTCCACCCCGAGCCGGTCCAGGCACCCGCCGACGAGGACGTCGTCGGGTCCGGCGTCGACCAGCACCGCCGAGGTCGGCCCCGACCGCAGGACGACCGCGTCGCCCTGGCCGACGTCGCAGCCGACGACGAGCCAGTCCGGCGGCGGCCACGGACCCGCTGGGCCGCCCCACCGCGGAGCGCACCGCACGAGCAGGGCCGCCGACAGGACGAGCACCACGGCCAAGGCCGGCCACCGGCGGCCCGGACCATGCCGCCAGCGCAGCACGGCCGCCGCGGCGCCCAGAACGAGGAGCGTCAGCAGCACGACCACGAGCGCCCCCGCGACGCCCGGTGGGACCGCCACCGAGGTCGGCGCCTGGGCGGTGAACCGCGCGACCGCGGCGATCCACGCCGCGCACCACCCCGCCGGCCAGGCCACCACGGCAGCCCCGGCCGGCCACAGCGGGGAGAGCAAGGTCGCGGCCAGGCCGAGCACGGTCGCCGGGCCGACGGCGGGCGCCACGGCGATGTTCGCCGGGACGGACACGACGTTCACCGCCGGTTGCAGCAGCGCCACGACGGGACCACAGACCGCCTGCGCCGCCACGGGAACGGCGACCGCGTACGCGACGACCCGCGGAACCCCCGCCCGCGTCAACCGTTCCGCCCACGGCCGGGCGAGGAGGACGAGGGCCGTCGTGGCCAGCACCGACAGCACGAACCCGAACTCCCGCGCCAACCACGGGTCGGCCACCAGCAGCACGAGCGCCGCGGCCCCCACGACCGGGATCCCCCGCGTCGGCCGCCCCGCCGCGAGCCCCGCCATGCCCACGCCGCCCATCACGGCCGCACGCAGCACACTGGGTTCGGGACGGGCCAGGATGACGAAACCCACCAACCCGACCCCGGCCACGACGAGCCTGGACCGTCGCCCGAACCCCGCCCACGACGCGGCCAGGACGAGGAACCCCACGACGAGCGTCGTGTTGGAGCCGCTCACCGCGGTGAGGTGTGTGAGGCCGACCGACCGCATCGCGGCTTCCAGGTCGGGCGGCAGCGCGGACGTGTCCCCCACGACGAGCCCGGGCAGCAACCCGCGGACGTCGGCCGACCGCCCGGAAACGGCCTGCCGCAACCCCGTCCGCAGGGTTTCGGACAGCTCCAGGAACCCCGCTGGACGGTCGGTGCGGACCAGGTCGCCGGCCGAGACGACCACGACCGACCGCTCGCCGGGGTCGGCGGTACCGAGCCGGCCGCGGAAGGTGAGCCGGTCGCCCCACCGCACGTCCCGCCACCGCTCGGCGACGGCGAACACCGTCGCGGGGGCGGCGAGCCCCCGCGTGGCGCCCCGCGCGTCCACCGAGGTGAGCCGGACGTCGAGGACGACGCGCGGGGGTTCCCCGTCGCGGCGGGTGGGCAGGGCGTGCGGATCGGCGGTGACGACGGCGGAGAACTCGCCCGACACCCGACGGTCTGCCAGCTCCTCGACGTCCCCGGCGGTGGACCGGCCGTGCTGCAGGACCACCGAGAACAGCACGAGCGTCGCGGCGACCAGGACGAGAGCGACCCGAGCGCCGCGACCGTTCCGGCGCACCACTCCGAGGACGACCAGCAGCAGGAGCGCGGAACCCGCGAGCCCCCACGCGAGGAGGTCCGGGCGGCCCGTCGCGAGGAAGGCGACACCCCACGCTGCGACCGCCGCCGCCGCGAGCCGCAGGTCGACGGGGACCGGCGGCGGCCCGACGGTGCGGGCACCGACGACCTCCGACCGTTCGGTTGTGCTCACACGCTCACCAGGTCCCGCAGGCCCTCGAGCACCTTCGGGCCGATGCCCTGCACCTCGCCCAGGTCGTCGACGGAGGAGAACCTGCCGTTCTCCTCGCGCCAGGCGACGATCCGGCCCGCCAGTACCTCACCCACCCCCGGCAGGGCGTCGAGGTCTGCGGCCGTGGCGGAGTTCAGGTCCACCCGGGCGCCCACCGCGCCCGACGGACCCGCCGCCGGTGCTGCGACGGTTCCCGGTTGCCCGGGCGCGGGGACGAGCACCTGTTCGCCGTCCTGGAGGACGCGCGCGAGGTTCAGCGCGTCGAGGTCCGCGTCCGCGGCCGCACCGCCCGCTGCCGTCAGGGCGTCGGCCACCCGACTGCCCGCGGACAGGGTGACGACCCCCGGCCGGAGGACGCGGCCCGCGACGTGCACGACGACGGAGGCGGGACCCGTCGCCGACGAGGGCGACGGCGTGCTGAGGGGCGTCGCCGCCGCGACCGGCGCGGTCCTCGCCGGCAGCGCCTGCCCCTGCTGCACAGCGGGATCGGGCCAGGACCGCCACGCTGCGAACCCGAGACCCGCCGCCACCAGGACACACACGAGGACCGCACCCGCCACCGCCCGCGGCCCGACCCGCACCCGCACCGCGCGCAACCCCGGCGGAGTGCGGTCGGCCAGGCGCCGCGACCACTCGCCGACGACGCCCGGGGCGACCCGCGGTGCGTCCAACTCGTCCTCGAACTCGTCCTCGTCCTCGTCCTCGAACTCGTCCTGGTCCTCCGGGTCGTCCCCCGCGGACCGGAACTGCCGCACCGCCAGAGCGCGGGCGCGGACCGCCGCGTCGCGACGGGAGGAGGACGTGGGCACCCCGGAAACCTAGGCCGACAGGGGCCTCACCGGTCCGAACGAGGACCCACCTGTGGACGACGGGTCCCCCGCGCCCTCTGTGGATCCCGGGACGTCACGGGCCCGCCGGCATCCACACTCCGAACCCAGGGTCACCCGGCGAGGAGCTGCCCCGTCTCGCAGGTCGGCAGCGCGATCCACCCCTCCCGAGCAGCCTGCTCCCGCTGATCCGCAGTCGGCGCGGTGCCGAACCCCAGCGCCGCCGCACGAGCCGTCAGCGCGGCGACGACGGCGTCGAGCGCGTCGTCCGACGCGCGGCAGGCGTCGGCCGCGAGACCGAGGTCCAGCCACGGCAACCGCCGGCACAGCTCCTCGACCAGGGCCAGCCGGGCACCGGTGTTCGCCGCCCCCTTGTACTGCCGGTGAGCGAAACCCCAACGCTTCAGCGACGCGGCCGGGTAGACCTCGACGACGACACCGGAACCCGCCCGGTCCACGGGCAGCTGCTCCGCCCCGAGCAGGGCCAGCAACCGCGCCGCGCGCATCGCGACGTGACCGATCTTGTCGGCCGCCACCGTCAGCGGTTGGTGCCCGGCCGCCCGGACGACCTGTTCGGTCAGGCGCCACGTCAGTCGGCGGCGCTGCTCCTCGCCGGTCTCCCCCGCGCGCACCTCGGCGGTCGACGCCGCGTGGTCCGTCAGGAAACGCACGAACTCGTCCGGCCACCCCAGCGGGCTGTCGACGCCGACCTTCGCCGCGCCGCGCACCAGGTCGAGGACGAAGCCGTCGTCCACCGGCCGGAAGCAATCCGTGACGCGGGCGGAGCCGCCGTCCCAGCGGACGACGGCGACGGCTGTCTTGCCCCGCTGGGTCGACAGGTCCACTCCGGCGGTCACCATGCCCGTGCGGGGTACCCCACCACGCGCGGCCGCCGCGAGTGGTCCGCACCGCGGGCCTGCGTCACAGCCACGTGTCGACACCCCCGTGGTGCGAGCAGGTGCCGCGGCGGTGCGCGGAGTAGGACGACGTGCCGTCCCGGCAGATCGCCGACGCGCCCGCGGGGACGTCGGCACTGGTCTCGGCCGGGGCGTCCCCGGCGGGGGCGAGCGCCGAGGCGGACGGCGCGGCGGGCACCGGCACCGGTGCCGCGACGAGCGCCGCGAACGCGGAGCGGACGGGAAGGGGTTCAGCCGGGCAGGTCCCGAGCACGCGCGCGATGGCGTCCCGCTCCGGGGGCGTGACCCACAACCCGTACGCGGCCTTCACCGCGACCTGGCGCGCGACGTAGTCGCAGCGGACGGCGGTGTTCGGCGGGAGCCACGTCGCGGCGTCGCCGTCGCCCTTCTGCTCGTTCAGCGGCCCGTCGACCGCCAGCAGTCCCAGCGGGTCGTTGGCGAACGCGGTGCGCGTCGCCGCGTCCCACGACTGCGCGCCCGTCTGCCAGGCGTTGGACAGGGCCACGACGTGGTCGACCTGGACTGCCGCCGAGGTCGACCCGCCGCGGGTGAACGCGATCACGTCACCGCTGTAGGGGTCGGCGAGTGCGCCGGCGGCCACGGTGCAGTGCACGGCGTCCGTCCACGTGAGGGCGATCAGGTCGCGGTTCAGGACGTCGTTGCGGGTGTCGCAGCCGTTCTGGTCGGTGTCGGTCCAGGCGGCGCCGAAGGCGTCGCGGGAGTACCCGGTCTTGGGGGCCCTGCCCTTCACGTCCAGGGTGTCGAGCGCGGCGAGGGCGGTCCCGGGGGCGGCCAGGGCGAGGACCGCGTCGGTGGTCGAGGTCGTCGTGGTGGCCGACGGGATCGGGGCGGCAGCGGTCGCGGGCGTCGTGGCCGGGGTCGTGGCGGGGGTCTCGGCGGGGGTCGGGGCCGCCGTGGCCACGGTGTCCGCGGGGGCGTCGCCGCCCGCCAGGGCACCCCCACCGGCGAGCGCGACGAGGCTGAGGACGGTGAGGACGGCACCGGCCCTGCGCCCCGCCAGTCCGGCGGTCCGGAAGTGCCCCACCACCACGGCGAACGACCCCACGAGCAGACCCGTGAGACCGACCACCGCGAGAAGGCTCCCCACTGCGGACGCGGCCCCGCCGACGACGAAGGACGAGACGACGCCGACCAGCGCGACCATCCCGAGGCACGCGGCGAGGGCGACCGTCTTCCCGGTACCGCGCCGAGTCGGCGTCCTGCTGCCGTTGCCCATCGATGATCAGTTCACTCCGCGTCGTCCTGTGGTGACTCATCGACGGTAGAGCGACCCAGTGCCGGACGAGGGCGGATTCACCCCGGTGGACGCGCCAGCTCCCGCTCCACCTGCGCCCGCACCTCCGCAACCATGTCGACGTCGTCGGGGTGCAGCAGCCACTGCACCTGCAGCCCGTCCATGACCGCCACGAGCCGTCGCGCGGCGGATGCCGGCGCCGGGTGCCCGCAGTCGCCGAACGCCGCGGTGAGCGCGGCCACGACCCGGCGGTAGCGCTCGTCGAAGAAGGCGTGGGCGGGGTGCTCGGGGGACGTCGCCTCGGCCGACAGCACGCAGAACAGCTCGACGACCCCGCGGCGGGAGACGTTGCGGCGCACCACGTCGAGCAGCGCCTCGAGCTGCTGCTCCCCCGGTAGCGACGGGCCCGACCCCACGAGCGAGGCGTCCTCCACGTCGCGCTGCTCCAGGACGGCGAGGAGCAGCGCCTGCTTGCTGCCGACGTGGTGCAGGAGTCCCGCATGGGTCAGCCCGCAGCGGGCGGCGAGGTCACGCAGGGACGCGGCGCGGTACCCGGACTCGGCGAAGAGTCCGACGGCCTCGGTGAGGATCTGCTCGCGCCGGGCCCTGCCCTTGGCGTACTCCCCGCGTGCGGCCACAGCACATCCCTACCACCAATACCTTCCACCCGGTAGGTGTTGGGCGTAGCCTGCGACCATGACCGACACCGACGTCACGCGAACCCCGGCGGAGCTGCTGGCGGAACTCACCGTGGAGGAGAAGGCCGCCCTCCTCGACGGCTCCGACTTCTGGCACACCGAGCCCGTCGAACGCCTGGGCATCCCCGCGCTCATGGTCACCGACGGCCCGCACGGGCTGCGCAAGCAGGCCGTGGGCGGCGACCACCTCGGGCTCGCGAACTCCGTCCCGGCGACCTGCTTCCCGCCCGCGGCCGGGCTCGCCTCCTCGTGGGACGTCGACCTGCTGCGCCGCGTGGGCGAGGCCCTGGGCCGCGAGACCCGCGCCGAGGGCGTCTCCGTCCTGCTCGGTCCCGGCGTCAACATGAAGCGGTCGCCGTTGTGCGGACGGAACTTCGAGTACCTCTCCGAGGACCCGGTGCTGGCCGGCGACCTCGCCGCCGCCCTCGTCGAGGGCGTGCAGAGCCAGGGCGTCGGGACGTCGCTGAAGCACTTCGCGGCGAACAACCAGGAGACGCAGCGGATGACGGTCTCCGCCGACGTCGACGAGCGGACCTTGCGCGAGATCTACCTGACGGCCTTCGAGCGCGTCGTCACGACGGCGCAGCCGTGGACGGTCATGTGTTCCTACAACCGCATCAACGGCGTCTACGCCTCCGAGGACCCGTGGCTGCTCACCGACGTCCTGCGCGGCGAGTGGGGTTTCTCCGGCCTCGTCGTCTCCGACTGGGGCGCCGTCAACGTGCGCGAGGACGGGGTCCGCGCGGGCCTGGACCTGGAGATGCCGTCGTCGTCGGGTGCCGGCACCCAGCGGATCCTCGAGGCCGTCAGCACCGGCACCCTGTCCACCGAGGACCTCGACCGCGCCGTCCTGCGCGTCCTGGAACTCGTCGAGAAGGCCAGGCCGGCGCTCGCCGACCGCGGGACGGTGGACGTCGACGCGCACCACGCCCTCGCCCGCGAGGCCGCCCTCCAGAGCGCGGTCCTGCTGAAGAACGAGGACGAGGTCCTGCCGCTGGCCGCCACGGGCGGAACCGTCGCCGTCGTCGGCGAGTTCGCCCGCACGCCGCGCTACCAGGGCGCGGGGAGTTCCCAGGTGAACCCGACCCGCCTCGACGACGCGCTCACCGCCCTGCGCGCGCAGTTCGACGGGTCCCGCGACGTGACGTTCGCGCCCGGCTACGTGCCCGAGGCCGACCCGGACGACGCGACGGGCGAGCAGGCGCGCGCCCTGGTGGCCGAAGCCGTCGACGTCGCGCGCGCGGCCGACGTCGTCGTGCTGTTCCTCGGCCTGCCCGCCTCGTACGAGTCCGAGGGCTACGACCGCGAGCACACGAACCTGCCGCCGGAGCAGCTCGACCTGCTCGACGCCGTCGTGGCGGCGAACCCGCGGACCGTCGTCGTGCTGGCCAACGGGTCCGTGGTGAACCTCGAACCCTGGCAGCACACCGTCCCCGCCGTCCTCGAGGGCTGGCTCGGCGGGCAGGCTGGCGGCAGCGCCGTCGCGGACCTGCTGACCGGCGTCGCGAACCCCTCGGGCAAGCTCGCCGAGACGGTTCCCTTGCACTACCGCGACAACCCGACGGTCGGGAACTTCCCCGGCGAGCACGGCCACGTGCGCTACGGCGAGGGTCTGCTCATCGGGTACCGCTGGTACGACGCGCACTCCCTGCCCGTCGCCGCCGCGTTCGGGCACGGGTTGTCCTACACGACGTTCGGGTACTCCGACCTGCGGGTGGAGGCGCGCGGGAACGGCGTCGACGTGCGCGTGACGATCACGAACACCGGGGACGTCGCGGGCAGCGAGGTCGTCCAGGTGTACGTCGCGGACGTCGACGCGACGGTGTTCCGGCCGGACGCGGAACTCAAGGGCTTCGCCCGCGTGAGCCTGGAACCCGGCGAGGCCCGCGAGGTGGCGGTCGAGCTGGACGAGCGCGCGTTCTCGTTCTGGCACAGCGCGACCGGCCGCTGGGTCGTCGAGGGCGGCGAGTTCGGGATCCGCGTCGGCGCCTCCTCGCGCGACGTCCGCCTCGCCACGACGGTGCAACTGCCCGGCGACGGGGTGACCGTGCCCCTGCAGCTCGACTCCGAGCTCGAGGTCTGGCTGCAGCACCCGGACGCGGCGACGGCGGTCCGCGAGCGCATCGACGGCACCCCGTGGGCGGGCATGCTCTTCGACCCGCAGCACGGCGCCATGATGCGGGCCATCCCGTTGCTGCGACTGACCCGCTTCCCGGGGTTCCCGATCGCCGAGACCGAACTGCCCGGCCTCATCCCCGGCTGAGCACGGGGGCGGCCGTCAGAACTCGAGCACCATGACGACGTGCGGCCGCGCCTCCCGCTCACCGCGCCAGCCCTCGACCATCCCCAGCTTGCTGGTGACGCCGAGGCTGGCGGTGTTGCCGGGGTCGACGACCGAGATGAGCCGCGGCAGGTCGAGCCCGCGGGCGTGCTCGACCCAGGCCCGGGCGGCCTCGGTCGCGAACCCCTGACCCCAGGCCGACCGCGCGAGCCGCCAGCCGATCTCGACGTCGTCGGGGTACCAGCGCATCCGGTGCAGCCCGGCGAACCCGATGAACTCACCGGTGTCCCGGCGTTCCACCGCCGACCACCCGTACCCGAGTCGGTCGAAGCAGCCGTCGGCGTAGTCCGCCAGCCGGTCCGACGCGGCGCGGTCGGGCACCGCCGAGACGTACCGCGTCACCTCGGGGTCGGCGTTGAGGTCCGCGAAGGGCTCCCGGTCCTCTGCCGTCCACCGCCGCAGCACGAGCCGCGGGGTGGACGGCGGCAGGATGCCGGTCATCAGGCCGGGACGATGTTGACCAGCTTGGGGGCCCGGACGACGACCGTCCGGATCCCCGCACCGGCGAGCGCCGACTGCACCTTCTCCGAGGCCATCGCCAGCTCCTGCAGCGCCTCCTGCGTGATGTCCGGGGCCACCTCGAGGCGGTCGCGGACCTTGCCCTTGACCTGGACGACGCACGTGACGGTGTCCTCGACGAGCAGCGACTCGTCGACCGCCGGCCACCCGGCCCGCGCCACGGCGGGTTCGTGGCCGAGGAGGGACCACATGTCCTCCGCGACGTAGGGGGCGAAGAGCGACAGCACGAGCGCGACGACCTCGGTGGCCTCGCGGACGGCGGGGTCGGCCGCACCCGGGCCGGAGTCGATCGCCTTGCGCGTGGCGTTGACCAGTTCCATGACGCGCGCCACGGCCACGTTGAAGCGGAACGCCTCGACGTGCTGGGCGACGTCGTGCAGCGTCCGGTGCGTCACCCGGCGCTGCGCGACGTCCCCGGTCGTGACGTCGGCGCCCACGGGCGAGGTGACGTCGCGCGCCAGTCGCCACGCGCGGCCCAGGAACTTCGCCGAGCCCGACGGGGACACGTCGGCCCAGTCGATGTCGTCCTCGGGCGGACCCGCGAACGCCATCGTCAGCCGGATGGCGTCGACGCCGTGCTCCTCCAGCTGGTCCGACAGCCGGACCAGGTTGCCCTTGGACTTGCTCATGGCCGACCCGTCCATCTGCACCATGCCCTGGTTGAGCAGGCGTGTGAACGGCTCGTCGAACGGCAGGTACCCCAGGTCGTGCAGGACCTTGGTGATGAACCGCGCGTAGAGCAGGTGCAGGATCGCGTGGGTCACCCCGCCGACGTACTGGTCGATCGGACCCCACTGGGCGATGAGGTCGGTGTCGAACGGCTTCGTGTCGTCGTCGGGCGAGACGAACCGCAGGTAGTACCAGGACGAGTCGACGAACGTGTCCATCGTGTCCGGGTCGCGGCGCGCGGGAGACCCGTCGACCGGGCTCGGCACGTTCACCCAGTCCTCGGCCGCCCCCAGCGGGCTCGTGCCCTTGGGCGTGAGGTTGAGGCCTTCCGACGGCGGCAGCAGCACCGGCAGCTGGTCCTCGGGGACGGGGACCTCACCGGACTCGGTGTGCACGATGGGGATCGGGGTGCCCCAGTAGCGCTGGCGGGAGATCAGCCAGTCGCGCAGGCGGTAGTTCTTCGCCGGGCGGCCCGTGCCCTCGGCCTGCAGGACCTCGATCGCCTGGGCGATCCCGGCCTTCTTGTCCAGGCCGTCCAGCGGACCGGAGTTCACCAGCACGCCGTCGCCCGCCGTCGCCTCGCCGGACTCCGCGGGGTCGGGCAGCGGGTTCCCGTCGGCGTCGCGGACGTCGACGACGACGCGGACGGGCAGGTCGAACGCGCGGGCGAAGTCGAGGTCGCGCTGGTCGTGGGCGGGCACGGCCATGATGGCGCCGGTGCCGTAGTCGGCCAGGACGTAGTCGGCGGCCCAGATCGGCAGCCGTTCACCGTTGACGGGGTTCACAGCGAACCGGCCCAGGTCGACGCCGGTCTTCTCGCGCTCCGAGGCCAGGCGGTCCATGTCCGAGGTCTCCTGCACCGTGGTGCGGTAGGCCTCGAACGCCTCCCGCACCTCCGGTGCGGACCCCGCGGCCAGTTCCTCGGCCAGGTCCGAGTCCGCCGCCACGACCATGAACGTCGCCCCGTGCAGGGTGTCCGGACGCGTCGTGTAGACCGTGACGGGTTCCTCGCGGCCCTCGATGACGAACTCGACCTCGGCGCCCGTGGAGCGGCCGATCCAGTTGCGCTGCATCGAGATGACCTTGGACGGCCACTGGCCCTCCAGGCGGTCCAGGTCGTCCAGCAGCCGGTCGGCGTACTCGGTGATCCGGAAGTACCACTGGGTCAGCTTCTTCTTGACGACCTTCGCGCCGGAGCGCTCGGACGTGCCGTCGGGCAGGACCTGCTCGTTGGCCAGGACGGTCTGGTCGACGGGGTCCCAGTTGACGAGGGAGTCCTTGCGGTAGGCCAGGCCCTTCTCGTACAGCTTGAGGAACAGCCACTGGTTCCACTTGTAGTACTCCGGGTCCGACGTGTGCAGCACGCGGTCCCAGTCGAAGGAGCAGGCGTAGCGGCGCATCGAGGCGCGCTGCTGGGCGATGTTGTCGTACGTCCACTGCCGCGGGTCCAGGCCGCGCTTGATGGCGGCGTTCTCGGCGGGCAGGCCGAACGCGTCCCAGCCGATCGGGTGCATGACGTCGAAACCGCGCTGCATCCAGTACCGCGCGATGACGTCGCCCAGCGCGTACGCCTCGGCGTGACCCATGTGCAGGTCGCCGGAGGGGTAGGGGAACATGTCGAGCACGTACTTCTTGGGGCGATCGTCGCCCGGTTCACCGCTGCGGAAGGGCTTGAGGTCGTCCCAGACCGGCAACCACTTCTCCTGCAACGCGAACGCGTCGTAGCGCTGCTCGTCGTGCTCCTCGGTCTGCTCAACCGACACGTCAGTCATCCCGTCCTCCCGGTGCTCGCGTGCGTCCCGCACCTGCGACCTGCCCCTGACAGCGGAAGACCCCTCGCGCAGGAGGGGTCTCGGTGCGAGCACCTGCGAGGTCGCAGCAGCTCAGCACCGGCTGGGAAGTCGGCGGGAGGACACCCGGACAGCCTACTCCGTGGCGGACGGGCCCAGACGGTCAGGCGCCGGGGCGCTCCGGGCGCGCGCTGCGGTCGCCGCGGTCGCTGCGACGGCGGCCCCACCCGTGCTGGGGGACGCTGCGGCGCAGGGCGCGACGCTGGGCCAGGGCCTGCTCGGCCCGCACGAGGAGGTCGCTCACCCCGCCCTCGTCCCACGGCGCCAGCACCGCGGCGCCGGCCTCGACGGCCAGCCGCGGCGCGCGCTCCCCGCCACCGGCCAGCCGGCTCTGAGCCAGGCCGACGCGGATGCGGCGCTCGAGCTCCTGCGCGTGCAGCCCGGCCCCCGGGCCCAGCACCACGAACCGGCCCTCCCCCTCGCGGGCGACGACGTCGGACGTGCGGGTCGCCCCGCGCAGCGCGGTGGCGGCCGCGGCCCACTCGGCCTCGCGCGCGGCGCGGACCTCCTCGACCGTCCGGCTGCCGCCGCCGAGCTGCACGCCCGGCGTGACCTCGACGATGCACGCGTGGACGGCACCGCCGGAGCGGCGCGCGGACTCCAGCACCTGGTGCCCGACGAGGACCAGGCCGCGGCGGTTGAGCAATCCCGTGACGGTGTCCTGCACCGTCTCGTCGCGGGCGGCCTCGAGGGCGGCGAGCAGCGAGCCCACGGAGCGCTCGGCCTCGTGGTGGGCGCGGACGGTCAGCGCGAGGGCGACCGCGAGCGCCACGGCGACGGCTCCGAGCGCGACGAGGGCCACGACGAGCGTGACGGACGTCGAGGCGACGGCCGCCGCGACGGCGACGGCGACGCCCCCGGTGACGGGCACGAGGACGAGCGCGGCGGTGCGGCCGCGGCCGTCGAGGCCCCCGGTGGCCCGGCGGGCGGCGTCGGACCCGGAACCCGTCGTGGCGGGTTCGGGCTGGGGCGCGGCGGGGTCGCCGGCTCCGGCGTCGCGGGGTCCGGGCGCAGTGGTCACCCTCTCCCCCTCGGCACCACCGGAGCCGGGCTGGAGACGGCGAGCGGGTGAGGACATGCTTCGATCATGGGGGCGTCCCCGGGGCCGTGCGGCCCGAGCGGCCGCGGTTCACACGGCGCGCCGCGAGAACTCACCCGCTCGGCGGACCTGGTCGGCGCTCGGCCGGACCCCGGTGTACAGCGCGAACTGCTCGGCGGCCTGCCAGGCGGCGACCTCGGTCCCCGTGACGAGCGGCGTGCCGAGCTCGCGGGCGAGCCGGACGAGCGGGGTGTCCTCGGGGACGGCCACGACCTCGACGACGGCGCCGGCCGCCTCGACGGCGGCCCGCGGCACGGGCAGGTCGTCCGCCGCGGGCCCACCGGCCATGCCGACCGGGGTGGCGTTGAGGAGCAGGTCGGGTCGGACGTCGCCGAGCGCGGGCAGCCACCGGGCGCCGTACTGCGCAGCGAGCCGGGCACCGGTGGCCTGATTGCGGGCGACGACGAGGAGGTCGGGGAAGCCGGCGTCGCGCAGGGCCGCGAGGGAGGCCTTGGCCATCCCGCCGCTGCCGAGGACCGCGGCGGCGCCGGGCGTGCCGGCGGGGGTGATGCCGTGCTGGGCGAGGAGACCGGCGACGGCGAGGTAGTCGGTGTTGTACGCGACGAGGTGCGCGCGGCCGTCCCCGGGCGTGTCGATGCCGGTGTTGACGATCGTGTTGACGGAGTCGATGGCGGCGGCGGAGGCCTCGAGCTCGTCGACGAGCGGGATGACGGCCTCCTTGAAGGGCATGGAGACGCCCGCGCCCCGGATCCCGAGCGCGCGGATGCCGGCCACCGCGGCGGGCAGGTCGTCCGTGGTGAACGCCTTGTAGACGAAGTCGAGGCCCAGCTCGGCGTAGAGGAAGTTGTGGAAGCGGGTGCCGAGGTTGCTCGGCCGCCCCGACAGCGACAGGCACAGCCGCGTGTCCTTGGTGATCCGGTCGGGCAGCTCGCGGGAGGTCGCTGGGGAGGTCACCGGCCCATTGTGGAACAGGACATGGTTGTTGATGGTTCAATGACGATGTGAAGCGCATCGGTTTCCTGTCCTTCGGGCACTACCAACCGGTCCCCGGCTCGGCCGCACGGACCGCGCGCGAGGCCCTCGTCCAGACCGTCGAGCTGGCGGTGGCCGCCGAGGAGCTCGGCTTCGACGGCGCCTACGTGCGGGTGCACCACTTCGCCCGCCAGCAGGCCGCGCCGTTCCCGGTCCTCGCCGCGATGGCCGCCCGCACCCGCCGCATCGAGCTGGGCACCGGCGTCATCGACATGCGGTACGAGAACCCGCTCTACATGGCCGAGGAGGCGGCGCAGACCGACCTCATCTCCGACGGCCGGCTGCAGCTCGGCGTGAGCCGGGGGTCACCCGAGCCCGCGCTGCACGGGCCGGCGACCTTCGGGTACGTGCCCGCGGAGGGCGAGACCGAGGCCGACATGGCCCGCCGGCACACCGCCGTCTTCCGCCGCGCGATCGCCGGCGCCGGCGTCGCGGAGTCCAACCCGCGCATGACCGGCCGCAGCGTCCAGCTGCCGGTGCTGCCGCAGTCCCCCGGCCTGGCCGACCGGATCTGGTGGGGCTCGGGCACGCGGGCCACCGCCCGCTGGGCGGCCGAGCAGGGCATGAACCTCATGAGCTCGACGCTGCTGACGGAGGACACGGGCGTCCCGTTCGACGAACTGCAGGCCGAGCAGATCGCCCTGTACCGGCAGGTCTGGCGGGACTCGGGCTGGGAGCGCGAGCCGCGGATCTCGGTGAGCCGCAGCGTGATGCCCATCGTCAACGACCTCGACGAGGCGTACTTCGGCCGCGACCGCGGTTCGGTCGACCAGGTCGGCTCGCTCGGCGAACCGGGCCTGGCGCGCTTCGGGAAGACCTACGCCGGCGACCCCGACCAGGTGGCCGAGGACCTCGCCAAGGACGCCGCCGTGCGCGAGGCGGACACGCTCCTCATGACCATCCCGAACGCCCTGGGCGTGGACTACAACACCCACCTCATGCGCTCGATCGTCGAGCACGTGGCCCCGGCCCTGGGCTGGCAGCCCACGCGCTGACGCGAGCACGTCCGGGGGGCTGGCGCACCGCCGCCCCCCGGACGCACCCTGGACGCCTCGCACGGTGGCGGGCCGGGAGGTGAGGGATGGACGTCTCGCCGGGAGCTCCCCACGTGTCGCGCCGGTCGGTGGTCTTGGCCGCCGCGGGCACGGGGCTGGTGGCCACCCTCGGGGGCCAGCCGGACGAGGTGACGATCTGGGCGTTGGACCTGCTGACCGGGAGGGTCACGGGGCACCGGCCCGACCTGCTGCGGCCCGTGCTGACGCTGCCCGCGGGGACGGCCCTGGCCAAGCTGCTGCGGGCCCACGGCCCGGCCGTCCTCGACGAGCGCGTCCGGTACTCCACCGACGACCTCGTGGGCTCGACCCCCGTCTGCGCCTGGCACGTGCAGACGGGGATGACCGTCGCGGGCCTCGGCGACGCCGCCCTGCGCCGCGGTGACGCCACCGCGACGAACCTGCTGGTCGTGCGCGCCGGGGGCGCGGCGGCCGTCACCGGTTTCTGCCGGGCCCTGGGGGACCGGCGCACCCGCGTCGACCGTCGCGCCCCCGACTCGTGTTCGGCCCAGCCCTGGGACCCGCGGGACACGACGACGACGCGGGCCCTGGCCCTCGGGTACGGGGCGGTACTGCTCGGGGACGTCCTCGAACCCGCCGCGCGGCTGCGGTTCGCCGCGCTCCTGCCGTCGGACCGGCTGCGCGGCGGGTGGACGCTCACCCACGCCGTGGCCAGCGGCCGGTACGGCACCGCCGCCCTCGTCGGGGTGGCCCGGCGGGAGCGGCGGCAGGTGCTGGTGGCGGCGACCTCGCGGGCCGGTCAGCCGGCGCAGGACGGGTCGCAGGCCGCCGTCAGCCGGGTCGTCGAGGCATTGCTGCGCGGGCTCGACCAGACCTGGTGAGGGCTCAGACGCGGACCTCGCCGGGGGCGGTGGCACGCACCGGGCGGCCGAGCTCGGCCGTCGGCACCGACCGGGTCTCCCGGGCGGTCAGCGCGGACAGCGAGGCCACGACGGCGACGACCGCGGTGAAGACGCTGATGACGACCCAGCCGCCCTCGCGCACCCCACCGAGCCCGGTGACGATGCTCGGGGCGAAACCGGCCAGCAGGAACCCCAGCTGGGTACCGATGGCCATGCCGGAGAACCGGACCCGCACGTCGAACATCTCCCCGTAGAACGAGGGCCAGACGGCGTTCGCCGCGCAGTACCCGCAGGAGAACGTGGCGACCGCCAGGACGAACGTCAGCACCTCCGACCCCGAGCTCATCGACAGCAGGTAGAACGGCATGAGGGCGGCCGAGGACAGCGCACCGTAGACGAACACGGGTTTGCGGCCGATCCGGTCGGCGAGCCGGCCGAACAGCGGTTGCGTCAGCAGCGCGACGGCGTTGGCCACGACGACGAGCCACAACGTGATGGCCTCGTTGACGCCGACCTCCTTGCCGTAGGCGATGGCGAGGTTCCCGAAGACGGTCGAGACGGCCGCGACCGTGGCGCAGCCGACGACGCGCAGGACGTCGCGCCAGTGCTCGCGCACCAGGACCGCCAGCGGCATGCGGGCGATCTGGCCCGACGCCTTCGCCTGCTGGAACTGCGGCGTCTCGTGCAGGGACCGGCGGATGAGGTAGGCGACGAGGACGACGAGAGCGCTCAACCAGAACGGGACCCGCCACCCCCAGCTGTACTTCACGTCGTCGGGCAGCGCCACGACGGGGATGAAGACGAGGGCCGCGAGGATCTGCCCGCCCTGGGTGCCCGTGAGGGTCCACGACGTGAAGAAGGACCGCCGGTCGTCGGGGGCGTGCTCGAGCGTCAGCGACGACGCCCCGGCCTGCTCCCCCGCCGCGGACAACCCCTGCATGACGCGGCACGCGACGAGCAGAGCCGGTGCGAGCCAGCCGATCCGGTCGTGGGAGGGCAGGCAGCCGATGACGAACGTCGACAGCCCCATGAGCACGAGCGTGAACATGAGGACCTTCTGCCGACCGACGCGGTCGCCGAAGTGGCCGAGGACGACGGCGCCCAGCGGCCGGGCGACGTAGGCGACGCCGAACGTCGCGAACGACAGGACGAGGGCCGCGTTCCCGGCGTCGGGGAAGAACACCGTCGGGAAGATGAGCGCTGCGGCGGAACCGAAGAGGAAGAAGTCGTAGTACTCCACGGCGCTGCCCATGAAACTGGCGAGCGCGGCCTTGCGGGGGGTCTTCTCGACCGGTGCCTCGACCGGCGTGCTGCTGTCCACGGTGACCTCCGACGGTGCGGACGACGGAACGGGTGGGGAGTTCGGTGCGCTGGAGTGGGGCGCGCGAGTCAGACGGCGCGCACGAGGGCGCGCAGGTGCGCGAGCATCCGCGCGGTGTCCGGGCGGCGCCCGGTGATGAGCTCGAAGGCGCCGACGGCCTGGTGCACGGCCATGTGCCCGCCGTCGAGCGTGCGGCACCCGGCGGCCCGGGCGGCGGTGAGCAGGGCCGTCTTCAGCGGCCGGTAGACGACGTCCGCGACCCACGTCGCGGGGCGCAGCAGGTCGACCGCGAAGGCGGTGCCGGGGTGCTCGGCCATGCCCGTCGGCGTGCAGTGCACGACGCCGTCGGCGGCGGGGACGAGGTCGGCGAGGTCGGCGGTGGCCGCCGGGCGGACCTCGCGGTGGTGGCGGCCCTGGAGGGAACCGGCGAGGTCCCGCGCGCGGCCGGGGTCGACGTCGACGACCGTGAGCCGCTCCGTGCCGCAGCGCAGCAACGCGTCCGCGACCGCCGCACCCGCTCCCCCGGCGCCCACGAGCACGACGTGTCCCCGCGGCGCGTCGTCGAGCTCGCTGCGCAAGGCGGCCTCGAACCCCGTGGTGTCGGTGTTGTGGCCGACGGAGCCGTCGGCGGTGAAGAGGACCGTGTTGACGGCACCGAGCGCCGCTGCGAGCGGGGCGACGGCGTCGAGGTGGGGCAGGACGAGCTGCTTGCAGGGGTGCGTCACGTTGAGCGCGTCGAACCCGAGGTCGCGGGCCCAGCGCAGGACCTCCCCGACGCGGTCGGGGGCGATCCCGCGGTCGGCGAGGTCGATGGTCCGGTACACGTAGCCCAGCCCGAGCTCCGCCGCCTCGGCCATGTGCAGGGGCGGGGTGAGCGAGGGGCCGACGCCCGTGCCCACCAGGCCCACGAGGTAGGGGCGGCCGCCCCGCGCCGGGGTGGGGACGAGCGGGTCGTCGATCACTGCGTGGGACATGGCCGGGCTCTCCCTCGAGCGGCTCGTCGGTCTCCTGCCGTCCCGGTCGGCCGAGCGGACGCTCAATGGACTAACCGGTACGTTCAGGGAGTAGAGCAGACGCCCGCGCCGCGGTCAACCGGCGGTCAGCGTGCCGCGAGCCACCCCACGACGACGTCGCCGAGCACCCGGCGCGACCGTTCGAGGCGGTCGGGCGCGGCAAGGTCGACGTCGAACAGGTGCCCGAAGGTGTGCTTGTTGGCGACCTGGAAGACGCAGAAGGCGCTGATGAGCATGTGGACGTCGAGGGCGTCGACGTCGCCGCGGAACACCCCCGCCGCCTCCCCGCGGGCCAGGATCTCGGCGACGAGGTCACGGGCGGGCGCCGAGGCCGTGCGCACCGACTCCAGCCGCTTGACGAACTCCCCGTGGTGGATGTTCTCGATGGCGACGAGCCGGATGAAGGCCTCGTGGGCGACGTGGTGGTCGAACGTCAGCGCGGCGAGCCGGCGCATGGCCTCCTGCGGCGCGAGGTCCCCCACGTCGAGGCGCTGCTCGGCCTGGCGGATCCCGAGGTAGGCGCGCTCCAGGACCGCGGAGTACAGGCCGTCCTTGCTGCCGAAGTAGTAGTAGATCATCCGCTTCGTCGTGCGGGTCCGGCGTGCGATCTCGTCGACGCGGGCCCCGGCGAAGCCGTCCTGAGCGAACACCTCGGTGGCCACGTCGAGCAGGTCCCGGCGGGTCCGCTCGGCGTCCCGCGCGGGCAGCGCCGCCTCCTGCTGCGTCACAGCGCGATCGTAGTCGTGCAGGTCAGGGGCCCCGCGGGTCCCTCGGGAACGCCGAAGGGCCCGGACCGAAGTCCGGGCCCTTCACGAGGGTGGAGCTGAGGGGACTCGAACCCCTGACCCCCTCCATGCCATGGAGGTGCGCTACCAGCTGCGCCACAGCCCCTTGCTCTCGTCACCAGGTCCACACCCTGCGGCGTTTCCCCCGGCAACGAGGACAACACTACCGCACGAACGCCGGTGGTCGTGACCACCCGCTTCGCCCGGTGATCACCCCTCGGCGCCGACCCCGGCCCCCGCAGCTCCGGCGTTGTACTCCTCGAGCACCCACGCGTCGCCGCGGCGGACGAGGACGGCCCAGTGGCAGTTGCGGAAGCCGGCGAGGGCCCCGGCGGCCGTCACGGGCAGCCCGACGAGGCGCACGACGGCGGCCTTGAGCGCGGCCCCGTGGGAGGCGACGAGGAGGGTGTCCTCGACGGTGGACGCGTGCCGCTCGACGGCGGTGGCGACCCGCAGGCCGAGCTCGGTGCGGGTCTCGCCACCGCCCATCCGCACGTCCTCACCGCGCCGCCAGGCGGCGTGCTCGTCCGGCCAGCGCTGGGCGATCTCCTCCCCCACCAGGCCCTGCCAGGTGCCGGCGTCGACCTCGCGCAGCGCGGGGTCCTGGACGACGTCGTGGCCGGTCAGGGCCGTGAAGGCGCGAGCGGTGTCGACGGCGCGGGACAGGTCCGAGGCGACGACGGCGCCGACGTCGGTCGTCCACGCGGCGAGGTGCGCGGCGGCCTCGGCGGCCTGGGCCCGGCCGACCTCGTCGAGCGGGACGTCGAGCTGGCCCTGGAAGCGGTTCTGGGCGTTCGAGGCGGTGCGGCCGTGCCGCCAGAGGACGACGCGGCGGGCGCTCACGCCTGCTGGTCGCTCGTCGCGGGCTCGCCGAGCTCCAGGAGCGGGCAGTCCTTCCACAGGCGCTCGAGGGCGTAGTACTCGCGCTCCTCGACGTGCTGGACGTGGACGACGACGTCGACGAAGTCGAGCAGGATCCAGCGGCCCTCGCGCTCGCCCTCGCGGCGCACCGGCTTGGAGCCGAGCGGCAGCAGCTTCTCCTCCACGGCCTCGGCGATGGCGCGCACCTGGCGCTCGTTGGGCGCCGAGGCGAGGAGGAAGGCGTCGGTGATGAACAGCTGGTCCGAGACGTCCAGCGCGATCACGTCGGTCGCGAGCTTGTCCGAGGCCGCCGCCGCGGCAGCGGTCACGAGCTCGAGAGAACGGTCGGATGCGGGCACGGGACTCCTCGGGGCGGTGCTTGCGGTCAGGCGGGTCGGGCGGTTCAGCCCGTCGATTCTCCCACGACCGGGACCGCGGGCCCGTCCACCGCCGTCGGAGCGTAGAGGCGGTGCTTTGAGATGTGCTGCACGACACCGTCGGGCACGAGGTACCAGACGGGCAGACCGTCGGCGACGCGCCGGCGGCAGTCGGTGGAGGAGATCGACAGCGCCGGGACCTCCAGCAGGCTCACCCCGTCCATCGGCAGCCCGTCGTCCGTGAGGGCGTGCCCGGGGCGGCTGACCCCGACGAAGTGCGCGAGCGACCAGAGCTCGGCGACGTCCTTCCACTGCAGGATCTGCGCCAGGGCGTCCGCCCCGGTGATGAAGAAGAGGTCGGCCTCGGGCCGCAGGTCGCGCAGCTCGCGCAGGGTGTCGATCGTGTACGTGAACCCACCGCGGTCGATGTCGATGCGGGACACCGTGAAGCGGGGGTTGGACGCCGTCGCGATGACCGTCATGAGGTAGCGGTGCTCGGCGGGGGCGATGTCCTCGCGCGACTTCTGCCACGGCCGTCCCGTGGGGACGAAGACGACCTCGTCGAGGTCGAACCGGGCCGCGACCTCGCTGGCCGCGACCAGGTGCCCGTGGTGGACCGGGTCGAACGTGCCGCCCATGACCCCGAGGCGGGGCCGCCGCGAGGGGGAAGGGCCGGTCACGTCCGGGACGACCGAGGTCAGTGACGGGTCCCGACGCTGCGGAAGGCCACCGTCACGATGAGCATCGAGGCGAGGACGCAGAGCGCGACGATGCCGAAGACGTAGGGCGACGGCAGGCCGGCGCCGTGCGTCTCCTGGGTCTGCTGAGCGGCTTCGGCGACGAGCGCGTGCAGCATGGTCGGATCCTCCTGCGGGTACGGCGACGACGACAGCGGGGGCCAGTCTCGCACGCCCGCCGGTCCGGTGCTGCGGCAGGATCTCCCCGTGTCCGCTCCACCTGTCGTCGATGCGCCCGTCCCGTCCCCCGCCCTGACCGTCGTCGTGCCCGCCTTCGACGAGGCCGAGGTGCTGCCGGCCTTCGCGGCCCGCCTGCGGCCGGTGCTCGACGGGCTCCTGGCCGAGGGCCTGGGCGGCTACGAGGTGCTCGTCGTCGACGACGGCAGCACGGACGCGACCCCCGTCGTGCTGGCGCGGTTGCGGCGCGGGTGGCCGCAGCTGCGGGTCGTGCGGCTGCGCGCCAACGCCGGCCACCAGGCCGCGCTCTCGGCGGGGCTGGCGCGCGCCCGGGCCCGCGGGGGCGTGGTGACGATGGACGCCGACCTGCAGGACCCGCCGGAGGTGCTCCCCCGCCTGCTCGCAGCGGCCGGACGCGGGCACGACGTCGTCTACGCCGTCCGCGAGGACCGGTCGGTGGACTCGCGCCTGAAGCGGCTGACGGCGGCGGCGTTCTACCGGCTCGTGCGGACCCTGGGCGGTCGCGCGCCCGAGCAGGCGGGCGACTTCCGCTTCACCCACCGCACGGTCGTCGACACCGTCCTGCAGCTGCCCGAGGCCCACCGCGTCCTGCGGCTCGTCATCCCCGAGCTCGGCTTCGCCTCCACGACCGTCGGCTACGCGCGCGAGGCCCGCAGCGCCGGCCGGACGAAGTACCCCCTGACCCGCATGCTGCGGCTGTCGCTGGACGCCATCACGGGCTCCTCGACGGCCCCGCTGCGGCTGGCCTCGTTCTTCGGCCTCGGCGGCGCTCTGCTGACGTCGCTGCTGCTCCTGTACGCGCTCGTGTCGTTCGCCCTCGGCCAGACCGTGCCGGGGTGGACGTCGACGCTGGCCGTCGTCGCGGGCGTCGGGACGCTGCAGCTGCTGTGCCTCGGCGTGCTCGGGGAGTACGTGGGCCGGCTGTACGTCCAGCTGCAGCAACGCCCCACGTACCTCGTCGCGAGCGACTCCCTCGAGGAGGGCCCGTGACCCTCAGACCCGGACGTGCCCGTCGCCCAGGACCTGCCACGTCGTCGTCGTGAGCTCCCCGAGCCCCATCGGGCCGCGGGCGTGCAGCTTCTGCGTCGAGATGCCGACCTCGGCCCCGAGGCCGAACTCCCCGCCGTCGGTGAAGCGGGTCGAGGCGTTGACGGCCACGACCGCGGAGTCCACGGCGGCGCAGAAGTAGTCGGTGACGCGGACGTCGGTGGCCAGGACGGCCTCGGTGTGGGCCGAGGTCCAGCGGCCGATGTGCTCCACGGCGTCCTGCACGGAGTCGACGACGCCGACGGCGATCTCGAGACCGTGGAACTCCGCGGCCCAGTCGGCGTCCGTCACGGCCTGCGCGGGGACGCCCGCGACGCGCGCGGCCTGCTGGGACCGCTCGTCGGCGTGCAGGACGACCCCGGCCTCGTGCAGGGCGCTGAGCAGCGTCGGCAGGAAGTCGGTGGCGAGGGCCGAGTGCACGAGGACCGTCTCGGCCGCGTTGCAGACGCTCGGCCGGGACGTCTTGGCGTTGAGCACGACGTCGACCGCCTGGCGCAGGTCGGCCGAGGCGTCGACGTAGACGTGGCAGTTCCCGACGCCCGTCTCGATGACGGGGACGGTCGCTTCGCGCACGACGCGCTGGATGAGGTCGGCGCCCCCGCGCGGGACGAGCAGGTCCACCAGCCCGCGCGCGGTGAGCAGGACGCCGACGCCGTCGCGGCCGTGCTCGTCGATGCTCGTGACCGCGTCGGCGGGCAGGCCGGCGGACTCCAGCGCGCCCCGGACGACGTCGACGAGCACGGTGTTGGACTCCAGCGCCGCGGACCCGCCCCGCAGGACGACCGCGTTGCCGCTCTTGAGCGCAAGGACCGCCACGTCGACCGTGACGTTGGGGCGCGCCTCGTAGACGACGCCGAGCACGCCCATCGGCACGCGCAGCTGCCGCAGGCGCAGCCCGTTGGGCAGCGTCGACCCGCGCACGACCTCACCCACGGGGTCGGGCAGGGCCGCGACCTCGCGCACGGCACCGGCGATCGCGGCGATCCGGGCGGGGTCGAGGGCCAGCCGGTCGAGCAGGTGCTCGGACGTGCCGTCGGCGCGACCGCGGGCGAGGTCGAGCTCGTTGGCGGCGACGATGCGGTCCGTCGCCGCTTCGAGGGCGTCCGCGATCGCCTGCAGCGCAGCGTCCTTGGTGGCCCGCGTCGCGACCCGCAGCGGTCGGGAGGCGACCTTGGCGCGGCGGCAGACGTCGAGGACGGCGTCCTGCAGCGAGGTGTCGGGGGTCGCGGCGACGGTCATGCCGGCCAGCCTATCCGCGGACTGGGATTGTTGAACGATCCTTTCCCGAACGCCCCGGGCGGCGTCACCAGGGTGCGATGTCCCCGATGAGGTCGAGCGTCCGGGCCCGGCGGACGGGCACCCCGCGCCGGTGCCGGGACGCGGCCTGCGCCTCGGCGCGGTGCTCGACCGTGGCGCGGTCGACCACCTCGATGCCGGCGACCGACCAGTCCGGCAGACCGGCGCTGACCCGGTGCTCGGGCCACAGGCGCAACGCCATGGCCGCGGCGTCGTCGACGTCGCGGGCCTCGTCCCAGTAGCGCAGCTCGGCGCGGGTGCCGCTGTAGCGCACGCTCGACAGGAACGGGTGCTCGACCAGCAGCCGGTCCAGCGCCGACCGCACCTCAGCGACGTCGGTGGCGTGCCCCGCCACCGTCAGCGTCACCGACCACAAGGGCAACGACTCGCCCACCCACGGTCCCTTCGTCCGGTACCGGTCGCTCGCTGTTCAGCGACCCAGGAGGACCAGGTGGTCCCGGTGCACGACCTCGCGCTCGTACGCCGGACCCCACTGCCGGGCGAGCTCGCGCGTGGTGCGCCCGAGCAGGTCCGGCATCTCCTCCGAGGAGTAGTTCACCAGCCCGCGGGCCACGGCGTGGCCGTTTCCGTCGACGAGGTCGACGGGGTCGCCCGCGCGGAACCGGCCGGACAGCCCCACCACGCCCGCGGGGAGCAGCGAGGACCGGTTCGAGCGCACCGCGCGCACGGCCCCCTCGTCGAGCACGAGGCGTCCGGCGGGCGCCGCCGCGTGCGCGAGCCAGAGCTGACGGGTGCTGCGCCGGGCCGACCTCGCGGGGGGCACCGAGAACCAGGTCCCGACGTCCTGGCCCGCCAGGGCCGGCGCGGCCAGCGCCGCCGACGTCACGAGGGTCGGGACGCCTGCGGAGGTGGCGATGCCCGCGGCCTCGACCTTCGTCGTCATGCCGCCCGTGCCGACCCCCGCCGCGCCCGCGGAGCCGACCGTCACCCCGGTCAGGTCCTCCGGACCGCGGACGT
Source organism: Kineococcus sp. DHX-1 (assembly GCF_042473625.1). Classification (GTDB taxonomy): domain Bacteria; phylum Actinomycetota; class Actinomycetes; order Actinomycetales; family Kineococcaceae; genus Kineococcus. Next base: position 1,319,826 of record NZ_CP170445.1, on the reverse strand, counting down.
GCGCGATGCGCTGGGCACCCGGCCGCGACGGCGGTGCGTCGTAGAGCGCGTCGACGTCGGAGAGCAGGACGAGCGCGTCGGCGCGCACGAGGTGCGCGACGAGCGCGGCCAGGCGGTCGTTGTCGCCGAAGCGGATCTCGTGGGTCGCCACGGTGTCGTTCTCGTTGACGACGGGCACGACCCCGAGGGTCAGCAGCCGCTCCAGGGTCCGCTGCGCGTTGCCGTAGTGGGTGCGGCGCACCACGTCCTCGGCCGTCAGCAGCACCTGCCCGACCGTCAGCCCGGCGCGACCGAAGGCCCGCGCGTACTCCGCCAGCAGCAGCCCCTGGCCGACGCTCGCCGCCGCCTGCTGACTGGCCAGGTCCCGCGGACGCTTGGCCAGGCCCAGGGGCGCCAGCCCCGCGGCGATCGCGCCGGAGGAGACGAGGACGACGTCCCCGCCCGCGAGCCGGCGCTGGGCCAGGACGTCGACGAGGGCGTCGAGGCGGGAGGCGTCGAGCCCCCCGGCCGCGGTCGTCAGCGAGGACGACCCCACCTTGACGACGACGCGACGGGCCGAGGTCAGGTCCTGACGACCCACGGGCTCCTCAGTCCTCTCAGTCCTGGTCGTCGTCGGCGGTCCAGTGGCCCGCCACGCGCTCGCTCTCCAGCTCGCCGCGGGCGGCGGCCTTGGCGGCGCGACGCTCGCGCTCCTCCTCGCGCTTGACGGCGCGGGTGGGACGCGACTGGTCCTCCAGGCGCAGGTCGGACCCGCGCTGACCGAGCACCTCGGCGCCCGCGACCATCGTGGGCTCCCAGTCGAAGACGACGGCGTTCGCGTCGTCGCCGATGACCACCTCAGCGCCCGGGGTCGCGCCCTTCTTGAAGAGCTCGTCCTCCACGCCGAGCCGCGCGAGGCGGTCGGCGAGGTAGCCGACGGCCTCGTCGTTGGTGAAGTCGGTCTGCCGGACCCAGCGGCGCGGCTTCTCGCCGCGGACGCGGAAGCGGACCTGGGCGTGCTCGGCGTCGCCGTACTCCTCGCGCGTCACCGTGAACCCGGAGGCGTCGACGGCCGGCGGGTTGAGGACGACCCGCGTCGGGACGGCCTCGGGGGCCGCGGCCCGGGAGGCCGCGACGAGCTCGGCCATCGCGAAGGACAGCTCGCGCAACCCGGTGCGGGCCACGGCGGACACGACGAACACGGGCGCGCCGCGCTTCTCGAGGTCCTCGCGGACGATGTCGGCCATGTCGACGGCGTCGGGGACGTCGGCCTTGTTGATGACGACGATCCGCGGCCGGTCCTGCAGCGGGACGGTGCCGTCGTCGACGGTGTAGGCCGCGAGCTCCTTCTCGATCGCCTCGAGGTCGCTGACGGGGTCGCGGTCGGTCTCCAGCGTCGCGCCGTCGAGGACGTGGACGAGGGCCACGCAGCGCTCGACGTGGCGCAGGAAGTCGAGGCCGAGGCCACGGCCCTCGCTGGCGCCGGGGATGAGTCCGGGGACGTCGGCGACGGTGAAGCGCGTCGAGCCGGCCTCGACGACGCCCAGGTTCGGCACCAGCGTCGTGAAGGGGTAGTCGGCGATCTTGGGCCGGGCCGCGGACAGCGCCGCCACGAGGCTGGACTTGCCGGCGCTGGGGAAGCCCACGAGCGCGACGTCGGCGAGCGTCTTGAGCTCGAGCACGACGTCGGCGGCCTCGCCCGGTTCACCCAGCAGGGCGAAGCCGGGCGCCTTGCGCTTGGTCGTCGCCAGTGCCGCGTTGCCCAGACCGCCGCGGCCGCCGGGGGCCACGACGTAGCGCGTGCCCGGACCGACCATGTCGGCGAGCAGGTCCCCGGAGGAGGACCGGACGATCGTCCCGTCCGGGACGCCGATGACGAGGTCGTCGCCCTCGGCGCCGTTGCGGTGGCTGCCCATGCCGAAGCGGCCGTCGGGGGCGCTGCGGTGCGGACGGCGGTGCAGGTCCAGCAGGGTCGTCACCTGGGGGTCCACCTCGAGGACGACGTCGCCGCCGCGACCGCCGTTGCCCCCGTCGGGCCCGCCGAGGGGCTTGAACTTCTCGCGGTGCACCGAGGCGCACCCGTTGCCGCCGTCACCGCCGGACGCGTGCAGCACGACGCGATCGACGAAGTGCGTCGACATGTCATCTCCTCGAACTGGTGTGGACCTGCTGGTGGAACGCACGAGGGGCGGACCGGATCACTCCGGTCCGCCCCTCGTGTTCACGACTGGTGCGTCGTCACTCGCCCGCGACGATGTTGACGACCTTGCGACCACGACGGGTGCCGAACTCGACGGCCCCCGGGATCAGCGCGAACAGCGTGTCGTCGCCGCCACGGCCCACGCCCGCACCGGGGTGGAAGTGGGTGCCACGCTGACGGACGAGGATCTCGCCCGCGCTGACGACCTGGCCGCCGAAGCGCTTCACACCGAGGCGCTGCGCGGCGGAGTCACGACCGTTGCGCGAGGAGCTCGCGCCCTTCTTGTGTGCCATCTGACGTCACGCCCCGATGCTGGTGATCTTGACGCGGGTGAGCTTCGCGCGGTGGCCCTGGCGCTTGCGGTACCCGGTCTTGTTCTTGTACTTGAGGATGGTGATCTTGGGGCCCTTGGCCTCCTCGACCACCTCGGCGACGACCTTGACACCCGCGAGCGCCGAAGCGTCGTGAGTGACGGTCTCACCGTCGACGAGGAGCAGGGGCTGCAGCTGCAGCGTCTCCCCGCTGGCCACGGGGACCCGGTCGATGGTCAGCACGTCGCCGACCGAGACCTTCTCCTGCCGGCCGCCGGCGCGGACGATGGCGTACACCACAACGAACCCGTTTCTCTCGTCAACAACTGGATCGCCACCGGACTGCCCACGCAGTCCGAGGCTCGCGCACGACGGCGCACCAAGGGGTAAGCGTACGGAACGCCTCCCCCCGGGGTCAAAACGGCGCGCTCACTCCCCCGCCGGCGGCGAGGCCGGCTCGGGCGCGGACGCGGAGTCGCCCGGCGCGGAGGTGTCCCGCTCCTTGCGACCGGCCGCGGCGACGGCCGCGATGGCGGCGAGGACCGCCGCGTCCTTGGCGGGCTCGTGCGCGGGCTCCTTGGCCTGCTCGCGCCCGGAGTTCCCGCCCTCGGCGCCCTCGGACTCCGCCCGGGGCGCCTCGTCGGAGGACCGGTCGCGGCCGCGGCGGCGCCGGGACTTGCCGTTCCCGTTCCCGCCGCCGTTCCCGCCGCCGTTCCCACTGCCGTTGCCACCGCCGCCGCCGTTCCCACCGCCGCCGCCGTTCCCGCCCGAGGACGGGGACGGCTGCGGTGCGGGGTTGGCGTCGGCGGCCGCGTCGAGCTCCTCGAGGACGGCGGCCAGGCCCTGACCCGTGCGCTTGCGGGTCATCTGGACGAGCCCGAGCGAGGTCACCTCGGCGACCTGGTGCTTGGTCCGGTCCCGGCCCAGGCACTCCACGAGGCGGCGCAGGACCAGGTCGCGGTTGGACTCCAGGACCATGTCGATGAAGTCGATGACGATGATCCCGCCGATGTCCCGCAGCCGCAGCTGCCGGACGATCTCCTCCGCGGCCTCGAGGTTGTTCCGCGTGACGGTCTCCTCGAGCGTCCCGCCGGCCCCGGTGAACTTCCCGGTGTTCACGTCGATGACGTGCATGGCCTCGGTCGGGTCGATGACGAGGGAACCGCCCGAGGGCAGCCAGACCTTGCGGCCCAGCGCCTTCTGCAGCTGCTCGTCGATGCGGAAGTGCTCGAAGACGTCCTGCGACCCCTCCCAGCGCTCCAGCCGCTCGGCCAGGTCGGGGGCGACGTCGGCGACGTACCCGTGGACGGCTTCCCACGCCTGCTCACCGGAGACGACGACCTTCGTGAAGTCCTCGTTGAACACGTCGCGGACGACGCGGACGGTGAGGTCCGGCTCGCCGTGCAGCAGCAGCGGGGCGTTCTTGCTCTGGGCCTTGGCCTGGATGGCCTCCCAGGTCGCCTGCAGGCGCTGGACGTCGGCGCGCAGCTCGTCCTCGGCCACGCCCTCGGCGGCCGTGCGGACGATGACGCCCGCCCCCGGCGGGACGACCTCCTTGAGCACCTTCTTCAGGCGTGCCCGCTCGGTGTCGGGCAGCTTGCGCGAGATGCCGGTCATGGACCCGCGCGGCACGTACACGAGGTAGCGGCCGGGGAGGGAGACCTGGCTCGTGAGCCGGGCGCCCTTGTGCCCGACCGGGTCCTTGGTGACCTGGACGAGGACGGGGTCGCCGGACTTCAGCGCGGCCTCGATCCGGCGCGGCTGGCCCTCGAGCCCCGCGGCGTCCCAGTTGACCTCACCGGCGTACAGGACGGCGTTGCGCCCCTTGCCGACGTCGACGAAGGCCGCCTCCATGCTCGGCAGCACGTTCTGGACACGGCCGAGGTACACGTTGCCGACCATCGACGTCTGCGCCTGCCGGGCCCCGTAGTGCTCGACGAGGACCTTGTCCTCGAGCACGCCGATCTGGGTGCGGTCGTCCTGCTGGCGCACGACCATCACGCGCTCGACGGCCTCGCGGCGGGCCAGGAACTCGGCCTCGGTGAGGATGGCGCGCTTGCGCCCGGCCTCGCGGCCCTCACGACGGCGCTGCTTCTTGGCCTCCAGACGGGTCGAGCCGCGCAGCGCGGTGACCTCGTCCTCGCCCGTGCCGCGGGGGCGACGCGGTTCGCGGACCCGGGTGACGGTGTTCGGCGGGTCGTCACCCGACACGTCGTCCCCCTCGCCCGAGCCACCACGACGGCGACGACGGCGACGGCGGCGGGAGGAGCCGGACTGCTCCTCGCCGTCGTCCGGGCCGTCGGCGGAGTCGTCCTCGTCCTCGGATGCGTCCTCCGACGCGGTGTCCTCGGGGGCATCGGAGCCGGTCTCGTCGTCCCGGTCGTCCCGGTCGTCGCTGTCCCGGCCCCGGCTGCGGCGGCCCCGGCCACCGCGGCGACGGCGACGGCGGGGAACACCGCCGTCCTCGTCGCGGGTGTCCTCGTCGGACTCGTCGGACTCGTCGGAGTCCTCGCCGTCCTCGTTCTCGTCGGACTCGTCGTCGTCCGACTCGTCCTCGAGCTCGTCGCGGCGCCCGCCGCGGGTCCGGCGCAGGTCACGGAGGCTGTCGAGGACCTCGTCGTCGCGCGAGCGGCCCTCGGACCCGTCGAGGGCGTCGTCGGAGTCGTCGCTGTCCACGGCGTCCACGTGGTCGTCCGCGACCCGGGCGCCGGGCGGGGGGCCCGCGGGCGCGGAGGCCCGGCGGCGGCGCGGCGGGGTCTCGGCGTCGGGCGCCTGGAAGAACAGGGCGGTGGCGCGGGCTGCGGCGTCGGCGGCCCGGTCGGCCGTCGGTTCGTCGGTGCCACCACGGCGGGCTCCGCGGGCGAACCCGGCGGCGCGCAGCAGGACGGGGTCGTCCATGAGGTCGGCCTGGTCCTCCTCGACAGCGTCGGCGGCGGGGGCCTCGGCGGGGGCCTCGGAGAGGCCGGCGGCGGGCGCCTGGACGGGTGCCTCCTCGACGGGTGCCTCCTCGACGGGAGCGTCCTCGGCGGCCGCGACGACGGGCGACGCCTCCGGCTCCGCGGGCACCTCGGCGGGCGCCGCGACAGGGGCGCCGGTCGCCTTGCGGGCGCGGCGGCGGCGGGTGGGTGCGGGCGCCTCGGCGGCGGGCTCCTCCGGCGCGGCGGCGGGGGTCTCGACCGCGGGGGTCTCGACGGCGCGGGTCTCGACGGCGCGGGTCTCGACAGCGGGGGTCTCGACAGCGGGGGTCTCGACAGCAGCGACCTCGGGGGCCGGCGCCTCGGGGGTCGCGACCTTCCGGGTGGCCCGCCGGGCGCGGCGGCGGGGCGCGGGCGCCTCCTCGGCGGCCGTCCCGGTGGGCGTTGCGACCGCAGTCCCGGTGGGCGTCTCGGTGGACGCTGCAGCTGGGGCGTCGGCGGGAGCCTGCGACGCCACGGGCGTCGTCCCGGGCTCGACGCCGGTCGCGTCGGTCGGCTCCACGTGGGCCGGGGGCCCGGCGGGACGGCTGGCCGCCCGGCGGCGGCGGGGCTTCGTCGCCCCGGCAGTCGTGGCTGCGTTCTCTTCAGGTGTGCTCGTCACGGGTGCTCCGCTTGGCCCGCAGCGTCCGCTCCACCGGTCGTCCCCGCGGACGCCCGGGCGTCCTCGTCGGAATCGCCGGGCGGGTCGACCCGCGCCCGACGGAAGTCCTGGTGCACCGGAGAGGTCGCGCGACGCGTGCTCCCCCCGGAGCCGCCGGCGGTCGTCGTCCGGGGAGGGGCCGGGGCGCCTGCGAGGTCCTTCCACCAGACCGCGGCGCTGCCCGGGACCCACGCACCAGGCGACGGTCTCGACGGCGGACCGCGCGCCCGGTGTGGGGGAACGCACGGCCGTCCTCAGTGTCGCACAGGCCGCCCGCCGTGACCCTGCGCACTCGTGCCCGTCGAAACGTTCCCGGAGACCACGCGGGTCCGCTACGCTCGCGTCAACACCATCCAGAGTGGCCGAGAGACCTGGCTCGTTGACGCCACAGCAACCACCGCGCGAGCGGCAGGTGCTCCCGCCAGGGGCGATGGAGGACTCGCAGTGGACAGCTGTACCCAGCTCACCCGGCGCTACCACGTCGACCTCGCGCGCACGGCCTCCATGGTCTGTCGCCCGGGCTCCCCGACGTGCCGGGGGACGTCGCCCGCGGCCTGACCGGCCGCCGCCACCTCCCCCGGGGTCCTCGCACCACAGCACCCCCGCACCCCACGAGCGCGCCGTTCCGCGCGCACCCCCGACGGACCTCCCGTCCGCCTACCCCCGGAGCACAGCCATGTCCGCGCCCCGTCGCAGCCCCGCGTCCCCGTCCAGCACCCGCCTCCTCGCCAGCCGCCGTCGCATCCTGTCCGGTGCCCTCGGCGTCGGCGCCCTCGCCGCCACCGGCACGCTGGCCGCCTGCGGCGACGGGTCGGCGGCCTCCGGGCTGGCCGCGGAGAAGGCCGTCGACCTCAAGGGCGCGACGCTCAAGCTCATGGTCAACCAACCGCACGTGCTCGCCTTCACCGAACTGCTCGGCAAGAAGTTCGCCGACCAGTTCGGCGGCAAGCTCGAGGTCACGGCGATCCCCTACGACCAGCTGACGAGCAAGCAGATCCTCGACGTGCAGGGCGGCGACGGCGAGTTCGACGTCTTCGACTACTTCTACTTCGGTCTCGGTGAGCTCGTGAACGCCGACGCCCTCGTCGACCTCACCGAGTGGATCGGCGCGAACAGCGAGATCGCGACCGACGACTTCCTGCCGTCGATCTACGACCCCTACACGCTCATCGACGGCAAGCGCTACGGCCTGCCCTTCGACGGCGACACCCACGTCCTCTACTACAACGCCGAGGTCTTCGAGAAGTACGGCGTGGAACCGCCGAAGACCTGGGACGAGTACGACGCGGCCGCCGAGAAGATCACCAAGGACTCCGGCGGCTCGGTCTACGGCGCCATCGTCGAGGGCCAGCAGGTCCCGATGATCCTGGGCTGCTCCTTCATCAACCGCCTCGCGGGCTACGGCGGGACGCTGGTGGACTCCGACGGCAAGCCGGCCTTCGCTGGCGAGGAGGGCCTCGCGGCCCTGCAGCACCTCATCGACGTCTCCCCCTCCGCCCTGCCGACGCCGCTGCAGACGGGCTTCGACCAGGCCAACTCGGCCTTCCTGTCCGGCCAGGGCGCCATGCTCGACACCTGGACCGACCTCGGCCTGAAGGCACAGGACCCGTCGAGCTCGAAGATCGTCGACAAGTGGGGCGTCGTGACGCTGCCGGTCGGCGGGAAGAACACGACCCCGCGCACGGCCCTGGACGCGGGCTTCGGCCTCGGTGTCAGCAGCGCGTCCAAGCAGCAGGACAAGGCCGCGGCGTTCGTGGAGTGGGCGACGAACAAGGAGAACAACCTCCTCCTCGCCTCCACCGCCGGCTCGGGCATCGACCCGGCCCGCAAGTCCGTCCTCGACGCCGACTCCTACGCCCAGGCCGCCGGCAAGGCGACCGACGTCATCCGCGAGGGCCTGGACGGCACGCCGCTGGCGTGGCCGAGCCAGCAGGGCGCCCCCAAGGCGCTGCAGGACCTCGTCGACCAGCTGGCCCTGGCCATCCAGGGGCAGACGCAGCCGCAGGCCGCGCTCGACAAGGCCGCCGAGAGCTGGGAGAAGGAACTCGGATGACGCAGCTCGACGAACAGCGCGGGGAACGGACGCGGGCCGGGGTCCCGAGGCCCCGGCGCGGCTCCGGCGGCACACCGCGGGCCGTCCCGGGCCGACACCGCCCGGGGCACGTCTCGACCTGGCTGGCGGCGCCCAGCCTGGCCGGGCTCGCCCTCATGCTCGTCTACCCCACGCTGTTCGTCGTCGCGCTCGCGGTGACGAAGTCGTCGCTGGCCCGGCCGCTGCAGCGGTTCACCGGCACGGAGAACTTCGTCGACGCCTGGGAGTCCCTGGCGTTCGCGGGGTCCCTCGTCCGCTCCGTCGTGTTCGCCGTCGTCGCGGCACTGGCGGCGACGCTCATCGGTGTCCTGCTGGCCCTGCTGCTGCACGCCCGCGGGACGCGCTTCGGCGTCGTCGGGACCATCCTGCTGCTGCCGCTGGTCACCCCGCCCGTCATGGTCGGGGTGGCGTGGAAGCTCATGCTGGCCCCCGTCGGCGGCGCGTTCGGCGGGTTGTTCTCGGTGCTGGGGTTCCCCGGCGCGAACCCGCTGGGTGACAGCGTCGGGGCGTTCAGCGCCCTGGTGGTCATGCACGTCTGGCAGTGGACCCCGCTCGTGACGCTGCTCGTGTTCGCGGCGCTGCTGGGGGTTCCCGAGGAGCTGCGCGAGGCGGCCGCGCTCGACGGCGCGGGGGCGTTCCGGTCGTTCACGAACGTCGTGTGGCCGGTCATCGCGCCGAACGTCTTCTCGGTCCTCCTGCTCGAACTCGTCATCGGCCTGAAGGTGTTCGACCTCGTGACGGTCGTGACCCAGGGCGGACCGGGCGTGTCCACCATCGTCTCCAGCTTCGAGATCTTCAGGACGGGCATGCGCGGCAGCTACGAGATCGGCACGGCCGCAGCGGAGACGCTCGTCTTCGGGCTCGTCGTGGGCGTCCTGACCACCGTCGTCACGCTGCTGCGGGCGCGCGCCGTGAAGGCCGACCAGTGAGCGCGTCCACGGTCGCGGGCGCCCGGCGCGCGACGAGCCCGGCGGCCACGCTGCGCCGCGGCGGGGTCCGCGTCGTCCTCGCCGTCGTCGCGTTCGTCGCGCTGCTGCCGCTGCTGTTCCTCGTCTCGCTGTCGCTGCGCAGCGTCGACGACATCGCCAACGGCGGCTGGCTGCCGAGCGTCTTCGTCTGGTCGAACTTCTCCAAGGCGTTCTCGACCGTCCCCCTGTCGACGATGCTCGCGAACTCCTGGGTCGTCGCGATCGGCGCGACGCTGCTGACGTCCCTCGTGGCGGTGCCCGCCGCGTACGTCACGGCCCGCGCCGGGGTGCGCGGTGAACGGCTGCAGACGGTGCTGCTGGCCAGCTACTGCGCGCCGCCGATCGTGGCCGTGCTGCCCCTGTACTACCTGCTCAAGCAGGCGGACCTGACGAACACCGCGATCGGGCTGGTCCTGGTCAACGGCCTGGCGAACGTGCCGGTGGCGGTCTGGCTACTCGACGGCTTCGTGCGACGCATCCCGATCGAGATCGAGGAGGCGGGCTGGGTCGACGGGTTGTCGACGACCGGCGGGCTCTTCCGCATCGTGCTGCCGCTGCTGGCCCCCGGGCTGGTGGCCGCCCTGCTCATCTGCCTGTTCCTGTCGTACAACGAGTTCCTGTTCGCCGTGTCGTTCTCCCAGAGCACCGACAGCCAGACCCTGCCGGTCGGCCTGTCCCTGTTCCAGGGCGACCGCACCGTGCAGTTCGGCCAGCAGGCCGCGGCCTCGCTCGTCGGGATCGTCCCGATGTACGTGCTCGCCGTGGTCGCCCAGAAGTGGCTCGTGGGCGGGTTGTCCGCCGGAGCCGTGAAGTGACCCCCCTCGAGACGGAGAACACCGTGACCGAACCCCGCCGGGTGCATCTCAACGCCTTCGACATGACCTGCGTCGGGCACCAGTCCCCCGGCCTGTGGCGGCACCCGGAGGACCAGTCGCACCGGTTCGACGACATCCGCTACTGGACCGAGCTGGCCACGCTTCTCGAACGCGGCAAGTTCGACTCCCTGTTCATCGCCGACGTCCTCGGGATCTACGACGTCTACCAGGGCGGCCCGGAGACGGCCCTTCGCGAGTCGACGCAGGTCCCCGTCGGGGACCCCATGCTCGCCGTCTCGGCCATGGGCGCGGTCACCGAGCACCTCGGGTTCGGGGTGACGGTGTCCCTCACCTACGAGCAGCCCTACTCCTTCGCCCGCAAGATGGCGACGCTCGACCACTACACGAACGGCCGGGTCGGCTGGAACGTCGTGACGAGCTACCTGGAGTCCGCCGCGAAGAACCTGGGGCTCTCGACCCAGATCTCCCACGACGAGCGCTACGAGCTCGGCGAGGAGTTCATGGAGGTCGTCTACAAGCTCTGGGAGGGCTCCTGGGAGGACGACGCCGTCGTCCGCGACGCCGAGGCCGGGGTGTTCACCGACCCCGCGAAGGTCCACCCGATCGAGCACCACGGGAAGTTCTTCGACGTCCCCGGGATCGGGCTGACCGCCCCCTCGCCGCAGCGCACCCCGGTGATCTTCCAGGCCGGCGCCTCCCCGCGCGGGATCGGGTTCGCCGCGCGCCACGGCGAGGCGATCTTCAACACCGCCACCCGCCCCGAGGTCATGCGCCCCTGGGTGGACCGCCTGCGCGCGCAGGCCGAGCAGGCCGGCCGGGACCCCCGCAGCGTCAAGGTGTTCACGCTCGTCACGATCATCACCGCGCCGACGGACGAGGAGGCGCGGGCGAAGTACGAGGAGTACGCGCAGTACGTCAGCTACGACGGCGCCCTGAACCTGTACGGCGGCTGGAGCGGACTGGACCTGTCGAGCTACCCGCCGGACGAGCCGCTGGAGTACGCCGAGACGCAGGCCGTCCGCAGCGCCGTCGAGGCGTTCTCGACGGCCGACCCGGACCGCAAGTGGACCCCGCGCGACATCGCGAACTGGGTCGGGATCGGCGGGATGGGGGCCGTCGTCGTCGGCTCGCCCGCGACCGTGGCCGACGAGCTGCAGCGGTGGATGGAGGTCGGGGACGTCGACGGGTTCAACTGCGCCTACGCCATCACGCCCGGCACGTTCGAGGACGTCGTCGAACTCGTCGTGCCCGAACTCCAGCGCCGCGGCGTGTACCCGACGGAGTACGAGGGCGAGACGCTGCGCGAGACGATCTACGGCAAGGGTCAGGTCCACGTCCGTGACGACCACCCCGCGGCCGCCTTCCGCGCCTCGAACCGCTGACCAACTCCCGCCCGAGAACTCCAGGAGATCCCGCATGACCACGCGCGACCAGGTCCTCGACGCCGCCCGCGACGTCGCGAACCACCTCGGCCTCGACGCCCTCGAACGCGACCGCGCCAACGCCGAGCCGTTCACGGAAGCCGAACTGCTGCGCAAGGCCGGTCTGCCGGCCGTCCTGCTGCCGACGTCGATCGGCGGGGCCGGGCTGCCCTGGTCGGTGGCGCTGGACGTCGTGAAGGAGATCGCCCGCACCGACGGGTCCATCGCCCAGTTGCTGGCGTACCACTACGTCAACGCGCACAACCTCGTCTGGGTGGCCGACGACGCGGGCCGGCAGCGCTGGGGCGTGCCCACCGCCGAGCAGCAGTGGCTGTGGGGCGACTCGGTGAACCCCGTCGACCCGGACCTCCAGCTGCGTCCGGACCCGGACGTGACCGGCGGCTGGATCCTGTCCGGCACCAAGAACTTCTCCACCGGTGCCAGCGTCGGGGACGTCACCGTCGTCGGCGGCCTGACCGACGACGGGCGCGACCTGCTCGTGGTCGTCCCCCGCGAGACCCCCGGGTTCGTCAAGGGCGGCGACTGGGACAACCTGGGGCAGCGGCTGTCGGCCTCGGGTTCCGTGCGGTTCGAGGACGTGCGGATCGCCCCGGACGCCGTCCTGGGGTCGGCGTCCACGAGCGGCGCGTTCGGATCCCTCGTCACTCCCGCCATCCAGGCCGCGTTCGGGCACTTCTACCTCGGGGTCACCCGCGGGGCGCTGGAGACCGCCGCCGAGTACACCCGCACCACCTCGCGGCCGTGGCTGCTCTCGGACGTGCAGAACGCCGTCGAGGACCCGTACGTCCTGGCCACCTACGGCCGGCTCGTGGCGAGGTTGCGGGCGGCAGAGGCCCTCGGCCGCAGCGTCGGGGAGTCCCTGTCCCAGGCCCACGAGCGCGGCGCCGACCTCACGTGGGCCGAGCGCGGCGAGGTGGCCGAGGAGATCGCGGCGCTCAAGGTCGTGTCCTCCGACCTGGCGATCGAGGCCACGTCGACGATCTACGAGGTGACGGGCGCCCGCGCGTCGTCGAACAAGTACGGGTTCGACCGGTTCTGGCGGAACGTCCGCACCCACACGTTGCACGACCCGGTGCAGTACAAGGCGCGCGAGGTGGGCAACCACTTCCTCACCGGTGCCCACCCGGAGTTCACGCTGTACACCTGAGTCACACTGGTCCCGCCCCTCCGACCTCGTGAATCCCCCTGGTGACCCGTGACCGTTCCCGCTGTCCCACCGGTCCGCGACGAGAACCGTCGCGGCCGGTGGCGCCGTTCCGCGCTCGTGCGCGCTGTCGTCGACCGCCGGCCCGCGACGGTCGGTGCCCTGCTCATCGCGGGTTTCGTGCTGCTGGCGCTCGCCGCGCCCCTCATCACCCGGATCACCGGGCAGGACCCCTACACGTACGACAAGACGGCCCTCGACCCCGCGTCGGGACTTCCCGCCGGCCCGCTCGGCGGGATCAGCGCCGAGCACTGGTTCGGGGTCGAACCCCTCACGGGGCGCGACGTGTTCGCGATCGTGGCCCACGGCGCGCGGACGTCGTTCCTCATCGGTGTCCTCGCCACGGCCGTCGCCGTCGTGCTCGGCGTCGCCCTGGGCGCGAGCGCCGGGTACTTCGGCGGCTGGTGGGACCGGGCGGTCGGCTGGACGGGGGACGTGCTCTTCGGGTTCCCCTACCTCGTCTTCATGATCGCCCTCAGCGCCGTCGCTCCCCCGAGCATCCCGCAGACGCTGCTGCTCGTCGTCGTCATCGGGTTCTTCGGCTGGCCCCGCGTCGCCCGCGTCGTGCGGTCGGCGACGCTGGGCGTCGCCCGCCGCGACTTCGTCCGCGCCTCGCAGGTCATGGGGTCCCCGCCCTGGCGGACGCTGACGCGGCGCGTCCTGCCGAACCTGTGGGGACCCGTCGTCGTCGTGGCGACGCTGTCCATCCCCGAGCGCATCGGTCTGGAGGCGGCGCTGTCCTTCCTCGGCGTCGGCGTCCGGCAGCCCACGCCGAGCTGGGGCCGGTCGATCTCCGAGGCCATCGCCTGGGTGCAGACCGACCCGATGCTCCTGGTGTTCCCGGGCCTGGCCCTGTTCGGTGCGACCCTGGCGTTCAACCTCCTCGGCGACGGGTTGCGCGACGCCCTCGACCCCCGCACGGCGCGGGAGGGGGCGCACTGATGGCCACCGCCCGGTACGTCCTCACCCGGCTCGCCAGCGGGGCCGGCGTGCTGCTCGTCGTCGCGTTCGTGACCTTCGCCGTGTTCAACCTGCTGCCCTCGGACCCGGCGCAGCTGTCCTGCGGCCGGCCCTGCACGCCGGAGAACCTCGCGCTCGCCAAGGGGTTCATGGGCTTGGACCACCCCTGGTACCAGCAGTTCGGCCAGTTCCTCGCCGGCATCGTCACGGGCCGCACGTTCGGCACGGGAGCGACGGCCGTGGTCTGCCCGGCCCCCTGCTTCGGCTACTCGTTCCAGGAGACGGCGCCCGTCGTCCAGCTCATCGCCGACCGGCTCCCGGTGACGGTGTCGCTGGCGCTGGGGGCGGCCGTCCTGTGGCTCGTCGTCGGCGTCGCCCTGGGCGTCGTCGCGGCCCTGCGCCGCGGCACGGCCGTCGACCACGTGCTCGGTGGCCTGTCGGTCGTCGGCGTCTCGGCACCGGTCTACCTCCTCGGGCTGCTCGGCATCCTGCTGCTGGGGTTCACCCTCGACGTCGTCCCCGTCAGCGGGTACGTGCCGCTGACGCAGTCGCCGGTCGACTGGGCCTGGCACCTCGTGCTGCCGTGGATCGTCCTGGCGCTCATCAACGGCGCCGTCTACGTGCGGCTGGCCCGCGGGCAGATGCTGGAGGTGCTCTCGGAGGACTACGTCCGCACCGCGCGCGCCAAGGGCCTGCGCGAACGGACGGTCGTCGGCAAGCACGCGCTGCGCAACGTCACGCTGCCGCTCGTGACGCTCTTCGGCCTCGACCTCGGCGGGTTGCTCGGCGGGGCCGTCATCACCGAGAAGACGTTCGGCATGCCCGGCGTCGGGAGCCTGCTCCTGGACGCCGTCGGCCAGCTCGACCTCCCCCTGCTGCTCGGGACGACGCTCTTCGCGGCGTTCCTCATCGTCGTCGCGAACATCGTCGTCGACCTCGTCTACGGGCTCCTCGACCCCCGCGCCCGCATCGCCTGAACTCCACCGCTCGTCCCCCGGAAGGTCTCCCGTGAACACGCACTCCTCCCCCAGCCGCCGCCTCGTCCTCGCCGGTCTCGGCGCCACGTCCTTCCTCGCCGCGTGCGGCGCGAACGAGCGGCAGGGGTCGGGGTCCGGGCAGTCCTCGGGGTCCACCCCGGCCAAGGGCGGGACGCTGACGGTCCTCGTCTCCTCGACGAGCACGAACTTCGACCCGGCCAAGAGCCAGAGCCTCGCGATCACGTCGCTCGCCCTCGTGCACCGCCGCCTCACGTCGTGGAAGGTCGAGTCCGGCAAGCCCGCCGAACTCGTCCCCGACCTCGCCACCGACGTCGGCAGCACGAGTGACGGCGGGACGACGTGGACGTTCACGCTCAAGGACGGGCTGCTGTTCTCCGACGGTTCCCCGATCCGGGCGGCCGACGTGAAGTGGGGCCTGGAGCGGTCGTTCGCGGCGTCGTTCAGCGGCGGGCTGACGTACCACAAGGACCTCCTCGCGGGCGCCGCCGGCTACACCGGTCCGTTCGAGGGCGCCCGGCTCGCCTCCATCGCGACGCCCGACGAGAAGACCCTCGTCTTCACCCTCGCCCGCCCGTACGGCGACTGGGGCTGGGTCGCCAGCACCCCGGCGTTCGCCCCCGTCCCCGAGGGCCGGGGTGCCGAGGCCGACTACGGGCTCAAGCCGATCGCGTCCGGGCCCTACGTGCTGTCGGCCGTCCAGCAGGGCGTGAAGATCGAGATGACGCGCAACGAGCACTGGAGCGCCTCGACCGACGACGTGCGTCCGGCCTACCCCGACTCGGTGGTCTTCTCCCTCGGCCAGGCCACCGACGTCGTCTCCCAGCGCCTCGCGGCCGACTCCGCGGCCGACCAGACCGCGTTCGGCGCCGGGTTCGTCTCCCCGGCACAGCTGGTCCAGGTCGCGAACAACCCCTCGGCCAAGGACCGGCTCGTCACGTCGGAGTCCGGAGCGCTGGCGTTCCTGTCCCTCAACACCCGCCGCGGCCCCCTGCAGAACGCCGAGGTCCGCAAGGCCTTCCAGTACGCCGTCGACAAGGCGGCGTTCCAGGTGGCGACGGCCGGGACGGCGGCCCTGGCCGGTGAGGTCGCGACGACGCTCATCACCGACGGCATCTCCGGTCGCGAGGAGTTCGACCTCTACCCGACGGATCCCTCGGGCGACCCGGCCAAGGCCAAGGAACTGCTGGCCGCGGCCGGCTACCCGCAGGGCCTGTCCGGGCTGAAGCTGCTCGTGAGCCAGTCGAACAACGGCCCGGCGCAGGCGCAGGCGATCCAGGCGGCGCTGGTCAAGGCCGGTATCGGCGTGGACCTGCAGGTCACCGACGAGGACGCCTACTACGCGGCGATCAACACGGTGAACGCCGACGAGTACGACCTCGCGCTGGCGTCGTGGCAGCCGGACTTCCCGAGCCCCAACGCGAACCTGCAGCCGCTGTTCGCGACCTCGGCGATCGGCAACGGGGGGTACAACTCGGCGCGGTACTCCAGCCCGTCCGTCGACGCGGCGATCGCCGCCGCGCAGGCGACCGTCGACACCGACGCGGCGGCGAAGGCGTGGGTGGCCGTCGACAAGGCCGTCATGGCCGACTCCCCCGTCGTGCCGCTCATCTACACCCGCAACTCGTTCCTGCGCGGGTCGAAGGTGACGAACTTCTTCATCGGCGCCTTCCCGGCGTACCCGAACTACCTGGCGGTGGGTGTGAGCTCGTGACGCCCGCCGCGGGTGGACCCCTGCTCTCCGTCCGGGACCTGCGGATCGTCTTCGGCGCCGGGGCGGCCGCGACGGTCGCGGTCGCCGGGGCGTCGTGGGACCTCGGGCCAGGCGAGGTGCTCGCGGTCGTCGGCGAGTCCGGCTCCGGCAAGAGCGTCACGGCGCTGTCCCTGCTGGGGTTGTTGCCCGGGTCCGCGCACGTCACGGGCCGCGCGGAGCTTGCTGGGCACGGCGACCTGCTCGCGCTGACCGGCGAACCCCTGCGCCGGCTGCGCGGCGCGGTGGTCTCGATGGTGTTCCAGGACCCCGGCAGCACGCTGAACCCGGTCCTGACGATCGGTGACCAGCTCACCGAAGCCGTCCGCGTCCACCGTCCCGGTACGAGCCGGGCGTCGGCGCGGTCCCGGGCGCTGGAGCTGCTGGAGACGGTCCGGCTGCCGGATCCCGCCTCCCGGCTGCGCGCCTACCCGCACCAGCTGTCCGGCGGCCAGCTGCAACGCGTCGTCATCGCCATGGCCCTGGCGGACGAACCCGCCGTGGTGGTCGCCGACGAACCGACCACGGCCCTCGACGTCACGGTGCAGGCCGACGTCCTCGACCTCCTGCGCGACCTCACGGTGCGGCGCGGCACGTCGGTGGTCCTCATCACGCACGACATGGGCGTGGTCGCCGACCTCGCCGACCGCGTCGTCGTCCTGCGCCGCGGCGAGGTCGTGGAGACGGGGACCGTCCGCGAGGTGCTGCGGTCCCCGCGGGCGGAGTACACCCGGGAACTGCTGGCCGCCGTGCCGCAACTCCCCGCCGCCGACCTGACGGCGGGGGCGGGCGCGGGGGACGCCCACCGCGCGGTCCCCGACGACCCGGCCCGCAGTTCGCTGCCCGGTCAAGCCCCCGAGCCCGGGGACGGCGTCCCCGTGCTGGACGTGCGCGGGGTGTCCGTGACGTACGGCGGCCGCCGGCGGGGTGGTCTGCGCGCGCTCGACGGGGTGGACGTGCGCATCGGCGCCCGCGAGGTCCTCGGGCTCGTGGGCGAGTCCGGGTCGGGCAAGAGCACGCTCGCGGGCGTGGTCAACGGCCTCGTGCGCCCGAACGCCGGGTCCGTCCGCATCGGCGGGGCCGATCCGACGACGCTGCGGGGCAGGGAGCTGCGGGCGGTGCGGGCCCGGGTCGGGGTGGTCTTCCAGAACCCCTACTCCTCGCTGGACCCGCGCTCCAGCGTGGCCGACTCGGTCGCCGAACCCCTGCTGCTGCACACCTCCGACGGCCCGCGCGAGGTGCGTGAACGGGTGGCCGGGCTGCTCGACGCCGTCGCCCTGCCCGCGGGCAGCGGCGAGCGGTTCCCCCACGAGCTGTCCGGCGGTCAGCGTCAGCGCGTCGCCATCGCCCGTGCCATCGCCCTCGGGCCGGACCTCCTCATCGCCGACGAGCCCACGAGCGCGCTCGACGTGTCCGTGCAGGCGCGGGTCCTGGACCTGCTGGCCGACCTGCGGGCGCGGTTCGGCTTCGCGAGCCTGTTCATCACGCACGACCTCGCCGTCGTCGGCCAGGTCGCCGACCGCATCGCGGTCCTGCACCGCGGCCGGCTCGTCGAGGAGGGGCCCGCCGACGCCGTCCTCACCCGCCCGCTGCACCCCTACACGCAGCGCCTCGTCGCCGCCGCCCCCGTCACCGACCCCGACGAGCAGCACCGGCGCCGCTCGGCCTGGCGTGCCCTCACCTCCTGACCTCCCCCTCAGTGCCGGTCTCGTGCCCGCGTGGAAAACACTCCCTCCGCCCTTCGCAAGCGCTTGCGGAGGGCGGAAAGAGTGTTTTCCACGCGGGGGTGTGACGGCTGGCTACGGGGTGTGGCGGAGGAGGACGCAGCCGTGGGGCTCGAGGCGCACCGGGACCGCGGTGCTGCCGGGGGCGACACCGCGGGTGGCGTCCTCCTGGGCCGTGACGGCGACCGTCGCGACGACCTCGCCCGACCACACGTCGTGCACCGTCCCGAGGCGGGCGGGCAGGTCCACGTCCTGGCTGTCGAGAGCCACCTCGAGGGGTTCGGCGCCGAGGTTGAAGGCGGCCACGTAGCCGACCCCGCCGGGGCCCTGCGCGGACCACAGCACCAGCGGGTCCTCGCGGAACACCTCGCGGTTGCCCGTCGCCTCCAGGACGGCGAGGACGTCGGCGTTCTGGAAGAGCGCGACCGTCGCCGGGTCCGACGTCGGCAGGTCGCCGCCGATCATCAACGGGGACCGCGCCACCACCCAGAGGGTGACGAGCGTGCGGCGCTCCGCCGGGGTCAGGCGGTCGTCGCGGGGATCGCCGCGTTCGGCCCGCAGCCCGATGCGCCCGAGCGGGAGCATGTCCCCGTCCGGCCAGCCGTCCGGTCCGGCGTGCGGGGCCCAGCGGGCGAACCGGGAGACGTTCGCCTCCACGTCCTCCCACCGGTCCCACAGGTCGTCGCAGATGCGCCACATCGTCGCGTGCTCGCGCAGGTGCGGCAGCCGGGACAGCGACAGGTCGCGACCGGGTGACAGGCTGACCGCGATCTCCCGCCCGCACCGGCGCACGGCCCGCGCGAAGGCCTCGACGTCGGCGGCCTGGTAGGGCCAGAGCATGTCGTCCACCTTGACGAAGTCGACGCCCCAGGAGGCGTAGAGCTCGAGCACGGAGTCGTAGTACGCCTGCGCTCCCGGGTGGGAGTGGTCCAGGCCCAGCATGTCGGGGTTCCACTCGCAGACGTTCGTCCGGTCGACGAAGGGGGTCTCCCCGTCGACCGCGAGGCGAGGGATCCCCCGCATGACGTGGATCCCGAACTTCAGCCCGAGGTCGTGGACCTGCGCCGCGAGCGGCCCGAACCCCGCTCCCCCGGCCGCGCTGGGGAAGCGGCCGGGGTCGGGGACCAGCCGGCCCGCGGCGTCCAGGCACAGCGGGGCACCGGCGTTGTAGCCGTGGGACTTCGCCGTCGGGTCGGACCAGTCGATGTCCACGACGACGGTGTCCCAGCCGAAGGGCAGGAGGTGCTCGGCCAGGAACCGGGCGTTGGCGAGCACCTCCTCCTCGGTCACGGTGGTGCCGTAGCAGTCCCAGCTGTTCCAGCCCATCGGGGGTCTGGTCATGCGCGCAGCGCCTCCGGCAGCCGCTCGGCGTGCGCGGTGAGGAGTTCCTCGGTCATCTCCCGCGCCTGCTCCAGGGTGAGCAGGGCCGCGGTCAGGGGGTCGACCGCCACGGCGTGGAACACGTTCTCCCGGTTCCCCGTCAGCGCGGCCTGCACCGCGAGTGTCTGGACGTTCACGTTCGTCCGGTTCAGCGCCGCCAGCTGCAGCGGCAGCTCCCCGATCGACGTGGGCTGGACGCCGTTCTCGTCGACGAGGCACGGCACCTCGACGCACGCGTCGGACGGCAGGTTCGAGATGACGCCGGGCCCGTTGGGCACGTTGCCGTAGACGACGCTCGGGACGCCCGTCACGACGGAGTTCACGATCGAGGCGCCGTACTCCACGCTCGGGGCCAGGTGCTCCTTGAGCTTGGCGAGCTGGGTGTCGATGTCGCCCTGGTCGTCGTGCCCGACGCAGATCTCGTAGTAGTCCCACCGCTGCGGGATGTAGTGCTCGACCATCTCGGGGGTCTTGCGGAAGTACGGCAGGTACTCCGAGGCGTGGTGGCTCGACTCCGTCTCGAAGTACCCGAACGCGTTCATCAGCGTCGTGCGGACCTGTTCGTTGCCGCCCTCGTAGGTGCTGGCCGCCTGCGCCGCCTCGCTGTGGTCCCCGTCGTCGCCGGCGAGCTCCTGGGCGCCCCGGCCCGCGACGTGCTTCTCGTTCATCACCTGGCGCAGCCGGGGGTACAGGTCCTCCTGCCCGCGGCGGAACTTCAGGATCCACGCCTGGTGGTTGATCCCTGCGGACAGGTAGTTCACCTCGTCGTACGGCACGTCGAGGGTGCGGGCGAGCATGCGGGTCGTGCCCTGGACGCTGTGGCACAGGCCCACGGTCTTCAGGCCCTTGGCGTTGAGGAAGGCCGTCGCCATCGCCATCGGGTTGGCGTAGTTGATGAACACCGCACCGGGACACACCTCGAGCGCGTCGGCGGCGATGGCCTCGTAGGCGGGGACGGAGCGCAGGAACCGGAAGACACCACCGGGGCCGAGCGTGTCGCCGACGGTCTGGTCGATGCCGTACTTGCGCGGGATGAGGACGTCGTCCTTGTACGCCTCGACGCCGCCGACCTGGAACGTGATGATGACGAAGTCGGCCCCGTCGAGGGCCGCGCGGCGGTCGGTCGTCTCCTCGACCTGGGCGTCGAACCCGTGGTGGGCCACGAGCTTGCGCGCGGCGTCGGCCACGGGGCCGAGCTTGTCCTCGCGCACGTCCATGAGGCACAACCGGGCCGACTGCAGGGCCGGGAAGCTGAGGATGTCGCCGATGAGGCGGAACGGGAAGACGAAACCACCGGCGCCGATGATGGTGATCTTGGGGCTCTGCGTCATGCCTCCAGGCTAGGCGCGTGACGGCGTGCCGAGCCTCCTCCTGGCCCACGAGAAGTTCCAGGATCCTCAGGTACCGTGGGGAGGGTGGACGTCGAAGAACCCGCCCTGTGGGTGCACCGCGGCTCCGCTCCCCCCATGCGCGAGTTCCACCGCCACGACGACGTGGAGGTCAACGTGACGGTGCGGGGGTCGCTGGAGTACCTGCTCGGCGGCCGACGCGTCACGGTCCCGGAGGGGCACACGGCCCTGTTCTGGGCGGCCGTACCCCACCGCCTCGTCCCGCCGGAGGAGCCGCGGGACAGCGACATCTGCTGGATCCACCTGCCGCTGAGCACCGTGCTGGGCTGGACGCTGCCCGAGGGCGCCGTGGCGCGCATCGTCTCGCACGGCGTCGTCGTCGTACCGACGGCCGCCGTCGGGGAGCACGTCGTCGCCCAGTTCGGGACGTGGCAGCGGGACCTCGCCGCCGGGCTCGGCACGGGGACGGTCCTGTTGGAGGGTCAGGCCCTGCTGCTGAGGATCCTGGCAGCCGAGGGTTCGGCCGACACGACCGCCGCGGACGCTCTCCCTGGGGCCCGCGCCGACCTGCGACCCGTGGCCCGGATGGCGCGCTTCACGGCCGAGAACTTCCGCTCCGACATCTCCACGGCGGACATCGCCCGCGCGGCGAACCTCAACCCGAACTACGCGACGACGCTCTTCCGGTCCGCTGTGGGGGTCACCCTCGGGGAGCAGCTGCTGCGGCACCGGATCGCCGAGGCGCAGCGACTCCTGCTCACGACGACGCTGACGACGGCGGCCGTCGCGCACGCCGCCGGGTTCGGGTCGGGGAGCAGCCTCTACGCCCACTTCTCGAAGGCCTGCGGCTGCTCCCCCGGCGCCTACCGCGCCACCCGCGCCGTCACTCCGCCCGTCAGTCCTGCGGGGTCGTGAAGAGCGCGTTCACCTTGTCGTTCGCGGCGGTGAGCGCGTCGACGTCGGCGTTGAACGCCATGACGTTGTCCATGGCGGAGGCCATGATGCTCTGGAACTCCGCCCCGTTCAGCACGGCCGGGTACGGGAACGTGGTCCCCTGCTCGACCTGGTCGGTGAAGGCGCTGACGTCGAACCCGGTCTTGCCCAGGGACTCCTTCGACGTCTCGACGGTGCTGGCGATGGCCGGCATCACGACCCCGGCCTTGGCCACCTCGGACTGGCACTCCTCCGAGGCGAGGTACTGCACCCACTTCCACGCCGCCCCCTTGACCTTCGACGACGTCGAGATCGAGTCGGCCAGGGAGTTCTGCATGGCGGCCCGCTGCCCCGACGGCCCGATGGGCGTGGGGGCCAGCGCCAGGTCGACGCCCTTGAGGTTGCCGTAGTTGGCGGTCTGCCACGACCCCTCGCTGACGATGGCGTAGCGCCCCGCCTGCATCTGCTGGTCGGCCGAGCCGCCCTCGGTGAAGGCCAACGGCGGCATGTAGCCCTTCTCGATGAGGCCGCGCCACCAGGCGTAGGTCTCCTGGAACCGCGGGTCGTCGTAGTTGAACGTCGTGCCCCACATCTCCTTGTCCCCGTACGTCCACCCGGTGGTCTTCGCCAGGTAGCTCCACTCGACCTGCCCGAACGGGGCCCCCGAGGACCCCAGGCCGAGGCCGTAGGTCTTGACCTTGGACTTGTCGAAGCCCGGCTCGTCGCCGCGGACACCGTTCTGGTCGACGGTCAGGTGGGCGATCGTCTGCTCGTAGGTGCCGCCGTCCTGCGGGTTCCACGTGAGGTTCTTCATGTCCTCGGCCGAGATGCCGGCCTCGGTGGTCATGCCCTCGTTGTAGAAGAGGCCGATGGTGTCGAAGTCCTTGGGCAGGCCGTAGCGCTTGCCGTCCGGGCCGATCCACAGGTCGGTCGTCCCCTCGACGTAGGCGTCGAGGTCGATGCCCGCCTCCTGGACCTGCTCGTCGATGGGGACGATGAGCCCTCGCTGCGCGAACTCGCCGTAGCGCTGGGTGTGGTCGGCGAAGACGTCGGGGGCCGAGTTGGCGACGAACCCCGTGAAGAGCTTGTTCCAGTAGTCGTCCCAGCCGAACTGCTCGATCTGGATGTCGATGTCGGGGTTCTGCGCCTGGAAGGCGTTGGCGCACTGCTGGTAGGCCGGCAGCTGCGCCGACTCCCAGAGCCAGTACGTGACGGTGCCGGTCTCCCCGTCGGCGCCGGGGTCGACCCCGTAGGTGCCGCAGGCGGAGAGCATCGCGGCGGTGCCCGCGGCGGCCACGGCGGTACGCAGTCTTCTGGAGAGCTTCACAGCCGACCTCACTTGATCCCGGAGAAACCGATGGAGTTCACGATCTTGCGGCTGAAGACCGCGAACAGGATGACGACGGGCAGCGCGGCGAGGAGGGTCGCGGCCATGAGGCCCGCCCAGTCCGGCGCCCCCTGCGGCGTCTGGGACCGGAAGACGCCCAGGGCGACCGTCAGGACGCGGTGGTCGCGGTCGGAGGCGACCAGCAGCGGCCAGAGGTACTCACCCCAGGCCTGCACGTACTGCAGGATCGTCAGCGTCACGAGCGGACCGGACGCCATCGGCAGGATGACCCGGAAGAACCGCGCGACGGCCCCGGCCCCGTCGAGGCGGGCGGCCTCCTCGACCTCGCGGGGGATGCCGAGGAAGAACTGCCGCAGGAAGAAGATGGCGAACGGCGTCATGAAGAAGAACGGCAGGACGATCGCCGCGTAGGAGCTCAGCAGTCCCAGGTCGCGCATCAGCAGGAAGTTGGGCAGCTGGGTGAAGATCGGCGGCACCATGAGCGCGGTGAGGAAGACGAAGAACACCGTGTTGCGCCCGGGCCACCGCAGGCGCGAGAACGCGTAGGCGGCCATCGCGCCGAAGAAGACCTGCCCGGCCGTGATGAGCGAGGCGACCAGGACGGAGTTCAGCAGGGCCCGGATGATGCTCACGGACGCGCCCGACCCGGCCTGCGCCTGCGCCTCCTCGGTGCTCGCAAGCCCCAGGACGCGCTGGAAGGCGCCCCACGTGGACTCCACGGGCAGCAGGTTCGAGGGCTCGGTGGCCAGGAACGCGCCGTTGGAGAAGGCGGTCCGCAGCATCCAGTAGAAGGGGAAGAGGGTCACGGCCATGATGAGGCCGAGCGCGGTCCAGGCGAGGACCCGCCCGAGTCCCGGCCGACCCCGACGTGCTCCTCCGGTGGGCTTCGAGACCGCGACGGCCTCGTCGAACGTGGTGGCGGTGGTGGCCATCGTGTTCTCCTGGGTCGGGGTCGCTCAGGCGACGTCGGACTCGTCGGCGCGCATCAGCTTGAGCTGGACGAACGCGACGGCGGCGAGGATGAGGAAGAGGACGACCGAGACCGCCGAGGCGTACCCGTACTGGTAGCGCTGGAAGGCGAGGTCGAAGATGTAGTACTGGATGACGCGGGTCGCGTCCCCCGGCCCGCCCGTCGTGGTCACGGCGACGGTGTCGAAGGCCTGGAACGAGCCGATGACGGTGATGACCAGGACGAGGGCGAGGATCGGCCGCAGCAGCGGCAGGGTGATGCGCCAGAACATCTTCCACTCCGAGGCGCCGTCCACGCGGCCTGCCTCGTAGACGTCACCGGGGATCATCAGCATGCCGGCGAACAGCAGCAGGGCCGTGTACCCCAGGTGTCGCCAGGTGTTGATGAAGGCGATCGTCGGGATGGCCCAGTTCTGGTCGCCGAAGAAGGGGACGGCGTCCAGGCCGATCCACCCGAGCACCTGGTTGGTGATGCCGATCTGCGCGTCCAGCATCCAGTAGAAGACGAGCGCGACGACCACGTTGGAGATGAGGTAGGGCAGCAGCACGACGCTGCGCACGAGGATCGACCGCGTCAACCGGTGCAGCAGGACCGCCAGCAGGAGCGCGAGCACCGTCTGCGTGCCGATGTTGATGACGACGTACTGCACCGTCACCTTCATGGCGTTCCAGAAGATGGCGTCCGAGAACATCGACGTGTAGTTGTCCAGCCCCACCCAGCGCGGCGGGCTGAAGAAGTCGAACTCGGTGAAGCTGAAGTACAGCCCCCGCAGCGTGGGCCAGAGGTAGAAGACCGTGAAGCCCAGCAGCGCCGGCGCGATGAAGGCGAGGGCCGTGAGCCGTTCGCGGCGCGAGCCGTTGACGTCGGGACGCAGCCCCTGACCGGAGAGCGACACGCTCCCCGTGCGGGCGTTCCTGCTCGTGAGCGCCATGGCTCAGACCTTCCGGTGGTGGGCGGAAGCGGAATGGGTGGGGTGCACTTGATCTCCGTGGTCACGTCGTCGTGGGCCGGGCTCCTCGTGTGCCCTGAGTTCTACGGCAATACACAGCCGCCCGTCAACGAGCTCACGGGGCCAGGTCCCGGATTGTGATCTCGCTGAGACACGTCGTCCCACCGACTCCCGGCTTCCGTGTCGGAAGTCGGCTACGGTGCCTGAGCAGGGAGCGACGAGGTCGTCGCCGGCGAGGAGGTCGTGCGTGAGCCTGGACTCGGCGTCCGTACGCAGGTCGACGCAGCGGTCCGCCCAGCGGTCGATCTGGACCCCGCTGACCGGTGCGGCGCACAGCATCGCGGTCGAGGTGCTGCTCGACGGTCCCCTGCCGCGCAGCGAGCTCGCCCGCCGGCTCGACCTGTCGGCCGGCAGCCTGACCCGCCTGTCGAAACCCCTGCTGGACTCCGGGCTGCTCGTCGAGACCCGCGGCGTCTGCGACCCGGCGTCCGGGCGCCTCACCCGACCGCTCGACGTCGACGACACCAACGACGCCTTCGTCGGGGTCAAGCTGACGGCCGACGCCGCCCACGCGGTGCTGACGACCCTGCGGGCGGACGTCGTCGCCGCCAGGGAGGTCCCCCTCACGGACCGCTCCCCCGGTCACGTCACCAGGACGGTCGCGGCCCTCGTCGGCGAGCTGGACGCCCTGGACCCCCGGCCGGTGCGGGCGGTCGGCGTCGGTCTCGGGGGCAAGGTGGGCGGCGACGGCGTCGTGGACAGCGCGCGCTACCTGGGCTGGGAGGACGTGCCCTTCGGGGGGCCGCTGGAAGACCTGCTCGGCGTCCCCGTGGTCGTCGACAACGACGTCCTGTCCCTCACCCGGGCCGAGCAGTGGTTCGGGTCGGCCCGCCGCTGCGGCCACTTCGCCGTCGTCGTGGTGGGGATGGGGATCGGGTACGGCCTCGTCGTGCACGACCGGGTGGTGGACCGGCCCGACTCCGGTGTCGGGTTGCTGGGGCACCACCCGCTCGATCCGCACGGACCGCTGTGCCCCGACGGGCACGTCGGGTGCGCGGAGGCCGTCCTGTCGACGGCCGCGCTGACGACGCGCGCCGGTCTGGCGTTGCGCCGGTCCGTCACGGTCGAGGAGGTGCTCGACCTGGCCGAGCGGGGAGAACCCCTGGCGCGCAAGGTGGTCGACGACGCCGCGCGGGCCCTCGGCACCCTGGTCGCCGCCGTCGGGAACTTCACGATGCCCGAACGGGTCGTCGTCTCGGGCGAGAACGCGCGCCTGGCCGAGGTCGGCCGGGCCGCGCTGGACGCGGGGATCCGCGCCGGCCGCAACCCCCTGGCCACGGAACTGCCCGTGGACGTGCAGCTCACGGGTTTCGCCGAGTGGGCGCGCGGCGCGGCCGTGACGGCGATCCGGACGTTCGTCCTCGGCTCGCGCCGCTGACGTCCGTCCGGACCGCCCGTCCCGACCGCTGTCCCGTCAGCCCACGGGTTCGAGCACGAACCCGAAGCTGACGGGGCCCGCCTCGAGCCGGTACTGCGGCAGAGCACCCGGGCCGCAGGACCCCGACCCGATGCCCTGCTGGGCGTGGTCGAGGTGGAGCCAGATCCGGCCCTCGTCGTGCAGGGCCGACGTGTGCGTCGCGGCGTCGAGCGCCTCGGTGCTCCACGGCCGGACCGTCACGCCGAACGGCGTGGTGCTGCTGACCCGCAGCCCGCGCCCGGACCCGTCGGTGAGTTCGGCCCAGCGGACCCCGGCCCGCTGCCCGTTCTCCTGCGGGCGCACGTACGGCGTCTGCAGGCCCTCGACCGTCGAGGTGAACCGGCTCGTCCACGTGGCCGACCCCGTGTCGGGGTAGGCCTCCCCCGGCCCCTGGCCGAACCAGGCCAGGTGCCGCAGCTCGCGCGGCAGTGCCAGCCGGACGCCGACGCGCGGCAACGGGACGTCGAGGCCACCCGGGAGCTCGGGGGCCACGTCGACCTGCAGGTGCACCGCCCCGCCGGCCAGCGGCGTCCAGCGCCACGTCGTGGCGAACCCGGTGTCCGTGCCCGCCGGGGCGCTGCGCCCGGCGACGACGACCGCGGTGTCCCCGAGCTCCACGTGGCCCGTGCGGTGCCGGAGCCGTTGCAGGCCCAGCGAACGCCACGTCGGTGCGAGCGGTTCGCCGAAGTCCCCGCGGTCGTTGTCCGTCGGCGCCCGCCAGAGCGAGAGTTCCGCGACCTGCACCGGGACGGTGCCGACCTGCTGCAACCGTCCGGTCCGACCGTCCAGGACGGCCGGTCCGACGAGCAGGTCGGGTCCGCGGCGCGCCGGGGACCCTTCGGGGGCGGGCTCCTGCCCGGCGCCCGGGTCGAGCTGCACCTGACCGCGGCCGAGTTCGTGCCCGGCCGGCGCCCACGACGTCGCCTCGGCGAGGTGCGCGGTGACGGTGAACCACCGCTCCCCCGTGGCGGCGTCGAGCGCGGCGACCTCGTCGGGCAGGTCGAGCACCGTCGACGCCCGCGGCGCGAGGTCGGGGGTGGGCGTCGTGCCGGAGGCCACCTCGATCCCGTCGTCCTGCACCGACCAGCGCAGCTCGACGTGGGCGAGGTCGACGACGTCGAAGTGGTTGGTCAGCCGCAGCAGGTCGCCGGACGGGGTCGTCTCCGGCCGCAGGCGCACCTGGGCGATGACGGCCGCGTAGTCGAGAAGACCGGGCGACGGCGTGCGGTCGGGGAACACCAGTCCGTCGGCCACGAAGGCACCGTCGTGCACGGGTTCGCCGAAGTCCCCGCCGTAGGCGAAGCGCTCGACCCCGTCCGGGCCCGTCTGGCGCAGACCGTGGTCGATCCACTCCCAGACGAACCCGCCCATGCAGCGCTCGGAGGACTCGAAGAGGTCCTGGTACTCCACGAGCCCGCCCGGGCCGTTGCCCATGGCGTGCGCGTACTCGCACTGGACGAACGGCATGGCGCGACGCCGCGCGTCGGCCTCGGCGTCCTCCAGGGGCTCCTCGGTGCGACCGGCGATGGCCTCGACCTCGGCGTGGCTGGCGTACATCCGCGAGTAGACGTCGGCGTACGGGACGGCCCAGTCGTGTTCGTAGTGCACAGGACGGGAGGAGTCCCGCTCCTTCACCCACGCGGACATGGCGGCGAGGTTCTCGCCGGTGCCGCTCTCGTTGCCGAGGGACCACAGGACGACGCTCGGGTGGTTCTTGTCCCGTTCGACCGTGCGGCGCATCCGGTCCAGGTAGGCCTCGCGCCAGCGCGGGTCGTCCGAGGGGTTGCCGCGCCAGTCCAGCAACCAGAACCCGTGCGTCTCCAGGTCGCACTCGTCGACGACCCACAGACCGTGCTCGTCGCACAGGTCGAGGAACCGCGGGTGCGGCGGGTAGTGGCTGGTGCGGACGGCGTTGACGTTGTGCTGCTTCATGAGCAGCACGTCGGCCAGCATCTCGGCGTCGGTGACCGCGCGACCGCGGTCGGCCGACACCTCGTGCCGGTTCACTCCGCGCAGCTTGACGGGGACGCCGTTGACGGTGAACACGCCGTCGACGATCGCCACGGTCCGGAAGCCCACGCGCAGGCGCACGTGCTCCCCGCCGCTGACCACCTCGGCGTCGTACAGGCGCGGCACCTCCGCCGACCACGGCTCGACCCCGGGGACCTCGACGTCCTCCCCGCACGGCACGTCGACCCCGAGTTCGGGCACGAGCAGCCGCGCGGCCGACGGCGTGTCCACGCGCAGGGAACCGGCCCCCGTCACGTGGTCGTAGCCGGCGTGGACGAACACGTCCTCCACGGCGCCCGCGGGACGCGACAGCAGCGTGACGTCGCGGAAGATCCCCGACAGCCACCACATGTCCTGGTCCTCGAGGTAGCTCGCGGCCGACCACTGGTGCACGCGGACGGCGAGCACGTGCTCGTCCCGACCGGCCTGCAGCGCGTCGGTCACGTCGAACTCGACGGGCAGGCGGGAGCCGACCGACCGTCCGACCTCGGTGCCGTCGACCCAGGCGGTGAAGGCGGAGTCGACGCCCTCGAAGCGCAGCACGGCCCGGGCGCCGTCGGCCAGGAAGCCGGCCGGCAGCGCGAACCGGCGGCGGTGGTCGCCCGTGGGGTTCTCGTCCGGCACGAACGGCGGTTCGACCGGGAACGGGTAGGTGATGTTGGTGTACGCGGGAGCGCCCCAGCCCTGCAGCTGCCAGTGCCCGGGCACCTCGATGCGGTCCCAGGCGGCGTCGTCCAGTGCGGGGTCCGCGAGGTCGGCGGGGGTGTCGGCGTGCTCGGCGCAACGGAAGCGCCAGCCCCCGTTGAGCGACAGCGTGGGTGCGTCCGAACGCACCCACGCCCGCGCGGGGAGGGCACCCCGCGCGGGCGTGAAGTCCTCGAACCAGTGGTTCATCCCTTGGTGGCTCCCAGCGTCAGACCGGAGACGAACTGCTTCTGCAGTGCGAAGAACACGACGAGCACCGGGAGGGCGACGAGCACCGAGCCGGCGGACAGCAGGTTGTAGTCGGTGAAGAACTGGCCCTTGAGGTTGTTCAGCGAGCTCGTGATCGGGAACTTGTCCCCCGACTGCAGCAGGACCGTGGCCCAGAAGAACTCGTTGTAGATCCAGGTGATCTCGAGCACCGCGAGCGCGGCCAGGGCCGGCCGGCACAGCGGCAGGGTGATCTTCCAGTACTGCTTGAAGACGCTCAGACCGTCGACCTGGGCGGCCTCGTACAGCTCGTACGGCAGCGTCTTCATGTAGTTGCTCAGCACGAAGGCGCAGAAGCCGGTCTGGAAGGCCGTGTTGACGATGATCAGCGCCCAGTAGCTGTCGAGCAGCGTCCCGGAGTAGCTGAACCAGTAGGGCACCTCGACGGCACGGAAGAGGCGGTACAGCGGGATCAGCAGGGCCTGCGGCGGCAGCAGGTTGGCCGCCGTGAACAGACCCAGCAGCGCCAGGTTGAACTTGAAGTTGAACCGGGCCACGACGAACGCGACCATCGAAGCCAGCAGCAGCGCCAGGACCACCGACGGCACCGTGATGATCACCGAGTTGAGGAAGTGGCGGCCGAAGTCGCCCTGCTCCCACGCGTTGACGTAGTTCTTGACCGTGAACCCGCCGAAGGACGCGTACCCGTTGGCCTGGGTGTACCCGTAGTCGCGGAAGGAGTTGAACACCGCCCACAGCAGCGGGAAGAGCCACAGCACCGACGCCCCGATGAGGAAGACGTACAGGACGATCCGCGCGGGCGGCGTGTGCCGCTCCGCCTTCGGGACGCCGGAGGCCGTGCGGCCCCCGACGCCCCCGATGGTGCTCGTGCTCATCGTTCGTCCTCCCGCATGACGACCCACAGGTAGATGCTGATGAACACCAGCGAGATCACCAGCATGATCGTCGCCAGGGCGGACCCGAAGCCGATCCGGCTGGCCTCACCCACGATGTTCGCGGTCACCAGGGTCGCGATGAGCTCGAGGCCGTTGCGGCCCTGGTTGATGACCCAGACCAGGTCGAAGGCGCGCAGCGACTCGATGACCGTGATGACCAGGACGATGATGTTGATGGGGCGCATGACCGGGAAGACGATCCGGAAGAACGTCTGGACCTGGTTGGCGCCGTCCATCTGGGCGGCCTCCTTGAGAGAGGCGTCGACCCCCTTGAGGCCGGCCAAGTACAGCAGCATGACGTAGCCGACCTGCTTCCAGCAGGTCGCGAACAGTGCCGCCCAGATGTTCCACTTCGGGTCGCCGTAGAAGTCGATCTGGGTGCCCAGGACCGCGTTGATGAGGCCCTGGTCACGGGAGTACATGAGCTGCCAGATGAAGCCGACGAGGGCCAGCGACAGGACGACCGGCAGGTAGAGCGCGGTCTGGTAGAACCGGCTGCCCTTCAGCTCCTTGTCGATGAGGACCGCGAAGAGGATGCCGAGCGGTGTCGCCACCACGAACATCACGACGAGCCACAGCAGGTTGTGCTCGACGGCCGGTTTGAAGGGCGGGTAGTTCGTGAAGACGTTGACGTAGTTCTCCGTGCCGATGACCTTCACGTCCGCCAGCGAGCCGACGCCGTTCCAGTTGGTGAACGACAGCAGCACGGAGGCGATCGCCGGCAGCCAGATGAGGCCGACGACCACGAGGGTCGGGACGGCGACCATGAGGATGACGGCCACGCGGTCCCGGCCGGTCAGCCGACGGACGCGTTGCTTCTTGCCGGTGCCCTTGTGGGAACCCGCGGACGGCGCGGCGTGCGCCGTCTGCGGGGCCACGAGCGGCAGGTCGGGGGACGACACGGGCGCTCCTTCAGGAGGTGAAGATGCTCTTCTTCTGGTTCTCGATCTGGGTGCAGAGCCCGTCGATGTCGTTCGGGTTCTGGATGAACGACTGCAGCGAGGGGATCATGACCGTCGAGGCGAAGTCGGGGCGGGTGTCGCGGTCCATGAACTGCGAGATGGACTTGGCGCTCGCGACGAACTCGGCGCACTTCTTCTGCAGCTCGGTGTAGTGCGACTGGTCGGACTTGGTGTTGGCCGCGATGCCCGAGGGGTCGTTGGTCGTCTGGACGACACCGTCGTCGGGCGAGCCGAAGTACTCCAGCAGCTTCTTGGCGCCGTCCTCGTTGCGGGGGCGCTTGGACATCATGAAGCCGTCGATGGGGGCCTC
Organism: Kineococcus sp. DHX-1; assembly: GCF_042473625.1. Taxonomy (GTDB): domain Bacteria; phylum Actinomycetota; class Actinomycetes; order Actinomycetales; family Kineococcaceae; genus Kineococcus. The sequence continues at coordinate 1,288,194 of NZ_CP170445.1, read as the reverse complement.
GACCGCGTCGGCACCGATGGCCGAGTCGACCTCGGGGAAGTTGAAGAAGTCGATGTCGGACTGGTCGGCCTCCTCGAACTGCTGGCCGATGAAGGAGCCGATGACCATCATGCCGGACGTCTTGTTGACGACACCGGTGGCCGCCTCCTGCCAGGTGCGGCCGAGGGAGTCGCTCTGGTGGAACGGCAGCAGGCCCTTCCAGGTGTCGAAGACCGTCTTGACCTTCTGGTCGGTCCAGGACTCCTTGCCGGCCATGAGGTCGATGTGGAACTGGTACCCGTTGATGCGCATGTTGAGCTGGTCGAAGGTGCCCATCGCCGGCCAGCCCTCCTTGTCGGCGAAGGCGAGGGGGACGAGACCGTCCTTCTGCATCTGCGTCGAGAGGGTCTTCATCTCGTCGAGGGTCTTCGGGGCCTGGTACCCCTTCTCCTGCCACAGCGACTTGCGGTAGAAGACCGCCCAGGGGCCGTAGGTCGTCGGGACGAAGTACTGCTTGCCGTCCTCGCCGGTGGAGGCCTTCTTGAAGGCGTCGGTGTAGTTCGCGCCGATCGAGCCCCAGATGTCGGAGATGTCCGACGCCAGGCCCTGCGCCGCGAAGAACTGCATCCGGTACCCGGCGAACCAGGAGAAGACGTCGTCCGGGCTGCCCTGGAGGTAGTTGTTGATGTTGTTCTGGAAGGTCGTGTGGTCGACCGTGTTGAGCTTGATCGAGATGCCCTGCTTCTTCTGGGCGTCCTCGACCATGGCCTTCATGGTCTTCAGGGGGACCTCGTCGGAGAAGTTGGAGCCGAGGGTGACCTGGCCCCCTCCCCCACCGCCGCCGTTGCCGGAGCCACCGCCGTCGCCGCAGGCGGCGAGCAGGGCGGGGATCCCGGCGGCGAGGAGCGAGCCGCGCAGCATCGACCGGCGGCTGAAGCCGTGCCGGCCGGCGGACGCGGGCACGAGGCCGGCGAGGTACTCGGATTCGGTGGCGGGGCGGTTCATCGCGACTCCTTCGTCGGCGTCCGGCTCTGACCGGGACGCGGCGCGCAGTGCTGCCGACCGTGATCACGGTGGTCAGTTCCTGCAAGCGTGTGCTGGGGGTTCATCGACTGTCAAGCGGTTCGGGGAAACCCCGGGCGGAACTGGTGGAACTCACCCGCGGCACGGCAGGAGGACTGCCGCGCAGCGGTTTGGGACACCCGCGGGGGCGGGCGGTTCAGACACGACGCACCCGCAGCAGCAGGAGTTGCTGCGGTTGCATCGCCGGTGCGACGACCCCGGCCGCCTCGAGGACGCGGCCGGTGAGGCGCACCCCCGACGCGAGCCACGGCAGGTCCCGTCCGCCGCGCACGGCGGGGTCGTGCCCCGGCTCCTGCGCGGTGACTTCGTACTCCGCCTGGGGCAGCAGGCCGGGCAGGCGCACCCGGCCGGGGACGGAACCGTCGGGGGTTCCCGTCTGCACGACCGCGAACAACGCGTCCGAACCGTCGGGCGCCACCGTCCCGTGCACGCGGAACGAGGGGTCGACGTCGTCGGCCCGGACGAGGGTCCCGGTGTGCAGCAGACCGCGGACGTCCTTGTAGAGGGAGACCCAACGGGCCAGTTCCCTCCGCTCGTCCGCGGACAGTCTCGTGAGGTCGGTCTCGATGCCGAACGAGGCGAAGAACGCCGTGCCGGCGCGGAACGACAGGTCGCTCGAGCGGTGGGTCGTGTGCGAGGGCGAGGCCCCCACGTGCGAGCCGATGAGCTCGGGCGGGAGGAGTTGCAGCGTCCAGCGCTGGATGTCCTGCCGTTCCAACGGGTCGATGCAGTCGCTGGCCCAGACCCGGTCGGTGTGCTCGAGGACCTCGAGGTCGACGCGCAGACCACCCGAGGAGCAGGACTCGATCTCGACGCCGGGGTGGCGGCGGCGCAGTTCGTCGAACAACCGGTAGACCGCCAGCGTCTGGGCGTGCACCCCGGGGGCGCGGACCGGTCCCGACCCCGCCTCGACGAGGTCGCGGTTGTGGTCCCACTTGAGGTAGGAGATCTCGTACTCGGACAGCACCGCGTCGAGACGTTCCAGGACGTACGCGTAGGCGTCCGGGTTCCCGAGGTCGAGGACCTGCTGCTGCCGGGACTCCAGCGGCAGCCGCTCCCCGCTGCGCAGGATCCAGTCCGGGTGCGCGCGGGCCAGGTCGGAGTCGGGGTTGACCATCTCCGGTTCCACCCACAACCCGAACTGCAGGCCGAGCGCACGGACGCCGTCGACGAGGGGGTGCAGCCCCTGCGGCCAGACGCCCTCGTCGACGTACCAGTCACCCAGTCCCGCGTCGTCGGAGCGCCGGTGGCGGAACCACCCGTCGTCCAGCACGTACCGTTCCGCGCCGACCTCGGCGGCGGCCCGGGCCAGTTCCAGCAGCTTGTCGAGGTCGAGGTCGAAGTACACGGCCTCCCAGGTGTTCACCACGACCGGACGCGGTGACCCCGGGTGGTGCGGACGGGCGCGCAGGTGCTCGTGGAACCGCGCCGCGATCCCGTCCAGACCGGCGTCGGACCAGGCCCCGAACACCCACGGGGACCGGTAGCTCTCGCCGGCGTCCAGGCGCACCTCGCCGGGAAGGAGCAGTTCACCACCCGACAACGTCGTGGCCCCGCTGTTGAGGCGTTCGACGACCGAGCGGTGGTTCCCGCTGAACGCCGTGTGCTGGGCCCAGACCTCGCCGCGGCGGAACCCGAATCCCTCGGTGCCGACGGCGAGGACGAGCGGGGCGTCCGGGCCGGTGCGGCCCCGGCGGTTCTCGCGCACGTGGGACCCGAAGGTCAACGGGCGTCGCTGCGGGATCCGCTCCTTGGCCCAGCGGCCCGCGAGGTCGAAGACCTCCGTCGCCACGACGGGCACGGGCAGGCTGAGGGCGAGGTCGGACACCTCGTAGCCGTCGGCACCGGTGTTCGTGACCGTCGCACGGTGGCGCAGGAGCCCGGAGGGCAGCAGTTCGAGTTCGAGGAGCAGTCGCAGGCCCGCGGTCTCGTCGGTGCAGTCGACCTGCAGGCGCCCGCCGGCCGACTCCCCGGCGAGGTCCACCTGCACGGAGGTGGGGACGAACCGCGTCGACCAGGCGGCGCCGGCGCGGTGGCCGCTCAGGCCGGGACGGCCGCTCCAGCCCCAGGAGGTCTCCGGCAGCAGCCGTGTGGGCTGGGGCACGTCGAGGTCGTTGTTCGAGCGGGCCGGCCGGCCGGTCGTCACGAGGTCGGCGAGCTGTCGCGCGGAGACGTCACCGAGGTCGGCGCCCCAGTGCACGACGACCGGGACGGAGTCCGCGAGGACGTCGACGACCAGGCTCACGCCTGCGGCCCGCAGGTGCAGGGTCCGACCCGCCACGGCGCCGTACCCGGCGACCGGGGGGCCGTCGGTCGAGGTGAGGGGGGTGAGGTCGTGCTGGGTCACGGTGGCTCCGTCGGCACGTCGGCGTGGTGGACAGGGAGAGTTCTACGCTGAAACTCCCACGGCGTCAATCACGGGCACGTCACGGTGTCGAGGCGGGTGAAGTTCCGGAAGTGGGTTCCACGCCAACACTCCCAGGCGTACGATCTGGCTCCGACGAAGGAGGCGGACCATCGACGCTCCCGCACCCGCCGCGCCCGCGGCCGTGGCCTGGACACCCCTGACGGGCACCGCCCACAGCATCGCCCTGGAAGTGCTCCTGGACGGGCCCCTGCCGCGCAGCGAGCTGGCCCGACGGCTGGACCTGTCCGCGGGGACGCTGACCCGGCTGTCCCGGCCGCTGCTCGACTCCGGCCTCCTCCAGGAGATCGGCGAGGCCCCCGACCCGGTGACGGGCCGGCCCACCCGCCCCATGGACGTCGACGAGACCTCCCACCTCTTCGTGGGGGTGAAGCTCACGGCCACGACCGTCCACGTCGTGCTGACCTCGTTGCGCGCCAACGTCCTCGGCACCGCCGAGGCCGTCCTGCCGGATCCCTCCCCCGAGGCCGTCCGCGAGACGGTCGCCGGACTGGTGCGCGCGGTGGTGGCCGAGCACGGCCTGGCCGGACCCGGCAACGTCCGCGCCGTCGGCGTGGCCCTCGGTGGTCTCGTGGGCGAGGGCGGTCACGTCCTCAACGCGAGCTTCCTGGGGTGGGAGGACGTCCCGCTCGGCCGGGACCTGGAGGCCGAACTGGGCCTGCCGGTCGTCGTCGACAACGACCTCCTGTCCTTCACGCGTGCGGAGCAGTGGTTCGGTTCCGCGCGCCGCTGCGGCCACTTCGCCGTCGTGACCATCGGCGAGGGGCTCGGCTACGGCCTCGTCGTGCGCGACGAGGTGCTGGACCGGCCCGACGCCGGGGTGGGTCTGCTGGGCCACTTCCCGCTGCTGCCCGGCGGACCGCTGTGCCCCGACGGGCACCAGGGCTGCGCCGACGCGCTGCTCACCGTGGCGGCCGTGGAGTCGCGCGCCTCCGCCGCGCTGCGCCGGCCCGTCCGCTACGAGGAGGCGCTCGACCTCGCCTCGGCCGGGGATCCCCTGGCCCGCCGGATCGTGGACGACTCCGCCTACGGCCTCGGCGTGCTCGTCGCGGCGATCGGCAACCTGACGATGCCCGAGAAGGTCATCCTCTCGGGCGAGGGCATCCGGCTGGCCGTGGTCGGCGAGGACGCCCTGCAGCGAGGCCTGCGCGAGCACCGCAGCCGCTACGCGAGCCCCCTCGACCTCGACGTCCAGCCGACCGGGTTCACCGAGTGGGCCCGGGGCGCCGCCGTCACCGCTATCCAGACGTTCGTGCTCGGGAGCCGCCGCACCGCCGGCACCTGACCCCGCCGACTGTCCCGCTCCCGCGTGGAAGACACTCTTTCCGCCCCCAGACGCGCGTCCAGAGGGCGGAAAGAGTGTCCTCCACGGGGGATGGGGCCGCGGTAGGGAAGGTGGGGCACGCGGCGGAGGCCTAGGCTGGGGCCGTGCGCATCGCGGGGACGACGAACGGACGGCTCGTACGCCGCCGTCACGTCGACCTGTGCCGCACCCACACCGCCACGTGTCGCTGAGGAGCGTCCCCGGAGTCCCCTCCGCCCCCTCCTCAGGAGCCCCCCGTGAGCCTCACCCTGCTCGTCGTCGGCGCCGGTCCCCGCACCCTCGGAGTGCTCGACCGGCTCTCCGCGCACGCCGCGGCCTCCGGTGCGGAGGTCGACGTCCACGTCGTCGACCCCCACCCCGCGGGGGCCGGACGCATCTGGCGGGCCGACCAGCACCCCCTGCTGTGGATGAACTCGCGCGCCGCGGACGTCACCGTGCTGCCCGACGCGTCCTCCCGGCTCGACGGCCCCGTGCGGACGGGACCCACCCTGTACGCCTGGCTCGACACCCACCGCTCCGAGCTCGCCGAGGAGTTCGCCCGCACGGGCCAGGACGCGCTGCGGCGGGAGGTCCTCGCCGTCGAGGAGGGCACGTTCGTCTCCCGCGCCCTCGGGAGCCGGTACCTGAGCTGGGCGTGGAACCGCGTCGTCGCGGGCCTGCCCGCGGGGGTGCGGCTGACTCACCACCGGACCCGGGTGGTGGACCTCGACGGCGCCGGCCGCCAGCGCGTCGCCCTCGAGGACGGCACGATCCTCCACGTCGACGCGGTCGTCCTGGCCCAGGGGCACCCCGACGTCGTCCCCGGTCCGCGCGAGGTCGCGGCCCGGGAGTTCGCCGACCGCCACGGCCTGGGGTACGTCGCCCCCGGCTACACGAGCGACCTGGGGCTGACCGAGGACGAGGTCACCCTGCCCCCGGGCCGGGACGTCCTCGTCGCGGGCATGGGCCTGGCCTTCGTCGACCTGCTCGTCCTGCTGACCCAGGGGCGCGGCGGCCGGTTCGAGGAGACCCCGGACGGACCCGTCTACCACCCCAGCGGCCGGGAACCGGTGCTGCACGTGGGATCGCGTCGCGGGGTTCCCTACCGCTCGAAGATCACCTACCAGCTGACGCAGCGACCGGTCCTGCCCCGGTTCCTCACCGAGGAGGCGCTGCCGTCCGGCCCCGGACTGGACCTGCGGCGTGACGTCTGGCCGCTGGTGGCGAAGGAACTCGCCGGCGCGCACTACGCCGAACTGTTCCGGTCCCACCCGGAGCGGACCACGCTGGACGCGGCGGAGTTCGACCGCCGGTTCGCCGTCGCCCGCTGGGGGGACGCGGACCTGGACGCCCTCGTGGCCGAAGCCGTTCCCGCCGCGCAGGACCGGTTCGACCTGCACCGGCTCGACCGGCCGCTCGACGGTTTCCGCGCGCCGACGGCCACCGCCGTGCACGACCGGGTCCGGGCGCACGTGGCCGACGACGTCGCCCGGCGCGGCGACCCGGAGTTCAGCATGGACGCGTCGGTGTTCCACGCCCTGCTGTCCAGCTACGTCACCGTCGCCGGGCTCGCCCACGCGGGACGGCTGGACGACGGCTCGGTCGCCGAGGTCGACGGCTGGTGGCACGGGCTCTTCAGCTACGTGGCCTCCGGACCGCCGCCGCGTCGTCTGCGCGAACTCCTGGCGCTCGCGGATGCGGGGGTCGTCCGGTTCCTCGGCGGGGACGTGCGGTTCGCACCCGACGAGGTCGGCGGGTGCTGGACGGCGCACGCCGCGAACTCCCCCGACACCGTCAGCGCGGCCGTGCTCGTCGACGCCCGGTTGCCCGAGGCGCGGGTGACGGCGAGCGCGGACCCGTTGCTGCGCCACCTCACGGCGCGCGGGGAACTGCGCGAGCTCGCCGGCGGCAAGCTCGTCGTCGACCCCGAGCAGCGCCTCGTCCACGCGGACGGGACGGTCCACCCGCGGCGGTTCGCCGTCGGCCCGTGGGTCGCGGGCGGCGGGTGGGCCGCGGCGTTCGCCCGGCCGGGTCTCGACGCCGGGTTCTTCCGTCTCAACGACCGCGTCGCCCGTGCCGTCCTGCAGCTGGGGACGGTCAGCGTCGTCGGCCCGCGCGCAGCCAGTAGCGCGCCGTCCCGGCGAACGACGGCCGCCCGCTGAGTTCCACCTCGAGTTCCTCGAGGTCGGCGGCGACCCGGTCGTCGACGCGTTCGGCGTCCTCCAGCAGAGCGGTCACCGCCAGGACCCCGGCGCTGCCCACGACGTCGCAGCCGGCGTCCTCGAGGGCGTCCTCGACGAACTCCGGCGACAACCGCAGCGCCGTGTGCCCGGTGGCGGGGTCGGTCGCGCGTTCGGCGTCCAGCGCCACCCACGCGGCCGCGGGCCCCTGACCGAGGACGGTCGCCACGACGTCGGCCGGCGGGTTCGGAGCCAGCAGCGACACGAGCCCGCCGGGCCGCACGGACGACACGAGCGTCGCGACGTCGGCCCGGACCTGGGCGTGGGAGGCCCTGTGCTGCAGCACGTCGTGGCAGAAGACGACGTCGAAGGATCCTGACCCGCCCTCCCGGTGCCGGGTCAGCGCGGCCAGCGCGGTGAGGTCCTCGAGGTCGGCCGCCACCGTGTGCAGCCGGTCCCCGACGCCCGCGGCCGCCGCGGCCGCTCGGGCCAGCGCCAGCATCTCCGGCGAACGGTCCAGGACGGTGACGTCGTGCCCGGCGAGGGCGAAGGGCAGCGCGTCGCGACCGTCACCCCCACCGGCGTCCAGGACCCGCAACCCCTCCCCGAGGTCGTCGGTCCAGGACCGCAGGAGGCGGGCCACCACGTGGTAGCGCAGCCGCCCCCAGGGCGAGTCCTGCCACAGGGCCCACGCGGCGTCCCCGGCCGGTCCGCTGGTGGGACTCACCTCCTGCTCACCCGAACAGGCGGGACCCGGCGATGCGGGCACCCTCGCCCAGCGCCGCGAGCTTCGCCACGGCGATCTGGGGGTGGATGCGGCCGCCGAGACCGCAGTCGGTGGAGGCGACGACGTTCTCCGCGCCCACGACCGAGGCGAACCGCTCGATCCGGTCGGCGACGAGTTCGGGGTGCTCGACGACGTTCGTCGCGTGGCTGACGATCCCCGGCACGATCTTCTTCCCGGCCGGCAGTTCCACGTCTCGCCAGACCTTCCACTCGTGTTCGTGCCGCACGTTGGCGGCCTCGAAGGAGTAGGAACCGGCGTCGATCTCCAGCATGAGGTCGACGATGTGCCGGAACTCGACGTCGGTGGTGTGCGGGCCGTGCCAGCTGCCCCAGCACAGGTGGAACCGCACCTGCTCCGGCGGCAGACCCCGCAGGGCGTGGTTCAGCGCCTCGACGCGGATCCGGGTGAACGCCCGGTAGTCCTCGACGGAGGGTTCGGGGTTGATCTGGTCCCAGTTCTCCGCGATGGAGGGGTCGTCGACCTGGACGGTGAGACCGGCGTCGACGATGGCGCGGTACTCCTCGCGCATGACGTCGGCCCACGCCCAGATGTGCTCCTCCTCGCTCGCGTAGTACCGGTTGGAGATGCGGGCGCCGCTGCCCGGGGACAGCGAGGTGATGAAACCCTCCTGGAGGCCGGCCGCGGCCAGACCGGCCTTGAGGTTGGCGATGTCGGAGGCGATGGCCTCCTGCCCGGTGTACGACAGGGGCCCGGTCGTCGCGGGGAACGCGGTCGCGTTCTTGCCCGTCGAGATCCCGGACGTCGGGTCGGTGTAGGCGTCGCGGAAGATCGTCCAGTCGCGGCGGTCGGGGAAGCTGGTCAGCCGGACGTTCCCGGGCTCGGACCGCACGACGGGCTGGGTGAAGAGGTCCTCCCCCGTCACCTCCAGGCCCGCGACGCGCTGGAAGGAGTAGGACCACCAGGCGCCGTAGTCGACGGCGCTCGTCATCGCCTTGCCGTACTCGCCGTCCCCGACGATCGTCACGCCGAGGTCGTGCTGGCGGCGCACGAGGTCGACGACGGCGCTCGTGAGCAGCGCGTCGAACTCGGGCGTGCGCTCGAGGGTGAAACCGTCGGCGGCGATCGAGCGGGCGTCGTTGGCGGCGATGAGTTCGGGGGTGCGCGGCAGGCTGCCGGCGTGGGAGACGGGGACGGACCTGGTCACGGGTGGTGCTCCGTTCGGAAGGGGTTCATCTGCGCGGCGTGGCGCGGGTGAGGGCGTGGTCGAGGTCCTCGAGGAGGTCCTCGACGTCCTCGAGGCCGACGGACAGGCGAAGGACGCCGTCGGTCAGGCCGATGGCGGCTCGGCCGTCCGGGCCGAGCCGGCGGTGCGTCGTCGTCGCCGGGTGGGTGGCGAGGGACTTGGCGTCACCGAGGTTGTTGGAGATGTCGACGACCTGCAGCGCGTCGAGGACCTCGAACGCGCGCTCCTTGCCGCGACCCTCGGCAGCGTCGAGCTCGAACGTCACGACGGTTCCGCCGAGGTCCATCTGCCGGCGCGCGAGGTCGACCTGGGGGTGGCTGTCCAGCAACGGGTACCGCACCCAGCGGACCCCGCGCTGACGTTCGAGGTGCTCGGCGATCCGCAACGCGTTGGCCGCGGAGTGCCGGACCCGCAGGCTCAGGGTCTCCAGGCCCTTGGCCAGGGTCCACGCGTTGAAGGGGCTGAGCGTCGGGCCGGTGTGCCGGGTGAGTTCCCGGAACCGGCCGCCGAGGAACTCCTCTGTGCCCAGGACGGCACCGCCCATGACCCGGCCCTGGCCGTCGATGTGCTTGGTCGCGGAGTACACGACGACGTCGGCGCCGAACCGCAGCGGGCGCTGCCCCACCGGGGAGGCGAACGCGTTGTCGACGACGACGGTCGCCCCGGCCGCGTGCGCGAGGTCCGCGACGGCCTCGACGTCGACGAGGGTCTGCATGGGGTTGGCCGGGGTCTCGAAGAACACCGCCTGCGCGCCGGGGGCCAGGGCGGCTTCCCACTGCGCGAGGTCCTCTCCGTCGACGAACACGGTCTCCACGCCCCAGCGGGGCAGGATCTCGTCCAGGACGACGAAGCAGGACCCGAAGAGGCTGCGGGCCGCGACGACCCGGTCCCCGGCACCCAGCAGCGCGGCGAGCGCGTAGAACACCGCGGACATCCCGCTGGCCAGGCCGTAGCAGGCCTCCGCCCCCTCGAGCTGCCGCAGCCGTTCGGTGAAGACCGACACCGTCGGGTTGCCGTAGCGGGAGTAGACGTAGCGGTCGACGTCACCGGCGAAGGCGGCCTCCGCGGCCGCGGCGTTCTCGTAGACGTAGCCGGAGGTGAGGTACACCGCCTCGGCCGTCTCCTCGAACGCCGAGCGGGCCAGCCCACCGCGGACGGCCGCCGTGTCCGGCCGCCAGTCCCGTGCGCTCACGACTGCCGCCAGGGCAGCCCGGCGGCCCGCCAGCCGGTGGCGCCGCGGTGCCCCTCGGCGTCGAGCGGGCCCTCGAAACCCTCGAGGACGTTGTAGCTGGGCGCGATGCCCGCCGCCGTCGCCGTGTCGGCCGCCGCGACGGACCGCTGACCCGAACGGCAGAGGAAGACGACCGGGCGGTCCGTGCCGGGGGTGATCCCCGCCGCGGCCAGGTCGTCGAGGAACCGGCCGGGGTCGACGGGCAGCCACGAGACGAGGACCGGGTCGCGGTCCAGTCCGCTCGGGACCCCCACGAAGCGCCACTCGGCCTCGGTGCGCACGTCCACGAGGACGGCGTCCGGGTCGCGCTGGACCAGGTCGAAGGCCTCACGCGGGGTGAGGTCGCCGGTGTGACCCACTGTTCCTCCCATCGGTCCTGGCATGAGCACCCTCCGGGACGTGGTCCGTCCCCGGGGTTGCTGCGGCGTCGACGAGCCAGGTCTCTCGGCCGCTCTGGATGGTCCGGTCAGCGTAGGGCATCCCCGGGCCGGTGGGTCACGGCCGCCTGCGCCCCGCTCAGAGGAAGCGGTGCATGACGTGCAGACCCACGTACCCGTGCTCGGGGTGGTCGAAGGCCTGCGGGACGGTGCCGACGACCGCGAAGCCGAGGGACTGCCACAGCGCGACGGCGGCGGCGTTCGTCTCCACGACGGCGTTGAACTGCATCGCGAGGAAGCCGCGGTCCCGCGCCCACCCCAGGACGTGCCCGGCGAGGGCCCGGCCGACCCCACGGCCCTGGGCCTGGGAGGACACCATGAAGCTGGCCGTCGCGACGTGGGAACCGGCGCCGGGGCGGTTCGGCCCGCACTTCGCGGTCCCGAGGACTGTCCCCTCCTCGTCCAGGGCCACGAACGTCCCCCACGGCGGGGCGCCGACCCACTCCGACCGCGCCCGGTCGGACGTCAGCCCCCGGGGCAGGGCGTACGTCTCGCCGTCGGCGACGATCTCGTCGAAGAAGGGCCAGATGCCGGCCCAGTCGGCGTCGGTGTAGTCGCGGATCTGCACGGGGGCACGGTAACGACCGGGACCGGTACGTCCCCTCGACGTCCCGGTCCGCCTCCTCAGGCGCGCAGCACCGCGTCGGCCAGCGCGGACCAGCTCAGCAGCGCGCACTTCACGCGCGCCGGGTACCTCGCGACCCCGGCGAACGCCACGGCGTCGCCGAGGACGTCCTCGTCGCCGGGGTCCTCACCGCGGCTGGTGAGCATGTGCTGCACGGCCTCGCGCAGCTCCCCCACCTCCGCGACGGACCGTCCGACGACGAGCTCGTGCAGGACCGAGGCCGAGGCACGGCTGATCGAGCAGCCCAGCGCGTCGTAGGACACGTCGCCGACGACCGGCGAGCCGTCCCCCTCGTCGAGCCGCACCCGCAGGGTGATCTCGTCCCCGCAGGTGGGGTTCACGTGGTGGGCCTGCGCCGCGAACGGCTCCCGCAACCCCTCGCCGTGGGGCCGCTTGGAGTGCTCGATGATCAACTGCTGGTACAGGTCCACGCGCGTCAGGCTCTCACGGCCACGTCGTCCGCCCGCTCAGCCGAACAGCTCGCGGACGCGGTGCAGCCCGCGCAGGACGGCGTCGACGTCGGAGGGCTGGTTGTACGGCCCGAAGCTGACCCGCGTCGTCGCCGCGACCCCGAACCGGCGGTGCAGCGGCCACGCGCAGTGGTGCCCGACGCGGACGGCGACCCCCTCGTCGTCCAGCAGCTGACCGACGTCGTGGGCGTGCACCTGCAGGTCCGGGCCGTCCACCACGAAGGAGACCAGGCCCACCCGGTCCGCGGCGCCGAGCGGACCGAGGACGCGGACCCAGGGCAGCTCCGCCAGTTCCCCCAGGAGCTGGGCCGTCAGCGCGCGCTCGTGCGCCTCCACCCGGGCGAGGCCCGTCCCGTCCGGGCCGAGGTCCCGCAGGTAGTCCACGGCCGCGTGCAGGCCGACGGCCTGGGCCGTCATCGGGACGCCGGCCTCGAACTTCTGCGGGGCCGGCGCGAACGTCGAGCGCTCCATCCGGACCAGTTCGATCATCGACCCGCCGGTGAGGAACGGGGGCATGGCCGCGAGGAGTTCCGCACGGCCCCACAGGACACCGATCCCCGACGGGCCGAGCATCTTGTGGCCGGAGAACGCGGCGAGGTCGACGCCGAGGGAGGACAGGTCGACGGGCAGGTGCGGCACGGACTGGCAGGCGTCGAGCACGACGAGCGCACCGACGCGGCGGGCCGCGGCGACGAGGTCGGCGACCGGCGCCACGGCCCCCAGGACGTTGGACGCGTGGGCGAAGGCCACGACCTTCGTCCGCTCCGTGACGAGCGCGTCGAGCCCGGAGAGGTCGAGGACGCCGCCCTCGGTCACCGGGATCCAGCGCAGGACGGCACCCGTCCGTGCGCAGAGCTCCTGCCACGGCACGAGGTTGGCGTGGTGCTCGGCCTCGGTGACGAGGAGTTCGTCGCCTTCGGCGAGGACGAACCGCGGGTCGACGGCCTGCCCCGAAGGCGCGGAACCCCGGGCCGCGTACGCGGTCGTCGTGCTGAACGCGTGGGCGACGAGGTTCAGCGACTCGGTCGCGTTCTTCGTGAACACGACCTCGTCGGCGGGGACACCCACGAACGCGGCGATCGCGGCACGGGCGGCCTCGAAGTCGTCCGTGGCCTCCTCGGCCAGCTGGTGCGCGCCCCGGTGCACGGCCGCGTTGTGCGTCTCGTAGAACCGGCGTTCGGCGTCCAGCACGGCACGAGGTTTCTGCGACGTCGCCCCGGAGTCCAGGTACACCAGCGGTTTCCCGGACCGCGTCGTGCGCGACAGGATCGGGAAGTCCGCGCGCAGGGCGGAGAGTTCGGCCGGGGAGAAACCCTCGAGCAGCGTCGTCACCGGGGGTCCTTCTCCCCCGCCGCGACGGTCACGGTGAGGCGGTTCTCGGCCGGCGGCAGCGGGCAGGTGGCGTGGTCGGTGAACGCGCACGGCAGGTTCTGCGCGCGATTCAGGTCGAGCACCACCGGACCGGGCGTGGTGGGGACGGGCACCGACCGCGTCGTCCCCGTCGTCGTGACGCCGCTCGTGGCGTCGGTGAACAGGGCCGTCCCGCCGGAGAACACCGTGAGCTGCTGCGGACCGTCCAGCTCGAAGCGGACGACGCCCACGGCCCGGTGGTGGTGCTGCAGCCCCTCGACCACCGCACCCGTCACGACGTCCTGCACCTGCTCGTGGGGCACGAACTCGGCCGGGACGACGTACCGCGGCGAGAACTCGAACACGGGGACGCCCGTGAACGCGGCACGCGTCGGGGACTGCGGGTCGCGCACGCGCAGCGCGTGGTTCCCGCTGCGCTGCATGACCTCGACCCGGCGCTCGCCGACCCCCACGAGGGTGCCGGGCGCCCCCTCCGCGGTGTCGAGCCGGACGGTGCCCTCGACGGGGGCGCCGTCGAGCACGATCCCGTCGGCCGCCGTGGCCGTGACCTCGACCCCGCCGTCGACGGACGCCCATCGTCCCGGCAACCCCTCGACCGCGGCGGCGTCGGTGTCCAGCCAGTGCAGCCCGGTGAGGCTCAACCAGCCGTGCGGGGCGGACAGGGTCGCGGTCCGCTCCTGGCGCCAGGCGTCCCACGCGGTGCGGGCCGCGTCGAGGGTGCCCTCGTCGATCGTCGTGGTGGTCATCTGCTGCTCCTCAGGCGCTGTGACGGGCGGGCTGGCGGGCGGGGTCGAGTGTGCCGGACGTGCGGTGCGGGTGGCGCAGGCCGAGGTGCTCGCGCAACGTCGTCCCCGTGTACTGCGTGCGGTAGCTGCCGCGTTCCTGCAGCAGGGGGACGACGCGGTCGACGAACTCGTCCAGACCGGTCGGAGTGAGGTGCGGGACGAGGATGAACCCGTCGCAGGCGTCCGCCTGCACGTAGGCGTCGATCTCCGCCGCCACCTGCTCAGGGGTCCCCACGAACTGCTGCCGGCCCGAGACCTCGACGACGAGTTCCCTCGCGCTCCAGCCGTTCGTGGCCGCGAGGTCGCGCCACTCCCGGACGGTCTGGGCCCGGTCCTGGACCGACCGGGCCCGCCCCTGGACGATCGTCGAGGTCGGGTCGGGGTCGTCGGCCGGCAGGGGCCCCTCCGGGTCGAACCCCGTGAGGTCGCGACCCCAGGCCTGTTCGAGGAACGCGACGGCCTGCTGGGGGCCGACCTGCTGGAACCGGATCTCGCGGGCGTTCGCGCGCGCCTCCTCCTCGGTGTCCCCGAGGACGAACGAGGCCCCGGGCAGGATGCGCAGGTCGTCGCCCGAGCGGCCGCTGCGGACGGCCCGGGCCCGCAGGTCGGCGGTGAACCGGCGACCGGCCTCGAGCGTCCCGTGCATCGTGAAGATGGCGTCGGCGTAGGCCGCCCCGAAGTCGCGGCCCGCGTCGGAGTCGCCGGCCTGGAACAGGACCGGGTGCCCCTGCGGACTGCGCGGCAGCAGTCCGGGTCCACGCACGTCGAACTGCGGGCCCTGGTGCTCGACCTCGCGGACACCACGGGCGAAGACCCCGCGCACCGGGTCGGCGACGAACGCGTCCGGGCCCCAGGAGTCCCAGAACTCCCGGGCCACGTCGAGGACCTCGCGGGCCCGCACGTAGCGGTCGGCATGGGCCAGGTACCCCCCGCGGCGGAAGTTCTCCCCCGTGAACGCGTCCGAACTCGTCACGACGTTCCACGCGGCCCGGCCACCGGAGAGGTGGTCGAGGCTGGCGAACTGCCGGGCGACCTCGGCGGCCTCGTTGAACGTCGCGTTGATCGTCCCGGCCAGGCCCAGGTGATTCGTGACCGCGGCCAGCGAGTTCAGCACCGTCAGGGTGTCGGGGCGACCGACGACGTCGAGGTCGTAGATCCGTCCGCGCTGCTCGCGCAGCCGCAGTCCCTCGGCGAGGAAGAAGAAGTCCATGAGCCCGCGCTCGGCCGTGCGGGCCAGGTGCTCGAAGGAGGAGAAGTCCGTCTGGCTGCCCGCCCGCGGGTCCCGCCACACGGTGGTCTGGTTGACGCCCGGGAAGTGCGCCCCCAGGTGGACCTGACGCCTGGTGGTCATGCGGGCACCCCCTCGGCGTAGCGGCTGGCCGGTCGGGACAGGCCGAAGCGCTCCCGCAGGGTGGTGCCGTGCACCACCGGACGCGCGACCCGGGGCACGACGTCGGAGGCGAGGAGGTCGAGGGTGACCGGCAGGTCCAGCGGGACGACCCCCACCCCGCCCACGCCGTCGGGCAGGTCACCCAGCAGGTCCAGGAACGTCTCCGGGGTTCCGACGTGCCGCAGGGTGCGCGGGGCGTGGGCGGGACTCCAGGCGTCGAGCTGCGCGGCCACGTCGGCGGCCTCCGCGGCGTCCCGGCGCAGCAGCACCTCGACGTCGAGCAGGACGGTCGCCCGCGGCAGCGCGGCGGCCCACGCGGAGGCCTGGGCGGGGTCGGCCGTCTCCAGGCGGACCACGTCGGCCTCCGCGACAGCCAGCGCGAGCGAGGGCGCGTGCCGCACGGGCACCACGACGAGCGGCTGGCCCTGCGGGCTGCGCGGCGTGATCGACGGGCCCTTGACGGAGAAGAACTGCCCCGCGTGGTCGACGTAGTGGAGCTTGTCGCGGTCGACGTAGCGCCCCGTCGCCAGGTCACGGACGATCGCGTCGTCCTCCCAGGAGTCCCAGAGCCTGCGGGTGACGTCGACGGTCTCGGCGGCCTCTCCCCACAGCTCCTCGTCCGGCGCGGCGGCCTTGCGGCCGAACAGGTCCGCCTCCACCGCGGTGGTCGACACCTCCACCTGCCAGCCGGCGCGGCCCCGGCTCGTGAGGTCCAGCGTCGCGATCGCCTTCTGGGTGTGGAACGGCTCGGTGTGCGTCGTCGTGACGACCGGGACCAGCCCGGTGCGCCGGGTCAGCGGTGCGAGGTGGGCGGCGACGGCGACCGCGTCGAGACGACCGCGCTGGTCGCGCTCGTCGGCGGACTGCAGGCGGTAGGCGTCCGCGACGACCAGCAGGTCGAGGTCCGCGGCCTCGACGGTCGCGGCCAGGCGGCGCCAGTGGGCCGCGGTGAACAGCTCCTCGGGGCGGGCTGCGGGCAGGCGCCAGGCGGCGGGATGACGGCCGGCGCCGTCGAGCTCGACGGCCCAGCGGAGGGGGTGGGAACGGGACGGCACGGGAGCTCCAAGGGGGTGGTCGTGACCTGCTGGACGTGCCCGGGAGAGGTCCCGGGCGGCGGAGCGGATCAGCGACAGACGGCGGAGCGGGTGCGGCAGAGGTCGACGTGGCGGCGCTGGACGGCGACGAACGGGCGTGCGGGAGCCGCGTCCGCGCCCCCGGTGCTGTCCACGGACCCACGGTACGGCGCGGCTACGCTGCGACCAAGCCAGCCCACGCGATCCCGGAGGTCCCTGCATGCCCGACGAGCTCGTCGTCCCGCCACCGGCGGAGTTCGCCGCCCAGGCCAACGTCGGCGCCGACGAGTACGCGCGGGCGGCCGCCGACCCGCAGTCGTGGTGGGCCGAGCAGGCCCGTCGCCTGCAGTGGGACGAACCCTTCACGACGGTCTTCGACGGTTCGACCCTGCCGACGGCGCAGTGGTTCACCGGCGGGAAGCTCAACGTGGCCGTGAACTGCGTCGACCGGCACGTCGCAGCCGGCCGCGGGGACAAGGTCGCGCTGCACTGGGAGGGCGAACCGGGCGACTCCCGGACCACCACCTACGCCCAGTTGCAGGACGAGGTGTGCCGCCTCGCCAACGCCCTGGAGGAACTCGGCGTCGGGCACGGCGACCGCGTCGTCCTGTACCTGCCGGTGCTGCCCGAGACGATCGTCACCACGATGGCCTGCGCCCGGATCGGCGCGGTCGTCTCCCTCGTGTTCGGGGGTTTCTCGGCCGAGGCGCTGCGGTTCCGCGTCGAGGACACGGGCGCCAAGCTCCTCGTCTGCACCGACGGGCAGTTCCGCCGCGGGAACGCCGTGGCCGTCAAGGGTGCCGCGGACGCGGCCGTCGAGGGCCTCGACCACGTCGAGCACGTCCTCGTCCTGCGCCGCACCGGGGACCTGACGCCCGACGTGCCCTGGACCCCCGGCCGTGACGTGTGGTGGCACGACGTCGTCGACCGGCAGCCGGCCGAGCACGTCGCGCCGAGCTTCGACGCGGAGAACCCGCTGTTCATCATCTACACGTCGGGCACCACCGGGAAGCCGAAGGGGCTCGTCCACACCTCCGGTGGGTACCTGACCCACACCTCGTGGTCGCACTGGGCCGTGTTCGACGTCAAGGACGACGACGTGTACTGGTGCCAGGCCGACCTGGCGTGGGTCACGGCGCACTCATACGAGATGTACGGGCCGTTGTCCAACGGCGTGACGCAGGTGATCTACGAGGGGTCGCCGCTGACGCCGCACCCCGGCCGGCACTTCGAGGTCATCGAGAAGTACGGCGTGACGATCTACTACACGGCCCCCACGCTCGTGCGGACGTTCATGAAGCACGGGCCCGAACTGCCCGCGGGTTTCGACCTCTCGTCGCTGCGACTGCTCGGCTCCGTCGGCGAGGCGATCAACCCCGAGGCGTGGCTCTGGTTGCACCGCAACGTCGGTGGCGGCCGCTGCCCCATCGTCGACACGTGGTGGCAGTCCGAGACGGGGGCCGCCGTGGTCGCTCCCCTGCCGGGTGTGACGCCGCTCAAGCCCGGGTCGGGCACCGTCCCGCTGCCGGGGTTGTCGGCCAAAGTCGTCGACGAAGCGGGGAACGAGGTGGCACCGGGCGAGCAGGGCGTGCTCGTCATCACCGAACCCTGGCCCGGGATGGCGCGGACCGTCTGGCGCGACCACGCGCGGTTCGTCACGAGCTACTGGGAACCGTACGCGGCGCAGGGCTACTACCTCGCCGGAGACGCCGCCACGAAGGACGCCGACGGGTACGTCTGGATCGGCGGCCGCATCGACGACGTCCTCAACGTCTCGGGGCACCGGCTGTCGAGCATCGAACTCGAGTCCGCCCTCGTCTCGCACCCCCGGGTCGCGGAGGCGGCCGTCGTCGGCGCGCCCGACGAGACGACGGGCCAGCGGATCGTGGCCTTCGTCATCCTGCGCGGCCAGGGGTCGGACGAGGTGGCGGCCGAGCTGCGCGAGCACGTCGCCCAGCAGATCGGTCCCGTCGCCAAACCCCGCGACGTCGTCGTCGTGCCGGACCTGCCCAAGACCCGGTCGGGCAAGATCATGCGGCGGTTGATGGCGGACATGACCGCCGGCCGCGGCGGTGGGGACGTCACGTCGCTGCAGGACGAGACGGCCCTCGCCGCCGTCGAGACGGCGTGGGCGCAGTACGTGCAGTCCCGCTGACGCTGCGCCGCCCCCGAACGGAACGGTGACTCCCCGGTGACGATCATCGTCACCGGGGAGTCACCGTTCCACCGGGGCGAGGCTGCGCTCAGGCGGGGTTGACGCCGCCGGCCTCGGCGGCCGCGGCGACGTCCATCCAGCTGGTCTCCCAGATGTGGCCGTCGGGGTCGAAGAAGCTCGTGCCGTACATCCAGCCGTAGTCCATCGTCGGCGCGTACTCGGCGCCGCCGTTCGCGAGGGCCTTCGCCTTGAGGTCGTCGCACTCGGCGCGGTCGGCGCACGACAGCGCGACCATGACCTCGTTCGAGCCCTTCGGGGCGGCGTCGGTGTGGAGGAACTGCTTCCACTTCTCCGGCTCGTGGACGAGGACGATGATGTTCTCCTCGAGCACGACGCACGCCGTGGTCTCGTCCTCGAACTGCGGGTTGACGCTGAAGCCGAGCGCGGTGAAGAAGGTCTTGGAGACCTCCTTGTCGGCGACCGGCAGGTTGACGAAGACCATGCGCACGGTGAGCTCCTCAGCGGTCCGGGGCCGACGAGCCGGCCCTGCTGCCCTGTCGACCCCAGCCTGCCGCAGAACTCATCGGTGGGTCAGAGGTTCGGGAACCACAACCCGATCTCGCGGGCCGCGGACTCCTCGGAGTCCGAGCCGTGGACGAGGTTCTGCTGGACCTTCAGGCCCCAGTCGCGGCCGAGGTCGCCGCGGATCGTGCCCGGCGCGGCCGTCGTCGGGTCGGTGGTGCCGGCGAGCGACCGAAAGCCCTCGATGGCGCGGTGACCCTCGACGACGGCCGCCAGGACCGGACCCGACAGCATGAACTCGACGAGGGGCTCGTAGAACGGCTTGCCCTCGTGCTCGGCGTAGTGGCCGGCGAGCAGTTCGCGCGTCGCGGTGCGCAGCTCGACGGCGACGAGGGTGTAGCCCTTGGCCTCGATGCGGCGCAGGACCTCCCCCGACAGGTTGCGGCGCACCCCGTCGGGCTTGACGAGGACGAGGGTGCGCTGGGCTGGGGTCTCGGTCACGCCGACGACCCTAGCGGGACGGGCCGCCGCTCCTGGGTGTGGACTGGGGGCGTGGACCGGACGGGCTACCGCGAGCGCGCGTCGTCGGTGCCGGGCGCCGTCGTCTGGACCAGCGCGTCGGCCGGCGCGCCCACGGGTCAGGTGCTGCCGGACGGGTGCATGGACCTGCTGTGGCGCAGCGACACCGGACGGCTGCTCGTCGCCGGGCCCGACACCGTCCCGCAGCCCGCGGAGGGCCGGCCGGGGGTCCGGTGGACGGGACTGCGCCTGTCCCCCGGCCACGCACCTGCGGTCCTGGGCGTGCGGGCGGAGGAGCTGCGCGACCGCCGCGTCGACCTGGCCGACCTCTGGGGCGCGGCCCGCGTCCGGCCGCTCACCGCGAGGGTGGCCGCGAGCGCCGCCCCGGGGACCGTCCTGGAGGCCGTCGCCGGGGGCGGGCCCGCCGCCGACCCGGCCCTGGACCACGTCGTACGGGCCCTGATCGCGGGCCGTCCCGTGGCGGCGGTCGCCGCCGACCTCGACGTCAGCGAACGGACGTTGCACCGCCGCAGCCTGGCCGCGTTCGGCTACTCGCCCCAGCTCCTCGCGCGCGTCCTGCGCTTCCGGCGGGCCCTGGCGTCGTTGCGGGCGGGTCACCCGCCCGTCGAGGTGGCCGCCGGGCTCGGCTTCACCGACCAGGCGCACCTGACGCGGGAGGTGCGCCGGTTCGGCGGGACGACCCCCGGCGCGCTTCAACCCGGCAGCGGCGCGAAGAGGTCGACGGCACCGCCGTCGGGGTCGAGCACCGTCGCGTAGCGCTGCCCCCAGACCGCGCCGAACGGCGCGAGGTGGACGGGCGCGCCGGCGTGCGTCAGCTCGGCGAAGAGCGCGTCGACGTGCGCCGGGCTCGCGCAGAGGAAGGCGAGGCTGGTCCGGTTGCCGGCGGCCTCCCGCGTGTACGAGGGATCGAAGGACCGGATGGTCTCCTCGGTGTCCCACGCCAGGCGCAGGCCGCCGGGCAGCGTCGTCTCGACGTGCGGGGCCCCGTCGCCGTCGGTGGGCAGGTCGAGGCCGAGGCGGCGGTAGAAGGCCAGCGAGGCGGCCATGTCGGCGACGACGAGGCCGACGAGGTCGAGGCGGGGCGAGGGCTGGGGCGTGGGTTCGGTCATGCGTCCGAGGGTCCCGTGACCGGGCGCCTCCCGTCTTGCACGCATCGGACACCTCGTGTGCGGGGTGCGCCAGGATGTCGGGGGGCGTCACGACCGCGAGGACACCGCCGCCCAGGAAGAGGCGCTGCGCGCCGCCCGTGAGGAAGCCGCGCAGGTCCTCGCCGAGCTCGCCGCCGAGGCGAAGTCGTTGTCGAAGGCCTACGCCGGACGGACGGCCCGCCTGCCCGACGGCTCCGCGCTGGCCGGCCTCGTCGACGCCGCCCGTCGCGCCGAGGAGGCCGTCGACATCGCCGCGCACGACCTCGCCACCGCGCGCGGTGAGGACGCCTGAGCCCCTCCCCCGGCCAGCCCGTCCCGCGTGGAAAGCACTCCCTCCGCCCTTCCCGCCCGCCCTCCGACGGCGGAAAAAACACCTTCCGCCCTCCGGTGGCCCGGTGGATCAGAGCGTCAGGGCGTACGTCCGGTAGGTGGTGTCGAGCACCCAGCCCTCGCTCTCGTAGAGGGCCTGCGCGGTGGTGTTGGTGTGCGCCGTCTCCAGGACGGCGGTCGTCGCGCCCGCCGCGCGCGCGTGGTCGGCGACCGCACGCAGCAGCGCCCGCCCGACGCCCAGACCCCGGGCGGACGGGTCGACGAAGAGGTCGTACAGGACCCAGGCGGGAGCCAGCTCCAGCGAGGCCCACGTCGGGTAGCACTGCGCGAACCCGACGACCCGCCCCCCGACCGCGGCGAGCAGGACGACGCTCTCGCCGTTCGCGAAGCGCGCCGTCAGGTACGCGGACACCTCGGCGGGTGGGCGGGGGCACTCATAGAACTCGAGGTAGCCGGCGAAGAGCCGCGCCACCTCACCCACGTCGGCCACGTCCGCCCGTCGCACCACCACGTCGCCGCCCATGGCGACACCCTGGCAGCCCGCCGCGTCGGGGCGGAAGGTGTGCTCCCGGCCCCGGAGAGTCGCCTGGAAGGGCGGAAAGAGTGTTTTCCACGCGGGCTGGGCGGCGGCTGTGGGGGTTCGGGGTGCGGAGATCGTGTCCTGGGCGGACCATCGTGGGCGGGCTCCGGGCTCGGGGTTCCGTGCACCGAGGGAGAACCGCATGAGTTCGGAGAGCGCGCCAGGGCGCGACGTCAACGTCGACGACGAGAAGCACACCACGACGAAGGTGGTGATGATCTCGGTCGTGGCCGCCATCGGCGGGTTCCTCTTCGGGTTCGACACCTCCGTGATCAACGGGGCCGTCAAGGCCGTGACCAACCAGTTCTCGCTGTCGGACGGACTGTCCGGGTTCGCCGTGTCCTGCGCCCTCCTCGGCGCGGCCGTCGGCGCCTGGTTCGCCGGGCGCATCGCCGACCGGTTCGGCCGCAAGTCCGTCATGGTCGTCGGCGGCCTGCTGTTCGCCATCGGCGCGGTCGGATCCGCGTTCGCCTTCGCCGTCTGGGACCTCATCCTGTGGCGCGTCGTCGGCGGCGTCGGTGTCGGTGTGGCCTCCGTCATCGCCCCGACCTACATCGCCGAGGTCGCGCCTGCGCACATCCGCGGCCGGCTCGCCTCGCTGCAGCAGCTCGCCATCACCGTCGGCATCTTCGCCGCCCTCCTCTCGGACGCCTTCATCGCCAACACGGCCGGGTCCGCCGAGAACACGACGTGGCTGGGCTGGGAGGCGTGGCGGTGGATGTTCCTCGTCGGCGTCGTTCCCTCCGTCATCTGGGCCTTCCTGGCCCTGCAGGTCCCGGAGTCCCCGCGCTACCTCATCGCCAAGGGTGAGACCCAGCGGGCCGGCGAGGTCCTGCGTGAGGTCCTCGGCACCCGCAGCATGGACGCGGTGCAGCGCAAGGTCGCCGAGATCAAGAACTCGATGCGCCGGGAGCACGACCCCAGCCTGCGCGACCTCAAGGGCCCGAAGTTGGGCCTGCTGCCCGTCGTCTGGGTCGGCATCCTGCTCTCCGTCCTGCAGCAGGGCGTCGGCATCAACGTCATCTTCTACTACTCCACGACCCTGTGGCAGGCCGTCGGGTTCAAGGAGTCGGACGCCTTCACGACGTCGGTCATCACGGCCGTCACGAACGTCGTCGTGACGTTCATCGCCATCGCGACCGTCGACAAGATCGGCCGCAAACCGCTCCTGACCGTCGGGTCTGCGGGCATGTTCGTGTCGCTCACCGTCATGGCGATCGCGTTCTCCCAGGCCGGTGGGTCGACCGAGAACCCGACCCTGCCCGACCCGTGGGGACCCATCGCCGTCGTCGCGGCCAACGTGTACGTCATCTCGTTCGGGGCGACGTGGGGACCGGTCGTCTGGGTGCTGCTCGGGGAGATGTTTCCGAACAAGATCCGCGCCGCGGGTCTGGCCGTCGCGGCCGCCGCGCAGTGGCTGGCGAACTTCGCCATCTCCACGAGCTTCCCCGCCCTCGCCGGCATCGGGCTCCAGTTCGCCTACGGCCTCTACGCCCTCATCGCGCTGCTGTCGTTCGTGTTCGTCCGCAAGGCCGTGCGGGAGACCAAGGGCCGGGAGCTGGAGGACATGGACGAGGACGCGCCGGCGGCGGCGCGGTGACGACGTCGTGACTCTCCACCTCGACCACGCGGAGGGGCGCGACGCACTGCTCGACGAACTCGCCGAGTGGGAGCGGCTCCTGGGGGCGTTCGACGACCTCGACGCCCCCAGCCGCTGCGACGGCTGGACGTGCGGGCAGGTGCTCGCGCACGTGCACCTGGGTCTGCAGGACGTCGCCCTCGCCCTGCTCGCGGTCGAGGCACCGGGCGAGGTCACGGTGGACGCGGCGGGCTACTGGACGCGGTACCCGGCCGCGTCCGACCCCGCCGTCGGATCGGCGTTCCTGGCCGGTCTGGTGGCCGCCTACCCACGTCCGACCGCCCTCACGGCCCACGTGGCCGGCACCGTCCGCGGGCTGGCCCGTGGGGTGGAACGGGCGTCCGAGGGACGGATCACCTTCCAGGACATGACGTTCTCGACCGGCGACTTCCTCGGCAGCTGGGCCGTCGAGCTCGCCGTCCACCACCTCGACCTCGAGCTCATCGCGGACCCGCCCGCGGCGAGCGCACTCCGCCTGGCCCGGCGGACGGTCGAGGACCTCACGGAAGCGGCGGTCCCCGAGGACTGGGACGACGCCACCGTCGTCCTCGCCGGGACCGGACGGGTCGCGCTCAGCGACGCGGAGGCCGGACGCCACCCCGGACTGCGCGAGGCGTTCCCCGTCCTGCGCTGAGGACCCTCACTCCACGACGACGTGCGCTCGGACGGTGCGCCCGTCGGTGCCCTCAGACTGGTTCCCGGCGACCCAACCCTGCTGCTCGGCGTAGGCGAGCATCCCCTCGAACTGCTCGTCCCACCCCGCGTCGGCGCCCTCGGCGTGCGCGGTCTCCCGCAACCAGGAGACGAAGACGCGGACGTGCGCGTCGGCGACGTCGTCACCCGCGGCGTCGAGCTCCCCCACCGATCCCAGGACGGCGGACAGGTCGCTGACGGACGTCCCCGAGGGAACGGTCACGTCGAACGAGGTGAAGACGTCGTGGTCGAGCAGTTCGGCGGGCTGGGCCGCGGTGGGGTCGACGGCGATGCGCACGGCGGGTACCTCCAGGACGTCGTCAGGACCGGGACATCCGGACCTCGGGAACACCCGTCGCGGCGTCGAGCTGGTCGCTGCCGGGGACGACGGTGAACCCGTGCCGAGCGTAGAACCTGCGGGCCCGGAGGTTGTCGCGGAACACCCACAACTCCGCCGGTCGATCACCGACCGCGCGCAGCAGCAGCTCGTCCCCGAGACCCGTGCCGCGGTGGTGGGCCGCCACGTAGAGGCTGCGCAGCTCCCAGCGCGGATCCCCGGGGATCCAGCTCACGACGCCGGCGACGGCCCCCGACCCGGGTTCCTCCGCCAGCGCGCACCCCCGTGCGCCCGTCCGGAGCGTCTCCGTCCACCGCACCAGCCGCTCGGGGACGCGCTGCGCCCGCAGGAACGCGTCCGGGACGAGCCCCGCGTAGCACTCGTCCCACGTCCGCGTCTGGAACTCGGCGACCGCGAGCGCGTCGTCGGCCACCACGTCCCGGACGATCACTCCCGGGCCATCCTCCGCGCCACCTCCGCCTGCTCGCGCTCGATCCGGTTGCCGATGACGATCGAGCAGATCCAGATGACCGCGAACACCCCGCCGACGACGAACATCAACGGCACCACGAAACCCCCGGCGATGATGACCACCTGGAGGACCCACCCCAGCGCGTAGCCGCCGCGGCGCCGCAGCATCCCCGCCGCCAGCAAGCACAGGAGCACGAGCACGCCCCCGACGACGAGGTACGTCGAGCTGCGCTGCTCCATCGGCACGAGCCCGTAGGCCACCAATGTCGCGAAGAACACGATGAGCGCCTCGCTGCCGAGGGTCGTCGCGGCCATGAGCCGCTTGGGGTTCCTCACTGCTTCCCCTTCCCCAGCAACGCGCGCGCGTCGCCGGCGAGGACGACCGACCCGGCCACGACGACCCCGGCGCCGGACCCCCCGATGCCGCCGCCCGCGCCCGCCTCGGCTTCCGCGAGGTCGACGGCGGTGGCGATGGCCTCGTCCAGCCGTTCGACGACGTGGACGCGGTCCTCGCCGAAGACGTCCTCGGCGAGTTCGGCCAGCTCGGACGGCTCCATGCCGCGCGTGGAGCTCGAGCGGGTGACGACCACCTCGGCGAGGACCGGCTCGAGGGCCTGCAGCACCCCCTCGACGTCCTTGTCCGCCATGACGGCCACGACCCCGACGAGACGGCTCAGCGTGAACGCCTCGGCGATCGCCGCGGCCAGGGCCTGCGCCCCGGCCGGGTTGTGCGCCGCGTCGGCCAGGATCAGCGGCGACGTGCGCAGCACCTCCAGGCGTCCCGGCGAGGAGGCGTCGGCGAACGCGGCCTCGACCAGCCCGGGCGACAACGTCCCGCCCGGAAGGGCGAGCAGGGCCTCGGCCGTCGAGAGCGCCACGGCGGCGTTCTCGGCCTGGTGGGCGCCGTGCAGGGGCAGGAACACGTCGGAGTACAGCCCGCCGCGCGTGCGCAGCGAGACCTGCTGGCCGCCGACGGCCAGCGCCCGCTCCTCGACCCCGAAGTCGAACCCCTCCCGCACGACGGTGACGCGTTCGGCGGCGGCCTTGGCCAGCAGCACCGCGCCGGCCTCCTCCTCCTGCTTGCCCAGCACGACGGTCGACCCGTGCTTGATGATCCCGGCCTTCTGCCCGGCGATCTCCTCCAGCGTCGAACCGAGCCACGTCTCGTGGTCCATCGACACCGGCGTGACCACCGCGACGTCGGGCTGCACGACGTTCGTGGTGTCCCACGTGCCGCCGAGACCGGTCTCGACGACGGCGACGTCGACGGGGGTGTCCGCGAAGGCCGCGAACGCCATGAGCGTCAGCACCTCGAAGAAGCTGAGCCGCGGTTCCCCGCGTTCGGCCGCCCGCTCGTCGACGATCGTCACGACGGGTTCGACGTCGTCCCAGGCCCGCACGAAGGCCGCGTGCGTGATGGGCTCCCCGTCGATCGAGATGCGCTCGGTGATGTCGACGAGGTGCGGGCTGGTGAACCGGCCTGTCCGAAGGTCGTGCTCGCGGACCAGCCGCTCCACCATGCGCGCCGTCGACGTCTTCCCGTTGGTGCCGGCCAGGTGCACGACGCGGTAGGCCAGCTGCGGGTCGCCCAGCAGCCCGCACGCCTCGCGCACGCGGTCCAGGGTCGGGTGGATCCGGTGCTCGGGGTTGCGGTCGAGGATCTGCGCGACGACGTCGGCGAACCGGTCGTCCTCCTCCTCGACAGGCCCCGCCGGGAGCAGGCGACCCTCGGTGCTGACCCGCGGGGACCGGTGGTCCTGCGGGACCCGTCCGCGCCGCATCCCGTCGGTCCCGAACGCCTCCCCCGTGTCGTCGGTGCCGTCGCCGAGAGGACCCATGAGCTCCTCGAGCTCGCGGTCCCCGTCGTCGCCCCGGTCGTCGCCGTGTCCCGGCACGTTCACCGCTGCCCCCCGACCTCGTCGGCGCGCTGCACCGCGATGCGGACCTCGTGCCCCTCGACCGTTCCCACGAGCGTCGCCTCCTCCGTGCTGATCGCCGACGCCGAGCCGCTCGACCCGAACTGCTGGGCCAGCGTCTCGGTCACGACGAGGTTCTGGTGGGTCACGAGCGCCTCCCAGACGGGACCGTCCGCGGCCACGGTCAACCGGATGCGGTCGCTGACGTGCAGCCCCGCGTCGCGGCGGGCCTGCTGGACGAGGCGGACCACGTCGCGCGCGATCCCCTCGGCCGCCAGCTCCGGCGTCACCGTGGTGTCGAGGACGACGAAACCCCCGCCCTCGAGCGCCGACGTCGAGACGCCGGTGTCGGCGCCCTCGACCGTCGTCGTCAGTTCGTACTCGCCCTCGACGAGTTCGATCCCGCCCGCCACGACGGTGCCGTCGGGTCGTTCGGTCCAGTCACCGCTCTTGGACCCCTTGATCGCCTGCTGAACCTGCTTGCCCAGGCGCGGGCCGGCCGCACGGGCGTTGACGGTCAGCTTGGCGACGACGCCGTACTCGGTGGCGCGATCGATCGGTGCGAGCGCGACCTGCCGCACGTTCACCTCGTCCGCGACGAGCTGGGCGAAGGGTTCCAGCGCCGCCGGGTCGGCGACGAGGACCTCGAGCTTGTCCAGCGGCAGCCGGACGCGCAGGCCGTGCGCCTTGCGCAGCGCCAGCGCGCTGGAGCACGTCGCCCGCACCTCGTCCATGGCGGAGACGAGGGCCGGGTCGCTCGGCAGGTCCAGCGGGTCCGGCCAGTCGGTGAGGTGCACCGAGCGACCACCCGTCAGCGTCCGCCAGATCTCCTCGGAGAACAGCGGGAGCAGCGGCGCGAGCATCCGCGTCGTCGTCTCGAGCACCGTGTGGAGGGTGTCGAAGGCGTCGCGGGCGCGCTCGGACTCCCCGTCCCAGAACGCCGCCCGGGAACGGCGGACGTACCAGTTCGTGAGGGAGTCCAGGAACTGCCGCGACGTCTCGCACGCCCCGGCGATGTCGTACACGTCGAGCTGCTCCGTCACCTGCGCGACGGTGTCGTGCAGCTTGGCCAGCACGTACCGGTCCAGGACGTCGGTCGACGTCGTGCGCCAGCGCGGGGTGTGGCTGGAGGTGCCCGAGTACAGCTGGAAGAACTGGAAAGTGTTCCACAGCGGCAGCAGCACCTGGCGCACCGAGTCGCGGATGCCCTGCTCGGTGACGATGAGGTTCCCACCGCGCAGCACGGGGGAACTCATGAGGAACCACCGCATGGCGTCGGAGCCGTCGCGGTCGAGCACCTCGGACACGTCCGGGTAGTTGCGCAGCGACTTGCTCATCTTGCGGCCGTCGTCGCCGAGCAGGATCCCGTGCGAGACGCACGTGCGGAACGCGGGCCGGTCGAAGAGCGCCGTGGCCAGGACGTGCAGGGTGTAGAACCAGCCGCGCGTCTGCCCGATGTACTCGACGATGAAGTCGCCCGGGTAGTGGCTCTCGAACCAGTCGGTGTTCTCGAACGGGTAGTGCACCTGCGCGAACGGCATCGACCCGGACTCGAACCAGCAGTCGAGGACCTCCGGGACGCGGCGCATGGTCGAGCGCCCCGTCGGGTCGTCGGGGTTGGGCCGCGTCAGCTCGTCGACGTGGGGGCGGTGCAGGTCGGTCGGCCGCACGCCGAAGTCGCGTTCGAGGTCGTCCAGCGATCCGTACACGTCGACCCGCGGGTAGTTCGGGTCGTCCGACGTCCACACCGGGATCGGGCTGCCCCAGTAGCGGTTGCGGCTGATCGACCAGTCGCGCGCCCCCTCCAGCCACTTGCCGAACGAGCCGTGCCGGACGTGCTCGGGAACCCAGGTGATCTGCTCGTTCAGCTCGACCATGCGGTCGCGGATCGCCGTGACCTTGACGAACCAGCTCGACACGGCGCGGTAGATGAGCGCGTTGCCGCAGCGCCAGCAGTGCGGGTAGGAGTGGTCGTACGTCTCCAGCCGCAGCAGCAGCGCCCCGGACGGGACGCCGTCGCGCAGCGTGCGGTTGATCTCCTTGTTCGCTTCGAAGACGTGCATCCCGGCGAAGTCGCGGACCTCGCTGGTGAACGTGCCGTTCGAGGCGACGGGGACGACCGGGACGATCCCGGCCGCGTCGGTGACGAGCTTGTCGTCCTCACCGAAGGCGGGGGCGATGTGCACCATCCCCGTGCCGGAGTCGGTCGTGACGTAGTCGGCGGCCAGGACCTGGTGGGCGTTCTCGCGGCCCTCGAAGTAGTCGAAGGGCGGGACGTAGCGCCGGCCGAGCAGGTCGGCGCCGCGCTTGCGCGCCACGACGCGGTCGGCGGCGTCCTCGCCCAGTTCGCGGGCGTAGTGGGGCAGCCGGTCCGCGGCGAGCAGGAACGTACGTCCCTCGTGGTCGCCGGTCCCCGTGACGACGACGTACTCCAGGTCCGGGTGGACGGCCATCGCGAGGTTGCTGGGCAGCGTCCACGGCGTCGTGGTCCAGATCAGGCCCAGCACGCCGTCGAGGTCGTCGCCCTCGTCGGTGAACCGGAAACCGACGGTCACCGCGGGGTCCTGCCGGTTGCGGTAGACGTCGTCCAGGCGCGTCTCGGAGTTGCTCAGCGGCGTCTCGCAGCGCCAGCAGTAGGCCAGGACGCGGAACCCCTCGTAGACGAGCCCCTTGTCCCACAACGTCTTGAAGGCCCACATGACCGACTCCATGTAGTCGGTGTCGAGGGTCTTGTAGTCGTTCTCGAAGTCCACCCAGCGCGCCTGGCGGGTGACGTACTCCTCCCACTCCTTCGTGTACTTCAGCACGGAGGTGCGGCAGGCGTCGTTGAACGCCGCGACGCCGAGCTCGTCGATCTGCGACTTGTGCGTGATGCCCAGCTGCTTCTCGGCCTCGACCTCGGCGGGCAGGCCGTGGGTGTCCCAGCCGAAGCGGCGCTCGACCTGGTGCCCGCGCATGGTCTTGTAGCGCGGCACGAGGTCCTTGACGTAACCGGTCAGCAGGTGGCCGTAGTGCGGCAGGCCGTTGGCGAAGGGCGGGCCGTCGTAGAAGACGAACTCCCCGGCCGCGGAGCCCGTGCGGGCCTCGACGCTGGCGCGGAACGTGTCGTCGGCGCGCCAGGAGTCCAGGACTGCGCGCTCGATGTCGGGGAAGCTCGGCGCGCTCTGCGCTTCGCCGGCCTGGGGGGCTTCCGTCACGTCCTCGGACACCGTGTCTCCTCGACTGAAGTGCTCCAGCCGCGAGGACGACGCCCGCCGGGGCCGGCGGTGCCGCGGTACCACCCCGCTTGCCGCCCACGCCCTCCCCTGCGGGAAGAACGGGACGACCGCTCTCGTCCGGCTGTCACGGGCCGCACCCGTCCGGTTCTAGTGAGGTGCCCGGGGGCACCCGTTCTTCCGGAGGCTCACCGGTGATGGCCGGATCGACGCCTGTGCGCCCATCCTAACCGGCGCCGGCCCGCCGGTCTTCCCCGTTCGCCCGCGCCCCTCGCGCTCCCGTCACCGGCGACGACGGTGTGTGACATCGGGTGTCGACGACCGCGAGCACTCGTCACCGGGAGTGACGGAGACGGGTCCACACGGTCGGTAGGTGAGCGCAGCGTTACCCCTAGCGGCGGAACGGAGCTGTTGAAGGAGCAATCGGCTACCTAACGTCACTGACGAGCCCCACCGCACCACGCAGCCCCAGCCCTGAGCCCGAAGCCCTGAGCCCCGCCCACGGAGGCAGCCCCCATGGCCGTGCAAGACCTCGCCCCGCTCCTCGTCCAGCCCGAGCCCCGCATCGTCGAGGGGACCGTCCTGCCCCGGACGTCCGTCCCCGCCCCCCGCTCCGGCCTCGCCGAGCGCCTGGCCGACACGGCCGTCACCGCCCGCCGCGCGCTCGAGGTCACGATCCACCGGCTGCGCTACCGCCCCGCGACCCGCCGCGTCGCGAAGATGGCCGTCCTGCTGCCGGCCCACAACGAGGAGTCCGACATCGAGGCGTGCCTCGACTCGCTCGTGGCGCAGACCCGCACCCCCGACCTCATCGTCGTCATCGCGGACAACTGCACCGACGACACGGTGAAGATCGCCCGCCGCTACAAGGGCATCAAGGTCATCGAGACCTCCGGGAACACCGACGCCAAGGTCGGGGCCCTGGCCACCGGGTACGCCGAGTTCCTCGCCGGCGGCGCCTTCGACGTCATGGTCAGCATGGACGCCGACGTCGTCCTGGACCCCGACTGCCTCGCCGACCTCGAGGCCGAGCTCCTCAAGACGCCCAGCGCGGCGGCCGTGTCGGCCAAGTACCACTTCGCCGAGGGCCAGGGCGGCTGGTTCAACCGCCAGCTCGTCCGCGCGCAGAAGATGGACTTCACCCAGTTCCAGGTCCGCGCCAACGAGCGCGCCCGCCGCACCACCATCGTCGGCGGCCAGTGCTCCGCGTTCCGGTTCTCGGCCATCGACGAGGTGACCCGCCGGCACCGCCGCGCGGCCCCCTGGACGAACGAGACGGCCACCGAGGACGCGCAGCTCGGCCTGGAACTGCAGGAGATGGGCTGGACGACGGTCATGTCGGCCACCGCCCGCGCCCAGGTCGGCGCGATGCCGACCGTGCGTGCCCTGTCCGGCCAGCGCGCCAAGTGGAACGCCGGCCTCATCGCGCTCATGACGAGCATGCCGCTGTCCAAGCGCACGCTGCCCTTCTGGCTGCAGCACATCGGCCTGGGCCTCAACGTGTTCATGCGCCTGGCCTTCGTCGCCCTGCTCGCCGCCTCGGTCTCCACCCACCAGTTCGTGTGGTCCTGGTGGTGGATCACCCCGACCGCCCTCGCGGCGCTCTACCAGCTGAAGATGGCGCACCTGTCCCCCCACCGTCGCGGCGCCGACTACCTGTTCGCCGCCCTGTGGCTGCCGGGTGAGGCGTGGCTGTGGTTCTCGGGCTGGAACACCGCCAAGTCCTGGATGACGCACCTGCTCGGCACCCGCCGTGACCTCTGGGCCGCCCAGGCCGCGGCCGAGGCCGGCAAGCGCTCCGGCGGCGGCGCCGGCGCCCTGCTCGGCACGATCGTCGGTTCGGTCGTCGTCTCCTCCGTCGGTGCGTGGTACTGGCTGACGCAGGCCAGCGTCGAGTTCCAGCGCGTGGTGCTGACCGTCGGCTGGCGCTCCCTCGCCTTCATGACGATCGTCGCGAGCATCCTGCTGCTCATCAAGCTGCTCCGCCCGACCCGCGGGCTCACCGCCTGAGCTCAAACCCCCGCCGAACGGCCCGGACCCCACCAGGTCCGGGCCGTTCGGCGTTTGCCTGACAGGCGTCGGCGCGTGTCAGACCGCCGTCGGGGAGCCGTCCGAGCGGCAGGATCGGCGGCACACCCAGCCGGCCCGACCTAGGTGGCGGGCGGGATGCGCGGGTGTCCGGCCGGCTGGCCCCACAACCACACGTCCGCCTCGTCCAGCGCTGCCCGCAACGCCTCCCCCGGGCTGTTCGCCACCCACCCGCTGGCCGGGAACTCGACACCCGGGACGGGGATGGAGACCGTCCAGGACCAGGGCTCGGGCGACGCCCTGCGGTCGTGCCGCACCGTCAACTCCAGGCCGGCCTCATCGCGCGGGAGGTGGCAGCACAGGCGGGAGGCGTCGGCCAACAGCGGCGACCACCCCCGCCAGGACGCAGGGGCGCCGAAGACGTCGGCAGCCAGCCCCACCGGCAGCGACACCCCTCCCTCGGCGCCCTCGGCGAGGGACCTGCTGAACTCCTCCACCGCCCCGGCGGGATGGCCTGCCAGCTCGCTCCTGGTCACGGTCGAGTCCGCCGGACCGTCGATGACCTCCCACGACAGGTCGGCAGCATCGCCTCCCAGCGGGCTGAAGGGCACGTACGCGAGGGTGAAGCCGTGCACACCGGACGTCGGCACCTGCTGGAGCAGCATCCACACCAGCCGTCGAGACGGCCTCCTCCACGTCCGACCACGGCCGCGGGTCAGCCCAGCCCTTGGCTCCGCTCGGCACGTCGAGGTCCGGTCGGTAGGTCACCACAGCAGCATGGCCTGACGCAGAGGTTCGCGTATCCCTGCACTGGCGGAACTCCATCGTGCACCGTCGACGACGAACAGTGGCAGCAGCTGCCGTCCCGGGTGCGCTGCAACACCGGCGGATGCACACGGTCCATGCTGCCGGTCTTGGCAACCGTGACGTTGTGGAGAACCTCTCATCCACAATCGACAGCGTGTGAACCGTTGCCGCACAAGAAGTTACGACGCTTCAGGCCTACCCCTACAGGGTTTGTTCGACTACCCTGGAACACGTGACCCCCACCGCCCAGCACGCAGCCCAGGACGCCCTCACGCGCCTGAACGCCGCGCTGGACGACCTCCTCACCCTGCCCCTGGGAACCCTCGACCGCGACGACATCGACGCCGCGGTGCGGAGTACCTACCGGCTGGGGAACCGTCTCGACGGCGTGAAACTCCGCCTCGTGCGCGCCGCTCTGGACCGCACCACCGACGGCACCGTCACCGACCTGCTCGCCACCACCCCGGTCAACCTCTCCCGCACCCACGCCCGCAAGGACGTCGCCGCCGCCCGCCACACCGACCCCGACGTCCTCGAGACCGGAGGCTGGGACGGGCGCATCGGCGGGCTGCACGGCGACCGGGGTTCCCTCGCCCGCCTCGGCGCGCAACTCACCACGGGCAAGACCACCCTCGCCCACGTCCACAGCGCGGTGTCGGCGTTGCGGTCCATCCCCACCCCACTGCGCCGCGGCACCGTCCCGGTCCAGGTCACGTCCGAGTCCGGGCACCTGGAATGGACCGAACAGAAGCGCTCCGATCTCATCGACGGGTTCTTCAGCGCCGTCGCCGCCACCCAGCCCCTGGGCACCACCCGACAACTCATCGACGACGTCCTGGTCAGCCTCGACCCCGACCGATCCGACCGGCACACCCCCGACCTCGAACCGGACACCACCAGCCGCCGCGCCCTCACCTTCACCCGCCACCACGGCCTGCTGCGCATGACCGTCGACCTCGACGAGGCCGCCGCCGTCATCGTCCGCGCCGCCGTCGACGCCGCCTCCCGCCCCGACCCCACCACCAGCGACAACGCGAACGAGCCCGACACGCGCTCCACCATGCAGCGCCGCCACGACGGCCTCGTGCACCTCATCACCACCGGCGCGCACCACCCCGCCAGCGCCATCGACCCCGTCACCACCCACAAGGCCACCGTCGTCCTGCGCGCCACCCTCACCCACGACGGCACCATCGACACCACCACCGCCACCGTCGACGGGCACGGCCCCGTCAACGACGCGACCGTCCGCGCCGCCACCTGCGACGCCGACACCTCCGTCGCGGTCCTGGACCGCCTCGGCCGGCCCCGCTCCCTGCACACCCTGGACCGGCACGCCAGCACCGCCCAACGCCTCCTGGTCGCCGAACGCGACCGCGGCTGCACCGCCCCCGGCTGCGGCGCCCCGGCCTGGGCCTGCCACTACCACCACGTCATCCACTGGTCCGACGGCGGACCCACCAGCATCGACAACCTCATCCTGCTGTGCGGCCGGCACCACCGCGCCCTGCACGCCGGACGACTCGAAGCCCGCTTCGCCGACGACGGGCTGCCGCAGACCCGCACCCTGCACCGACACCTCGGACGGCTCGCCGACCCCGGACCGTGGACACGCAACGACCACCCCGGACTCCTCGCCAAGGCCCGAGAACTCGCCCGCGCCCTGCAGCAAGACGACCCACCCGACCGCGCCGCTGCCTGAAGCGCCCGGTGGGGTGGAGGGGTGCCGTGGTCCTGGCAGGTGATTACCAGGGACCGCCGGTACCGCTTACCTCGCCCGGCGCGTACGGTGTCGTCGTACACACCCGCGACGAGGAGGTCCTGTGGTCCACACGCCCGCCCCCGGACGGAGCGTCGTCTTCGCCGACGGCGTCCGCACCCCGTTCGGCAAGGCCCGCCCCGACGGCATCCACGCCCAGACGCGCGCGGACGACCTCGTCGTCGCGTGCCTGCGCGAACTGCTGCGCCGCAACCCGTCCCTGCCGCCCGAGCGGATCGAGGAGGTCGCCGTCGCGGCCGCCACCCAGTCCGGCGACCAGGGGCTGGTGCTCGGCCGCAGCGCCGCCCTGCTCGCGGGCCTGCCGGTCACGACGCCCGGGTACGCCATCGACCGCTGGTGCGCCGGCGCGATGACGGCCGTGACGACGAGCGCGGCCTCCATCGCCGTCGGCGCCCTCGACGTGGCGCTGGCCGGCGGCGTCGAGCACATGGGCCACCACCCGCTGGGCGCGGGCATGGACCCGAACCCGCGCTTCCTCACCGAGCGCATCGTCTCCCCCGACGCCCTCGACATGGGCAAGACGGCCGAGGCGCTGCACGACCGGTTCCCGCAGCTGACGAAGGAACGCGCCGACGCGTTCGCCGTCGCCAGCCAGGAGAAGTTCGCCAAGGCCGTCGCCAACGGGCAGGTCGAGGCCGACCTCGTCCCCGTCGCCTCCGCGAGCGCCGAGCTGGGCTGGGGTCTGGCCACCGCCGACGAGCTCGCCCGCCCGGGGACGACGGTCGAGGGCCTGGCGAACCTGCGCACGCCGTTCCGCCCGCACGGTCGCGTCACGGCGGGCAACGCCTCGCCGCTGACCGACGGCGCCACCGCGTGCGTCCTGGCCGCCGAGGACGTCGCCGCGGAGCTCGGGCTGACCCCGAAGATGCGCATGGTCGGCTTCGGCTTCGCCGGGGTCGAACCGGAGGTCATGGGCCTGGGCCCGGTCCCCTCCACCGAGAAGGTGCTGCAACGCACCGGGTTGACCATCGACGACATCGGCCTGTTCGAGCTGAACGAGGCCTTCGCAGTGCAGGTCCTCAGCTTCCTCGACCACTTCGGCATCGCCGACGACGACCCGCGCGTCAACCTGTACGGCGGCGCGATCGCGATCGGGCACCCGCTGGCGGCGTCCGGCGTGCGTCTCATGACCCAGCTCGCGCGCCAGTTCTCCGAGCACCCCGAGGTCCGCTACGGCCTCACGGCGATGTGCGTCGGGTTGGGCCAGGGCGGTTCCGTGGTCTGGGAGAACCCCGCCTGGGAAGGCTTCACGCACGAGGGGACGGCTGCCTGATGACCGTGCACGTCCGCACCCTGGACCTGCCCCGCACCCCCGGCGGCACGAAGCCCGGAACGATGGCACTGCTCACGCTCGACTCCGGCGACCCGCGCCGCCCGTTCGTCCTCGGCCAGCCCGGCCTGGGTGACCTCGACGCGGCCCTCGACGTCGCCGAGCGCCTCGTGCGCGAGGAGGGCGTCGTCGCGATCGGCGTCACCGGCGTGAACCACGTGTTCTGCGCCGGGGCCGACCTCAAGGCCGTCGCGAGCATCGGCGACCTCGAGGACAGCCGCGCCGTCGGGGCCCTCGGTCACCGCGTCCTGCGCCGGTTCGCCGACGCCGCCGTCCCGACGTTCGCGTTCGTCAACGGCCTCGCCCTCGGCGGCGGGCTGGAGTCGGCCCTGCACTGCTCGTACCGGACGATCTCCGGCGCCGTGCGCGGCATCGGGCTGCCCGAGGCGTACCTCGGGCTCGTGCCCGGCTGGGGCGGGACGTACCTGCTCCCCCGCCTGGCCGGTCCGGACGTCGCGGTCAAGGTCGCGATCGAGAACGCGCTCGCGAGCAACAAGACGCTCTCCGGCCCGCAGGCCTTGCTGGCCGGCATCGCCGACGCGCTGTTCGAGCCGGCCGACTTCCTCGTGCAGTCACTGCGCTGGGCCGGGACGGTCCTGGCGGGCGAGACCAGCGTGGACCGCGCCGAACCGGCCGACGAGGCGACGTGGTCGGCGGCCGTCGCCCGGGGACGGGCCGTCGCCGACGCCCGGGTCCACGGTGCGGCCCCGGCGCCGTACCGGACGCTCGACCTCCTCGAGGCCGCGCGCACGAACGACCGGGACACCCACTTCACGGCCGAGGACCAGGCCCTCGCCGACCTCGGGATCTCCCCCGAGCTCAAGGCGGGCCTGTACGCGTTCGACCTCGTGCAGCGCTACGGCCGCAAGCCGACCGGTGCGCCGCAGGTGGACCCGCGCAAGGTGACCTCGGTCGGCGTCGTCGGCGCGGGCCTCATGGCCTCCCAACTCGCGCTGCTGTTCCTGCACCGGTTGCAGGTCCCCGTCGTCCTCACCGACGTCTCGGCCGAACGCGTCGAGAAGGGCGTCGGGTTCGTGCGCCAGGGCGTGCAGGACCTGCTGGCCAAGGGCCGGATCTCCTCCGACACGGCCAACCGGCTGTCGGCCTCGGTGTCGGGCTCGGTCGAGAAGTCGGCCCTCGCCGACTGCGACTTCGTCATCGAGGCCGTCTTCGAGGAGATGTCCGTCAAGCAGGACGTCCTGCGCGAACTGGAACCCCTGCTACGCGAGGACGCCGTCCTCGCCACGAACACGAGTTCCCTGTCGGTCACCGAGATGGCGTCGGTGCTGAAGAACCCCGAGCGGTTCGTCGGGTTCCACTTCTTCAACCCCGTCGCCGTGCTGCCCCTCGTCGAGGTCGTGCGGACGGAGACGACGGACGACGTCGCGCTCGCGACGGCGTTCGCGGTGGGACGCAAGCTGAAGAAGACGTGCGTGCTGGTCCGGGACGCGCCGGCGTTCGTCGTGAACCGCATCTCGACGCGCATGTTCGACGAGGTCGTCAAGGCCGTCGACGCGGGCACCCCGCTGCTCGACGTCGAGCACAGCCTCGACGAGCTGGGGCTGCCGATGACGCCGTTCCGGCTGGGACACTTCGTCGGGCCGGCCGTCATGCTGCACGTCCACGAGACACTCGCCGCCGCCTTCCCCGACCGCTACACGGTCTCGGACAACCTGCGGCGCTGGGTCGAGGCGGGCGGTCCGGAACTCGTCACCCCGAAGGGGCCGGTCGCACTGACCGGCGCCCACGAGGGCCTGTTCCAGGGCGGGGACTCCCCGCTGACCCGCGAGGAGGTCCTGCGGACCGTGCAGGACGCCCTCGCCGACGAGATCCGCCGCGTCCTCGACGAGGGCGTGGTCGCGGGCCCCGAGGACGTCGACGTGTGCCTCGTCCTGGGCACGGGCCACCCGCTCTTCACGGGCGGGGTCACCCCGTACCTCGACCGGGTCGGCGCCAGCGAGCGGGTCACGGGGCGCCGCTTCCACTGACGTTCCCACCCCGACGAACGGCTGCGCGGCGACGCCACTCCCGCGCAGCCGTTCGCTGTGCCGTGCGCCGTCGGGGTCAAGGACGGCCCGGTGCGCGTCGACGTCCTGAGGAGACCTCCAGCAGCGGGGGCCGACCGACCGGAGGACTCGACCGTGCGCAGCATCAGGACCCGACTCGTCGCGAGCACGTCGGCGATGGTCGTCACCACGCTGACGCTCCTCGTCGTCGTCGTGACGGCGAAGAGCGACGCGTTCGGGCAGGAGCAGGCCACCCGGTACACCTCGCAGCTGGCCCAGACCACGGCCGCGCAGGTCCAGCAGGAGCTGGCCGGCGCCGTCCGCACGGTGTCGGACGTCGCCGACTCCATGGCCTCCCTGCACCAGCAGGGCGTCCTGACCCGGCCCGCCGCCTCCGACCTCGTGCGCGCCGGGCTCGCCGCACACCCCGAGTTCGTCGGCATGGGGACCGGCTGGGAGCCGAACGCCCTCGACGGCCAGGACGCGCGGTTCGCCGGGAGCCCCGAGAGCGACGCCAGCGGTCGTCTCATCCCCTACTGGTACCGCAGCGGCAGCACGCTGGCGGTCACGCCGCTCACCGACCTCGACGACCCGGCCAAGAGCGCCTGGTACTGGACGCCGAAGCAGACCGGGAAGGTCTACTTCACCGAGCCGTACGAGTACGAGGTCGACGGCAAGACCGTCCTCATGTCCACCGCGGCGGCGCCCGTCCTGGACGGGACGACCGTCCTGGGCGTCGTGACGGCCGACCTGGCCCTCACGAGCCTGACGGCGTCGATGGCCGAGGTGAAGCCCTACGGGACGGGCTACGCGTCGCTGCTGACCGACGCCGGCACCGTCGTCACCCACCCCGACGCGCAGCGCCTCGGCAAGCCCGCCGCGGAGGCGACGAAGACCCTGGCGCTGTCCGCGACGACGTCGGGGCAGCCGCGCACCGCCACCCGCACCGACGACGTCCTGGGGCGCGAGGCCCTCGTCGCCGTCGCGCCGGTGCGCGTGGACGACACCCAGACGTGGACGCTGCTCGTCAGCGCGCCGGTGTCCTCCGCGCTGGCCGCCAGCCACTCGCTGCGCACCACGACCGTGCTGCTCGGCCTGCTCGCGGTGCTGCTCGCCGGGGTCGTCAGCTGGTTCATCGGGACCGGCATCGGCCGGCCGGTGCGCCGGCTGCGGGACAGCCTCGCCGAGATCGCCGACGGCGACGGTGACCTGACGAAGCGGGTCGACGACTCGCGCCGCGACGAGCTCGGGGAGCTCGGCGCCGCCTTCAACCGGTTCGCCGAGTCGATCGCCGGGACCGTCCGCGAGGTGGGCGCCGAGGCCGACGTGCTGAACTCCGCGGCCGGCCGGCTCGGCCGGACCAGCCGCGCGCTGGGGTCGGACGTGGCCGAGACCGCCCAGCGCTCCGGGGTCGTGGCCGCGCAGGCCGACGCCGCCAGCGGCGAGGTCACCGGCATCGCCGCGGCCGCCGAGGAGATGGGCGCCAGCATCTCCGAGATCGCCCGCGGCACGCACGAGGCCGCGCGGATCGCCGCCGAGGCCGTCGACGTGGCCCGGTCCACGGAACAGGCCGTCTCGACGCTGTCGTCCAGCTCCGCCGAGATCAGCGAGATCGTCGCGGCCATCACCTCGATCGCCCAGCAGACGAACCTGCTGGCCCTCAACGCGACCATCGAGGCCGCCCGCGCGGGTGACGCCGGGAAGGGGTTCGCCGTCGTCGCCGGGGAGGTCAAGGAGCTCAGCACCCAGACGGCACGGGCCACCGAGGACATCGAGCGCAAGATCGCTGCGCTGCAGCAGGACGTGCAGCAGGCCGCCTCGTCGGTCGCGCACATCGGGACCGTCGTGGACCGCCTCGACGAGATCCAGGCGACGGTCGCGGCCGCCGTCGAGGAGCAGTCGGCCGTCACCGGGGAACTCGCCGGCGGCGTCTCGCGGGCCGCGTCGGCGACCCGGACCATCGCCGGCACCATCGGCGAGGTCGCGCAGGTCGCCGAGCGGACCACCGCGAGCGCGACGGAGACGGACGCGTGCGCCCGTCAGGTCGCCGACACCGCCGACCACGTGCGCGCCCTCATGGGGCGCTTCAAGGTCTGACTCCCCCCGCCCCGGGCGGTGCGCCCGGGGCGGAGGGTCGACGCGGGCCGTCAGGTGAAGCTGGAGACGCCCGTGAGGTGGCGCCCGACGATGAGGGTCTGGATCGACTCCGTGCCCTCGTAGGTGTGCAGCGCCTCGACGTCGGCCATGTGCCGGGCGACGCGGTGCTCCAGCAGGATCCCGTTGCCGCCGAGCAGGTCGCGCGCCATCGCCGTCACCGCGCGGGCCTTGCGGGTCGCGTTCACCTTGGCCAGCGAGGCCTGGGTGTCGGTGAGGCGCCCGGCGTCGGCGAGCTTGCCCACCCGCAGGCAGAAGAGCTGCATGGCCGTGACCTCGGCGAGCATCTGCACGAGCTTGTCCTGCACGAGCTGGAAGCTGGCCAGCGGCTGGCCGAACTGCTTGCGCTCGAGGGAGTAGGCCAGCGCCGTCTCGTAGGCGGCCGTCGCGTGCCCGAGCGCGCCCCAGGCGATGCCGGCGCGGGTCGCGGACAGGACGCGGCCGGTGTCGCGGAAGCTGCGCGCACCCGGCAGCTTGTTCTCCGCCGGCACCCGGACGCCGTTCAGCGTGATCGCGGCGTTGTGGATGGCGCGCAGCGACGCCTTGCCCTCGATGACGGTCGCCTCGTAGCCGGGCGTCCCGCGTTCGACGAGGAACCCCTGGACCTGGCCGTCCTCCCCGCGCGCCCACACGACGCAGACGTCGCAGACGGTCCCGAACCCGATCCACCGCTTGGCGCCGTCGAGGACGTACTCGTCGCCGTCCTTGCGGGCCGTGGTCCCCAGGGCGACGGCGTCGGAGCCGTGGTCGGGTTCGGTCAGCCCGAAGGCCCCCAGCACCTCCAGCCGCGCCATGGGCGGCAGCCAGCGCTCCTTCTGCTCCTCCGAACCGAGGAACTCGATGGAGCGCATGGCCAGCCCCGCCTGCACCCCGAGCATGGTGGCGAAGCTGCCGTCGCCGCGGGACAGTTCCATGGTCACCAGACCGGCGGCCGTGTGGCTGAGTCGCGGGACGCCCGGTCCCTCGAGGCCGTCGCCGACGAGGTTCAGCTGCCCGTACTCCTTGAGCAGCTCCATGGGCATCTCGGCCCGCTCCCAGTACCCCCCGGCGACGGGGACGACCTTCTCGTCGACGAAGGAGCGGACGGTGGCCCACACCTCGCGTTCGGCGTCGGTGAGGTCCGCGGCGATCTCGTAGTAGTCGACGCCCGTGGGGACCTTGTCGCTGGAGGTGCTGGTGCTCGCGTGCTGGGGGGTGCTCATGCCGGGGAGTCCTCCGTCCGTGCAGGGGGTGTGATCTCGCGCTTGAGGATCTTGCCCGTGGGGCCCTTGGGGAGCTCGGACACGATCCAGACCCGCCGCGGGTACTTGTAGGCGGCGAGCTGGGCCTTGACGTGCCGCTGCAGTTCCTCCGGGGTGGCGGTCGCGCCCTGCTTCAGGACCACCGCCGCCCCGATCTCCTCGCCCACCAGGGGGTCGGGGAAACCCACGACGGCCGCCTGCTCGACGGCCGGGTGCTCGTAGAGGACCTCCTCGACCTCGCGCGGGTACACGTTGTACCCGCCGCGGTCGATCATGTCCTTGGCCCGGTCGACGATCGTGTAGTACCCGTCGGGGTCCCGGGTGGCGAGGTCACCGCTGCGGAACCAGCCGTCGGTGATCGCCTGAGCGGTGGCGCTCTCGTTGCGCCAGTAGCCCTTCATGACGTTCTCGCCCTTGATGACGATCTCGCCGACCTCCCCGGGGGCGACCGCGGAACCGTCGGCCGAGCGCAGGTCCATCTCGCACCCGCGGACCGGGACGCCGATCGTGCCGGGTTTGCGCGGCACGTCGGGCAGGTTGAAGGAGGCGACGGGCGAGGTCTCGGACAGGCCGTAGCCCTCGAGGATCATCACGCCGTACTTCTCCTCGAAACCCCGCAGCACCTCCACCGGCAGCGACGCCCCACCGGAGACGCAGGACCGCCAGGAGGAGAGGTCCCGCTGCGCCGCCGTGGGTTCGTTGAGCATCGCCACGTACATCGTCGGGACCCCGGCGAAGTGGGTGACGCGGTCGCGTTCGACGACCGCGAGCGCCGCCTCCGCGGTGAAGCGGGGCAGCAGCGTCATGGTCCGGCCGGCGACGAGCGCGGTGTTCATGGCGCAGGTCTGGCCGAACGCGTGGAACAGCGGCAGCGCTCCCAGGATCACGTCGTCGTCGGCCATCTTGACGAGGGACTCCTGCGACGTCACCGCGTTGCTGACGAGGTTGTGGTGGGTGAGTTCGGCGCCCTTGGGCGCCCCCGTCGTCCCGGACGTGTAGAGGATGACGGCGGTGTCCTGCGGGTCGGGGTCGAGCAGGTCGGCGGCGGGGTCGGGTTCGACGGAGGCGAGGAGGGCCGCGGTCGCCGACGGTTCCACCTCCACCACGCGGGTGGGCGTCCCGACGGCGCCGGCGTGCGCCGCCTCGGCCACGGCGTGCCAGACGAGGGCGAGCACGGCACCGGAGTCGGTGAAGTGGTGGTTCACCTCCCGGCCGCGCAGCAGCGGGTTCATGGGGACGACGACCCCACCGGCGCGCAGGATCCCGTGGTAGAGGACCGGGAAGTGCGGGACGTTGGGGGCGATGAGGGCCACCCGGTCCCCGCGCTGGACGCCCTGCGCGCGCAGCAGCGCCGCGACGCGCGCGGTGGCGTCGTCGAGGGCGCGCCACGTGAGGGCGTGGTCGTCGAGCCGGACCGCGATGCCGTCGGGGCGTGTGCGGGCGTGCTCGGTGAGGATGCTGGCGAAGCTCTGCATGGCGTTCTCCTGCGGACGTCGTCGTCGCTGGTTGCGTGCAGCTTCGCACACGTCAGGCCGGGGAGTGCACCGACCCCGCGCCGCGGTCGGCCGTCCGGGTGCACGCCCGCCCCGCGTGCTGGGCCACGTGCAGCGCGGTGTCGGCGCGGGCGGCGAACAGCCAGTCGAACCCGGACCCGTCGTAGGACCCGGACGACGTCACGTACTGGTGGACGGAGTCGGCCACGAGCATGACGACGGCCGCGGCCGCGCGCAGGCGGAACGCGGTGGACCGGTGCCCGGCGGCGGCGAAGACCCGCACGAGGGCCCCGAGGACCACGACGTCGCCGAGCGGGTGGGCCACCGAGACGGCGGCGCCGAGGTGATCGGCCCCGAACCCGGCCAGCGTCGGCGCGACGAGGATGGCCGCGTCGATGCCGCCCTCGACGTCGCGGCCGGGACGGGCCTGCTTCGCCAGGCGCAGCAGGGCGGCCGCGAGCAGGGGGTGGGCTGCGACGTGGAGGAGGTCGGAGGGGCCGGCAAAGCCCCGCAGGTCCAGCACCCACCAGCAGAGCCAGTGGGCGACGTCCCCGAGGGCCCACGCCCCCAGGCCCGCGGCGAGCAGCCACCAGGCGGAGGCCCGCTGCGGGCGGTGCAGCCGGGCGCCGACGGCGGTGGCGATGCCCGCCCCGCAGCTCGGGACGACGAAGAGGCCGTCGTGGACGGGGCCTGCGGGACGACCTGCACGGTGAGGGCGACGAGGCCGCCGAGGAGCGCGTAGGCGCGCCACGGGGACCGCAGTCCCCGCACGCTCCCCCGCCACCAGTCCACGGTCAGCGATCGGCCCGGGCGGGGCACGGCTTCAGCCCCGTGGCGCAGGTTCCGCGGAACGGCGCACGGGCCG
This sequence comes from Kineococcus sp. DHX-1, assembly GCF_042473625.1. Lineage (GTDB taxonomy): Bacteria > Actinomycetota > Actinomycetes > Actinomycetales > Kineococcaceae > Kineococcus. Next base: position 1,244,601 of record NZ_CP170445.1, on the reverse strand, counting down.
GGCGGGGACCGCGGGCACGACGGTGGTCGCGGTCGGGGCGTCCGGCGCGACGGGCGCCGCCACCGCGTCGGGGGCCCAGCACGTGCGGTCCCGTCCGGCCGCCTTGGCGGCGTAGAGGGCCTCGTCGGCGGTGGCGACCAGAGCTGCGACGTCCCCTCCGGCACCGGGGCCCCGGCGCGCGGCACCGGCCGAGAACGTGCGGCCCTCGGGGACGACGTCGCGCATCCGCTCCAGGAGGGTCTCGACCGCGGCCGGGTCCACACCGGCGAGGACGACGAGGAACTCCTCCCCGCCCCAGCGGGCCAGCTGAGCACCCGTCCCGTCGAGGACCTCGCCCCAGGCGCGCGCGGCACCGACGAGCAGCCGGTCCCCGGCGGGGTGGCCGTGGGTGTCGTTGAACGCCTTGAAGTGGTCGAGGTCGAGGAGCACGACGACGAGGTCGGAGCCGTCCTGGGCGCACCGGCTCAGCGTGCGCTGCAGCACGGCGTCGCCGCTGCGGCGGTTGAGCAGGCCCGTCAGCGGGTCGGTGCGGGCGAGCGCGCTGAGCTGCTCGGCCTGCACCCGCAGCCGGCGCAGGAGGGTCCACATGCGCGCCACGACGAGGAGGAACAGGACCGCGGACGTGATGGCCACCGCCCACGAAGCGGGGTGCTGCTGCAGCAGGAGCTGCAGCGTGAGGGTCGCCGGAGCCAGCAGGCTCGCACCGGCCAGGAGCAGGAGGCGGCCGCCGCCCAGCTCGCCGCGACGCGTCCCGGGGCCCGGGTCCGACAACCGGCGCATCGACGGGTGCAGCGCGCAGGCCCCCCACAGGAGGTAGGCCGCCAGCCAGGCCGGGTCGAAGGCGTTGCCCGCGTACCCGGCCGCTGCGTAGGCGAGCTGGTAGGAGGCGTCCGCGACGAGCATGCTCACCGCGGCGGCGCAGAGCATCGCGAAGCTCGGGGACCGGGCCCCGGCGGCCGAGGTGAGGCGGACGAGCATCGCCAGGACGAAGACGTCGGCCACCGGGTAGGCGGCCGAGACCGCCCCGCCGAGGGGGTCGTCCGACAGCGTCTGCAGGGCGGGCGCGAGCAGGAAGACCCAGCTCAGCAGGCCCGCGCCGACCGCGAGGATGGTGGAGTCGATGACGCCCTCGACGTCGCGGCCCGGGCGCGCCTTGCGGGCCAGCGCGAGCAGCGAGGCTCCCAGCAGGGGGTAGGCGAGCAGGTAGGCGACGTCCGGCGGCGCGGGGTACGCCTCGGAACCCCCGACGTCGTAGACGACGACGTACAGGACGTCCCCCAGGCCCCAGCACGCCATCCCGACGGCCATGGCCCACCAGGCGCGCGGCTGGACGGGCCGGTGGACGCGGACGCCGACCGCGATGGCGACCGCGCAGCTGCAGGACACGACGGCCAGCAGGGTGTCGTGCAGGGTGCCGGTCGTCGCCAGGCACGCGAGCGCCACCACCCCGCCGAGCAGGAGGTAGCCCACCCACAGGGGCGGACGGCGCAGGACGTGGCTCACCGAGGGAACATCGGCTGTCACGGGGGTACGCCTGACTGGGCCGTCCGGGGGTCTCCGGACGGCCCGAGGACGGCCTGCGGAGTGCCTGCGCGGGTGCGGGATGATGGGGGCATGTCCGACGCCAGCACCCCCTCCACCGACGGCGCCGCCCCCGCACCGGCGCCGTTCCGCGCGACCACCGCTCCCGGCGTCGAGGTACCCGACCGTCCGACCGTCGACGGCCTGGAGGAGCGCTGGGCCCCCGCGTGGCAGGACCAGGGCACCTACGCCTTCGACCGCTCCGCGCAGCGCGCCGACGTCTACTCCATCGACACCCCGCCGCCGACCGTGTCCGGGTCGCTGCACGTCGGCCACGTCTTCAGCTACACGCACACCGACGTCGTCGCCCGCTTCCAGCGCATGCGCGGCAAGTCCGTCTTCTACCCGATGGGCTGGGACGACAACGGCCTGCCCACCGAGCGCCGCGTGCAGAACTACTACGGCGTGCGCTGCGACCCGACGTTGCCGTACGACCCCTCGTTCGTGCCGCCGGAGAAGGCGCCGAAGAACGACCGCGACTTCGTGCAGGTCTCGCGCCGCAACTTCGTCGAGCTGTGCGACCGGCTGACGGCCGAGGACGAGCAGGTCTTCGAGTCGCTGTGGCGCCGCCTGGGCCTGTCGGTCGACTGGTCGCACACGTACTCGACGATCTCGGCGACGTCGCGGGCGACGGCCCAGCGCGCGTTCCTGCGCAACCTCGCCCGCGGCGAGGCGTACACGGCAGAGGCACCCACGCTGTGGGACACGACGTTCCGCACCGCGGTGGCGCAGGCCGAGCTGGAGGACAAGGACACCGAGGGCGCCTACCACCGGCTCGGCTTCCAGCCCACCGCCGGCGGTGACACCGTCTTCATCGAGACGACCCGGCCCGTGCTGCTGCCCGCGTGCGTGGCCCTCGTGGCCCACCCCGACGACGAGCGCTACCAGCCGCTGTTCGGCACGACGGTGCGCACGCCGCTGTTCGGCGTCGAGGTGCCCGTCGTGGCCCACAAGCTCGCCGACCCCGAGAAGGGGTCCGGCATCGCGATGATCTGCACGTTCGGCGACACGACGGACATCACGTGGTGGCGTGAGCTGCAGCTGCCCAACCGCGCCGTCATCGGCCGCGACGGCCGGCTGCTGCGCGAGACCCCGGCCTGGCTGTCCGGGGCGGGCGCGGAGTTCTACGCCACCCTGGCCGGCCAGACGGTGTTCTCCGCGCAGAAGGCGATCGTCGACGCCCTGCAGGCCTCCGGCGACATGGTCGGGGAGCCGAAGAAGATCACCCACCCGGTGAAGTTCTACGAGAAGGGCGACCGCCCCCTCGAGATCGTCTCCACCCGCCAGTGGTACCTGCGCAACGGCGGCCGCGACACCGCTCTGCGCTCGGACCTGCTCGCGCGCGGCGGCGAACTCGCCTGGCACCCCGAGCACATGAAGCACCGCTACGACCACTGGGTGTCGGGGCTGAACGGCGACTGGCTCATCTCCCGGCAGCGGTTCTTCGGCGTGCCGTTCCCCGTCTGGTACCCGCTGGACGCCGACGGCGAACCCGTCTACGACTCCCCCGTCGTGCCGGACGAGTCCGTGCTCCCGGTGGACCCGGCGGCCGAACCCGCGCCGGGCTACACCGAGGACCAGCGCGGGGTGCCGGGCGGTTTCGCGGCCGACCCCGACGTGATGGACACGTGGGCGACGTCGTCGCTGACGCCGCTGCTGGCCGGGGGCTGGGAGCGCGACGAGAACCTGTTCTCCCGCGTGTACCCGATGGACCTGCGCCCGCAGGGCCAGGACATCATCCGCACCTGGCTGTTCTCGACCGTCGTGCGCTCGCACCTGGAGTTCGACGGGCTGCCGTGGAAGCGGACCGCGCTGTCGGGGTGGATCCTCGACCCCGACCGCAAGAAGATGTCGAAGTCCAAGGGCAACGTCGTCACGCCGTTGGCGCTGCTGGAGGAGTTCGGCTCCGACGCGGTGCGCTACTGGGCCGCCTCCTCCCGGCTGGGGACGGACGCCACGTTCGACACCGGCCAGATGAAGATCGGCCGCCGGCTGGCCATGAAGCTGCTCAACGCGTCGAAGTTCGTGCTCGGCCTCGGCGTCGAGCGCGGCACCGCCGCCGACCCGGCCGCCGTGACCGAACCGATCGACGCGGGGGTCCTGGCCGGACTGGCGACCGTGGTCGCGCAGGCGACCGACGCGTTCGAGCGCTACGACCACGCCACGGCCCTCGACGTCACCGAGAAGTTCTTCTGGAACTTCTGCGACGACTGGGTGGAACTGGTCAAGGACCGCGCCTACGGCTCCCGCGGCGAGGGCCCGGCGGCCTCCGCGCGGGCGACGGCGGCCCTGACCCTGCGGACGTTGCTCCGGTTGTTCGCGCCGTTCCTGCCCTACGCGGCCGAGGAGGTCTGGTCGTGGTGGCAGGACGGCACCGTCCACACCGCGCCGTGGCCCGCGGCCTCGGAGCTCGGCACCGTCGACGGGGGCTCGACGCTCGTGCTCCCCGCTGCGGGGCAGGCGCTCTCGGCGCTGCGGAAGGTCAAGAGCGAGGCGAAGGTCTCCCAGAAGACGCCGCTGAGCGCGGCGACGATCTCCGGCCCCGCGCAGCTCGTCGAGGCGGCGCGTCGGGCCGAGGCGGACGTCCTCGCGGCCTCGCGGGCCGCGTCGATCGAGTGGGTCGTCGTGGAAGGGGCCGAGGGCCTCACCGCCGTCGCGGAGATCGCGCCGACCGAGGACTGACGCACCGCGGCCCCGCTCTCCTGAGGAGGGAGCGGGGCCGCGGTCGTGCGTGGGGTCAGCGCTCGACGGTGCCCGCGATGAACGCCTCGACGCCAGCGCGGCCGCGCTCGTCGTCGCGCTGCTCCGGCGGGGACTTCATGAAGTACGCCGACGGGGACAGCAGCGGGCCGCCGATCCCCCGGTCCAGACCGATCTTCGCGGCGCGGACGGCGTCGATGATGACGCCGGCGGAGTTCGGGGAGTCCCACACCTCGAGCTTGTACTCCAGGTTCAGCGGCACGTCGCCGAACGCCTTGCCCTCCAGGCGGACGTAGGCCCACTTGCGGTCGTCGAGCCACTGGACGTAGTCGCTCGGGCCGATGTGGACGTTGCGGGTGCCGAAGTCCGCCTCGACGTTCGACGTCACGGCCTGGGTCTTGGAGATCTTCTTGGACTCCAGGCGGTCGCGCTCGAGCATGTTCTTGAAGTCCATGTTCCCGCCGACGTTCAGCTGGTAGGTCCGCTCCAGCTTGATGCCGCGGTCCTCCAGCAGCTTGGCCAGCACGCGGTGGGTGATGGTCGCGCCGACCTGGGACTTGATGTCGTCGCCGACGATCGGCACGCCGGCGTCGGTGAACTTCTGCGCCCACTCCGGGGTGCCCGCGATGAAGACGGGCAGCGCGTTGACGAAGGCGACCTTCGCGTCGATCGCGCACTGGGCGTAGAACACCGCCGCGTCCTGCGACCCGACGGGCAGGTAGCAGACGAGGACGTCCGCGCGCGCCTCGCGCAGGGCGGCGACGACGTCGACGGGTTCGGCGTCCGACTCGCTGATCGTCTCGCGGTAGTACTTGCCGAGTCCGTCGAGGGTGTGGCCCCGCTGCACCGTCACACCCGAGGTGGGGACGTCGCAGATCTTGACCGTGTTGTTCTCCGACGCGCCGATCGCGTCGGACAGGTCGAGGCCGACCTTCTTGTCGTCGACGTCGAACGCGGCGACGAACTCGACGTCGCGCACGTGGTAGTCGCCGAACTGCACGTGCATGAGCCCGGGGACGGACTGCGTCGGGTCGGCGTCGCGGTAGTAGTGCACGCCCTGGACGAGCGAGGCGGCGCAGTTGCCGACGCCGACGATCGCGACGCGGATGGGACCGGCCATCAGGGGGTCTCCTTCGGGGAGGGGATCGGGGTGGGACTCGGGTGGTGTTCGGCGGTGATGAGTCGTTCGAGCCAGTCGACCTCGCTGCGCACGGTCTCCACGCCGTGCCGCTGGGCCTCCAGGGCGTAGACGTCGAGCTGGGTCTGGGTGCGCTCGATGGAGCGGTTCATCTGCTCCAGGCGTTCGAGCAGCCGGGCGCGGCGGCCCTCCAGGATGCGCAGCCGGGTGCGGGGGGCGACGCGCCCGAAGAGGGCGAAGTGCACGCCGAAGGCGTCGTCCTCCCACGCCTCCGGGCCGGACTCCTCGAGCATGTCGGCGAGCCGGTCCCGACCGTGCGCGGTGATCTCGTAGACGACGCGGGCCCGCTTGGGGCTGATGGTGCCCGGGAGCCGCTGCTCGGTCGTCTCGGTGATGCAGCCGCCGGCCTGCAGGGCGCGCAGCGCGGGGTAGAGCGTCCCGTAGCTGAGGGCGCGGAAGACACCCAGCCGCTGGTCGAGGCGCTTGCGCACCTCGTACCCGTGCATCGGGCCGTCGGCCAGCAGTGCCAGGACGGCCAGCAGGACGACGTCACCACGCTTGCGGACCACGGACCAGCTCCTCGCGTCACGACTCGATGCATCGGTTCGATGCATCTGACCGGGACATTAGGTGGTGTCGGCGCCGTCCCACAACCCCGGGCACCCCGGCGCGCCGCGGGTCCGTCCTGCAGAGGGCCTGCGGGCCGGTAGGTTCCGGGGATGGTCAGTGGCCCTGCTGAAGCGCTGGAACGCGAACTCGCCGTGCTCTTGCGGCGCTCACGCGCCATCAACCGGGAGACCGCGCGCAGCGTGCACCCCGACCTGGAGCCGGAGGCCTACAGCCTGCTGGTGCGCCTCGACGACGTCGGGGAGTCCCGGCCCTCGGACCTGGCGACCTTCTTCGGCATCGGCAAGCCCACGCTGTCCCGGCAGGTCCAGCTGCTCGAGCGCCTCGGGCTCGTCAGCCGCGAGGCCGACCCGACCGACGGGCGGGCCGTCAAGCTGACCCTGTCCCCCGACGGCCTGGAGAAGGTGCACGCCGCCCGCGCCGCCCGCCGGCAGCGGCTGCACACCCGCCTCGAGGGCTGGCCCGAGAGCGACATGACGACGCTCGCCGACCTGCTGCACCGCCTCAACTCGGCCATCTGAGACCCACCCCCGACACCCCCAGGCCTTCCCGGTCCCTCCCCCTGCGAGCCCGCACCCCGTCCCGGGTGCGGGCTCGTCCGACGTGGGCCACCCTCGGGTTGCATGGAGCAACCAATCCTCGTATGGTTGCTTGCACACACCAACCGAGTCGTCACCGAGGTCGTCATGGCCACACCCCACGCGTGCGCCGCGCTCGCCGACGTGTTCCCGGACCTGCTCCGGACCCGTCGCGCGCTGGTCGGAACGCAGAACACCCCGGCGATCGTCGCCCTGACGGTCGTCCTCCAGCACGGACCGCTGCGCATCAGCGAGGTCGCCGACCACCTGGCGCTGGACCTGTCGACGGTCAGCCGCCAGATCAGCCACCTCAAGCAGCGCGGTCTGCTCGACTCCTCCCCCGACCCGGCCGACGGCCGCTCCCAGCGGCTGAACGTCACCCCGGCCGGCCTGGAGGAGCTGCGCACGTTCCGCCGCGCCGTCGTCGGCCGCCTCGTCGACCACCTCGACGACTGGGGGGACGACGAGGTCGCACAGCTCACCCGCCTCCTCGGCCGCCTCACGAGGCCCGACCCACCGCCGGGGACCGTCGACCTCACCCACCACCAGTCCAGCCCGACCCGCCACGAGATGCAGTTGCAGGGGAACGCATGAGCACCACGACCGACGTCCACGCGACGTCCAGCACGGCCACCGGACCCGGTGGCACCCCGAAGATGACCCACGCGCAGATCCTCGAGGCGCTCTCGGGGCTGCTGCTGGGCATGTTCGTCGCCATCCTGTCCTCGACCGTCGTCTCGAACGCGCTGCCGCGCATCGTGAGCGACCTCAAGGGCACCGAGTCCGGCTACACCTGGGTCGTCACCGCGGCGCTGCTCGCCACGACGATCTCGACCCCCATCTGGGGCAAGCTGTCCGACCTCTTCTCCAAGAAGCTCCTCGTCCAGATCGCGCTCGTCATCTTCGTCATCGCCTCGGCCATCGCCGGCCTGTCGACGAACATGGGGATGCTCATCACGCTGCGCGTCTTCCAGGGGATCGGCGGCGGCGGCCTCCTCGCGCTGGCGCAGGTCATCCTGGCCTCGATGGTCACCCCCCGGGAGCGCGGCCGGTACTCCGGCTACCTCGGCGCCACGTTCGCCCTCGCGACCGTCGGCGGTCCGCTCATCGGCGGCGTCCTGACCCAGCACCTGTCCTGGCACTGGTGCTTCTACGTCGGCATCCCGTTCGCCGTCGCCGCCTTCATCGTCCTGCAGACCCGCCTGAAGCTGCCCGAGCAGCCCAAGCGCGAGGTGTCCATCGACTACCTGGGCGCGACCCTGCTGGCCGCCGGCATCTCCGCCCTGCTCATCTGGGTCTCGCTGGCCGGGACCCAGTTCGACTGGGCCTCGTGGTGGACCGTCGGCCTCGTCGCCGCCGGTGTCGTCCTGCTGGGCCTGGCCGTGCTCGCCGAGCACCGCGCCAAGGAGCCGATCGTCCCGCTGAAGTTCTTCCGCAACCCGACGATCGCCCTGTCGGCCGCCGCCAGCCTCTTCGTCGGCGTGGCCCTGTTCGGCGCCACCATCTTCCTCAGCCAGTACTTCCAGCTGGGGCGCGGCGAGACGCCGACCATGGCCGGCGTCATGACCATCCCGATGATCCTCGGCCTGTTCATCGCCTCGACCGTCGCCGGGCAGTTCATCACCCGCACCGGTCGCTGGAAGGGCTGGCTCGTCACCGGCGGCGTCCTGCTGACCGCGGGGCTCGGCCTCATGAGCACCATCGAGTACGACACGAACTACTGGATCATCGCGCCGTTCATGGCCCTCATCGGCCTGGGTGTCGGGATGATGATGCAGAACCTCGTCCTGGCGGTGCAGAACGTCGTCGAACCGCGCGACCTCGGCTCGGCCAGCTCCTTCGTCGCCTTCGCCCGCAGCCTCGGCGGGGCGATCGGCGTCTCCGCGCTCGGCGCGCTGCTGGGCAACCGCGTCACCCACCACCTCGAGGACGGCCTCACCGCGGCCCGCATCGACCCGGGCCAGGCGCTCGCCTCGATGGGGTCCTCGACCGGGGTGCCGAACCTCTCCGCGATCCCCGAGCCGGTGCGCTCGATCGTGCAGTCGGCCTACGGCTCCTCGATCGCGGAGGTGTTCCTCGTCGCCGCCCCCTTCGCGCTCGTCGCGTTCCTCATCACGCTGTTCTTCAAGGAGCGCGCGCTGCGCACCGGGGACGAGACCCCCGAGGCCACGCAGACCCCGGACGCCACGACGCGGACCGCGGCCACGGCTGTCACGGCCACGACGGGCCAGGAGGGCGTCGGCGGTGCGAGGATCGGCACCGCGACGGTGAACGGCCACCCGCACCCCGACCGGGAGGAGATCCCCAGCGTGCCCACCCAGCCCGCGCGCACCGACGCCGGCCTCACGGTCTCCGGGACGGTCCGCCACCACGACCGCCGGCCGCTGCCGGGTGCCGTCGTCACCCTCGCCGACCAGTCCGGCCAGCAGGTCGCCCGCACCAGCACCCGGGACGACGGCGCGTACACGCTCGACCTGCCCACTGGCGGCACGTACCTGCTCATCGTCGCCGCGGCCCACGTGGCGCCGTCCGCCACGCTCGTCGGCGTCGGGGACGGCTCGGTCACCCGCGACGTGGTGCTGTCCGGCCGCTCGGCCATCACCGGTCGCGTTCTGACCCACGCGCTGCCCGACGACTTCGGCGCCGGCCACGACGGCCGCACCACGGGCGTCCACGGGGCCCTGGTGACCCTGACGGACGTCACCGGTGAGGTCGTCGGCTCCACCCGCAGCGACGACGGCGGCGGCTACTCCTTCGACCAGCTCATGGGCGGCACCTACGTGCTGACCGCGCAGAGCGAGTCGCACCGGCCGCTGGCCCGCAGCATCGAGGTCCCCGACTCCGGGGCCCTGGCCTGCGACCTCGTCCTCACCGGCGGTGGCCGCCTCACCGGGACCGTCGTCGCCGCCAGCGACGGCCGTGTCCTGCGCGAGGCGACCGTCACGCTCGTCGACGCCGACGGGGAGGTCGTCGGCTCGGTCGTCACGAGCGCCGACGGCAGCTACTCCTTCGAGGACCTCGCCGGCGGCCACTACACGCTGACCGCCGCCGGGTACGCCCCCGTCGCCACGTCCGTCGACGTCGAGGAGGACACCGTGTCCGCCGCCCAGATCACGCTCGGCGCCCGCGACGCCGGCGCCACGCTGGACCTGACCCGCTTCGAGTCGCGCTCGGAGCAGCGGTGAGCCCGGACCCGTCGGCGCCGTCCCACCTCGCGGGCGGCCCGACCGGCACGTCCTCCGGGGTGACCGGGGAGGGCCGCGTCCTCGACCGCGAGGGCTGGCCGGTCACGGGGGCGTCCGTGACGCTCCTGGGGGCCGACGGGTCCCAGGTGGCGCGCGCCGTCACCGGTGGCGACGGCGGCTTCGCCCTCCTCGGGGTGCCCGCGGGGGCGGCGACCATGCTCGTCGCCGCCGCGGCCCACGAACCGCGGGCCACGAGCGTCGTCGTCCCCGGCGGCGGGGCGTGGCGCATCGGGGAGGTCCGGCTGCGGCGCCAGGGCGGCAGCGACGTGCCGCCGCCCGGCGTGTGGGCCATCGACGTCACGCACTCCTCGATCTCCGCCCGGGCCCACCACCTCGGCCTGGCCGCGGTGAACGGCCGGTTCACCGGCTTCACCGGGGTCATCACGGTCCCCGAGGACGTGACGCGGGCCAGCGTGCAGGTCGAGATCGACGCGACGACGATCGACACGGGCAACGCCATGCGCGACGAGCACCTGCGCTCGGCGGACTTCCTCGACACCGACCGCTACCCCACCCTGACCTTCTCGGCCACGGGGGTGCAGCGCGGTGCCGACGGGTGGGTCCTGTCCGGCGACCTGACGCTGCTGGCCACGACCCGGCCCGTGCAGCTGCAGCTGTCCTACGCGGGCTCCGGCCCGGACCCGTGGGGCGGCACCCGCGCCGCGTTCTCGGCGACGGCCGAGCTGCACCGCGACGACTTCAAGATGAACTGGAACCAGGCCGTCGGCATCGGCGTGGCGGTCTTCGGCACGACGCTGAAGGTCCAGATCGACGTCGAAGCGGTCCTGCAGCAGTAGTTCGTGCCCACCCGCACGACGAGAGCCCCGCACCGGTCCGGTGCGGGGCTCTCGTGCGTCCGCATTGCGGGCAGGGGACCTGCGCGGGCGGGCCCCGCGACGAAAGGAGCCCCCGCACCGTCCGGTGCGGGGGCTTCTGTCGTGCGTGGCCGGTCAGGCCGACTTGTCGCGGCGTTCCCGGGTGGGCTTGCGGGCCGGCGCCTCGCGCGGCACGAGCGTCGGGTTGACGTTCTTCAGCACGACTTCGCGCGTCACCACGACGCGGGCGATGTCGTCGCGGCTGGGCACGTCGAACATCACCGGGAGGAGGACCTCCTCGATGATCGCGCGCAGCCCGCGGGCGCCGGTTCCGCGCAGGATGGCTTGGTCGGCGACGGCCTCGAGGGCGTCGTCGGTGAACTCCAGCTCCACGCCGTCCAGCTCGAACATGCGCTGGTACTGCTTGGCCAGGGCGTTGCGGGGCTGGGTGAGGATCTGGACCAGCGCCTCCTGGTCGAGGTTCTCGACGCTCGTGATGACGGGGAGGCGCCCGATGAACTCGGGGATGAGCCCGAACTTCATGAGGTCCTCGGGCATGACGTCCGCGAAGGACGGCTCGGCCTTCTTCTCCGTCGTCGAGCGCAGCTGGGCGCCGAAGCCCAGGCCCTGCTTGCCGGAGCGGGACTCGATGATCCGGTCCAGGCCGGCGAAGGCCCCGCCCACGATGAACAGGACGTTCGTCGTGTCGATCTGGATGAACTCCTGGTGCGGGTGCTTGCGCCCGCCCTGCGGGGGCACCGAGGCGGTCGTGCCCTCGAGGATCTTCAGCAGCGCCTGCTGGACGCCCTCGCCCGAGACGTCCCGCGTGATCGACGGGTTCTCGGACTTGCGGGCGATCTTGTCGACCTCGTCGATGTAGATGATGCCCGTCTCGGCCTTCTTGACGTCGTAGTCGGCGGCCTGGATGAGCTTGAGGAGGATGTTCTCGACGTCCTCGCCGACGTAGCCGGCCTCGGTCAGGGCCGTCGCGTCGGCGATGGCGAAGGGCACGTTGAGCATCTTGGCCAGCGTCTGGGCCAGGTACGTCTTCCCGCAGCCGGTCGGGCCGATGAGCAGGATGTTGGACTTGGAGATCTCGACGGCGTCCTCGCCGCGCGCCTTCCCGCTGCCGGCGGCCTCGCCGACCTGGATGCGCTTGTAGTGGTTGTAGACGGCCACCGCGAGCGACTTCTTCGCCGAGGACTGGCCGATGACGTACTGGTCGAGGAAGTCGAAGATCTCCTTGGGCTTCGGCAGCTCCACCAGGCCCAGGTCGTTGGCCTCGGCGAGCTCCTCCTCGATGATCTCGTTGCAGAGGTCGATGCACTCGTCGCAGATGTAGACACCTGGGCCCGCGATGAGCTTCTTGACCTGCTTCTGGCTCTTGCCGCAGAACGAGCACTTCAGCAGATCGCCACCGTCACCGATGCGTGCCACCGACGAATCCTCTCCTCGACGTGCGGGGTGTCCCGACGATCGGCACTCCGGTCCGGTCGCCCGGGACCGTGCGTCCCGCCGGTTGGACCCACGCTACCTGCCGGGTCCGACTCGCCCGACTCATTAGACGCCCCCGGGGGACACGGTGCCAGACCGGCCCCCCGGAAGCTCGGCATCTCGTCACTCGCTGCTGCAGGCGAGTGACGCTTCGTGCTCACAGGGAGGGAGCGGACGCCTTCCGGCTCTCCAGGACCTCGTCGATGAGGCCGTACTCGACGGCCTCCTTCGCGGTCAGGAACTTGTCGCGCTCGATGTCCTCGCGGACCTGGTCGGCCGTCCGGTTCGAGTGGAACGCGAGCGTGCTCTCCAGCCAGGAGCGCATGCGCAGGATCTCGTTGGCCTGGATCTCCAGGTCGGAGGCCTGCCCGTAGTCGCCACCGGCCATGGCCGGCTGGTGGATGAGGATGCGGGAGTTGGGGAGCGCGAAGCGCTTGCCCGGGGCGCCGGCAGCCAGCAGGACGGCGGCGGCCGAGGCCGCCTGGCCCATGCAGTACGTCTGGATGTCCGGGCGGATGTACATCATCGTGTCGTAGATCGCCGTGAGGGCCGTGAAGGACCCGCCCGGGGAGTTGATGTACATGATGATGTCGCGCTCGGTGTCCTGGGACTCCAGGACGATGAGCTGGGCGATGATGTCGTCGGCCGAGGCGTCGTCCACCTGCACGCCGAGGAAGATGATGCGGTCCTCGAAGAGCTTGGTGTACGGGTCCGAGCGCTTCATGCCGTAGGACGTGCGCTCCTCGAACTGCGGGAGCACGTAGCGCGCGGACTGGTCGTAGGCCGGGTTGAGCCGGGCCTGCGGGTTGTGCGGGTTCATCGGGCGGTCTCCCCTCGAGGCGGTGAACAGCGGGCGGAACAGCTCAGGCACCGGTGCCGCCCCCGCCCTCGACCTCGCTGGTGTGGCCCACGACGTGGTCGATGAGGCCGTACTCCTTGGCCTCCTGCGCCGAGAACCAGCGGTCGCGGTCGGAGTCGCGGGTGATCGTCTCGAACGTCTGGCCCGAGTGCTGCGCGATGAGCTCGGCCATCTGCTTCTTGGTGGCGATGATCTGCTCGGCCAGGATCTTGATGTCCGAGGCCGAACCGCCCAGGCCGCCCAGCGGCTGGTGCATCATGATCTTCGCGTGCGGCAGCGCCGAGCGCTTGCCCGCGGCCCCCGCGCAGAGAAGGAACTGCCCCATCGAGGCAGCCATGCCGGTGGCGATCGTCGCCACGTCGGGCTTGATGTACTGCATGGTGTCGTAGATCGACATGCCCGCGGACACCGAGCCGCCGGGCGAGTTGATGTACATGAAGATGTCCGCGTCCGGGTCCTCCGCGGCCAGCAGCAGCAGCTGCGCGCAGATGGCGTTGGCCATGTCGTCCCGGACCTCGGTCCCGAGCCAGATGATCCGCTGCTGCAGCAGCCGCTGGTAGACGTTGTCGTCCAGGCCCATGCCCGGCTGACCCGTGCGGGCCTGCGGCGTCACCAGTCCCGGTGCGCTCAAGATCTCGCTCACGCTGTTCCCTGGCCCTCTCCTGGCGTCGACCACCCACCCCGGACGTGTCCGGGAGGGTCCGGCGGATGCTCCGCCGATCTCGATCGACCCTAACGCGCGGGTCCCGACGACCATGTCGGGACCGGGGCCTTTTCGCTGTGGGCGCACCGTCACCGGTGCGCCCACAGCGACGGGGATCAGCTCTTGTCCGACTCCTGCGCGGTGTCGGAGGTCGCGACCTGCTCGGCCGCGGCCTGCTCGTCCTCACCGGTCGGGTCGACGGTCTCGCCGGCCTCGGTGGCGGGGCTCTCGACGGCCTCGTCCCCCGAACCCTCGGTCGCGTCGTCCTCGTCGTCGCCGCCGACGAGCTCCTCGAGGTCGACGGTGTTGCCCGAGGCGTCCGTCACGGTGGCCTTCTCCATGGCGACCGCGAGCGCCTTGCGGCGGCGGACCTCGGAGACCATGGACGGCACCTGGCCGGCGCCGTCGACCATCTGCACGAACTGGTTGGGGTCCATGCCGTACTGCTGGGCCTGGCCGACGAGGTACTCGATCAGCTCGCCCTGCTCGACACCGATCTCCTCGCGCTCGGCGAGCGCGTCGAGCAGGAGCTGGCTGCGGATGGCCTGCTCGGTGGACTCGGCGATCTCGGCGCGGTGCTCGGCGTCCTCGAGACGGCTCTCGCGCTCGAGGTGGGCGTGGATCTCGGCCTCGACGAGGGAGGCCGGGACCGGCACGTCGACGACCTCGAGGAGCTTCTCGAGGACCTTGTCGCGCGCCTGCAGGCCCTGCTCGAACTTCTTGGACTGCTCGACCTGCTGGAGCAGGTCGGCCTTGAGCTCGTCGAGGGTGTCGAACTCGCTGGCGAGCTGGGCGAAGTCGTCGTCGGCCTCGGGCAGCACGCGCTCCTTCACCGACTGCACGGTGACGGTGATGCTGGCGTCCTCGCCCTTGCGGTCACCGCCGGCCAGCGGGGCCGTGAACGTCGTGGTGCCCTCGGCGGCGACGCCCGTGAGCGCCTCGTCGAGGCCGTCGATCATGTTGCCCTGGCCGATGCGGTAGCTGATGCCCTTGGCGCTCTCGATCTCCTCGCCGTCGATCTCGGCGAGCAGGTCGATGGAGACGAAGTCGCCGTCGGCGGCGGCGCGGTCCACGCCGGTGAGGGTGCCGAAGCGCTCGCGCAGGGCGGTCAGACGGGTCTCGACCTCCTCCTCGGGCACCTGCAGGTCGTCGACCGTGACCTCGATGGTCGACAGGTCGGGCAGCTCGAGGGTCGGGCGGACGTCCACCTCGACGGAGAACTTCAGGTCGCCGCCGGTGGCGGGGTCGGGCGCCTGGGAGACGTCGACGGTGGGCTGGCCCAGGGGCAGGAAGTCCGAGGCCTCGACGGCCTGCTGGTAGAACTTCGGCAGCGCGTCGTTGACGGCCTCCTCGAGCACGACGGCCCGGCCGAAGCGCTGGTCGATGACGCGCGCGGGGACCTTGCCCTTGCGGAAGCCCGGCACCTGCACCTGACCCGCGATCGACTTGTACGCCTTGTCGAGACTGGGCTTCAGCTCGTCGTAGCCGACCTCGACGGTGAACTTCACCCGGGTCGCGTTGAGGGTCTCGACGTCGCTCTTCACAGCAGGGGTCTCCTGGGGTCTCTCCGCGCATGGCGGAGGTCGTGGTCAGGCGTGCGGCACGCCGGGGCAGCCCCGACGCACCGCGAAAGCGTAGCCGTCCGCGACGGGGCCCATCACTGCGCGACCGTCCGCACTGCGGACGGACGCGTGTCCGTCGGGGTACCCGGATTCGAACCGGGGGCCTTCCGCTCCCAAAGCGGACGCGCTACCAAGCTGCGCCACACCCCGCGCACCACCGCACGGGCGGCACAGGCAGCAGGCTACCGCTCACGACCCGCTACGCTGTTCCCCGAGGCGCCCCGCAGGGCTTCTCGGGCACGTGTTCACGTGCGGGCGTAGCTCAATGGTAGAGCCCTAGTCTTCCAAACTAGCTACGCGGGTTCGATTCCCGTCGCCCGCTCCACACCGCAGCGGCCGTCTCCCCCGGAGGCGGCCGCTGCGTCGTCCCGGCGGGCATCGGTAGGGTCCGCGGCATGCCGACCCCGGACAAGACGGCCTTCCACGTCGTCGTGGCGCCCGACAAGTTCAAGGGGTCGCTGACGGCCTCCGAGGTGGCGCACACGGTCGCCGAGCACTTCCGGGAAGGCTTCCACCGCGCGCTGTCGGCCGGCGCGGAGGCTCGCGGCCTCGAGACGACCGGCTGGGCCGTGGTGTCCACCCCCCTGCCCGTGGCCGACGGCGGCGAGGGCACCGTCGAGGCCGCTGTCCGCTCCGCGGGCTTCGGGACGGTGACCGTCCGCGTCACCGGCCCCACCGGTGAACCGGTGCAGGCGACGTACGCCCGCGACGGGGACACCGTGATCGTCGAGATGGCGCAGGCCTCCGGCCTGGACCGGCTGCCCGGCGGCGTCCGCGCCCCCCTGACGGCCACGACCCGCGGCACGGGCGAACTCGTGCGCCACGCCCTGGCCGCCGGGGCCCGCGACGTCGTGCTCGCCGTGGGCGGCAGCGCGAGCACCGACGGCGGCGCGGGGATCCTCGCCGCGCTCGGCGGACGGTTGCTGGACGCGGCCGGGAACGACCTGCCCGACGGTGGCGCGGCGCTGCTCGACCTCGACCGCGTGGACCTGTCCGGGCTGGACCCGCTGGTGCGCCGGACGTGGTGGACGCTCGCGGCCGACGTCGACAACCCGCTCCTCGGGACGCGCGGGGCCGCGGCCGTCTTCGGACCTCAGAAGGGGGCGAGCGCCGCCGACGTGGAGCTGCTGGACCGGGCCCTGACCCGCTTCGCGGACGCGCTGGCCGACGCCACGGGGACCGACGCGCGGGAGGAACCGGGGGCCGGCGCAGCCGGGGGCGTCGGGTTCCTGGCGCTGGGGTTGCTCGGGGCGCGGCGACGGCCGGGCGTGGAGGTGGTGCTGGACCTCGCGGGCTGGGAGCACCGGACACAGGGCGCCTCGCTCGTCGTCACGGGCGAGGGCAGCTTCGACGAGCAGTCGCTCGGCGGCAAGACGCCCGTCGGGGTCGCGGCCGCGGCCGCGAGGATCCCCGCCCCGGTGGTCGTGGTGAGCGGGCGGCGGACCCTGTCCGAGGAGCGGTGGCGCGCCGCGGGCTTCGCCGACGCCCGGGCCCTCACCGACCTCGAACCCGACCCCGCGGTGTGCGTGCGCGACGCGCGGCGGCTGCTCGCCGAGCTGGCCGGGCAGCTGGGGGCCGAGCACGGCGCCCGCGTCGCGCAGACGTGGACGTCGGAGGGTCCCGGGGCCTGACTCAGGCGGCGTCGCGCCACAGCAGCAGCGCGGTCCGGTCGTCGGCCTCCCCCGGCGCGACGTCGTCGACGAGGCCGGCCAGCGCACCGGCCCGCGCGCCCGGCGCCAGGGACAGCAGCCGGGTGACGAGGGCGCCGATCCCGTCGCCGAGGTCGACGTCGCGCTGCTCCACGACGCCGTCGGAGTAGACGAGCAGCGCGTCCCCGGGGGCGAGCGTGGCGCCCACAGCCGGGAACCCGGCGGACGGGACGAGCCCGAGGGGCGGCCCGGGGCTCGTCTCGAGCAGCTCCGCCTCGGTGGCCCCGTGGGCGTGCACGGCCGGCGGGTGGCCGGCCGAGGCCACCGACACCGTGCCGGACGTCAGGTCGACCGCCACGTGCACCGCGGTGGCGAAGCCCTCGAACCAGCCCTGGCGCAGGACGTACCGGTTGGCCGCGGGCAGGAACTCGTGCGGGGGCACGGCACCGAGGAGGCCGCCGAGGGCACCGGAGAGCAGGAGCCCGCGACTGCCGGCGTCCTGGCCCTTGCCCGAGACGTCGACGAGCGCGACCTCGAGCCGCTCACCCACCAGGCAGGACAGCAGGACGTCCCCGGAGAAGGCGTCGCCGTGGGCGGGACGGACCAGCCCCTCGGCGTGCCACCCGGGCGGCAGCTGCGGGAGCCGGCCCTGGGCGAGGAGCCGGTCGCGCAGGTCGACGAGCATCGCCTCCCCGAGGTAGCCCGTCAGGCCGAGTTGCTCGCGGCCGCGGGCGAACTGCACGGCCATGAGGGTCGTGAGCACGATGACCACGACGAGGCTCGGGGTCACCGGTCCGCGGTGCTCGGCGCGCAGCAGGACGGAGGCGACGAGGGCGAGGACGGTCGCCACGGCCAGCACCAGCATCGGCGTGAGGCGCAGGAGCAGGGCCCCCACGAGCACCAGCGGGACGACCGAGGTCAGCGGGACGGCTCCGTTCCGTGCGGAGGCGACCCCGACGACGAGGACCAGCAGGACGAGCACGGCCGCCGTGGACCGCTGCGGCGGACGCGTCAGCAGGCGCCGGACGGCCGCGCGGCGGCCGGGGCTCAGGCCGAACCGCCTGGCCCGGCGCGGGACGTGCCGCTGCATGTCGGCATCCTACGAGTGACTCAGCGTATGGACCCAATCACTGGAGGTGATCTCTAGGGCTGGCAGGCCGGGCACCACGTGAGGTGCCGCTGCGCGAGCTGCGCGTAGGCGATCTCCGTCCCGCACACCCGGCACGGCTGCCCCTGGCGTCGGTAGACGTAGAAGGAGTCCGCCCGCGTCGGCCGGCCCGCGCGCCGCGACCGGTGCTCGGGCCGGGTGGTGACGATGCGCCCGGCCCGGACCCCGGCCGCCATGAGGGTCGAGAGGTCCTTCCAGAGCGCGTCCCACTCGCTCTCCTCGAGCTCCCGGCCGGGCCGGTAGGGGTTGATGCCGGCCCGGAAGAGCACCTCCGCGCGGTACACGACCCCCACACCGGCGACGACCTCCTGCTGCATGAGCAGCCCCGCCGTGCTCGACCGGCTGCGGTGGATCCGTGCCCACGCCACCGCCGGGTCGGCGTCCGGGCGCAGCGGGTCCCCCCCGAGCCGGGCGTGCAGCGCGTCGACGCCGTCCGGGTCGAGGACCTCGCAGGCCGTCGGACCCCGCAGGTCGGCCCAGCCGCGCTCACCCTCGAGCCGGACGCGGACCTGCCCCCGCGGCGCCTCGGGGAGGCCGTCACCGGTCGTCCACTTCCCGTACAGGCCGAGGTGGACGTGCAGGGTGCGCCCGTCGTCGAAGTCGGCGAGCAGGTGCTTGCCGTGCGCGTCCGTCGCCACCAGCGTCCGGCCGTCGAGCAGGGCCGCGCCGTCCTCGAAGCGTCCCTGCGGACTGCTCACGACGACGGGCGAGCCCGCGAAGCGCTCCCCCAGCCGGCGGGCGTCGCGCCGGACGGTGTGACCCTCGGGCACCGCCCCGGGTCAGGCGCCGGGCAGGGGCGGGAGCTCGCCCGTGCGCGCGTACTCGTCGAGCATCGCGATGCGCCGCACGTGACGCGGGTCCTGGGAGAAGGGGGTCGCGAGGAAGGTGTCGGCGAGCAGCGTCGCCTCCTCGAGCGTGTGCATCCGGGCCCCGATGCCCACGCACTGCGCGTCGTTGTGCTCGCGCGCCAGGCGCGCGGTGTCCACCGACCAGGCCAGCGCGCACCGGATGCCCGGGACGACGTTCGCGGCGATCTGCTCGCCGTTGCCGGACCCGCCGATGACGATGCCGAGGCTGCCGGGGTCCTGCGCGACGGCGTGCGCGGCCCGCAGGACGAACGGCGGGTAGTCGTCCTGCCCGTCGTAGACGGGGGCACCGTGGTCGACGACGTCGTGGCCCTGCTCGCGCAGGTGGGCGACGAGGTGCTCCTTGAGCTCGAACCCGGCGTGGTCGGTGCCGATGTGGACGCGCATGGGGTCAGCTTGGCAGCCCGGTGCGACGATCGCGCCGTGGGGTCGGGTGTGGTGGTGCTGGGGGTCGACGGGCGTCGCGGCGGCTGGGCGGTCGCCGTCGTCGAGGGCGGTCCGCAGCGGGCCCGGGTGCTGGAATGGGTGGTCCTGACGGGCCAGGACGCCGCCCCCGTCCTCGACCTCGCGTGGCGGCGCGACGCAACCGCCGTCGGGTTCGACGTCCCGGTGGGGCTGCCCGCCGGCAACTGGAGGCCGGTGGACCTGCTGGCCAAGAAGGCCCTGGGCAGGGCCCACGCGCGCGTCTTCCTCGTCCCGCCGCGCGAGGTCCTGCGGCAGCCGGACTACACCGCGGCCCGCGCCCGCTGCCGCGACCTCCTGGGCGGCAGGGGCCTGTCGGCGCAGACGTGGGGGCTGCGCGGCCCGGTCCTGGCCGTCGACGACGCCCTCGCGGCGGACCCGGCGGCACGCGGGCTCGTCGTGGAAACCCATCCGGAGCTGTCGTTCGCGCAGATGTCGGGAGCGGTGCTGCCGTCGAAGAAGACGGCCGCGGGCCGCGCCGCCCGCGAGGAGGCGCTCGCCGGCTGGCTGGACGGGCCCGCCGCCCCGCCGGGCGACGACCACCTCGACGCGGCCGCGTGCGCCTGGTCGGCGCTGCGGTGGGCGGGCTGGACGCCCGGAGGCACCGCGCGCGTCCTCGGCGGGGACGATGACGAGCGCGGACTGCCCCAGCGGATCGTCGTGTGACCGCGCCGCCCGTGGGCGTCAGTCGAAGACCGGCCCCTGGGTCCGGGTGCGCTTGAGCTCGAAGAACCCGGGCACGCCCGCGACGAGCAGGCAGCCGTCCCACAGCCGGCCCGCGGCCTCGCCCTGGGGCGCCGGCGTCACGACCGGGCCGAAGAACGCGACGTCGTCGAAGGCCACGACGGGCGTCCCGACGTCCTCGCCGACCTTGGTGATGCCTTCGGTGTGCGAGGCGCGCAGCTCGGCGTCGTAGGTGGAGGAGTGCGCTGCCGCGGCGAGGTCCGCCGGGAGGCCGACCTCGGCCAGCGCCTCGGCGACGACCACGTCGAAGTCCTTGTTCCCCCCGGGGTGGATGCGCGTCCCCATCGCCGTGTAGAGCGGCAGGACGACGTCCTCGCCGTGCAGCAGGCGGGCGGCCGTCACCACGCGGACGGGCCCCCAGCCCTTGTCCATGAGCTCGCGGTACTCCTCGGGCAGGTCCCGGCCCTCGTTGAGCACCGACAGGCTCATGACGTGCCAGCGGACGGAGATGTCGCGGACCTTCTCGACCTCGAGCATCCAGCGCGAGGTCATCCAGGCCCAGGGGCAGAGCGGGTCGAACCAGAAGTCGGCCTGGGCCGAGGACCGGGAGGTCGTCGCAGTCGTCATGTGCTCATGGTGCTCCCGGGGTCCGACACCCGGCTGCCGGGGTCGGTGTCGCAGGGGCGTGGCAGAGTCGTCCGCGACACCGGCTGCCGCGGGCGGCCGGTCCTGAACGGCTCGAGGAGAGGACGTGCGGTGCCTGGCGAGAACCTGACGCGCGAGGAGGCCCGGACGCGGGCGGGCCTGGTGCAGGTCGAGCACTACGAGGTGGACCTGGACCTGACGACGGGTCCGGAGACGTTCCGCTCGACCACCACGGCGCGGTTCACGGCCACGCCGGGCGCGTCGACGTTCGTCGACCTCATCAGCCCGGCCGTGCACGAGGTCGTGCTCAACGGCACGGCGCTGGACGTGGCGGCCGTGAACGACGGCGTCCGCATCCAGCTGGACGACCTGGCGGCCGAGAACGAGCTCCTCGTCGTGGCCGACTGCCGCTACATGAACACGGGCGAGGGCCTGCACCGCTTCGTCGACCCGGTCGACGACGAGGTGTACCTGTACTCGCAGTTCGAGGTGGCCGACTCCCGGCGCGTCTACGCCGTGTTCGAGCAGCCCGACCTCAAGGCCGAGTTCACCTTCACCGTCACCGCGCCGGCGCACTGGCGCGTCATCTCGAACTCCCCGGTCGAGCACCGCCACCCCGTGGACGCGGGCACGCGCTGGACGTTCGAGCGCACGCCGCGGCTGTCGTCCTACGTCACCGCCATCATCGCCGGCCCCTACGAGGGGTCGGAGGACTCCCTCGTGTCCGCGGACGGCCGGACCGTCCCGCTGGGGGTCTACTGCCGCAAGTCCCTCGTGCAGCACCTCGACGCCGACAACGTCGTGCGCGCCACGAAGCAGGGCTTCGAGTTCTTCGAGCGCGAGTTCGACCGCGCCTACCCCTTCGCCAAGTACGACCAGGTCTTCGTGCCGGAGTTCAACGCCGGGGCGATGGAGAACGCCGGCGCGGTGACGTTCGTCGAGAGCTACGTCTTCCGCTCCAAGGTCCCGCAGGCCACCGTCGAGCGCCGCGTCGTCACCGTGCTGCACGAGCTGGCGCACATGTGGTTCGGCGACCTCGTGACCATGCGCTGGTGGAACGACCTGTGGCTCAACGAGTCCTTCGCCGAGTTCGCCTCCACGCTGGCCGCCGCCGAGGCGACGGAGTGGAAGGGGTCCTGGACGACCTTCAACTCCCTCGAGAAGTCCTGGGCCTACCGGCAGGACCAGCTGCCGACGACGCACCCGATCGTCGCCGAGATCAACGACCTCGAGGACGTCGCGGTCAACTTCGACGGCATCACCTACGCCAAGGGCGCGAGCGTCCTCAAGCAGCTCGTCGCCTACGTGGGCCGGGAGGAGTTCCTGGCCGGTGTCCGGGCGTACTTCGCCCGCCACGCGTTCGGCAACACCGAGCTCGTGGACCTGCTGCGCGAGCTCGAGGCCACGTCGGGCCGGGACCTGTCGGCCTGGTCGCGCGAGTGGCTGGAGACGGCCGGTGTGGCGACCCTGCGCCCGGTCGTGGAGACGGACGCCGACGGCACCATCACCGCGGCCCGCCTGCTGCAGGAGGCGCCCGCGGCGCACCCGCACCTGCGCGCCCACCGCATCGCCCTGGGCTGCTACGACCTCGTCGACGGCAGCTTCGAGCGCACCCACCGCGTCGAGCTCGACGCCGCGGGAGCCAGCACCGAGCTGCCGCAGCTCGTCGGCCGGCGGCGTCCGGACCTGCTGCTGGTCAACGACGACGACCTCGCCTACGCCAAGATCCGCCTCGACGACGCCTCGCTGGCCACGGCGCTGCAGCACCTCGACGCGTTCCGCGACTCCCTGCCCCGCTCGCTGGTCGCGGCGGCGCTGTGGGACATGACGCGCGACGGGGAGTCCCCCGCCCGCGACTACGCCGACCTGCTGCTGACGACGCTGCTGCCCGGCGACGCGGCCCGGGCCGACTCCACCGTCGCGCTGGTGCTGCTGCGCCAGCTGACGACGACGGTCGAGCTCTACACGGCACCGGCCCACCGGGAGGAGGTGCGCGCCCGCACGGCGAGCACGCTCCTGGAGCTGCTGCGCGCCGCCGCCGCCGGCAGCGACACCCAGCTGCAGTTCGCCCGGGCCTTCGCCTCGGCGGCCCACAGCCCCGAGCACCTCGCGGTCGTCGGGGGCCTGTACGACGGCTCGCAGGTCATCGAGGGCCTGGACGTCGACGCCGACATGCGCTGGGTGCTGCTCACGGCCCTAGTGGCCGGCGGCGTCCTGGGCCCGGAGGCCGTCGACGCCGAGCTGGACCGGGACGCCACCGCGACGGGCCAGCGCTCGGCCGCCGCGGCCCGCGCAGCCGTGCCCACCGCGGAGGCCAAGCAGCGTGCGTGGGCCGACGTCGTCGAGCGCGGCGACCTGCCGAACGCGGTCCAGGCCTCGGTCATCGCCGGGTTCTCGCGGGTCCACGACGAGGAGCTCCTGCGGCCCTTCGTCGAGCCGTACTTCGCCGTGCTGCGCACGGTGTGGGCCGAGCGGACCAACGAGATGGCCCAGCAGATCGTCACGGGGCTCTACCCGCTGGAGCTCGCCGACCACGCCCTCGTCGAACGCACCGACGCGTGGCTGGAGGCCGAGCCGGACGCCCCGCCCGCGCTGCGCCGCCTCGTCCTGGAGAACCGCGACGGGGTGGCCCGTGCGCTGCGGGCCCAGGAGCGCGACGCCCAGCGCTGACACCGACGTCCCGGGGCGGTGCTGGTCACCGCCCCGGGACGCCGCTGCGCGGGGTCAGCGGCGCAGGGCCTCGTCGACCGCCCGGGCCAGCGACTGCGCCCGCGGGTCGCCGGCGAGGTCGTCGAGCAGCACGACCTCGCCGTCCGGACCCGTCAGCGGCATGCGCCAGTTCGGGTACTCGTCGGACGTCCCCGGCTGGTTCTGGGTCCGCCGGTCCCCGACGGCGTCGACGAGGGAGACGCCAACCATGAGCGAGGGCGAGAGCGCCAGGTAGCGGTGCAGGGCCTCGACGGTCGCCTGCTCGTCGGCGCC
The DNA here is from genome assembly GCF_042473625.1 of Kineococcus sp. DHX-1. Lineage (GTDB taxonomy): Bacteria > Actinomycetota > Actinomycetes > Actinomycetales > Kineococcaceae > Kineococcus. The sequence goes on along the minus strand of NZ_CP170445.1, from coordinate 1,220,783 downwards.
CTCGGTGAGGAGGCCGCGGTCGCGGACGAGGCCGAGGATGCGTTCCTGCTCGGCGGCGTCCTGGGCGCGTTCCTCGGCCACGGGCCGCGTCAGCAGCCCGAGCCGGTCGCGCAGGCTGACGTGCTCCTGGGCGAGGTAGCCGGCCGTGGGCGGCAGGTCGTGCACGGTGACGCTGGCCAGGGCCAGTTCGCGGTAGGCCTCCGGGGCCTTGGGGCTCTCCCCGTCGTACTCGAACCACAGGACGGCGCTGCCGAGGATGCCGCGGTCGGCCAGGTAGTCGCGCACCCACGGTTCGACGGTCCCGAGGTCCTCCCCGACGAGGACGGCGCCGGCGCGCTGCGCCTCCAGCGCGAGGATCCCGATGAGCGCGTCGTGGTCGTAGCGGACGTACGTCCCGGCCGACGGCTCGGCGTCCTGCGGGATCCACCAGAGCCGGAACAGCCCGATGACGTGGTCGATCCGCAGCCCACCGGCGTGCCGCAGGATCGTGCGCACCATGTCGCGGAACGGCGCGTACGCGACGTCGGCGAGCCGGTCGGGCCGCCACGGGGGCTGGCTCCAGTCCTGGCCCTGCTGGTTGAAGGCGTCCGGCGGCGCACCGACAGTGACCCCGCGGGCCAGCGCGTCGCCGAGGGTCCAGACGTCGGCCCCGTCGGGGTGCACCCCGACGGCGAGGTCGTGGACGATGCCCGGCCCCGTGCCGGGGGCGGTCGCGGCGTCCTGGGCGGTGCGCAGCTGCTCGTCGCACTGCCACTGCAGCCAGCGGTGGAAGTCGATGCGCTCGGCGAGCTCGTCGACGAGCCCGCTCTCGCGTGCCGACTGCGGCGAGGCCGCCTCGGCGGGCCAGTCCGCGGCCGGGAGCCCGAACCGCTCGGCGAGGGCGCACCACGTCGCGAAGCCGGTCAGCCCCGGGTCCTCCGCGGCGACGTACCGGCGGAAGGCGGCCTCGCGCGCCGCGGTCCGGCCGTGGGCGAAGACGACCTCGAGCGCCTCGCGCTTGGCCGCCCAGGCCGTGTCGCGGTCGATCTCGGAGCTGTCGTGGACGGCGGGCCGGACCCGCTCGGCGAGCCGCTCGACGTGGGCCCGGTCGCCCGGGGTCAGGTAGGCGACCTCGCGGACGTCCTCGACGCGCAGGTAGAGCGGGTTGACGAAGCGGCGCGTCGTCGGCAGGTACGGCGAGGCCTCCATGGGCGGCACGGGCTGCGCCGCAGCCAGGGGGTTGACCAGGATCCAGCCGGCGCCCTGGTCGGCGGCCACGGCCGACAGCTCGGCGAGGTCGGCCAGGTCACCCACCCCCCACGAGCGCGAGGAGCGCACCGAGTACAGCTGCGTCTGGTAGCCCCAGCTGCGTCCCGTGCGCAGCGCGACGGGCAGCTCCAGGACGTCGGGGGTCACGACCACCGGGCACTGCGCGACGCCGTCGGGGGTGCGGGCGGTCAGCACGTGCCAGCCCAGCGGCAGGTCGTCGGGCAGTTCGAAGGTGGCCCGGCCGGTGAGGCGGCCGTCCACGAGGACGGGGTCGATCCAGCGGTCGAGCTGCCGCAGCGGGGCCCAGCCCTGGTCGTCCTCGAGCTCGACCGTGACGTCGACGGGGTCGCCGTGGGCCACGTGGACGGGCACGGGGTGCGGACGGCCCTCGCGGGCCACGACGACGGGCGGCAGGACGCGGCGCCAGGGGCGCAGCTTGACCTCGTGCAGCGCGTCGCGGACGGCCTCGCGCGAGGAGACGTCCAGCCCCATCGCGCCCAGGACGGCCGTCACTGTGGAGGCCGGGACGGTCGTCTGCCGTCCCCGCCAGTCGGTGAAGGTGGTGGCGACCCCGCAGGCGCTCGCGAGGTCGGTGAGCTCGGCGCCCAGCTCGGCGGTCGAGGAGTCGGTGGCCACCCGGCGACTCTGCCAGACCCGCTGCGCGCTGGCGCGTCCGAGCGCGAGGGTTCACGTGGACGTCACACGAGCGCGCCGTGGGGGGCCTGTGGAGGGTCCCCCCGCGGTGTCGGAGCGCCGACCTAGGGTGGTCGACCATGGACTCCCAGCCCTCCCCCGCCCGCCCGTCCGCGGGTCCGGGCCCCGACGTGGCGCCCCGCCTCGACCTGGTCGAGGAGCTGCACGGCGTCCCGGTGGCCGACCCGTACCGCTGGCTCGAGGACCCGGCCGACGCGCGCACTCAGGCGTGGTCGCAGTGGCAGGACGAGGCGTGGGAGCGCTGGGCCGCGCAGCTGCCCGGCCGGGCGGGCCTGGAGCGCCGCGTCCGCGAGCTCATGGCGACGGGGTCGGTGGGGGCGCCGGTCCACCGGGGCGAGCGGGTGTTCCGGACGCACCGGGACCCGGACGCCGAGCACGGGGTGCTGACCGTGACGGACCCGGGCGCGCCCCGGCGCGTGCTGGTCGACCCGGTCGCGCTGGACCCGTCGGGCACGACGACGCTGGACGCGTGGCGGCCCGACGTCGAGGGCGACCTCGTGGCCTACCAGCTGTCCGAGGGCGGCAGCGAGGAGAGCGTCCTGCGCGTCCTGGACGCGACGACGGGTGAGGTCGTCGACGGCCCGATCGACCGCGCGCGCTACTCCCCCGTGGCCTGGCTGCCCGCACGCGACGGCGTGCGGTCCTTCTACTACGTCCGCCGGCAACCGCCGGAGTCCGTCCCGGAGGACGAGCGGCAGTACCACCGGCGGGTGCACCTGCACGTCGTCGGCACCGACCCCGACACCGACGTCGAGGTGTTCGGGGCCGGTCGCGCCCTGACGAACTACTACGGCGTCTGGACGTCCCGTGACGGCCGCTGGCTCGTCGTCACGGCCGCCGAGGGCACGGCCCCGCGCAACGACGTGTGGATCGCCGACCTCGCGGGGGGCGACCCCGCGCGTCCGCAGTTCCGGCCGGTGGTGGAGGGCCGGGACGCGAGCACGAGCGCGTGGGTCGGCCGCGACGGACGCCTGTACCTGTTCACCGACCTCGACGCCCCGCGCGGTCGCCTCGCCGTCGCCGACCCGGGCACCCCCGGGGTCGAGCACTGGACCGACCTCGTCCCGCAGGCCGACGCCCTGCTGGACGACGTCGCGGTCCTCGACGGTCCGGAGCTGCCGGAGCCGCTGCTCGTCGTCGGCTGGACCGAGCACGCCGTCAGCTCCGTCACGGTGCACGACCTGGCGACGGGCCGGCAGCTGGAGGGGCCCGCCGGTCGCGTGGACCTGCCCGGGACCGGCTCGATCGGTGGCCTGGTCGGTCGTCCGGAGGGCGGGCACGAGCTGTGGTTCGGGTACACCGACACCACGACGCCCTCGCACGTGTGGCACTTCGACGCCCGCACGCGGGCCCTGACGGTCGAGGCCGCGCCGCCGGGGGCCGTGCAGGTGCCCGCCGTCGTGAGCCGGTTGCTGGAGTACCCCAGCCCCGACGGCACGGTCGTCCGGCTGCAGGTGACGGCCCGCGCCGACCTCCTCGACGAGGACGGGGTGCCGCGCACCCCGGCGCCGACGGTCCTGTACGGCTACGGCGGGTTCGGCATCAGCCTGTCGCCGCACTACGCCCCCGACGCGCTCGCGTGGGTCGAGGCCGGTGGCGTCTACGCCGTCGCGAACCTGCGCGGCGGCGGCGAGGAGGGCGAGGACTGGCACCGGGCCGGCATGCGCGGGTCCAAGCAGAACGTGTTCGACGACTTCCACGCCGCCGCCCGCTTCCTCGTCGACCGCGGGTTCACGACGCCGGCGCAGCTGTGCGTCCACGGCGGCTCCAACGGCGGGCTGCTCGTGGGCGCGGCGGCGACCCAGGAGCCGGCTCTGTTCGCCGGGGTGGTGTGCTCGGCGCCGCTGCTGGACATGGTCCGGTACGAGCTGCACGGGCTCGGCGCGACGTGGAGCGACGAGTACGGCACGGCGGCCGACCCCGAGGAGTTCGGCTGGTTGCACGGCTACTCCCCCTACCACCGGGTCGTCGACGGCACGCAGTACCCGGCCGTGCTCTTCACCGTCTTCGACGGCGACAGCCGGGTCGACCCGCTGCACGCCCGCAAGCTGTGCGCCGCCCTGCAGCACGCGACCGCCTCGGACCCGGCCGAGCGGCCCGTGCTGCTGCGCCGCGAGAAGGACGTCGGGCACGGCGCGCGGTCGGTCTCGCGCAGCGCCGGGCTCGTCCGCGACACCCTGGCCTTCGCCGCCCGGGCGACGGGCCTGACCCTCGACCACCTCGACGCGTCCACCGACCAGCACGTCTGAGAAGGAGTTGTCCCCCCTCGTGCTCGACTCGATCACCCAGGCCCTCGGCGGCGTGGACTCTGCCGAGGCCCAGGCGGGCGCCTCCGACGTCGTGGCGTTCCTGCTCGACAAGCCGCTGAAGGTCGTCGTCGTCCTGCTGGTCTGCTGGATCGCGCGGTACCTGGCGATGCGGCTCATCGGCCGGGTGGCCACGGGCATCTCCACCGGCGCCGGTCGGCTCGGCGGCGGTCGCCGCAACGGCCTGCTGGAGTCCTCCCCGCTGCTCAACGAGCGCCGTCAGCAGCGCGCCGAGACCCTCGCCTCGGTGCTGAAGAGCACCGTGACGTTCGTCCTGGGGATGCTCGCGATCCTCGTGGTGCTCGACACGGTCGGCATCGCCATCGCGCCGTTCCTGGCCTCGGCGGGGATCGCCGGCGTCGCGCTGGGGTTCGGCGCTCAGGCCCTCGTCAAGGACTTCCTGTCCGGCATCTTCATGCTCGCCGAGGACCAGTACGGCGTCGGCGACTCGGTGGACCTCGGGGACGCGTCGGGCACGGTCGAGGCCGTGGGCCTGCGCGTCACGCGGCTACGCGACGTCAAGGGGACGGTCTGGTACGTCCGCAACGGCGAGATCCTGCGGGTGGGCAACCAGAGCCAGGGCTGGGCCCGCGCCGTCGTCGACGTCTCGGTCGCCTACGGCGAGAACCTGGCCCGCGCCCAGGAGGTGCTGCAGCGCCTGGCCGACCACCTCGTCGAGGAGGAGGAGTGGAAGCCCCTCGTCCTGGACAAGCCCGAGGTCTGGGGCGTCGAGCAGATGACGACCGACGGCATCGTGCTGCGGCTGGTCGTCAAGACGGCCCCGTTGCAGCAGTGGGCCGTGCAGCGGGAGCTGCGGCGCCGGATCAAGGCCGCGTTCGACGCCGAGGGCATCGAGTTCCCCCTGGCCCAGCGCGTGTTCCTGCGCCACGACGACGCGCCGCGCCAGGCCCGGCCGCTGCCGGACCCGAACGCCGTGGTGGCCCCGCAACCGCCGCCGCCCAGTGAGGCCGACGTGGCCGCGCAGGACGCCGCGGCCGCCGACCCGGCGCGCACGCACCGGGGGCTGTGACCAGCCCGACCAGCGGGTCGCCCGCCGGGTCGCGCGCCGGGGCCCGCGCTCGGAGACTGTCGGCATGAGTGAGCCCTCGCCCGACGCCCCCACCGGGTCCCTCGACGACGTCCTGGCCGGGAACGGGCGCCTGGCCCTGGTCACGGGGGTGACGGGGTACATCGGCGGCCGGCTGGTGCCGGAGCTGCTGGCGGCGGGGTTCCGCGTCCGCGCCCTGGCCCGCCGGCCCGAGCAGCTGCGGGACCGGCCGTGGATCGACGAGGTCGAGGTCGTGGGGGCCGACGCCTCCGACCGCGACCAGGTGACCGCGGCGCTGCAGGGCGTCGACGTCGCGTACTACCTCATCCACGCCATGAGCGGCGGGTCGTCGTTCGCGGCGAAGGACCGCCGCACGGCGCGCACGTTCGCCCGCGCGGCCGCCGACCAGGGCGTGCGGCGCATCGTCTACCTCGGGGGCCTGCACCCGGAGGACGAGGAGCTGTCGACGCACCTGGAGTCGCGCCGGGAGGTCGGGGAGATCCTGCTGGACGCCCCGGTCCCCGCGACGGTGCTGCAGGCCGCCGTGATCCTCGGGTCGGGGTCGGCGAGCTTCGAGATGATGCGCTACCTCACCGAGCGCCTGCCCGTCATGGTCTGCCCGTCGTGGGTCTACAACCGCATCCAGCCCATCGCGGTGCGCGACGTCCTGCGCTACCTCGTCGGGTCGGCCTCCATGCCCGACGACGTCAACCGCACCTTCGACGTCGGTGGCCCGGACGTCATGACGTACCTGGACATGATGCGGGGCTACGCCGAGGTGGCCGGGCTGCCCAAGCGGCACGTGCTCCCCGTGAAGGTCATGTCTCCGCGGTTGTCCAGCCACTGGGTGGGCACCATCACCCCGGTCCCCGGCTCGATCGCACGACCGCTGGTGGAGAGCCTCGTCCACGAGGTCGTCTGCAAGGAGAAGGACGTCGAGCGGTACGTGCCGGACCCGCCCGAGGGCCTGATCCCGTTCCGCCGCGCGGTGCAGCTGGCGCTCAAGCGCATCCAGGAGGCGGACGTCACGACGCGGTGGAGCTCGGCCTCGGTGCCCGGCGCCCCGAGCGACCCGCTGCCGACCGACCCCGACTGGGCCGGCGGCAACCTCTACGTGGACGAGCGCACGACGGTCGTGGACGCCTCCCCGCACGAGCTGTGGGAGGTTCTCGAGGGCATCGGCGGTGAGCAGGGCTGGTACTCCTGGCCGATGGCCTGGGCGGTGCGCGGGGTCATGGACCGGTTCTCCGGCGGCCCCGGTCTGCGCCGCGGCCGGCGCGACCCGCGACACCTCATGGTCGGCGACGCCGTGGACTGGTGGCGCGTGGAGGAGCGCCAGCAGGACGAGCTGCTGCGCTTGCGGGCCGAGATGAAGCTGCCCGGTCTGGCCTGGCTGGACCTGCGGGTGGGGCGGGACCCGGTGGGCCGCACGCTCTTCCAGCAGCGCGCCCTGTTCCACCCCAAGGGCCTGGCCGGACAGGCCTACTGGGCGGCGATCAGCCCGTTCCACGACGTCGTCTTCGGCGGCATGCAGGAGAACGTCAAGGAGGCCGCGGAGGCCCTGGCCCGCGCGAACGCCACCGGCGCCCCCGCGACCGTCGACGTCCGCCCGGAGGCGACACTGGTGCGGTGAGCCCCGACCTGCCCTTCGTCCGCCCGCAGAACCTCCTGGGGCGCAAGCCCGCGGGGCCGGACGGCGGCACGAGGACGTTCTTCGACGAGGTGGGCGGGCACGAGACGTTCGTCCGCCTCGTCGACGTCTTCTACGACGGCGTCGCCGGGGACGACGTGCTGCGGCCCATGTACCCCGAGGCCGACCTCGGACCGGCCAAGGAACGGCTGCTGCTGTTCCTGGAGCAGTACTGGGGCGGTCCCACCACCTACTCCGAGCAGCGCGGTCACCCGCGGCTGCGGATGCGGCACGCGCCGTTCAAGGTCAACCCGGACGCCCGGGACCGCTGGCTGAGGCACATGCGCGCCGCCGTCGAGGCGCTCGGGCTGCCGCCCGCCCAGGAGGGGCTCCTGTGGGACTACCTCGACCGCGCCGCGCACAGCATGCTCAACACCTTCGAGGACTGAGCCTCACGCGCCGCGGGCGCAGTCCCCGGGCAGGTTCGCGCGCGCCCAGGCCGTGAGCTCGGCCAGCGCCGGCGCGAGCGCGCGACCCGCGTCGGTGAGGTCGTACACGACCGCGACGGGCGGCCCCTCGTGCACGGTGCGCTGGACGAGGCCGGCCCGGGAGAGCTCGGCGAGGCGGTCGGACAGCACGGAGTCGCTGATGCCCGCGACGGTCCGGCGCAGGTCGGAGAACCCGGCGGAACCGTTGCCGAGGGTGGCGAGCAGGATCCCGTTCCACCGCTTGCCGAGGAACCCGAAGGCGCGGGCCAGCGCGCCGTCGCACGCCCGGGCGCTGTGCGACTCCTCGACCTGCCGAACGTCGTCCACCACGTACCCCACTCTACTCCTTGACGCTTCATCATCCGGTGCTACTCTTTTTTTCGAAGCGACACCGTGATGAGTAGCAAGTATGAGGAGACGAGCATGACCGCCCTGGACGACCGCCCCTCGAGTCTGGCCCCTGACGCCCGCGCCGCGCTGTTCACCGACGCGCACACCGTGCAGCACTTCGCCCCCACCCCCGTGTCCGACGCCCAGCTCACCGAGATCTGGGACCTTGCGCGCTGGGCCCCGACCGCGGCCAACCTGCAGCCTCTCCGCCTGCTCTTCGTCCGCTCGGCGCAGGGCCGCGAGCGGCTGCTGCCCCTGCTGGACGAGAAGAACCGCGACCGCGCGGCGACGGCCCCGGTGACGGCCGTCCTCGCCCGCGACGACCGCTTCCACGACGCGATCCCGCACGTGGCGCCGTTCCTGGCCGGTCTGCAGCCGGTCCTGGACGGCGACGCCGAGATGCGGGCGCAGATGGGGGGCTACAGCGCTGCGCTGCAGGCCGGCTACCTCATCCTCGCCGTCCGCGCGCTGGGCCTGGCCGCCGGGCCGATGGCCGGGTTCGACAAGGCCGGCGTCGACGCGGAGTTCTTCGCCGGGACGTCGTGGCGCTCCGAGCTCGTCGTGAACATCGGGCACCCCGCCGCGCAGGACGCCTACCGCCCGCGCATGCCGCGCCTCGCCCCCGAGGACGTCGTCCGCTTCGCCTGACGCTCCCCGTGTCAGAGAGGGCTGACCCGGACCCCGCCGGCGTCGACCTCGACGAGGGAGCGGTCCGGGACGTCCTCCCAGCGCGGGTCGTCGTCGTGCGGTTCGCTCGCGACGACGACCCCGTCGTCGGTCCGCAGCACGCTGAGGGTGTCGCCCCAGGCGGTGGCGACGAGGTGGGTGCCGTCGGCGGCCAGGACGTTGAGGCGGGCACCGGGATCGGCGTCCCCCGCGGCCCGCACGCGCGGGCCGATCTCGTCGGGCGCCGCCAGCAGCCAGGACGCGAGCACCGCGGAGTCGCACACCGACTCCGCCGTGGGCCAGGCCTCCGCGGGCAGCACGGACCGCTCGACCCGGCCGTTGTGCGACAGCGCCCACGCACCCCGCACGAACGGCGCGCACGCCGTCTCGTCCGGCGGCATCCCGACGGTCGCGTCGCGCACGGCGCCGAGCACGCAGCCCGCCGCGACGTGGGGGGCGACGGAGGCGAGCGAGGCGTCCGCCCACAGCGGCGCCGCGCGGCGCCAGCGGGCCGGCTCGGGCCGGACCCCGCTCCACCAGGCGGCCCCCCAGCCGTCGGCGTTGACCGTCCCGTGGCGCTGCCGTCGCGGCGCCCAGCTCTGCTGCAGCAGACCGTGCTCGCGCTCCAGGAGCAGGTCGGCCAGGCTGCGCTCGGCGCCCAGCCAGGCCGTGTGCCGGCACACGCTCAGACGTCCCAGGCCAGGCGGACGCCCGTGAAGATCTGCCGGCGCACCGGCCAGTCCCAGTTCCGGAACGACGGCCGCACCGAGACGGACGTGCTGGCCCAGGACCCGCCGCGCAGCACCCGGTAGCCGCCGCCGAAGAACGGCGCGGAGTAGGTGTCGTAGAGCATCGGGGAGAACCCCGGCCACGGCGCGAAGTCCGAGGACGTCCACTCCCACACGTCGCCCATCAACTGCTCGACGCCGTAGGCGCTGGCCCCGGCCGGGTAGGCCCCGACCTGCGCGGGCCCCAGCGCGTGCCCGCCGAGGTTGGCCCGCTCGGCGGTCGGGGCCTCCTCACCCCACGGCCAGCGGCGGCGGCGACCCAGCACCGGGTCCCAGGCGCAGGCCTTCTCCCACTCGACCTCGGTGGGCAGCCGTGCCCCGGCCCACCGCGCGAAGGCCTCCGCCTCGTGGCAGTCGACGTGCTGGACGGGGGCGGCGGGGTCGAGGGCGACCTCGACGGCGAAGCGCCGCTGCGTCCAGCCGCCCGCGCCGTCGCGGGACCAGCCGAGCGGGGCCGCGATCCCCTCGGCCCGGCGGTGCGCCCAGCCCTCGCGCGTCCAGTGGCGGGGGTCGTCGTACCCGCCGTCGTCGACGAAGGCCGCCCACTCCCCGTTCGTCACCGGGACGCGGCCGATGCGGAACGCCGGGACGTGGACGCGGTGCTGCGGGTGCTCGTTGTCCAGGGCCCACGGCTCCTGCGCCGGGTCGACGCCGAGCAGGAACTCCCCCGCCGGCACGAGGACGGGCTCGGCCGGCACGACCCGGCCGGGTGGCGTGGGCGCGGCAGCGAGCAGCGGGTCGCCCGAGCGCAGGTTGTGCGTCGCGAACATCGTCTCGTCGTGCTGGTGCTCGTGCTGGGCGACCATCGCGACGGCGAACGCGGCCTGCGCGGGGTCCTGCGACCGCACGCGCGCGACGCGGTCCAGGACACGGTTGCGCACGTCGGCGACGGCCCGCCGGGACGCTCGCGGGTCCAGCAGCGGCAGCTGGGTCCGCGTCGCGCGCGGGTGCTCGGCGGCGTCGTAGAGGCAGGCGATCGTGGGGTGGAAGACGGGTGTCCGGTCGGCCCCCGACCCCTGCTGCAGGAGCCACAGCTCCTCCTGCTGCCCGATGTGGGCGAGGTCCCAGACGAGCGGGCTCATGAGCGGGGAGTGCTGGACGGTCAGCTCGGCGTCGGCGGCCTCGGTCAGTCGGGCCGTCGTGCGGCGGCCGTCCTGCAGCGCCGCGACCGCGTCCTCGAGGGAGTGGTCCAGGGGCTGGTCGTCGAGCGTGGTCACCGGAGCTCCTCCGCGGTCAGGCAGGCGTCGGGTCCGTCGGCGCGGAACCGGTCGGTCACGAGGTCGGCGGGGCTGCGGCCCGCCGTCAGCAGGTCGGTCCAGACGTCGACGGCGGGCACGAGCGCCGGGTCCACCCGGCCTGCGGCCGCGGCGAGCACGCCGAGCGCTGCCCGGCGCAGCGCCGGGTCGGCGAGCCCCACCCCCACAGCGTCGACCCCGCGGTCCGCCACCGGCTCGGCAGCCGCCGCGGCGGCCTCGGCCGCCACCGGGTCGTCGACGACGGTCGCGACGACGGCCGCCAGCCCCGGGCGCAGAGCCGAGGGCACGGCGTCGAGGAACCGCAGTTCCAGGAAGCCCCGCAACCGCACGGGCGGCCACAACGTGGTGAGGTGCGCGTCCACGTCGGCGGTGCCGGGGCGCCGGCCGTCGAGCAGGACCCGGCCCGCGGCCCAGTCCCCGAACGGGACGTGGTCGCGGACGGGTGCGAACTCCCCCGTGTCCTGGACCCGGACGAACATGACGGGCGCAGCGAAGGCGAACTCCGTCCACTGCGCGACCGGGTCGCTGCCGTCCCCGGACGCGCGGCACCGGCCGGGTTCCAGCCGGCCCCAGACCTCCTGCCGGCCGCACACCGCTCCGGTCGGGACGCCCTGGCGCAGCGGCGACGTCGCCGCGAGCGCGACGAGCACGGGCGTCAGCCGGCGCACGTGCGCCAGCCGGTCGGCCCACCCGGCAGCGGGCCCGGCGTCCAGGTTGACCTGCAGGGAGGCCGTCGAGGCCATCATCGTCGCGCCGTCGAGGTGGTGGCCCACGGCGTCGAAGTGCGCCTCCATCGCCCGGTAGCGCGAGCCGGGGTGGACGCGGGCGGGAGCGCGCACGGGGTCCAGGCCGGTGGCGAGGGCGACGAGCCCGTCGGTGGCGAGCAGGGCGTCGACCGCGGCCGCGTCCCGCTCCAGGCCCGCGACGGTCGGCACGAGGTCGCCCGGCGGGGTGGACAGCTCCACCTGCCCGCCGGGTTCGAGCGTCAGGCGGGAGCCCGCGGGCGGCACGAACCCCGCCACGAGCGACGTCAGCCGGTCCCAGTCCACGCGGCGGCGGGGGGCGCGGACGTCGACGACGTGCCGTTCCAGCTCGAGCCCGACGGTGCCCGTCCCCGAGGGGCGCAGGGCGGTGGCGGCGACGTGGGCGCGCAGGGCCTCGGGCGGCGAGACCGCCTCGGGGACGCGGGGAACGGTGAGCGACACGGTGGTGCGAGCCCCTTCCAGGTCCGGACCGGTCCTGGCGGACCGCGGGTCGGCGTGGGGCCAGGTCCTGGCCTCGTCGTCACCCTCGCACGCGGCCTCAGCCGTCGCACCCCCGGGCCCTCACGACGGCGGGGTGCGCGGGGCGTGGGAGTCGAGGAAGGAGTAGACCTCCAGGTCGTCGACGCCGGGGAAGCGCCCCGAGGGCAGCGGCGCCAGCGTCTGGGCGTGCAGGCGGGCGCTCGGCCAGGCGTGCTCGGCCCACCGCTCGGCCACCCCGGCCGGCGGCCGGCGGCAGCACGCCGCCTCGGGGCACGTGCTCCTGGTCCGCACCCGGGTGTCCCGGCCGCGGAACCACTTCGCGTGCGCGTACGGGACGCCGACCGTGATGGAGAACCCGCCGTCGTCGCTCGTCCCCGTCTGGCTCGAGCACCAGAACGTCCCCGCGGGCGTGTCGGTGTACTGGTAGTTCTCCGTCGTGCGGTTCCGGACGTCGAACACCGTGCGCGCGGTCCACTGCCGGCACACCGGCTGCCCCTCGATGGCGCCCGAGGAGTCCTCGGGGAACGGCACGCCGTCGTTCTCGTACCCGCGGTAGAGCGCGCCGTCGTCGCCGACGCGCAGGAAGTGCACGGGAATCCCCAGGTGCGACGTCAGCAGGTTCGTGAGCCGGTGCGCCGCAGCCTCGTGCGTCACGCCGAACGCGTCGCGGAAGTCCTCCACCGCCAGGTCCTTGTCGGCCTTGGCCGCCGACAGGAACTCCACCGCGGCGCTGCGCGGGAGCAGGCAGCACGCCGCGAAGTAGTTGATCTCCAGTCGCTGGCGCAGGAACTGGGTGTAGCTCGCGGGCCGCTCGTGCTCCAGCACGCGGTGCGCGATCGCCTGCAGCGCCAGGGACCGCAGCCCGTGCCCGCCCGGGATCGAGGCGGGCGGGAGGTAGATGCGCCCGTTGGCCAGGTCGGTGACGGTCCGCGTGGAGTGCGGCAGGTCCTCGACGTGGATGATGCTGAAACCGAGGTCGGCGGCCATGCGTGCGACCTGCCGGTGGGTCAGAGCGCCGACGGTGTACCCCGCGGACCGCACGAGGTCCTCGGCGAGTTCCTCGATCTCCGGCAGGTGGTTGTCGACGGCCCGCAGGAGGTGCCGGATCTCGGTGTTCGCCCGCCGCGCCTCCTCCGGCGTCGCGTTGGACGCGTCGTGCCGGCGGGCGAGTTCGCGGTGCAGCCCCACGAGGGCCTCGAGCGCGTCGGTCGGCAGCTTCCGGCTCGACCGGACCTCCGGCAGCCCGAGCGTGCGCGCCAGGGGTGAGCGCTGGGCGTGGTCGAGCTCGATCTCCAGCGCTGCCCGGCGGCTCGGCGGGGGCGCGGGGTCGAGCAGGTCCGAGGGCGGAACCCCGAGGGCGCGGGCGACGGCGGTGATGAGGGACAGCCGGGGTTCGCGCTTGCCGTTCTCGACCTGCGAGAGCTGGCTCTGGGCGGCCCCGACCTCCTCCCCGAGCTGGGCCAGCGTCCACCCCTTGGCCTGCCGGTGGTGCCGGATCCGTCGTCCCACCGTGAGGGCGTCCAGACCCGTCTCCGGGACCGGCGGGGCGAGCGCCGGATCGGTCAGCGGTTCGAGCGCAGCGACGCGCAGCGGAGCCATGCGGTTCACGGTAGGTGAAGAACTGCGGATCTTCACCCCCTCTCGTCGTTGTCGGGGGGTTGCGTGCGCCACATGCTCGGAAGACGAACGCGAAACCACCACCGCTCCCGAAGGAGGCACGCCGACGTGACCATCGAGTTGACGCGTGACGTCCCCGTCCAGCCGACGGGGGCCCTGCGCCCGGCGCCCATTCCCGCCCCGCTGCCCCAGCAGCCCTCCCGGCTGCGGGTCCAGCACGCGGGTGCCGACCCGTCCGTCGTGGCGTGGGTCCGCAAGGTCGCGGCCCTCACCGAACCCGACGCCGTGGTGTGGTGCGACGGGTCGCAGGAGGAGTTCGACCGGCTCACGACGCAGATGGTGCAGGCCGGCACGCTGGTCCGCCTGGACGAGGACCTGCGGCCCGGGTCGTTCCTGGCGCGGTCGGCGCCGACGGACGTGGCGCGCGTGGAGTCGCGCACGTTCATCGCCTCCCACCGCCGCGAGGACGCCGGCCCGACGAACAACTGGCGCGAACCCACCGCCCTGCGCGAGGAACTGGCGGGCGTGTTCGCCGGGTCGATGCGCGGCCGCACGATGTACGTGGTGCCGTTCTCGATGGGACCGGTCGGTGGCCCGATCTCCCAGCTCGGCGTGCAGGTCACCGACTCCCCGTACGCCGTCGTCTCGATGCGCACCATGACCCGGATGGGCGCCGACGCGCTCGCCGCCATCGGCCCGGACACCACCTGGGTCCCTGCGGTGCACTCGGTCGGGTACCCGCTCGTCGACGCGGTCGGCCGGTCCCGCGCGGACGTGGCGTGGCCGTGCAACGACCTGAAGTACATCGCCCACTTCCCCGAGTCCCGCGAGATCTTCTCCTTCGGTTCCGGCTACGGCGGGAACGCGTTGCTGGGCAAGAAGTGCTTCGCGCTGCGCATCGCCTCCGCCATGGGCCGCGACGAGGGCTGGCTGGCCGAGCACATGCTGCTCGTGAAGGTGACCGACCCGCAGCAGCGGCAGTTCCACCTCGCGGCGGCGTTCCCCTCGGCGTGCGGGAAGACGAACCTCGCCATGCTCCGCCCGACGCTGCCCGGCTGGACGGTCGAGACGATCGGCGACGACATCGCCTGGATGCGCCCCGACGCCGACGGCCGGCTGCGGGCCATCAACCCCGAGGCCGGGTTCTTCGGCGTGGCCCCGGGCACGGGCTGGTCGACGAACCCGACCGCCATGCAGATGCTCGACCGGGACGTCATCTTCACCAACGTCGCGCTGACCGACGACGGGGACGTGTGGTGGGAGGGGATGACCGAGGAGGTCCCCGAGCACCTCCTGGACTGGCAGGGCCGGGACTGGACCCCCGCCTCGGGAACCCCCGCGGCGCACCCGAACGCGCGGTTCACCGTGTCGGCGTCGCAGTGCCCGTCGATCGCCGCCGAGCTCGACGACCCGCAGGGCGTGGTCGTGGACGCGGTGCTGTTCGGCGGCCGCCGCCGCACGAACGTCCCGCTGGTGTCCCAGGCTCCGGACTGGAAGGCCGGGGTGTTCCTGGGGGCGTCGGTCTCCAGCGAGCAGACCGCCGCGGCCGAGGGGACGGTCGGGCAGCTGCGGCACGACCCGTTCGCGATGCTGCCGTTCGCCGGGTACGACATGGCCGACTACTTCGCGCACTGGCTCGGCATGGAGGACCGGTTGTCGCAGCCGCCCGCGGTGTTCGGCGTGAACTGGTTCCGTCGAGGGGACGACGGGCGGTTCCTGTGGCCGGGGTTCGGCGAGAACTCCCGCGTCGTCGCGTGGATCTGCGCCCGCCTGGCCGGGCGGGTCGGCGCCGTACCGACCCCGGTGGGTCTCGTCCCGGCCGCCGGCGACCTCGACGTCACCGGTCTGGACGTCCCCGCGCAGGACCTGACCGCGTTGTTCGCGGTCGACCCCGCCGCCTGGACCGCGGAACTGGACGAGCTCGAGACGTACTTCGCCCGGTTCGGCGACAAGCTGCCCCGCGACCTGACGGCCCGCCTGGCGGAGGTCCGCGACGCGCTGCGCGCGGCCCGCTGGGAGCAGCGCCGCTGGGAGGAGTGGACGACCGACTGAGTCGTCCCCCACCGCGGGGGTCCCCGAGACCACCGCCGTCACGTCCACCGGGCACCGGGCTCGCCGGGAGGACGTGACGGCGGTGAACTCCGGCCTCAGACCCGGACGAGGACCTTGCCGACGGCCTGGCCGGACTCCAGCCGGGCGAAGGCGCCGCGCGCGTCGGCGAGCGCGTGCACCGAGTCGACCTCGGGCGCGAGACCGGCGGTGTCGCAGAACTGCAGCAACCGCTCGAACTCCTCGCGCGTCCCCATGGTCGAGCCGAGGACGCGCAACTGCTTGAAGAACACGTTCTCGAGCATCGCGGGGGCGTCCCCACCCGTCGTCGCCCCGGCCACGACGACGCAGCCACCGGGTTCCAGCGACTGCACCGAGTGCTTCCACGTCGCCTTGCCCACCGTCTCGAACACCGCGTCGACGCGGCCGGGGAGCCGTTCCCCCGTGGCGAACGTCGCCGCCGCGCCCCAGCCGCGCGCCCGCTCGAGGCGTTCGGGCGAGCGCCCGGTCACCCACACCCGCAGCCCCGCCGCCGACCCGAGCGCGACGAGCGCGTTCGAGACGCCGCCCGCGGCCCCCTGCACGAGGACGGTCTGCCCGGGCACGGCCCGCGCCTGGGTGAAGAGCATCCGGTAGGCCGTAAGCCAGGCCGTCCCCAGCGACGCGGCCCGTTCGGCCGTCCAGCCCGCCGGACGCGGCAGCACGTTGCGCCGCGGGACCCAGACGTGCTCGGCGATGGTCCCCGGGTGCAGTTCGGACAGCAGGGTCCGCCGCGGGTCGAGCGTCTCGTCGCCGCGGAAGTCCTCGTCGGAGACGACGGCGTGCACGACCACCGCCGAACCGTCCTCCAGGGTCCCCGTCGCGTCGCACCCGAGCACCATGGGCAGCCGCTCGGCGGGCAGTCCGACCCCGCGCAGGCTCCACAGGTCGTGCCGGTTGAGCGCGGCGACCTCGACGTCGACGCGCACCCACCCCGCGGGCGGCTCGGCCGCCGGGGCATCAGCCACCTCGAGGGCGGACAGCGGGTCGTCGGAACTGGCGCGGACGGCGCGGGCGGCGAGCACGCGCCGACGCTACCCCCGAGCCGCCGCCCCGCACCCCCGGTGCGGCGGCTCGGTACCGTGCCCGGGTGCCCGACCACCACGACGTGTCCCCGCTGCTCGAGGTCCTCGACGTCCGCCCGGCCGGCTCCCCCGGCGACGCCGCCGCCGACGTCTTCACCGGCCCGAACCTCCCGCACTGGCGCCAGCGCCTCTTCGGCGGGCAGGTGCTCGGGCAGGTGGCCGTCGCGGCGGGCCGGACGGTGGCGCCCGACCGCAGCCTGCACTCCCTGCACGCCTACTTCCTGCGTCCCGGCGACCCGGCCGTCCCCGTCGCCTTCGCCGTGGAGCGGCTGCGCGACGGCCGGTCGTTCTCCGCCCGCCGCGTGCAGGCGACGCAGAACGGCGTGCCGATCCTGTCGGGCATCGCCTCGTTCCAGACGCCCGCCGAGGGTCTGGACCACGCCGAACCGGCCCCCGACGTGCCCGACCCCGAGGACGTCGTCAGCGACTACGCCGTGCTGGACGCCTCCGACCACCCGCTGGCCCGCCAGATGGGCCGCGGGCGGCACGTGGAGCTGCGGCACGTCGAGCCGACCCTGTACGCCGCCCCGGATCCCGAGCACCGGGCGCGGCAGTCGGTGTGGTTCCGCCTCGACGCCCCCCTGCCCGGCGACGACCTCCTGCAGCGCGGCGCCCTGGCCTACGCCAGCGACCTCAGCATCCTCGAACCGGTCCTGCGCCGGAACGGGATGGCCTGGGCCACCCCGGGGATGAGCGTCGCGAGCCTGGACCACGCGATGTGGTGGCACCGGCCGGCGCGCGCCGACGACTGGGTCCTCTACGTGGCCCAGAGCCCCAGCGCCTCGGGCGCGCGGGGGTTGTCGACGGGGCGGATGTACGACCGGCGACGCCGCCTCGTCGCGACCGTGGCCCAGGAGGGCATGGTCCGGGTCCCCGTCCCGCAGCCTCGAGGCTGACCCTCGCGCCCCACCGTCGACTGACGACGATCCCGCGGGACGCCACCTGGACCCGCCGGTCGCTGGGCCGGACGAGTGGGGCCGCGTCAAGCGTCCTGCCCCGTCGGCCGACCCCTCCCTAGAAGTGTTCTAGAAACATCTGGGAGGGGACCGGGGATGGCGCTGCGTCGAGACCACGGCCGGGTCGTCGCGGCCGCGGTGCGGGACTGGTACCTGCGCGGGGACGTCGTGGACCGCGCGCGGCGGTTGTTCCTCCTCGTCGCGGTCGGCAGCACGCTGCTCACCGCGGCCCTGGCCGAGGTCGACACGGGCGCCGGCCACCTCGTCGTGCTCGCGGCCGGCGCCGTCCTCCTCGCCTCCTGGACGCACGGGTACCTGCGCGCCGCGCCGCGGCCCCGCCTGGACCTCCTCGACGCGGTCGACGCCGTCGCGCTCGCGGCCTTCGTCGCCGCGGTCTCCGAACCGTCCACCGTCCTCGGCTTCCTCTTCTGGGCGGTGTGGTTCCGGTCCCAGTACGGCTCGGGCCGGGCCGCGCTGGTGCGCTGCACCGCCCACGTCGCCGCCGTGGCCCTGGGGGTGGCCGCGTGGTGGGTGCAGCCGGCGAACACCGACGTCTCGGAGGTGTGGGGCGTCCTGGGGGCGTTCCCCGTCGTGTTCCTCGGCCTGGCCGTGGCCCGCCGGGTCCACACCGCCAGCAGCCGCATCGTCCGCGACCAGCTGCGGGAGAACGCCCTCAGCACGCTCGGCGACGCCGTCGTCGGCATCGTCGACCGGACCGAGGTCGTGCGCGCCGGGATGGTCGCGGCGCAGGAGATCGCCGCGGCGACCCCGGGTCTGCGCCTGGCCCTCATCCGGGTGCGCGACGGGGTCGCCGACGCCGACCTGCGGGCCGGCGACTGGGCCGCTCCCCTGGTCTGCGGACCCGTCGGGGATGCGGAGCCGTCGCCCCTGCTGACCGACGCCGCCCTCGACGCCGGGGCCGGGCTGACCACGACACCCGGGCGGTGGACCTGGATCGCTTCCCCCGTCCCCGTGGGGCACACCTGGCTCGTGGCCGGCGGGGACGGACTGGCCGCCGAGGGCCTCGACGCGGCCTCCCTGCTCAGCAACCACATCGCCCTCGCGCTCAACCGGTGCGCCGCGCACGCCGCGCTCGTCCAGCGGGCGGACACCGACAGCCTCACCGGGCTCGCCAAC